>NZ_UIGI01000001.1:3117466-3740959 GCF_900446255.1 Buttiauxella agrestis | reverse complement strand
GTTATTCCGCCAGTTTGTTGCCTGAGTTTAATGGCGTTAAAAAGCCCTGAATGGTGCTGGAGTTTTCCTCAAATAAACGGACAATTTCCAGCGCCGCTTTCCCGGCCTGCGCATGATGCCAGGCCAGGCCGAGCGGGGAAGGCGGGCGCATCGCCGGAATGGTGCGCGTCACCAATTCAGCGCTATCCAGATAGCGCTGACACAATTTTCTGGGCAAAAATCCAATTCCCACCCCCGCCACGTGCGCGGCAATTTTAGTGCTCAAATCTGAAACCTGAATCTCTTTTTGCCCGGTCAGTCGCCATGCCACGCGTTTGGTGATGTGACGGGCACTGTCTTCAATATTAATCGCCGGATACTGGCGCAGTTTAGCCTCGTTTAACGGCCCTGTTTCGATCGCTAACGGGTGGTGTGCCGCCAGCACAAATACCCAGTCGATCTCCCCAAGCGGCAGCAGGCTGATGGTTTCGGACAGCGTTTCAGTTCCCGAAACGCCAATCGCCAGCGAAAAATCTCCATGCAATAACGCATCCCAGACACCCATATAAATCTGGCGTGAAAGGGTGAATTGCGTCAGCGGAAAACGCGCTACTAAATGTGCAAGCAGAGTAGCAATCGCCGCAGGTTCATACAGTAAGTTATTGATAACAATATTGACCTGACGTTCTACGCCATCATTGATTTGCTTAAGCTCACCGGGCATGGCATCGAGCCACGCCAGCCACTCTTTCGAACGCTCCAGCAAGTGAATGCCCGCAGTGGTCAGCAGAACGCTGCGCGTCGTTCGCTGAAACAGCGGCACGCCCGTACTTTCCTCAAGCAACTTAATGCGATAGCTGATCGTCGCCGTGGTTTTGTGTAAACGCTCAGCCGCTTTAGAAAAGCTGGCAGTTTCGGCCACGGTGAGAAAGGTGCGGATGGTTTCCTGGTCAAGCATTGTCAGGCCTTTATATATCAATGATTTTTAATGATATTTGCATATTGACCTTAAAAATGATGTGGCGTAAATCTCATTGTTGGAAAAATATTCCAATTTAATATTGCATCAAGCGAGGTTAGGTTTTAGATTGCTGTCAGCGGTGCCATTTTGATCAACATAAATGGCAAAAGGATCATCAGGAGCAGGAACACGGAATGAAACTCAAGTTGTTACCTCTGACTCAAGAGGCTTTTTCGCCTTATGGCGACGTTATCGGAACCGAAGGAAAGGAATTTTTCCATATCAATAACGGGCAAACCGAGCGCTATCACGATTTGGCGTTTGTTGAAATCCTCCAGCAGGATCGTGCCCTCGTCAGCATCAACCGCGCCCAGCCGCTGGAAATGCCAATAACCGTCACGCAGCTCGAACGCCATCCACTTGGCTCGCAGGCGTTTATTCCCCTTAACGGCGAGCGTTTTATCGTGGTGGTAGCACTGGGGGATGAGCAGCCAGATCCTGAAACTATGCTCGGTTTTATCACCGATGGCCGTCAGGGCGTGAACTATCATCGCAACGTCTGGCATCACCCGTTGTTTGCATGGCAAAAAGTGACGGATTTTTTAACGGTGGATCGCGGCGGTAGCGATAATTGCGATTTAGTGAATGTTGCGCCAAAAGAACTGCTATTGAGCTGATTCTATCCAGTTTTATTTAGGATAAATCCCGTGACGCTTCAAAGTATCTTTCATAAGATGGCGCGTTAAATTCATTGACGTAGCACGCTTCCCGTAAAGTTTCTGGGGTGGGAGATAATAGAAGAATGACTGAATTAAGACGTCGCGGACGACCAAGCCAACCGGAGTCCGGCTCGCAGAAAGGCGCGCAGGCACTGGAACGCGGCATCGCCATTTTGCAGTATCTGGCGCAGGCGGGTGGCAGCTCTTCGGTTACTGATATCGCCGAAAACCTCGAATTGCCTCTCTCCACCACTTTTCGCTTACTTAAAGTGCTGGAGAATGCCGATTTTATCTATCAGGACAGCCAGTTAGGCTGGTGGCATATCGGTCTTGGCGTGTTTAACGTCGGTTCGGCCTATATCCACAACCGGGACGTGTTATCCGTTGCGGCACCTTTCATGCGCCGCCTGATGGTGCATTCAGGGGAGACGGTCAACGTTGCGATTCGTAACGGTGGCGAAGCGGTGCTGATTGGCCAACTCGAATGCCAGTCAATGGTGCGCATGTGTGCGCCACTGGGTAGCCGCCTGCCGCTTCATGCGTCCGGTGCGGGTAAAGCATTACTCTATCCACTGATGGAAGATGAGCTGATGGACCTGATAGTGAAAACCGGGCTTAAGAGTTTTACGCCGGGAACGCTTGCAGACCTGCATCAGCTGAAGAAGGATTTGCAGCTTTCCAGTGAACGTGGTTATGTCGTTGATAAAGAAGAGCATGTTCTAGGGCTAAATTGCATAGCCTCACCGATATACGACAGTACCGGCAACGTAGTAGCGGCCATTTCCATCTCTGGCCCAAGCTCCAGATTAACGCCGGAAAGATTTTTAAACCTGGGCGAATTAGTTCGCGATACGGCAACTGATATTAGTGCGGCGCTTGGTCTGAATACTCCGGCACGCTAGAAACAAAATTCCCGTCAGTCTGTGTGCGGGATTTTTTTGAACTTACTTCAAGTTGGAAAAAGTTTCCAACAATGAAATCAAAAAAGGAAAAGTACCATGGCCCGAATGAAAGCCGTCGATGCGGCAATGTATGTCCTGGAAAAAGAAGGTGTGAATACCGCATTTGGCGTACCCGGTGCGGCGATTAACCCATTCTATTCGGCAATGCGTCAGCATGGCGGCATTCGCCATGTCCTTGCTCGCCATGTTGAAGGGGCATCCCATATGGCGGAAGGATATACCCGCGCTAAAGCCGGTAACATCGGCGTGTGCCTTGGTACTTCAGGCCCAGCGGGTACGGATATGATTACCGCACTTTATTCCGCTTCTGCTGACTCTATTCCAATTCTTTGCATCACCGGCCAGGCTCCGCGTGCGCGTTTGCACAAAGAGGATTTCCAGGCGGTAGATATCGAATCTATCGCCAAGCCTGTCACCAAAATGGCCGTCACGGTTCTGGAACCTGCGCTGGTGCCACGTGTATTGCAACAGGCGTTCCACTTAATGCGCTCTGGTCGTCCAGGCCCTGTGCTGGTGGACTTACCGTTTGACGTGCAGGTTGCGGAAATCGAATTCGATCCAGACTCCTATGAGCCGCTGCCAGTCTACAAACCTGAAGCTTCGCGCAAGCAAATCGTCAAAGCACTTGAGATGCTGATGCAGGCCGAACGCCCGGTTATCGTTTCTGGTGGTGGCGTTATCAACGCGGATGCGGCGGCATTGTTGCAACGTTTTGCGGAGATTACCCAGGTGCCGGTCATTCCTACGCTGATGGGCTGGGGCACGATTCCGGACGATCACGAACTGATGGCAGGCATGGTCGGGCTGCAAACCGCGCACCGTTATGGCAACGCCACCCTGCTGGCTTCTGACCTGGTGTTTGGTATCGGCAACCGCTTTGCGAACCGTCACACCGGTACGGTTGAGAAATACACTGCCGGTCGCAAAATCGTGCATATCGATATTGAACCAACGCAAATTGGCCGCGTGTTATGTCCGGATCTCGGCATTGTTTCTGACGCAAAAGCGGCTCTCACCTTGTTGGTCGATGTCGCAGAAGAGCTGAAAAAAGCAGGGCGCTTACCGGATCGCAAAGCATGGATTGCTGATTGCCAGCAGCGCAAACGTACTCTGCTGCGCAAAACTCATTTCGACAATGTGCCGGTCAAACCGCAGCGCGTTTATGAAGAGATGAACAAAGCCTTTGGCCGCGAGGCGTGTTATGTCACCACCATCGGCCTGTCGCAAATTGCTGCGGCGCAGATGCTGCATGTTTTCCACGATCGCCACTGGATTAATGCCGGGCAGGCCGGTCCGCTGGGTTGGACAATTCCGGCCGCGCTTGGTGTTTGTGTCGCCGATCCAAAACGTAATGTCGTTGCGCTTTCCGGCGATTACGACTTCCAGTTCTTAATTGAAGAGTTGGCTGTCGGCGCGCAATTCAATATTCCATATATCCACGTTGTGGTGAATAACGCCTATTTAGGTCTTATTCGCCAGTCACAGCGCGCCTTCGATATGGATTATTGCGTCCAGTTAGCTTTCGAAAATATTAATTCTGAAGAAGTTAATGGATACGGTGTTGACCACGTCAAAGTCGCTGAAGGTTTAGGTTGTAAAGCGATTCGCGTATTTAAACCGGAAGATATTGCTCCGGCATTTGAGCAAGCAAAAGAGTTAATGGCGAAATACAGCGTGCCAGTTGTGGTGGAAGTTATTCTTGAGCGCGTCACCAATATTTCAATGGGAAGCGAGTTGGATAACGTTAATGAGTTTGAAGCCACTGCTGAAAGTGCCGCGGACGCACCGACTGAAACCTGCTTTATGAAATATGAATAACGGAGAATATTATGCTACGTTTTTCGGCTAATTTATCGATGCTGTTTCTGGAATATGATTTTCTTGACCGTTTTGAACGTGCCGCAGCGGCTGGGTTTAAAGCGGTAGAATTTATGTTCCCGTATGGATACAGCGTTGCGGTGTTGCAGGAAAAGTTAAAATCTAACGGACTTGAACACACGCTACATAACTTACCGGCGGGTGACTGGGATAAAGGCGAGCGTGGTATTGCTTGTATTCCTGGACGTGAAGCTGAGTTTCGAAGTGGTGTACAAGCTGCAATCTTGTATGCCAAAGCGCTGGGCAACAGCAAAATCAATTGCCTGGTCGGGAAAACGCCAGCAGGCGTAAGTGCTGAAAAAGTCCGCGAGACTCTGGTTGAAAACCTGCGTTACGCCGGAAGTGAACTGGCAAAAGAAGGCATTCTGTTAGTGATTGAACCGCTCAATCATTTTGATATGCCCGGCTTTTACCTGACTGGCACCCAGCAGGCTATCGACCTGATTGATGAAGTGGGTTGCGATAACATACGCGTGCAATATGACATTTATCATATGCAACGTATGGAAGGGGAGTTAGCCAATACGCTAACGGGGAAATCAGCAAAAATTGGCCATATACAATTAGCGGATAATCCTGGGCGTGGTGAGCCAGGAACCGGTGAAATTAATTATGATTATCTTTTCTCGGTAATTAATAAATTAGATTATGACGGTTGGGTGGGTTGTGAGTATAAACCGAAAACCACCGCCGAAGAAGGGATGTCGTGGATTAGCCCTTACCGCTAGTATTATTTTTTAAATAGACAATATAAACAGGCAATAAATTAATATCCGAATAATGGATAAGGTCGCTTATTGCCTGAAATAACCTGAAAGGAATTAAACAATGAATCTCGGCTTTATTGGTTTGGGTATTATGGGCACACCTATGGCGCAGCGCCTGGCGCAAGTGGGGCATAAGCTTCGCGTCTGCACTATTGGCCCCGTTTCAGACAAACTCTATTCATTAGGGGCTGAAAACTGCGAAACGGCGCGCAACGTAACAGAAAAATCAGACATCATCTTTATCATGGTGCCAGATACACCGCAGGTCGAAGAGGTGCTGTTTGGGCCTGAAGGTTGTGCGCAGGCTTCACTGAAGGGCAAAACCATTGTTGATATGAGTTCAATTTCCCCTATCGAAACCAAACGCTTTGCTCAAAAGGTAATTGAACGCGGCGGCGAATACCTTGATGCACCGGTTTCCGGCGGCGAGGTGGGCGCTAAAGAAGGCACGCTTTCAATCATGGTGGGCGGCAAGCCAGAAGTGTTTGAACGTGTGCAGTCGCTGTTCGAAGTGATGGGCAAAAACATTACGTTGGTGGGTGGGAATGGCGACGGTCAAACCTGCAAAGTGGCAAACCAGATTATCGTGGCGTTAAACATTGAAGCGGTTTCTGAAGCCTTACTGTTTGCCTCTAAGGCCGGAGCTGACCCTGCACGCGTTCGCCAGGCATTAATGGGTGGATTTGCGTCTTCACGTATTCTCGAAGTTCACGGCGAGCGCATGATCAAACGGACGTTTGCGCCTGGTTTTAAAATTGCTCTACACCAGAAAGATTTAAATCTGGCGCTACAAAGTGCCAAAGCACTGGCGATTACATTGCCAAATACAGCCACCTGCCAGGAATTATTTAATACCTGTGCGGCGAATGGCGGTAGCCAGCTAGACCATTCTGCACTAATTCAGTCGTTGGAATTAATGGCGAATCACAAAATTTCCTGATTGTTGAAATATAAGCACTGCGCACAAAGAGGCGCAGTGCCAATAGAGTTGACTTTTTTCTTTTTGTTTTATTTGTGTCTCCGAAAAGCTAAGCCCATAGCGTTTTTATTACGTGATTAGTAGAGGGATATATGGAAAGACAGGAACAGCAGCAGAGAGAGCTTTATCGGGCCAGGGGCTATAGCGACGATCTTCTTCCAAAAGAAAAAGAGAAACAAACCTGGAAAGCATTTAACTATTTTACCCTATGGATGGGGTCAGTTCATAACGTTCCAAACTATGTCATGGTCGGCGGCTTCTTTATATTAGGATTGTCAACATTAAGTATTATGTTGGCGATTATTCTGAGCGCGTTTTTTATTGCTTTTGTCATGGTAATGAACGGCGCGGCAGGAACCAAATACGGCGTGCCGTTTGCCATGATTTTACGTGCTTCCTATGGCGTGCGCGGTTCACTGTTCCCCGGCATTTTACGTGGTGGGATTGCAGCGATTATGTGGTTCGGCCTGCAATGCTATGCCGGTTCGCTCGCCTTCTTAATTCTGATTGGCAAAATCTGGCCAGGCTTCCTCTCCCTCGGCGGCGATTTCAATATCCTGGGTCTTAATTTGCCGGGACTGATTGCCTTCCTGTTCTTCTGGGCAATCAACGTCGCCATTGGTTTTGGTGGTGGTGGAGTGCTCAATAAATTCACTGCGGTTCTCAACCCTTGTATTTACATCGTCTTCGGCGGCATGGCTATCTGGGCTATTTCCCTGGTGGGGATTCAACCTATTCTGGACTACGTTCCGACAGGTGTTCAGAAAGCAGAAAATAGTGGCTTCCTCTTCCTGGTGGTGATTAACGCCGTAGTGGCTGTTTGGGCGGCACCGGCAGTGAGTGCATCTGACTTTACCCAGAATGCGCAAAGCTTCCGTCAGCAGGCACTAGGGCAAACTTTAGGGTTATTGGTGGCCTACATTCTGTTTGCGGTGGCAGGTGTGTGTATTATCGCTGGGGCCAGTATTCACTACGGCGTAGACACGTGGAACGTGCTGGATATCGTGCAAAAGTGGGACAGCCTGTTTGCTTCATTCTTCGCGGTGTTAGTGATTCTGATGACCACGATTTCAACCAATGCCACGGGTAATATCATCCCTGCGGGATACCAGATTGCGGCTATTGCTCCGACCAAACTGACCTATAAAAACGGCGTACTCATTGCCAGTATTATCAGCCTGCTGATTTGCCCATGGAAATTAATGGAAAACCAAAACAGCATCTATTTATTCCTCGATATCATCGGTGGAATGTTAGGGCCGGTCATCGGCGTGATGATGGCACATTACTTTATTGTGATGCGTTCGCAAATCGACCTGGATACTTTATATACAAAAGCCGGTGATTATAAGTTTTACGATAATGGTTTTAACGTCACGGCGTTCTCTGTCACTTTAATTGCGGTTGTGCTTTCGTTAGGCGGGAAATTTATTCCCCTGTTTGAGCCATTGTCACGCGTGTCATGGTTTGTTGGTGTGATTACCGCTTTCGTTTTATACGTATTGCTGAAAAAACGCGACGCACCAGGAATATCTACCGAGCATAAAACAGCTTGATATAAAAATAACGTCTTACCCCTGTACTTAATAAAACTCTGTACCCTTACAAGGAGAAGTTTATGTCTTACGATCTGATTATTAAAAACGGCACCGTCATTTTAGACAACGAAGCATTAGTTACCGATATTGCAGTTAAAGACGGCAAAATAGCCGCCATCGGCAATGGTCTGAACGGCGCAGCGAAGGTGATGGATGCTACCGGTCTGATAGTTGCGCCTGGCATGGTCGATGCTCACACCCATATTTCTGAACCAGGCCGCAGCCATTGGGAAGGCTACGCCACTGGCACACGTGCTGCGGCTAAAGGCGGCATCACCACGATGATCGAAATGCCGCTCAACCAGCTCCCTGCTACGGTTGACCGCGCCAGCATTGAAATGAAATTCGATGCCGCCGCAGGCAAATTGACCATTGATGCTGCGCAGCTCGGTGGCCTGGTTTCTTACAACATCGACCGTCTGCATGAACTGGACGAAGTCGGCGTGGTTGGCTTCAAATGCTTCGTCGCCACTTGTGGCGATCGCGGTATCGACAACGACTTCCGCGACGTGAACGACTTCCAGTTCTTCAAAGGCGCTCAGAAGCTCGGAAAATTGGGCCAGCCAGTATTAGTGCACTGCGAAAATGCGCTGATTTGTGACGAATTGGGTGACGAAGCGAAACGCGAAGGCCGTGTGACGGCACACGACTACGTGGCCTCACGCCCGGTCTTCACCGAAGTCGAAGCGATTCGCCGTATTTTGTACCTCGCAAAAGTTGCCGGTTGCCGCCTGCACGTTTGTCACATCAGCAGCCCGGAAGGTGTGGCTGAAGTCACTCGTGCACGCCAGGAAGGCCAGGATGTTACTTGCGAATCCTGCCCACATTACTTTGTGCTCGATACCGATCAGTTTGAAGAAATCGGCACCCTGGCAAAATGCTCGCCGCCGATTCGCGATGCGCAAAACCAGAAAGGTATGTGGGAAAAACTGTTCAACGGTGAAATCGACTGCCTGGTTTCTGACCACTCACCATGCCCGCCAGATATGAAAGCA
Source organism: Buttiauxella agrestis (assembly GCF_900446255.1). Lineage (NCBI taxonomy): Bacteria > Pseudomonadati > Pseudomonadota > Gammaproteobacteria > Enterobacterales > Enterobacteriaceae > Buttiauxella > Buttiauxella agrestis. The sequence goes on along the minus strand of NZ_UIGI01000001.1, from coordinate 3,732,121 downwards.
GGCAACATCATGCAGGCCTGGGGCGGCATTGCTGGCCTGCAAAGCTGTATGGATGTGATGTTTGATGAAGCGGTGCAAAAGCGTGGAATGTCGCTGCCGACCTTCGCCAAACTGATGTCGGGCAATGCGGCAGATATCTTTGGTTTGCAACATAAAGGCCATATCGCGCCGGGCAAAGATGCGGATCTGGTGTTCATCCAGCCAAACTCGTCTTACGTGCTGAAAAACGAAGATCTGGAATATCGCCACAAAGTCAGCCCTTACGTCGGTCGCACCATCGGTGCACGCATCCTGAAAACTATTCTGCGTGGAGAGGTGATTTACGACATTGAAAGCGGATTTGGCGCGAAACCAATCGGTAAATTCATTCTGAAACACCAGCAGTAGTCGTTTACTTGCAGCTGCGCTCGTTGATCCCGGGCGCGGCTTTTTGTCATTTTACAGGGTGGGATTATGGAAGCTGCGCGTCTTAGTCGGGATACCTGGCTGTCTGGTTTTCAGTGGTTCTTCTTTATTTTCTGCAATACGGTGGTTATCCCGCCGACGTTGCAATCCGCATTTCATCTCGCTTCCGCCACGACATTTGTGCTGACGCAATATTCTTTTTTGACGACCGCGCTGGCTTGTCTGCTTCAGGCTTTTTTTGGCCATCGTCGTGCATTGATGGAAGGGCCGGGCGGACTGTGGTGGGGCACGATTTTAACTCTCACGCTGGCTGAGTCCGCGCAAGGAACGTCCCTTGCCTCGATTGGCGGCAGCCTCGCATTGGGCATTGCGCTGGCGGGGGTTCTGACAATGGTGATTGGGTTTAGCGGATTAGGGCCGTGGCTTGCCAGGCTGTTTTGCCCGGCCGTAATGATTGTGTTTATGTTCTTACTCGGCGCGCAGCTTACCACCATCTTTTTTAAAGGCATGCTTGGGATGCCGTTTGGTGCGGTGAACGGGCCGGTTGATCTCAACGGAGCGGCATTTTCCCTCGCCGTTGCGGTGGTGATTTTTATCGTCGCCTTTATTGTGATTCTCCCGCAGCGCATCGGGAAATTTGCCGTTTTGCTCGGCACCATTCTGGGCTGGGGCATTTACGTTTGCTGGTTTGGGAATACTCACGTCGCAACGCAAACCCAGAGCTGGCAATGGTTCCCGCTTGGGCATTCTCTGGATATTAAACCCGGCATTGTGATTACCGCTGTGCTGACGGGGCTGGTGAATATCTCCAACACGTTTGGCGCGATCCGTGGCAGCGACACTTTTTATGGCAACTCGCCAGCTATGCCTGCGCTATACCGGCGCAGTTTTGTTGTTTCCGGCGCGATGACATTAATTGGTGCACCGCTGGGTGTGATCCCTTTCTCGCCCTTCGTCTCCTCAATTGGCCTGATTACTCAAACCCAGGATGCGACGCGCCGCGCATTTGTCGTCGGCAGCCTGCTGTTTTTGTTGATTGGTCTCTTTCCACCGCTGACGCGTTTTTTCTGCGCTATTCCGCTCACAATTAGCAGTGCCGTGATGCTGGTGGCGTACCTGCCGTTGCTGTGGTCGTCGTTGCTGTTTGTAAATCTCACCACACTGAACTCACGCAACATTTATCGCATCGCTATTCCGCTGTTCTGCGGCGTGTTTTTGATGGGCGTCCCGGGGGCGTATTTGCAGCAGCTTCCGTTATTGGTGCGTCCGTTACTCAGCAACGGCCTGTTGATGGGCGTGCTGCTTGCTGTGGTGCTGGAAAATCTCTTTCCCTGGGATCGCGTGAAATAACGCCCCACATTGTTAAGGAATAAATAATGAAAATTGTGATTGCACCGGATTCATTTAAAGAAAGCCTGAGCGCGGAACGCACGGCGCAGGCCATTAAAAAAGGGTTTGAGGAAATTTTCCCAGAGGCCCAATACGTCTGCCTGCCTATTGCCGACGGTGGGGAGGGGACGGTAGAAGCGATGATTGCGGCCACTCGCGGGAAGCTTGTGACGCTGACCGTGAGCGGGCCAATGAACCAGCCGGTAGAGGCATTCTATGGCGTCACCGGGGACGGGCGCACGGCGGTGATTGAAATGGCTGCGGCCAGTGGTTTAATGCTGGTGGAACCCGAATTACGTAACCCGATGTCTGCCACCAGTTTTGGCACCGGGGAGCTTATCAAACACGCGCTTAATGCGGGTATCCGCCACATTATTCTCGGCATCGGCGGCAGCGCGACCGTTGACGGAGGTATCGGCATGGCGTAGGCGTTGGGCGTGCATTTTTACGATGCTGATGGCAACGAACTGGCCGAGGGCGGCGGTGCATTGAGTTCTCTTTCCCATATCGACCAGCAGCAAATCGACCCGCGAGTCAAAGAGTGTCATTTCGAAATTGCCTGCGATGTGGATAACCCACTCACCGGGCCGCGAGGGGCGGCTGCGGTGTTTGGCCCACAAAAAGGGGCGACGCCGGAAATGGTCATCCAGCTTGATAATGGTCTGGCAAATCTGGCTGAAATTCTGGGAGCGCAGACGGGGCGTGATATTAACGCGATTGTTGGCGGCGGAGCGGCTGGGGGTATGGGCATTGCAGCAGAGGTTTTCCTCGGCGGCAAATTGAAACTGGGCATCGACATCATCATGAATGCGGTCAACCTTGAACAGGTACTCGAAGGCGCTGATTTAGTGATCACCGGCGAAGGGCGCATCGACAGCCAGACCGTCGGCGGCAAAGCGCCAATCGGTGTTGCACGAGTGGCTCACCGCCTCGGTGTACCCGTTATCGGCATGGCCGGTGTGCTCGGGGAAGGAGTGGAAGTGGTGCATCAACATGGTATCGACGCCGTATTCAGCATCCTCCCGCGCCTTGCTCCGCTTGCCACCGTGTTATTGCAGGGGGAAATTAACCTGCAACATTGTGCACGGAATATCGCTCAGGCGATGAAGTTGGGGCAGGCGATTCCGGCGTAAAAAAAGGCCACGGTATTATCCGTGGCCAAACCGACAAGCTAAGAAAACCTTTTTAAATTTCTACATCGCGATTGCAATCTTTTGAATAGATATAGCTAAATGCCTCACCGCGTCCGACGCCATAACCCGCCTGCAATGAATAAGCGCCCATAAAGATGTAATCGCCCTGTTTTACCGGTATCCATTCGTTATCGAGGTTGTAAACGCCCTGACCGCTGAGGATATAGGCACCGTGCTCCTGAACATGGGTTTCGATATAGCCGTGGGATGCACCCGGAGCAAATGACAGAATGTGCATGTTCATATCGAAGCCGAGATCTTTCGGCAGCAGATCCTGCAAAATCACGTCGCTCATACCTTCATATTCAATACGCTCAAGCTGATTCACATTCCCGCTGACGATATGAGCCTTGTGCCCGTTAGCTGGAATATAGCGGCGTTTATATAAAAACAGGCGACTGTCTTGCGAGTGATTGTTAATAAAAGTCATTGCGGTATCTGGTGGGCAATATAAATACCCCCCTTGTGTGAGTGTGAAACTCTGTTCGCCAGCGCGGGCTTTGATAGCACCGTCGATAACATAAACAAAGGTTTCAATGCCGTCGCCGCCAAAGCCGATATTGTTCCCGCCATCCTGATGCAGAGTGACCAGGTAATCGACGAACGTGGCGCCCAGTTTAGGGGTCGATAAAATTGTCACATCGCAATTATCAAAACCGGGGATAATATTTTTCACCAAACCGTCGGGCGTAATTAACGCATAGTTGCCACGTTTAATAATGGAGCGCGAAGCCAGTAAATCGCTGATGTAACCCGTGTTGTTATTAAGATAACCCATTTCTTTTTCTTCCTTATTCTTTATAAGCCAGTTCGTAAAGCATTAACGCCAGGGTTTTCACCCCTGCGGCCAAATCTTTTATATGTGTTGCTTCTGCGGGGTTATGGCTAATACCGCCAATGCTCGGCATGAAAATTAAACAGGTCGGTACCTGCGGGGCGAAAATTTGTGAATCGTGCCCGGCTCCGCTGTGCATCAGGCGATAATTCAGCTTCTCGGACTGGCAAATGGTTTCAAGTTTATCCACCAAATGCGTATCCATTGGCACCGGGGCTTCGTCCATCCACAAATCAATATCAATACCGATATTCATCTCATCACAAATACGGCGCATATCGGCCTCAATTTCCCCGGTAAAGGCTTTGAGCAGGGCGGCATCGGTATGGCGGCAATCAATGGTGAAACAGGTTTTTCCCGGCACCACGTTCACGGTATTGGGCTGCGGTTCCACTTTGCCGAAGGTCAGCACCAGCGGGTCGCCCATCGCTTGTGCTTTTGCAATGCTTTCGCAGCAGATGCGGCTAAAGGCATGAACCGTGTCGCGGCGATAACTCATCGGCGTGCTGCCCGCGTGGTTTGACTCGCCGCTCAACATCACGGTGTAGCGACGTTGGCCGACAATCGCGGTAACTACACCAATCTCTTGCTGATGGGTTTCCAGAATACGCCCTTGTTCAATATGCAATTCCACAAAGGTTTTGATATCAGCCCGTGGTTTTAGTGGGGCGGCGGCAAGGGTGAAGCCGCATTCGCTCATCGCCTGAGTGAAAGGAATACCTTTGGCGTCTGAAATATGGCGCACATCTTCAGGATCGGCCAGGCCGAAGATATTTTTACTGCCCCAGAAAACATAGGGAAAACGGCTTCCTTCTTCTTCTGCCAGCGCCACCATTTCTAAGGTGCGTAGCGGTGCGCCGTAAGTTTTATAAAGCCTGCGAATCGCAAGCCAGGCGGCTAAAGCACCAAACTGCCCATCTAGATTGCCACCGTTAACCACAGAATCGATATGCGAACCGGTCAGAATCACCTCGCCGGGATAGCGCGTTCCATTGATGCGGCCATATAAATTGCCCACTTCATCAAAGCGAGTTTGCAGACCATCTTGCTGCATGCGCGATTTAAACTGCTGTTGCGCTTCAAGCCACTGCGGGGAATAAAGCAAACGTGTTATTCCGCCGTCAGGTGCGGCACCAAAAGACGAAAGCCAGGGCAAAGTTTCTTCTATGTCAGACTGAAACGAAGTCATGATGATTATCCTTAATTATTGCGCGAAAGGATTTTTGGTTTCATAAGAACGGGTATATAACGCATCGGAAATTAAATACTCGTAAATTTCTTCAACGATCTCGATGCCTTCACGCGCAGTCGTTTTCTCGTAAATATCCAGATTTTGACCAGGATAATAAACTTGTGAGAATCCCGGAGCGGGTTTAACCGCATTTAATTGCTGCATGGTTTGCGTTATTGCTCTGCGGAAATAATCACTGCCACCAAAATAGTCGGGATTAATTACGATATGCAATTGGCCAAGATTACGACCGGCACTTAAATCGTCATACATTGAGCTGACCTGTTTGCCAAACGGCAGGCCAAGCAAAATGCCGGAAAGCACATCAATCATCATCATCAGCCCGTAGCCCTTCGGCCCGGCGGCTGGCAGTAAAGCATGAACGGCAAACGGATCTGTGGTCGGCTGGCCATTTTTATCTACCGCCCAGCTGTCCGGAATTGGCGTGTTGCGCGCCCGCGAGTCCAGAATTTTGCCCCACGCCTGCACGGTCGTTGCCATATCAAACGTGACAACATCATCGTTTTCACCAGGGGCCGCAAACGCCAGAGGATTCGTCCCGTAATAGATTTCTGCGCCGCCAAACGGCACCACCATCGGGTCGGACTGACAAACTGAAACCCCTACCAAACCGGCTTTCGCAGCCTGTTGCACAAAGTACGAAAGCGCCCCGCTGTGGCCCATACTACGAATACCGACCACCGCCACGCCGTTCTCTTTCGCCATGCTGATGGCGTGTTCCATACCCAGTTTTGCCATCACCTGGCCGGCACCGTTGTCACCATGCAAAATGGCGGAGCATGGGCCAGTCTGTTCAAAGCGGATCTGCGGATTACAGTTTGTTCCACCCTGCGAGATGCGCTGTGCGTAGTATTCAACACGTACCGCCCCGTGAGAATGAATCCCACGAGCATCGGCATAGACCAGCACTTCTGCCACGGTAGCCGCATGGTCTATCTTGAGTCCGGCCGCGGATAATTTATTTATGATGAGCTGCTGGAGTGTTTCCCGACTGATTTTCATCTGTCTTCCTTTCTGTTACCCATAGAGCTTAATTCCGCCATAACATACCCGCTGGGATGATAAAAATTGTGATCTCAATAGGGTTATTTTTATTGTTAGAATTAATTTGAAGATGGCTGTGTTTTCTGTAATTAATTTTAATTAATAGATATGCAGATAATATTAAATAATTCCCGCGTGACTATTTGAATAACTTTGCTAATAAATTTGTTGTGATATTTGTCACCTTAATTAATTCATTGAGGAAATAATCTGCAAGCCATTCAACAGGCTTTTCGGTGATGAGGAATTATCAATGATTCACGCCTTTATTAAGAAAGGATGTTTTCAGGATTCGGTCAGCTTAATGCTTATTTCCCGCAAGCTGAGTGAAACCGAAGGTGTCGATGATGTTTCGGTAATGATGGGCACGCCTGCTAATAAGACGCTGCTCGAAAACACGGGCTTCTGGCATAAAGATTTTGCTGGGGCAACGCCTAACGATATTTGTGTGGCCATTCGCAGTGAGAACGAAGATGCCGCGATTGTGCAACTCATTTGCCAGCAACTTGATGCAGCGCTTGAAAGCGCCGGGCAGGCTGGCGGCAACGGGCAAAAACTGGTGCAGGCAAGGCGTTGGGAAAGTGCCTGCCAGAAGCTCCCAAAAGCTAATCTGGCACTGATTTCCATCGCCGGGGAATATGCGGCGCAACTCGCAAATCAGGCGCTGGATAGCGATAAAAACGTGATGATCTTCTCGGACAATGTGTCGCTTGAAGATGAAATCGCGCTGAAAACCAAAGCCCGCGAGAAAGGTTTGATTGTGATGGGGCCGGACTGTGGCTCCACCATTGTCGCGGGTACGCCGTTGGCGTTCGCCAACGTGATGCCACAGGGCAACATCGGCGTGATTGGCGCATCCGGCACCGGTATTCAGGAGCTGATTTCACAAATCGCACTCGGCGGGGAAGGGATTACTCATGCCCTGGGATTAGGCGGGCGTGATTTATCGGCGCAGGTTGGCGGCATTAGCGCGTTAAGCGCTCTGGAAATGCTGAGCGCCGACGCGCAAAGCCAGGTGTTGGCGTTTGTTTCGAAACCGCCTGCTGAAGCGGTGCGTAAGAAAGTCATCGCGGCAATGCAGACGCAAAGCAAACCCGTGGTGGCGCTGTTTCTTGGCCATAAATCTGCCACAAAACGCGATGGCAATATCTGGTTTGCCGACACCATTGACGAAGCGGCGCGTATTGCATGCTTGCTCGGCAGCGTTGAACGTGCGCGGGCGCTTTCACCCAATGTGGTAGGCGGCAAAATCAGTGGCCTGTTTACTGGCGGCACGCTGGCGGCGGAAACCGCGATGTTGCTGGCCGAACAGCTGGGTGTGGAGGCCGACGACACGCACCATTATGGCACCATGCTGGATGCCGGCGGCCACCGGGTCATCGATCTGGGGGATGATTTCTACACCGTCGGCAAACCGCATCCGATGATTGACCCCTCCACGCGTAATCAAATGATCAAAGATCTGGCGAACCAGCCGGAAGTCGGTGTGTTATTGCTCGATGTGGTGATCGGTTACGGCGCTCAGGAAAACCCCGCCGCTACGCTTGCAGAAGCGATTTGTGCGCTCAAAGCCAAACGCGCTACGCCGCTGGCGATTATCGCTACCGTCACCGGAACCGAACAAGACCCGCAGTGCCGCTCCGGGCAACGCGCAATTTTGCGTGAAGCGGGCGTGATGGTGATGGACACCTTGCCGCAGGCCACGCAGCTTGCCAGCTCACTTATTTCTTCAGCGCTGACGCAAGTCACGCAATCCGCACCTTCATTGCTCGATGGCGTGGCGGTCATTAACGCCGGGCTGCGCAGCTTTGCTCAGGATTTACAGGCGACATCTACCGCCGTGGTGCATTTCCAGTGGGCGCCGATTGCCGGTGGCAATCCTCATCTGGCCCGTTTATTAGCTCGTTTACAGTAAGAGGTTGTTATGACTACATCTGTGGCGCAAGCCAACACCGCAGTGATTGAACGTATTCGCAAAGCCCGTCCACACTGGCTGGATGTTAAACCCGCAGGCTCGCTGATTAGTGTGCTAAACCGTGGCATGACGCTGTTACACGCCGGGCCACCAATGGCATGGGAAAACATGACCGGGCCAATGAAAGGGGCCTGCATCGGCGCATGCCTGTTCGAAGGCTGGACGAAAGATGAAGCGCAGGCGCTGCAATTGCTGGAGGGCGGAGATGTCACTTTTGTGCCTTGCCACCACGTTAATGCCGTTGGCCCGATGGGCGGGATCACCTCGGCGCATATGCCGATGCTGGTGGTGGAAAATATCACTGACGGCAACCGCGCCTACTGCAATCTCAACGAAGGTATCGGCAAAGTGATGCGCTTTGGTGCCTACGGTGAAGATGTGCAGGCGCGTCATCGCTGGATGCGTGATGTGCTGGCTCCGGTATTGAGCGCCGCACTTTCGCAAATGGAACGTGGGGTTGACCTCACCGCCATGATGGCGCAGGGCATCACGATGGGCGATGAGTTTCACCAGCGTAATATCGCGACCTCCGCATTGCTGATGCGCACGCTGGCACCGCACATTATCCGCCTGAATCACGATAAAGCCGAGCTTGCGCAAGTGATGGATTTCCTGAGCGTCACCGATCAGTTCTTCCTGAATCTGGCGATGGCATATTGCAAAGCGGCAATGGACGCCGGAGCGGAAATTAAAGCGGGCAGCATCGTGACGGCGATGACGCGCAACGGGCATGAGTTCGGTATTCGCGTCAGCGGTCTGGGTGACCGTTGGTTCACCGCTCCCGTCAATACGCCGCAGGGGTTGTTCTTCACCGGTTATTCCCAGGAGCAGGCCAACCCGGATATGGGCGATAGCGCCATTACCGAAACCTTCGGTATCGGCGGCGCGGCAATGATTGCAGCACCCGGCGTGACGCGCTTTGTGGGCGCGGGCGGTATGGACGCGGCGCAGACCGTATCCGAAGAAATGGCGGAGATTTTCCTCGAGCGCAATATGCAACTCACGATTCCAGGTTGGGATTTCCAGGGCGCATGTCTGGGGCTGGATATTCGTCGCATCGTCGAAACGGGGATTACGCCGCTAATCAACACCGGTATCGCTCATAAAGACGCGGGAGTCGGGCAGATTGGCGCGGGTACAGTGCGTGCGCCGCTGGCCTGTTTTGAGCAGGCGCTTGAGGCGTTGGCTGAATCTTTGGGTGTGGAATAAAAGTGAGCGAGTGCTTATTACCGTTGCTGCGGAGTCGTCAGGCTCCCGCATTCCGCCAGCTTTGGCGTGTCGCGGGAGTATACCCACGCACCATCAATTTAGCCGCCAACGACGGCGCTTTGCTTACGCTGCACCGCGCCGGTGAAGGTGTCAGCCCGATGGGATGGGTGCTGCGCCATGATGATCATCAGCGCCTGCGGCTGGCACTTAAGCGTGATACCCCAATCAGCGTTACCGAGAAGGGGCTGAATTTAGCCGGATATCATCTGGTTGCGCCTCAACGTGAGTGCTCGCTTCGCTTGCCGGACAACCCGGCTGAACCCAGTTTGCAAACCTCGCTGTTGTATTGCAATGCGGAAACCGGGCTTTATGGCCCGCTTTCTACGATTGCCAGCCAGCCGTTACCGGTAGAGTTACGCCAGTTTCAGCGTAGTTTCCGCGCATCGCTTGCAGGCAAGATGGTGAACTGGTGCCGGATGCTCGGGAAAGGCCCAGGTTTGACGCCGACTCATGACGACATTCTGGTCGGCATGCTGCTGGCAGGCTGGTATCACCGTCGATTAAATGCAGAATGCGGCGCGCATTTTTTTGACGCCTCCGTTGATTTACGCGCGACGACAACGCAAGTGAGCGTTAACTATCTGCGCTTTGCCGCACAGGGCGTGTTCTCCTCGCCATTACTGCATTTTGCACATTCATTAACTTCACCGGCTCGCTTGCCGTTTGCCACCCGGCAGTTGTTATCGCTCGGACACACTTCGGGCGCGGATACTTTGCTGGGTTTTTGGTTAGGGCAGCGGGTCGTGCTGTAACGTTTACAAGGATATGTGATGAAAACTTTAGTCGTAGCTCTTGGCGGGAACGCGCTGCTACAGCGTGGTGAAGCGCTGAGCGTGGAAAATCAGTACCGCAATATTGATAAAGTGGCGAGTGCGCTGGCGCGGCTGGCGAAAGATTTTCGCGTTGCGGTGGTGCATGGCAACGGCCCGCAGGTGGGGCTGCTGGCACTGCAAAACCAGGCGTATAAAGAGGTCGCGGCTTATCCGCTCGATGTTCTGGTGGCCGAAAGCCAGGGCATGATTGGCTATATGCTGGCGCAGCGTATGGCGCAGCAACCACATATGCCGCCAGTTACCGCCGTGTTGACGCGTATGCTGGTGGACCGCGAGGATCCGGCGTTTACATTCCCCGAAAAGTTCATCGGCCCGGTTTATTCCCCGGAGCAACAACCCGCCCTTGAAGCGCAGCACGGTTGGCTGATGAAAGCCGATGGGCGCTATATTCGCCGCGTCGTGGCGTCACCGGCTCCGCTGAAAATTATCGACAGCGAAGCTATCGAACTGCTGTTAAAACATAACCATATGGTGGTGTGCAGCGGTGGCGGCGGGGTGGCGATGGTCGAAGGCAAAAATGGGCTGGAAGGGGTGGAAGCGGTGATTGATAAAGATCTGGCGGCGGCGTTACTGGCGCAACAGATTGACGCTGACGGGCTACTGATTCTGACCGATGCCGATGCGGTGTATGAAAACTGGGGCGCGCCACAGCAACGGGCAATTCGCCGGGCAACACCCGACGCGCTGGCACCGTTTGCTAAATCAGATGGTTCAATGGGGCCAAAAGTGGCGGCGGTCAGCAGTTTTGTTCGCCAACACAACAAACCAGCATGGATTGGGGCGTTGGATCAGATTGAACAGATTCTGGCGGGTGAAGCCGGAACCTGCATCGCGTTGTAAGTTTTATGGCGGATGACGCAAGTTGTCCGCGTTATGTCCGGCTGCGCAGCCAGGATTCGACCTGGCTGTAGTCGCCACGAAACACAATATTTCCCGCTTTTTTGCTGAGCTGATAGCGATACATCGGGTCGTAATACTCTTCGAGCAGTGGCGCAAGCCAGGCCAGATGCCCCTCAACGGAACCGGTTTTACGTTGCAATTCCAGCGCGTTATCCAGATGTTTGCTGAACTGAGCAAAACGCTCCAGGCCTAAACGACGGCGGATGGCAAACAGGCCATGATGCAAATATTCACCGTAGTTTTGCCAGGCCGTTTCTTCGTCATGAATCGACAAAAACGCACTGCTCATTTGCTGGAAATATTCGGTTTTCAGGCGCTCTAAACGCTGCTCAAACGGGTCTTCAATCACCACAATCGGTGAACGTAACATCTGCTCTCTGAAGCATTCAGGAATATGGCGCGAGCCAATCATGCGGCCTTCATCTTCAATAACCCAGGTGACTTCGCCACCGTCACTTTTCTTCAGCAGGGTAACAGCAAGGTTATTTTCAAAGTTCGTTTGCGAGGGTTGTTCCACAATCGTGCGGCCAAATGAGGAACCGCGATGGTGCGCCAGCCCTTCAAGATCAACACCGGTTGGCAGCGAGCGAATCAGAATCGTTTTGCCCCCGCCGGTGTTACCGCTGACCAAAATCATCGGCCAGCGTGAACGGGTTTCAATCACGTCCATTGCGTAATGGCGCAGTGCTTTATAACCGCCTTCGACCAGCGGATAGTCAACGCCCGCTTCGCGTAACCACTGCTGAACCAGATGCGAACGCATTCCTCCGCGCGCGCAACACAAATAACCCTGCGGATTCTCGCGGCAGGCGGCAAGCCACTTTTGCAAACGCGCCTCGCGGATTTCGCCATGAACCAGACTATGCCCTAATTTCACCGCCGCCTGCTGCCCATGCTGCTTGTAGCAAGTGCCTACGGCTGCACGCTCTTCATCGGTTATCAGCGGTAAATTCAGCGCGCCAGGCATCGCTCCCTGGCTGAATTCAACCGGCGCGCGCACGTCGATAAGCGCCGTACCGTTGCGCAGCAGATGGTCATAATCTTGAGTATTAGGACGAGCGTTTTGCATATAAAACCTTAGAGCGAGTGAGGCCAGAAACGCCGTGGATTGTGCGCTTTCGCGTATAGAAAAGAAAGGCTGGGGAACTTGAGGGGCAGAGCGGGTGAGCAAAAATGCCACCCGCCACTGTGATTAGAACTTACTTTGCGCCCAGGCAATGCCGCTGGCGTATTCCGCTGGAAGCAACGGTACCAGTGCCTCGAGAGAAGCGCTCAGTCTGCCGGTATCGCTGTCGTTCAGGTTGAGATGGCCGACTTTGCGACCTTCGCGCACTTCTTTATCGTACCAGTGCAAATGAACCAGTGGCAGTTTCAGCCAGTCATAATTCAGGTCGGTGCCGATAAGATTGACCATCACTGAAGGCGAGTTCACCACCGGTTGCGGTAGTGGCAGATCCACAATCGCCCGCAGATGCAGTTCAAACTGGCTGATGGATGCGCCGTTTTGCGTCCAGTGCCCGCTGTTATGCACGCGCGGCGCAAGCTCGTTAATCAGCAACCCGGCGGGAGTGATAAAGCACTCCATCGCCATCACGCCAACATAGTTCAGCTCGTGCAAAATCGCCGAAAGCATGGCTTCCGCCTGTTGCTGCTGCTCAATGTTCGCCTGTGGGAACACCACGCTGGTGCGCAGAATGCCGTCCTGATGCAGGTTATGCGTCAGCGGATAAAACACGGTTGTGCCATCGTGACCGCGAGCGCCTACTAACGAAACTTCGCCCGAAAAGTTAATCCCTTGCTCAACGATGCACTCGCCATAGCAATCGTCAGGCAACTGATCGGTTTCATGGCTGCGTAAACGCCACTGTCCGCGCCCGTCGTAACCGCCAACGCGGCGTTTCACAATGGCTAACTCACCCAGATTTTGGAAAACACTCGTCCATTCATCACGGCCAGAGAGCAGTTGCCACGGTGCGGTAGCCAGTTCGAGCTTATCGAATAGCTGCTTTTGCGTCAGGCGGTCGGCGATAATCGGGAAAACATCACGATTCACAAACGCGTTATGACGCGCTAATTCACGGGTGAGGGCGGTTTCAGGCCAGCGCTCAATTTCTGCGGTGATAACACTTTGTGCAAATGGCACGGCTTCAGGTTCGGCATCAAGGCCAACCGGATAAACGGCGATGCCCAGCGGTTCACCCGCCTGGCGCAGCATTCTGCCTAACTGACCATTCCCTAATACGCAGACGCGTTTCATGCATCACCCCGTGGATCAGGGTTTTCCAGCACTTCGTCAGTCTGACTTTGACGCCACGCTTGCAGGCGCTGATGCAAGCCGCTGTCATGCAGGGCAAGAATTTGAGCGGCCAGCAGCGCGGCATTTGCAGCACCTGCTTTGCCAATCGCCAGCGTGCCGACGGGAATACCACGCGGCATTTGCACAATAGAATAGAGACTGTCTACGCCGCTTAATGCCGCACTTTGAACGGGCACGCCCAGCACGGGGACCAGCGTTTTCGCCGCAATCATGCCCGGCAAATGTGCCGCTCCGCCTGCACCAGCAATAATCACCTGCAAACCGTTGTCGCTTGCTTGTTCGGCAAAACTGAACAGTTTATCGGGAGTGCGGTGTGCGGAAACCACTTCTACATGGTGCGGGACTTCAAGGGCGGTGAGGATTTCTGCGGCAAACTGCATGGTAGCCCAGTCACTTTTGGAACCCATGACAATGGCGATACGCGCTGGGGTCTGGTTGGAGGACATGCGTCTCAAAACTCCTGTGGGTATGCAAACATCACCGAACGTGGCTCGGTCGGTCAGAAGGGCTCAGAGAATACCATGAACATAGAGCAAGGAAAACGGTTGCGTGGTTAACAAAGCGGCAAAAAGAGGTGATTTTGTTTAAAAAGAAAAAGGAATTAACTCGACGTCTTCAGCAGTCACTTTAATCATCGATCCCTGTGTGTGCCATGCGCCAAGCACGCAGCGAAACGCGGGTTTACCATTGGCTGAAATCGGATGAATTTCCGGGCGATGGGTATGACCGTGGATCATCCATTGCACCTGATGGCGTTCGAGGGCGTCGATAACCGCGTGCGTGTTCACATCCATAATCGCCATAGATTTACTGCTATTTGAGGCTTTGCTGTCAGCACGCATTTTGGCGGCGACGCGTTTGCGGATAAACAGCGGTAGGGCGAGGAATAACCATTGCAGCCAGGGCTGATGGACTTTTTTGCGAAATGCCTGATAACCGTGGTCGTCAGTACAGAGCGTGTCGCCGTGCAGCAGCAAAATTTTGCGGCCATACAGTTCAACGATTTTTTCTTCTGGCAGCAGCGTCATACCGCTTAAGCGGGCAAAGCGATTGCCAAGCAGGAAATCCCGGTTGCCATGAATAAAGAAACAGGGCACGCCAGAATCCACCAGGTCTTTGATTGCTAGCGCGATTTGGCGGTGCAGCGGTTCCGGATCGTCGTCGCCAATCCAGGCTTCAAACAGATCGCCAAGGATATAAAGCGCGTCTGCTTCCCGAGCGCGGCCTGCCAGAAAACGCAGAAAACCGGCGGTGATCGCCGGTTCTTCTGAACACAGATGTAAATCTGCGATAAAAAGCGTCATCGCCATCGGGCGAATTATTCGCTTACGGTTACGCTAGTGATAACCACGTCTTCTTTAGGAACGTCCTGGTGCATACCGCTGCGACCCGTGGACACGCCTTTGATTTTTTCTACTACGTCCATGCCTTCAACGACTTCGGCAAATACGCAATAACCCCAACCTTGCATGCTTTCGCTGCTGAAGTTCAGGAAATCGTTATCCGCTACGTTAATGAAGAACTGGGAGCTTGCAGAATGTGGCGCCTGGGTACGAGCCATTGCCAGCGTGCCCTTGGTATTTTTCAGGCCGTTATTCGCTTCGTTTTGAATGGTGTCTTTGGTTTCTTTCTGCTTCATACCCGGTTCAAAACCGCCGCCCTGGATCATAAAACCGTTGATCACACGGTGGAAAATGGTGTTGGCGTAGAAACCTTCGCGGCAGTACTCGAGGAAGTTTTTAACAGTTTCAGGCGCTTTATCATCAAAAGTTTTGATTACGATATCGCCGTGATTAGTATGAAAAGTAACCATGCTGTGCATCCTATATTTAGTCAGACAGTGTTCCGGCAGACGGTGCCGCCACACAAGGTGGTTGTTATAGCATAACTGTACACTGTGAGTCAGTAAGCTATATCCTCGCAAAGCACACTGCCTCTGGGTAAAATTATGGTTTAATATAGCCAATTGCACCGTTTCGACACACTTACATGGAATCCCCTGATGTTAAAAATCTTCAATACAATGAGTCGCCAAAAAGAGGAATTCAAACCTATTCATGCCGGAGAGGTTGGCATGTACGTGTGTGGTATCACCGTTTACGATTTGTGTCATATCGGACATGGCCGTACTTTTGTTGCCTTTGATGTGGTCGCACGTTACCTGCGTTTTATCGGCTATAAGCTGAAATACGTGCGCAACATTACGGATATCGACGACAAAATTATCAAACGCGCTAACGAAAACGGCGAAGACTTCGTGGCGCTGGTTGATCGCATGGTGGCTGAAATGCACACCGATTTCGACGCGCTGAACATTTTGCGCCCGGACAGCGAGCCTCGCGCCACCAAACATATCCCAGACATCATCGAAATTGTTGAACAGCTTATCGAGCGTAATCACGCCTATGTTGCCAGCAATGGTGATGTGATGTTCTCCGTGGAAACCGACGCGGATTACGGCAAGCTTTCGCGTCAGGATCTGGATCAACTGCAAGCTGGTGCTCGCGTTGAAGTCGAAGCGAACGTTAAGCGCAGCCCAATGGATTTCGTGTTGTGGAAGATGTCTAAACCGGGCGAGCCAAGCTGGCAGTCGCCGTGGGGCGAGGGCCGTCCAGGCTGGCACATCGAATGTTCGGCGATGAACTGCAAACAGCTCGGCAACCATTTTGATATTCACGGTGGCGGTTCAGATTTGATGTTCCCGCACCACGAAAACGAAATCGCGCAGTCCACCTGTGCGCACGGCGGCGAATACGTTAACACCTGGATGCACTCGGGCATGGTGATGGTCGATCGCGAGAAAATGTCCAAATCACTGGGCAACTTCTTCACCGTGCGCGACGTGCTGAAATATTACGACGCGGAAACCATTCGCTACTTCCTGATGTCCGGTCACTATCGCAGCCAGTTGAACTACAGCGAAGAAAACCTGAAACAGGCGCGTACTTCTCTGGATCGTTTGTACACTGCACTGCGCGGCACGGATTCAAGTGTTCAGCCTGCCGGTGGCGAAGCGTTTGAAGCGCGTTTCCGTGAAGCGATGGATGACGACTTCAATACCCCGGAAGCCTATTCCGTACTGTTCGATATGGCGCGTGAAGTGAACCGCTTAAAAACAGAAGATTTGGCGGCAGCAAATGGCCTGGCGGCGGCGTTACGCCAGCTTTCAGGCGTGTTGGGCTTGCTTGAGCAGGATCCAGAAGCATTCCTGCAAGGCGGTGCACAGTCCGACGACAGCGAAGTGGCTGAAATCGAGGCGCTTATCAAACAGCGTAACGATGCGCGTCAATCTAAAGACTGGGCGCTGGCAGACCAGGCTCGTGACCGCCTCAATGAAATGGGTATCGTGCTGGAAGACGGTGCGCAGGGTACCACCTGGCGCCGCAAGTAATTTTATTCATTCAATAATACAGAAAGCGGCTTAGGCCGCTTTTTTTATCAGCTATTATATTGGAGATAAGAATAAAAAAGGTTTATTCATGGATACCGCAAATAATCAAAACAACGGCCACAGCTATCCTTCTTTTTATCCTCCTCGTCCAGTCACTGAAATAGCGTTGTTGCGTCAGGCGCTTAATGCGGTGGGAACCGATCACGTTTTTCATCCTCGCGATGAGATTTACGCTATTCGGGAAAATGAAAAATCCCTCTATTTATTTGCCGACGGGTATTTTAGCGCGATTCGTAGCGTTGACGGTTTGGTGCTTTCTTCGGTTCGCGGAGAGCTGATTTTTGGCATCGCGGAATGTATGAGACCACGGGGTGGCTGGTTTTTAAAGGTTGAAGAAACCTGCACGGCGCGCGTTGTGCCAGCCGATCAGGCATTTGCCATTTTTACGCAACAACAGTTATGGGAACCGGTCGCGAGCATTCTTTCCTGGTTTTTGCAGATTTACTCCCTGCGTGAAGAGCATCTTGTGGGGGTGTCGGCGTATGTCATGGTGCGCAATAAATTAATTGAGCTTCAAACCCTGGCGCCTGAGATGCGTTGCAATATTAATGTGGCGGACTTTATTCAGGAACGTACGCAACTTGCCCGAAGCACCATCATGGCGATTCTGGGTGAATTACGCCGTGGGGATTATGTTGAGATAAAGCGCGGAAGGCTGGTCACGGTAAAATATTTGCCGAAAGAATATTAAAAAAGCGGCTCATCAAATGGTGAGCCGCTTTTTATTATGACTGGCGAATCAGATAATCAAATGCGCTCAGAGAGGCTTTGGCACCTTCGCCGGTGGCGATAATAATCTGTTTGTAGGGGACGGTGGTGCAGTCACCCGCCGCAAATACGCCTTTCACTGTGGTTTCGCACTTCGCATCAATGATGATTTCACCCATGCGGTTACGCTCAACGCTGCCTTCCAGCCAGTTGGTGTTCGGCAACAGCCCGATTTGTACGAAAATACCTGCCAGTTCAATATCATGTACTTTTTGTGTCACACGATCCTTATACTTTAATCCGGTCACTTTGCTGCCGTCGCCTTTCACTTCCAGCGTTTGGGCATTCAAAATGATATCGACGTTTTTCAGGCTGCGGAGTTTCTTCTGCAAGACCTGGTCGGCCTTCATTTCCGGGGCAAATTCCAGCAGCGTAACGTGTTCAACAAGACCCGCCAGATCAATCGCCGCTTCCACGCCGGAGTTGCCGCCGCCGATCACCGCGACGCGTTTGCCTTTAAACAGCGGGCCGTCGCAGTGCGGGCAGTACGTCACGCCTTTGGTGCGGTACTGTTCTTCGCCCGGCACATTCATGTTGCGCCATTTTGCACCCGTCGCAATGATGATGCTGCGTGCACTCAGTGTGGCACCTGAGGCCGTTTGAATCTGGTGTAATCCGCCTTCGGTTTGCGCCGGGATCAGTTTGCTGGCGCTTTGCGTGTCGATAACGTCTACGTCGTAATCATCAACATGCGCTTTGAGTGCGCCTGCCAGTTTCTGGCCTTCAGTTTTTGGCACTGAAATGTAGTTTTCGATATCAACGGTATCTAAAACCTGGCCGCCAAAACGCTCGCCCATCAGACCGGTGCGAATGCCTTTACGTGCGGAGTACACCGCCGCCGCTGCACCTGCCGGGCCGCTGCCGACGATTAACACGTCGTAAGCTTCGCGTTTGTTCAGCGCTTCGGCAGCACGTTTTTCAGCACCGGTATCAATTTTGCTGACGATTTCAGCCAGCGTCATGCGCCCCTGGCCGAACTCTTTACCGTTCAGGAATACTGCAGGTACGCCCATGATATTGCGATCCGTAATCTCATTCTGGTAAATGCCGCCATCAATCGCCGTGTGGCTGATACGCGGGTTCAACACGCTCATCAGGTTCAGCGCCTGCACCACGTCCGGGCAGTTGTGGCAGGAGAGCGAGTAATAGGTTTCAAAATGGAAATCGCCGTCGATTTCACGAATTTGCTCCAGCAAATCCTGCGACTCTTTCGACGGGTGTCCCCCGGTTTGCAGCAAAGCTAAAACCAGAGAAGTAAATTCGTGGCCGAGTGGGGAACCGGCAAAACGCGGGCCTTTATCGGAGCCTGGGTTGGTAATTAAAAACGACGGTTTGCGCACCGGCAAATCGTTATTAATGGTGAAGGAAACCTTGTCCGATAACTCCGCGATCTCAGCCAGCAGTTCCTTTATCTCCGCTGATTTTGCACTGTCATCCAGCGTGGCAATCAACTCAACAGGTTTGGTTAATCTCTCAAGGTAGGCCTTGAGTTGGTTTTTCATATTGTTGTCGAGCATGGGTAAATCTCCCTGATGGCGAGAAAAATCGGCTGCAAGCGCAGCCGATAAATTAGAAATAATGCGGGTAACTTAAATCTTGCCGACCAAGTCCAGAGACGGAGACAGAGTCGCTTCGCCTTCTTTCCATTTAGCCGGGCAAACTTCACCTGGGTGAGAAGCCACATACTGAGCGGCTTTCACTTTGCGCAGCAGGTCAGATGCGTCACGACCAATGCCTTCGGCAGTCACTTCGATAGCCTGAATGATGCCCTGTGGGTCAACAATAAAGGTGCCGCGGTCAGCCAGGCCCCGGTCTTCACGCATGATTTCGAAGTTACGAGTCAGTGCGCCAGTTGGGTCGCCGATCATCGCGTATTTGATTTTCGCGATAGTGTCAGAGCTGCTGTGCCATGCTTTGTGAGTGAAATGGGTGTCGGTGGAAACAGAGTAGATATCCACGCCCAGTTTCTGGAATTCATCGTAGTGGTCAGCAACATCACCCAATTCAGTTGGGCATACAAAAGTAAAGTCAGCTGGATAGAAGAAGAAAACGCTCCAGCGACCTTCTACATCCTGCTCGGTAACTTCAACGAATTCACCGTTTTTAAAAGCGCTGTTTTTGAATGGTTTGATTTTTGTATTAATTAAAGACATCTGTACTTCCTCCGTTTTGCGATGGGAGAAAGGTACCGAATATAAGCATTTGGTTCTAATGGGTAGGCTGTATCGAATCAAAAGGTATAACCTAACAACCTGAGCGACAGGTAAAAAAAAACCACCCGTTGCCGGGTGGTCTATATTTGTTGCGCGTTACAATTCCACTTTAAAAAATCATAACAGCGACGGGATTAAATCATTGATGCCGCGCATCGGTCAATCCGCCCAATCGTTGTATTAACGATGACTGTGATAGCTGCCAGCTATTGAACATTGACTCATCTGCCAACAGAACACGTACAATTCCGAAATGCAGCACACTTTCATGTCATGGAAATTGCAGGAATGTGACAACAACGTTAGATTTAGCCTTCAGAAATGACTGGGTACAGCTTAGCGCCAGTGAGCGCGTTTATTTCGAGGGTCAGGCGTTGTCGGAAATGCTTTCAATTGTGTTGTTTGTTGCAGCCATCGCCGTGTATGCCGCTAAAGCTGGACGTAATATCTGGTGGTTTAGCGTCATCCTTCTTATTTTGGGTCTGTATATTGTCCTGAACGTCACTTTTGTTGCCAGTAACTACTTTACCGGTGAAGGGATCAACGACGCGGTACTGTACACGCTGACCAGCAGCATGACCGGAGCCGGAATAGGTAAATACATCCTGCCGGGCGTGGGTGTGTTTGTTGCGCTGGTGGCGGTTTTTGGCGCGTTGACCTGGGTTTTACGCCGCCGAAAAGGTTATCCGCATCATTTTGGCTACAGCTTGTTGGCGTTGGTTTTGGCGCTGGCCTCGGTGGATGCGTCACCGGCTTTTCGTCAGGTGACTGAGCTGGTGAAATCACAAACGCGCTCGGGTGATTCCGACTTCGCTGTGTATTATCAGGTTCCGCAGGGAGTGATTAAAAATCCAAAACTCAACCTGGTTTATATTTATGGCGAAAGTCTTGAGCGCACCTATTTCGAACCCGAATTATTCCCTGATTTAGCACCGGAATTAACCGGACTTAAAAATGAAGGAATAGATTTCAGCCATACCGTGCAATTACCGGGCACCGATTACACGATTGCCGGAATGGTCGCTTCGCAATGCGGCATTCCATTATTTGCACCGTTCGAAGGGAATTCATCCGCTTCGTTATCGAGTTTCTTCCCGAAGAATATTTGCCTGGGCGATATCCTGAAAGCGTCCGGCTATGAAAACTATTTTATGCAGGGCGCAGATTTACGCTTTGCCGGCAAAGACGTCTTTTTACAATCTCACGGCTTTGACCACATGTACGGTGCGCAAGAGCTGAAAACCATGGTTGCTGACCCGCAGTACCGCAACAACTGGGGTTTTTATGACGATACGGTGCTGGACGAAGTCTTTGAGAAGTATGTGGAATTGTCGAAAGCGAATAAACGTTTCTCGCTGTTTACGCTCACGGTTGATACTCATCACCCGGATGGTTTTATCTCAAAAACCTGCAAACGCCGCAGCTATAATTTTGACGGCAAAGAAAACCAGTCATTTAGCGCAGTGGCCTGTAGCCAGGAACATATTGCCGCTCTTATCGAAAAAATAAAAGCCTCACCATATTTTAAAAATACCGTGATTGTGGTGAGTTCTGACCATCTGGCAATGAACAATACTGCATATAAATACCTCAATCAGCACGAGCGTAATAACCTGTTCTTTATTCTCCGTGGTGATAAACCGCAGTCTGATTTGGTGCCCGTTAAACGCAGCACTCTGGATAACGGAGCGACGGTGCTGGATGTTCTGGGTGGTGATAATTACCTTGGATTAGGGCGCAGCAGTTTATCCGGGCAGTCGATTGCATCTGTATTCCTTAACGTCAAAGAAAAAGTGATGGAGTGGAAACCGGACGTTATCGATCTGTGGAATTTCCCGAAAACCATTACTCAATACGAAATTGACCAGAAGAAAAATACCTTCAGCTACTCTGGCGCACATTTCAAAATGCCACTGCTGTTGCGTATTCTGGATAAAAAAATCGAGCCGTTACCTGAAAGCGAATATTCCGCGCCGCTGCGTTATCAACTGGCTGACTTTAAAGAAAACGATAAATTCATTTGGGTCGATCGCTGTTTTAAAATGGCGCGTCTGTGGGATTCAAAATTGGCACTTTCCACCGGGCTGTGCGTGGCTCAGGGGCAAATGGGTGGTCAACCTACGGTGCGCTTAATCGAACAGCAGCAGGAACAGCATGCGGTTGAATTCGCCAGGCAGGATATCGACAAAACGCGCTTTAAAAAGAATGTCGCGTTGCTCAAAGTGGATGAAAATGCCATTCGCTACCAGGCCGATAGTTTTATTTTCAACGTGCCGGGTGCGCCAGATAACGTCAAAGAGTTTAGCGGGATTTCACGCCCGGAAGACTGGGGTCGCTGGTCAAACGCTAATCTGGCACCGGAAGTGAAAATTGAATATGCCGAACCGCTGCCGGAGAAATTTGACCTGGTCATTACGGCTAAAGCGTTTGGCCCGAATATTGGCCAGCCGGTGCCGGTGAAAGTAGGAAACCAGCAGCAGACACTCACGCTTGGCGAAGAATTAAGTACCACTACCTTGCATTTTGATAACCCGGAGGGCAGCAATCTGCTGGAAATTATTCCGCCGCAGCCGAAGTTATCCAATGAAGGCAATATTCTCGGCCATGAACCGCGCAAATTGGGGATTGGGATGGAAGATATTAAGGTCGTTCCGGCAAGTTAGTTGTCGGATGACGCTAACGCTTATCCGACCTACGAAAATATGAAAAACGTAGGGTGGATAAGGCGTTAGCCGTCATCCACCATTTACATCAAAGAGTTACAGCACGCCTTGCCCTAACATCGCGTCGGCCACTTTTACAAAGCCCGCAATATTCGCGCCGCGAACATAATGCGTTTGTTTCTCTTCGCCGCCGTAGTTCACGCAGGCTTCGTGAATATCGAGCATGATGTGGTGCAGGCGAATATCCACTTTCTCCGCTTTCCAGCCCAGCCGCGCCGCATTCTGCGCCATTTCCAGGCCAGATGTCGCCACACCACCGGCGTTGGCTGCTTTGCCCGGTGCAAACAATACGCCCGCATCAAGGAACAGATTCGTCGCCTCAATAGTGGTGGGCATATTTGCGCCTTCAGCGACCGCTTTCACGCCGTTGGCGATAAGCGTACGTGCCGCTTCGGTATCCAGCTCATTTTGCGTGGCACATGGCAGCGCGATATCAACCGGAACGCTCCACGGTTGCTGGCCTTCGAGATATTTCAGACCAAATTCGCGGGCGTAATCGGCCACACGTCCGTCGCGGCTGGACTTAATCTCAGTCAAACGCGCCAGTTTTTCGGTGGTAAAGCCCGCTTCATCGACGACGGTTCCGTTGGAATCAGACGCCGTTACGACCCGAGCGCCCAATGACAGCGCTTTTTCGATGGCGTATTGCGCAACGTTGCCGGAGCCAGAAACCGCCACGCGCATGCCTTCAAAGCCCAGGCCGTGGCGTTGCAGCATCGCATCGGTGAAATAAATCAGCCCGTAACCGGTGGCTTCCGGGCGAATCAGGCTGCCGCCAAACGACAAACCTTTTCCGGTAAACACGCACGCGGTATTGTTGGAGAGCTTTTTCATCATCCCCGCCATAAAGCCCACTTCGCGCCCGCCAACGCCGATATCGCCTGCCGGTACGTCAGTGTCTGGTCCCAGATGGCGATACAACTCCATCATCAGTGCCTGGCAAAAACGCATCACTTCGCCTTCGCTTTTACCTTTCGGGTTAAAGTCGCTGCCGCCTTTCCCGCCGCCCATTGGCAGCGTGGTCAGCGCATTTTTGAAGGTTTGTTCAAAGCCTAAGAATTTCAGAATCGAGAGGTTAACGGAGGGGTGGAAACGCATTCCGCCTTTAAATGGGCCAATGGCTGAGCTGAACTGCACGCGCCAGGCGCGGTTTACCTGCACTTGATTCTTATCATCAACCCAGGTCACGCGGAACTGAATCACGCGTTCAGGTTCCACAAGGCGCTCTAAAAGTGCCGAACGGCGGTATTGCGGGTTTTGCTCCAGGAACGGCCAGAGCGTGGTCATGACTTCGCGTACTGCCTGGGCAAATTCAGGTTGGTTTGGATCGCGTTGTTGAACAGAGGTCAGGAATGATTCGAGGGAAAGCGTGTTTTCCATAGTCCAAAAAGTCCTTGTAATAGTAGATGTTATATATGTGTTGTGTTCTCCGAATATAACATTCACTTATTACTGAACCGCAAGCGATTTCTTTTTATTGCCGCCCAAGCTGTATTAGCGTTATTAATTTACCTGCGTCATTATTCCATATCGCTATGAATGTATTGCCTTTTTTGTATGGGCCAAGTGAATGATTGAGGGTCAGGATTAATCGCGTGTCATCTATTTTACTTATTGATGCATAAGAAAAATCAAAGTAACGACCCACATGGCGGAACATGGCTTTGAATAAACTTTCTTTTGCGCAAAAGGCCATGGTTAACGCGTAATGGAAAGGGTAAGGGGATTGGCGCAGCAGTTCTTTTTCTGCGCAATCGATAATTCCACCATCAATTTCTTCGGCGATGTGCGGGGCAATAATTTCTTCATAGTCGATACCGATTCCCTCGCGCATATCCGCAGAATCAGCCACCACCGTCGCGAATGCCACATTGCCGCTGTGCGTAATGCTGCCGGTGAATCCAGGTGGCCAGCAGGGTTCACGGTGCAATCCAATTCCCGGCACATAGTCATTTACGCCATGAAAACGTAGCGCTTCAGATGCCGCGATCCTTCCTGCGAGATGCTCGGCTTTGCGCTTAACAACGGCGTTGGATAAGCGAGGGTGATGCGGCAGACATAACAGATCGTCGGGCTGAAAGGTTGTGGCGTCAAAATCCACGCGGACGATTCGTTGCCCAGTATGGGGGAAGCTGAAATTTGTGAGCTGGGTTTTCATGAGATGTTTCCCCCTCACCCTAACCCTCTCCCTGAGGGAGAGGGGACTCTCAGGAGAGGTAATTAGAAGTGCGTGTTCAAACTGACGTAGTAAGTACGGCCTGACTCGTTATAAGTTGCGGCACCCGCGCCGTACATATAACCATTGTCACCACCCGTCGTCTGGGCATTGCCCGCACGCCAGTGGCGCTCGTCGAACAGGTTGTCGATACCCGCCGTCAGGCTGACATTCTTCGTTGCATCCCAGGTTCCGCTCATGCCAACGATGCTGTATGGGCTAACTTCGTTGGTTTCTGGACCTGTTGCTGGCTGACCTTTGTAGTTGTATTTCTTCGGCTGCTGTTTGCCGTACCACGTAAAGGTGGATTGCACAGAAACGTCCTGGCGAATCTGCCAGCTCAGCGTTGAGTTGAGCGTGTATTCCGGGATAACAGAAAGGCGCTCGCCGGTTTCTTTGTTCTTACTTTCCAGCATATAGGTGACGTTGTTCGTCCAGCTTACCGTGGTGGAAACCGGTACGTTTAACGTTCCTTCAAGCCCTTCTACCAGTGCTTTAGGGATGTTTTCCCACTGGTAAATATCGGTCTTGGTTTTGCCGGAAGAGGTCTGGCCGATAGGGGCATAGCCCGCTTCGATTTTGTCTTTGTAATCGTTACGGAACCAGGTCACACCTGCGAGCCAGCCGTCTTTTTTGAACTCAAGGCCAATCTCTTTGTTAACGCTGGTTTCAGCCTTAAGGTCTTCGTTACCCATCATGTAGCAGCCCACGCCAGTGCTGCTTGCGTAGCAACCCTGACCCTTGCTGTACAGAATGTAGTTCGGGTTAGTTTGATACAGGCTTGGCGCTTTATACGCCTGGGCGATACCCATTTTCAGCGTGAAATAATCACCTAAACCTTGCGACAGGTTGAGTGACGGACTCCAGTTGCTGCCCACAATGCTGTGGTGATCAAAACGCACGCCCGGCGTCAGCATGGTGCTGTCCGTCAGCTCCATATTGTCTTCGGCAAACAGGGAGAAGATTTCAGCCTGGGAATACGGGCTACGACCGGTGCTGGATGAACCTGGAACCGGTCCGCCCATAAAGGTCTGGTTGTTTGAAGACAAATCTTTCATCTTCTGCTGGTTCCATTCGGTGCCCAACGTCAGGTTCTGATTCACGATAAAATCAATCGGGATATTCACATCGCTGTGCAGCAGCACGTCGCTCAGATCGATATCGCTGAATTGATCGCTGGAGAAAATCCCTTCGGTGCCACCGGCCAGGCCTTCTTGCATACGCGAGTTGCGCGTGTGCTCGTACTGCACCCAGTTGCTGGTGGTCAGGCCGTTATCCCAACCGCCATTCCAGGTCAGAGAGTAGCTCTGGCGGTACAGACGGTTTGTCTCTTCGCCATAGTTATCTTTAACGATTTTGTTGGTGTTGGTGTTTTGGGTATCGCCGGAATACAGGTTGCCCTGGCGGCTGTAGCCCGCTTCCAGTTCCAAAGATTGCATTGGCGCAAAGTCCCAACGCACCACGCCGTTGATGTCTTTGTTAATCACGCCTTCGCGCCCGGCGGGCAGCGTATCGGCGTAAATACCAGTACGTTCAGACTGATGGCCCTGGTTGATGTCCCATGCATCGGCCTGGGTTTTATCGAGGTTGCCGTACAGACGGAAGCTGAAATCCCCGCCCAGCGGGCCATTCAGGCTAAAGTTGGTGCGCTTGGTAGAACCTTCGTCTTTGTGCTCTGGCGCATTCAGATAGGTGTTCCAGGAACCGTGCCATTCGTTGGTGCCTTTTTTGGTGATGATATTCACCACGCCGCCAGCCGCGCCGTTGCCGTAACGTGCGGCGGCTGGGCCACGAATAACTTCAATACGCTCAACCATTTCTGGCGGAACCCAGCTTGCATCGCCGCGAGTATCACGCTCGCCACGCCAGCCCAGACGCACAGAGTTACGGCTGGTCACGGGTTTACCATCGATAAGAATCAGCGTGTTTTCCGGGCCCATACCGCGAATATCAATCTGGCGACCGTTGCCGCGCTGGCCGCTGGTGGAGTTACCGGTCAGGTTAACGCCCGGCATGGTACGAACGATTTCGGAAATATCACGCGCCGGTGGGCGCTTTTTGAGTTCTTCTGCTGTGATGGTCGAAACGCCTGGCGCCTGCAAATTTTGCTCGGCAGCGGTAACAACCAAAGTGTCTTCATGAGTGAGCGAGTCGTCGTTGCTGGGTGCCGCGGCTTGCGCCGTTGCCGGTGCTGCTTGATCTGCCGCAAAGGCAGGTTGGGCGACCCCGTATATCCCCAGATTAATCAGCATCGCGAGGGAATAGTTAATTTTATTATTCATTATGGCGGCCTGCTTTTCCGCTTCGCCCGGTGTCATTCCATTCCCATAGGGATCGGGCGCAGCATGGTTTTCACTTAGTCATACCGGGATCTGTCCAGCATTCGCCCTGAAATGAGGGAATCGTGCCTTCAAGTTCGGCAATTTATTGTTTTTGCACCCGGAAGCTGGTAGCTCAAAGCGCGGAAATACGCTATTGCAAATGAAAATAATTATCAATAGTATTATCAATATATTTCAAGATTGTTGACCGTTATCAATAATTTCATAAGGTTATGCTCGAGTGACAAATTTGCTGACAGGAAGTGAGTGCTGGTGGCAGGAAAAACAGGCGCAAGGGATCCCCGCCGTTACCTGTAAAAGTGACAATCAGTGTGAGGTGCGTTTTTTGTGGCGTGATCCGCAAGGCTGCGAGAAAACCTCACCGATAAAGCGAGTCTGGATTTACATCACCGGCGTGACCGACCATCACCAAAAATCTCGCCCGCAAACTCTGGAACGCGTGCCTGGGACGGATGTCTGGCAGTGGCAAACTCGCCTCGGCAGCACATGGCGCGGCAGTTATTGTTTTATCCCGTCGGTCTGCGAAGAGGATTTCCCCGCGCAAGCGTTCGAGGGTATCGAACCGGCGCGTATGGCGCTACGTGAAGGCTGGCGCAAACTGCTGCCGCGAGCCATTGCCGATCCGCTGAACCCGGAAAGTTGGCTGGGCGGGCGCGGGCATCCGATGTCCGCACTCCATCTTCCTGACGCACCACAGCAGCCTGGCTGGGATAACCCCAACACGCCGCATTGCGCAGTGCAATGCATCACCTGGGATAGCCCGGGTCTGAAAAATCAGCGCAAAGTGTGGATTTTTGCGACCGGTGACGCAAAACCCGAAGAGCGCCCGCTGGCGATTTTGCTCGACGGCCAATTCTGGGCCGAAAGCATGCCGGTGTGGCCTGCGCTTCAGGCACAAACTGACGCCGGAGCGCTACCGCCTGCGGTTTACGTGCTGATTGACGTGATTGATAACGACACCCGTAGCAACGAACTGCCGTGTAATGCGCAGTTCTGGCAGGCGTTGCAGGAAGAGTTATTACCGCACCTGTGCACCCTCACTCGCTGGAATGAAAAACCCGAAACCACCGTGGTGGCCGGGCAAAGTTTTGGCGGACTTTCTTCGCTTTATGCCGCACTTCACTGGCCGGAACAATTTGGCTGCGTGTTGAGCCAGTCCGGTTCTTACTGGTGGCCTAATCGCGGAAGCAATCCGCAGGGCGGGCAATTAATCCAGCGACTTGAAGATGGGCTGGTGTGCGACAAACCGCTGCGAATCTATCTTGAGGCAGGGGTCAGAGAACCTCTTATCCATCAGGTTAATCAACGAATTTATCCCTTACTACAACAAACACAGCGAGCAGTTTTCTACCGTCAGGTTGACGGTGGGCACGATGCGCTTTGCTGGCGGGGCGGGCTGATTAACGGCTTAGCCTGGCTCTGGAAAGCGTCTCTTTGACAGGAGTGGAATGAAGTATGGAATTCAGTAATCCCTTCGACTCGCCGCAGAGTCGTTTTTTCATCCTTGAAAATGCCGCGAGCCAGTTCAGCTTATGGCCTGAACACTGTGCCTTGCCCGATGGCTGGCAGGTAGTTTGTGAACCGGCATCGAACGAAGAGTGCAATCAGTGGCTGCTCGCTAACTGGACCCAATTACAACCGGCAAACTTTGCGAAAGCAGAGGTGAAAGGTGAGTGAATTAATCATGGCGCCGATACTCGCACCCACCGAAACTCTGCCGCTGGTGGCGGCGCAACCCGGCATCTGGATGGCCGATCAGCTTTCGCCCCAGGCCAACGCGTGGAGCGTTGCGCACTATATTGAATTAAACTGCGGGGGCGAACTTAACGGCGAGCTTAATGAAGCACTGCTGTGCAAGGCGATAGTAGCGGGCCTGAAAGAGGCGGATACGCTGAGTCTGCGTTTTAGTGAAGTGGACGGCGAGGCGCGCCAGTGGGTCGATCCTGATGCAACATTTACAGCCCCGCTTTGCCGTGATTTACGCGGCGTCGCTGAACCTGAAACGGCTGCCCTGGCACTGATGCGTGAGGATCTTGAGCAGGATTTGCGTATCAGCAGCGGTAAACCGCTTTATCATCATCAACTCCTGCGCATCGACGAAACGCGCTGGTTCTGGTATCAACGTTTTCACCATTTGGTGGTTGATGGCTTCAGTTTCACCGCAATTACCCGCCGTATTGCCAATATTTACAGTGCGTATTGTCAAAATCAAAATCCTGAACCCAGCCCATTTACCCCGTTTAGTGATGTCGTTGCGGAATACGAGCATTACCGCAAATCCGACGCCAGGCTGCGCGACGCGGCGTTTTGGGCTGATAAAACTCGCCAGTTACCGCCGCCTGCCACGCTTTCAGCAAAACCACTCACAGATTTGGGTTCCACCACCCAATTGATTCGCCAGTCGCTGAATTTTGAGAGCGCAGATTTCCACCTGCTGATGGATAACGCCCGCCAGAAAAACCTGACGGCTGCCGATATGGCATTAGGGCTGGTGGCGCTGTGGCTCGGGCGTTTAAGCGGACGGGCTGATTACTCCGCGGGCTTTATCTTTATGCGCCGCATGGGTTCCGCTGCTTTGTGTGCCACCGGGCCAGTGCTAAATGTGTTGCCGTTTGGTGTACGCATCGAACCCGATTTTACCCTGCCGGAATTCGCCGCAAACCTTGCGAAAGAACTCAAAAGCCTGCGCCGTTACCAGCGCTACGATGCTGAACAAATCCTGCGTGATTCAGGGAAAGTCACCAGCGGTGAGCCGTTGTATGGCCCGGTGCTGAACCTGAAAATGTTCGATTACCGCCTTGATTTCAACGGCATCGAAGGCATTACGCATCAATTGGCTTCCGGCCCGGTGCGCGATTTAGAAATTGCGCTGTATATCAGCGAACAGGGCGAGTTCTCCCTCGAACTGCTGGCAAATGCGCAGCGCTACGATGCTGCCACGTTGCAACAGCACATCGCCCGCTTGCCGCTTCTTTTGCGCCAGTTTGCGGCCAGTCCCGCATTACGTTGTGTGGATGCGCAACTGCTGCACCCTTGCGAAATCGAACGGCTGGAAAGCGTTAACGCCACGCAAACGGCGGTTCCGGTCACGACGTTAAGCCAGTTAATTGCTGACCAGGCCGCAAGAACTCCCCATGCGCCCGCGCTGGCTGACGAAAACACTCAGTTCGACTATCGCCAAATGCGCGAACAGGTGCGGGCGCTGGCCGCAGAACTCATTTCACGCGGCGTGAAACCGGGGGATGTAGTGGCTGTCGCGCTACCGCGCTCGGTGTTTTTATCGCTCGCGTTGCAGGCGATTGTTGAAGTCGGGGCGGCCTGGCTGCCGCTTGATACCGGTTATCCCGACGATCGTTTGCAGATGATGCTTGAAGATGCCGCTCCGCGTTTACTGCTGACTTCTGACTCTCAATTACCGCGATTTAGTGCCGTAAATGGCCTGAAAACCTTCTGCTATCAAAGCATTATGGATACGGCTAATGTGCCGGAAATCCCTCATCTCTCACGCCCGGAACACACCGCGTATGTGATTTTCACCTCCGGTTCGACCGGGCGGCCAAAAGGGGTCATGGTCGGGCAGCAGGCTATCGTTAACCGTCTTCTGTGGATGCAAAATCACTATCCGCTGAATGGCGAGGACGTGGTTTTACAGAAAACGCCGTGCAGTTTTGACGTGTCCGTATGGGAGTTTTTCTGGCCGTATATCGTTGGGGCGCAACTGGTGATGGCTCCGCCAGAAGCGCATCGTGACCCGGAAGCGTTGCAGCAGCTTTTTGCCCGCTACGGCGTGACCACCACGCACTTTGTTCCGTCAATGTTAGCGGCGTTTGTCGCGGCATTAACCAATGATGACGCGAGAGCAAAATGCGCCACTCTGCGCCGGGTGTTCTGTAGCGGGGAAGCGCTACCGACTGAACTTTGTCGCCAGTGGGAACAACTCACTCACGCACCATTGCATAATCTCTACGGCCCAACCGAAGCCGCCGTTGATGTCAGCTGGTATCCGGCGTTTGGCGAAGAGCTGGCGCGGGTTTCAGGCAGCAGTGTGCCGATTGGCTGGCCGGTATGGAATACCGGTTTACGCATTCTGGACTCGGCGATGCGCCCCGTTCCGCCGGGGATCGCAGGCGATCTGTATCTCACCGGAATTCAGTTGGCGCAGGGTTATTTATCGCGCCCGGATCTCACCGCCAGCCGCTTTGTGGCCGATCCTTTTGATGCAGGTGAACGCATGTACCGCACCGGCGATGTCGCGCGTTGGCTGGATGACGGTGCCGTGGAATATCTCGGGCGCAGTGACGATCAGCTCAAAATTCGCGGCCAGCGGATCGAACTGGGGGATATCGACCGGGCGATGCTGACGCTACCGGGCGTCGCTCAGGCCGTGACGCACGCCTGCGTGTTGAATAAAGATGCCGTCAGCGGCGGTGATGCCCGTCAACTGGTGGGGTATCTGGTGTCAGCCTCCAGCGAGGTTTTGGCTCTCGATACCCTGCGCGAACGCCTGGCTGCCGTGCTGCCTGCACACATGGTTCCGGTCGCGTTAATTCAGCTGGATGATTTCCCCCTCAGCGCGAATGGCAAGCTGGACAGAAAAGCGCTGCCTTTGCCGGAACTGGCGCAGCGCGGGGGCGGGCGTGCTCCCGAATCGAGCCTGGAAATCGCCATCGCCGACGCATTTTCACAGCTTTTAGGCTGCGAAATTCACTCGGTTAATGATGACTTCTTTGCGCTCGGCGGGCATTCGCTGCTGGCGATGCGCCTGGCGGCACAGTTACGCGAAAAACTCGCAAGGCCAGTCACGGTCGGGCAGGTGATGGTGGCGTCAACCGTCGGCCAACTTGCGGAAATTCTGGGGCAGCAACTGAGCGAAGAAGAAGCCAGCCGCGCGGGTTTTGATACGGTGCTGCCGCTGCGTAAAGGCAGTGGGCCGACGCTCTATTGCTTCCATCCGGCGTCGGGCTTTGCCTGGCAATTCAGCGTATTGCAGCGTTATCTCGACCCGCGCTGGTCGATTACGGGTATTCAATCTCCGCGCCCGAATGGCCCGATGCAGCAAGCCGAAAACCTGGCGCAGGTTTGCGAAACGCACTTGCAAACCCTGCGCGAGCTTCAGCCCCACGGCCCGTATTATCTGATGGGCTATTCGCTCGGCGGCACGCTGGCGCAAGGCATTGCGGCACGTCTCGAAGCGGCAGGGGAAGAAGTTGCGTTCCTCGGCCTGCTGGATACCTGGCCACCAGAAACGCAAAACTGGACGGAGAAGGCGGCAAACGAACTCGATCCGGCGGTGCTGGATGAAATCAACCGCGAACGTGAGGCTTTTGTCGCCGCACAACGTGGTCAAACGTCAGATGCTTTATTCCAGGCTATCGAAGGGAATTACGCCGATGCGGTGCGCCTGCTGACGACCGCAAACAGTGTGCCGTTTGGCGGGAAAGCGACGTTGTTTGTGGCCCAGAGAACGTTACCCGAAGGAATGGACCCGCAAAAAACCTGGGCGCCGTGGATTGGCGAGCTTGAAGTCTTCCGCCTCGACTGCGCCCACGTCGATATTATTTCCCCAAAATCTTTTGAGGAAATAGGGCCGGTATTGCAGCGAGTGTTGGCGTAAGCGCCGGATGACGCTGCGCTTATCCTGATTTTGTTGGGGGAATAAGCGACAGCCTCATCCACCGTTCATTTCATGCTGCACGAGTTTTACGTTTGAGCATTTCGCTGAGCGTCACGATGCGGCTGATTTCTTCCTGAGTACGGGGATCATTCTGGATCTCCCAGATATCCACATTCGTTTGCAGATTGAGCCAAAACTCCACTGAGGTTTCAAATACCTTTGCGAGTCTGAAAGCCATGTCAGTGGTGAGTTTACTGTTGTTATTTAAAAGTTTACTGACCGTGTTGCGATGGACCTGAAGCATATCAGCCAGATCGTTAATTCGCAGGCCTGTTGGTTCGAGATATTCATAAAGAAGCACGTCGCCGACAGAGGTTGGTTTACGTTGTGCCTGGACCATACTTAATCCTTATTGTGTGGTTATCGACCGATTCAACTGTGCCATCTGTAACTGTGATCATCGAGGTAAATATCGTGCGCTTTACTCTCTTGCCAGATGAAGATCAGTCTGTACTTGTTGTTGACTCGTATGGAAGAGTAGCCATTGAGCGGTGGCCTGAGATCTTCATAACGGTTGGCAGGAGGCGATCGTAAATCCTGCCTGGTCGCGGCGGCATTAATCAAATCTAGTTTTCGCGCCAGAACGCTGACGAGATCAGGAGGAATCTTTCTGTGTTGCCTGGTGAAAAGAAAGAAATCCTCAAGCCACGAGTCCCTGAAACTAACTATGGTGCGCATCTTTTCCATGATGCTAATTCCATCTGAGAAATCAGTGGGGCATTGAAACACGGATTGCATGCTTGCACAGTGCTAGTGTGCATCTTTGCGAGATGCTACGCAAACATTTTAACTAGATTGATTTTCACCCACGCCCGAGCGGCACGACCAGCGGTGTATGCGCTACCGGATCTTCGATAATCATGCAGCGCAGGCCGTAAATCGCTTCGATAAGCTCGGGCGTGACAATCTCTGTCGGTGCGCCCTCAGCGATAATTTTGCCATCTCGCAGCGCGATTAAGTGAGTCGCGTATCGGCAGGCCTGGTTCAAATCATGCAGCACTGCGGCAAGGGTAAAACCTTGCTTTTGGTTCAGGTCGCGCAGCAGTTCCAGCAAATCAATTTGATGGCTGATATCAAGCCAGGTGGTGGGTTCATCCAGCAGCAAAATGGACGTTTCCTGCGCCAGCACCATCGCAATCCAGGCACGCTGGCGCTGTCCGCCGGAAAGCGTATCAACGGGTTGGTCAGCCAAATCCTCAATATTCGTCGCTTTTAACGCCCGTTCCACCGCCAGTTTGTCTTCTTCTCGCCAGCGGGAAAACATCGGCTGATGTGGATATCGCCCACGCGCCACCAGTTCCGCGACGCTGATATCGCCCGGTGCGCTGGAGTTTTGCGCCAGCAAACCCACGCGACGCGCCACTTCTTTGGTCGCAAAACGGTGGATTTCATTGCCATCGAGCCACACCTGGCCGTGCATCGGTTTCATCAGGCGGCTAAGGGTGCGCAGCAGCGTGGATTTCCCGCAGCCGTTGGGGCCGATAATGGCGGTGAATTTCCCGTCAGGAATGGCAACGGTCAGGCCGTCGGCGACCACATGATTGCCATATCCCAATGTGAGCTGTTCGCCATGCAGGCGCGGTGGAGCGGAAATCTGGCTCATTTTTTACGGGACTCCTGAATCAACAACGCAATTAAATAGATACCGCCGAGGCTTACCGTGACCACGCCGACCGGCAACTGATACGGCATGAAAAGATGTTGAGCGCACAAATCGGCCGCCAGTAATAACGCCGAACCACAGAGCGCTGATTGCAGTAAACCCCAACGCGAAGTGCCACTCAGGCGACGCGCAATGTGTGGGGCGACCAGGGCGACAAACGAAATCGGCCCGGCAAGTGCGGTGGCGGCGGCGGTCAGAATCACACCGGTTAACATCAGCATCAGACGCGAGCGCTCAACCGAAACGCCAAGCGCGCAGGCGCTGTCATCGCCCATTTCCAACAGGCGCATCCGCCGGACCAACAATCCACCAACGACCAACGCCAACAGCATTAATGGTGCGGCCGGGAAGATTTTCCCCCAGGTTAAACCATTGAGCGAACCGGCATTCCACAGCCCGGCGGAGATGGCCGTTTCAAGCGAGGCGTGCAGCAGTAACCAGGTATTAAACGCGACCAGCATCGCCCGCACGCCAATACCAATAATGATCAGGCGGAAAGTTTCGATGCCGTTACGCCACGCGAGCAGCCAGACCACCAGAGCGGTAACAACGCCGCCGACCATCGCCGAGGTGGCAATGGCGGTTTGATGTTGGCCGAATAGCACCATGGCCACCAGCACGCCACTCCAGGCACCGGTGTTAAAGCCCATCACATCCGGGCTGCCGAGCGGGTTGCGCATCAGCGACTGGAAAATAGCACCGCTCACGCCTAATGCCGCGCCAATGAGTAGCGCCATCACCACGCGGGGCAAGCGCCATTCGACAACGACCAGTGAGACATTACGCGGTGCGGAACCGGCCAGAGCGTCAATCACCTGGCCTACTGAAAGCGGTAAAACGCCGCTTCCCAGGCTCCACATGCCTAACGCGCAACTGAACAGCAATAGCGCCAGGCTGACGAACAGTAAGCGAGGAGAGAGACGGGTCATGCATTCGCTCCTTTGCGCTGGCGGCGCACCAAATAAATCAGCATCGGCGCGCCAATAAACGCGCTAACCACCGACACGCGCAGTTCGCCCGGCACCAGCAGGCGGCCAACAATATCGGCGAACAGCAACAGCGCAGGCGTGGCAATCAGGGTGACGGGGAGCGACCAGCGGTGATCGGCGCCCACCAGCCAGCGCGAAAGATGCGGCATCATCAGGCCGATAAACGCAATCGGGCCAACGGCTGCCGTCGCGCTGCCGCACAATAACGTGATGGCGATTAAACCGAGCAATTGAGTGCGTACAACTTTGCTGCCCAGCGCGGTGGCGGTGTCGGTTCCCATGCTCAGGCTGTTGAGTGAACGGCTTATAAACAGGGCAATGGCGCAGCCTGCCAGCACCGGCAACACGATGATTTTCAGCGTTTCGAGGGTGCGAATATCCAGTGTTCCGGCTTGCCAGAAACGTAACTGGTCATAAACCACCGGGTTAAGCAGCGCGATGCCATTGCTCAGGCCTTCCAGCACGGCGGCAAGCGCAACGCCCGCCAGCGTTAAGCGCACCGGGCTGAGTTGCCCGCCTCCCTGGCTTCCGGTAAATGCCACCACCAGGGCTGCGCACAGCGCACCAGCAAAGGCCATGCCGAGCAGGGCAATCGGTGAGGAAAAACTCCAGACCGCCGCGCCTAATACAATGGCAAAACTGGCCCCGGCATTGACGCCAAGCAGGCCGGGGTCGGCGAGGGGATTACGTGTCAGAGTTTGCATCAGCGCCCCGGCAAGGCCGAGTGCGCCACCGGCGAGAATGCCTGCCAGCGTGCGCGGAAGGCGAGCGTCGAGCACGATAGTGCAATCAGCACTTCGGCATTGACCGCTGAACGCATCGATAACGACCTCAACAGGCAGAGATTTTGCCCCAATAAGCAGACTCATTACCGCCATTAAGAGCAACAGCAAAAACAGAATCAGCAGCGTCACAACGCGTGTTGATGGCCGTGGAAATAACATAAATCCCTTTCATGAAAATTAATGATAGTTATTATCATTATCACTCTTATTTGTTTATGTTAGCATGAGCCGCCTCGCACCCGGAAAGAAAAATTCGCTTTAAGGCCCTGTAATGAACCGCAATTCTTTGCTGCTAAATCTCAGTTTGCTCAAGACTCATCCCGCTTTTCGCGCCGTCTTCCTTGCTCGCTTTATTTCCATTGTCTCGCTGGGGTTACTCGGCGTTGCCGTTCCGGTACAAATCCAGACGCTGACCGGCTCCTCGCTGCAAGTCGGCCTCGCGGTGACGCTAACCGGTAGTGCGATGTTTATCGGCCTGATGATGGGCGGGGTGCTGGCTGACCGTCATGAACGCCGCCGTCTGATTTTGCTCGCCCGCTCCACGTGTGGCGTCGGTTTTATTGGCCTGACGATTAACGCCGCGTTGCCGGAACCTTCGCTGGCGGCGATTTACTTGCTTGGCGTGTGGGATGGATTCTTTGGCGCACTGGGCGTGACGGCACTTCTGGCGGCGACTCCCGCGCTGGTTGGGCGTGAAAATTTAATGCAGGCGAGCGCTATAACCATGCTCACCGTGCGCCTGGGTTCAGTGATTTCACCCATGATTGGCGGGCTGCTGCTGGCATCGGGCGGTGTGGTATGGAACTACGCGCTGGCTTCCGTCGGCACGTTTATCACGTTATTGCCGCTGCTGAGTTTGCCGAAACTGGCACCGCCGCCGCAGGCGCGTGAAAACCCGCTGCTCTCGTTGTGGAACGGGCTGCGTTTCCTGGTCGGCCATCCGGTTATTGGCGGCATTGCGTTAGTCGGTGCGCTACTGACGATGGCGAGCGCGGTGCGCGTGTTGTATCCGGCACTCGCCGGGCACTGGAATATGAGCGCGGCGCAAATCGGCCTGATGTACGCCGCCGTTCCGCTCGGGGCTGCTATTGGCGCGTTGACCAGCGGTCGTATCGCGCATCACGTTCGCCCAGGCATGATTATGCTGGGGACGGGAATCGTGTCGTTTATCTCCATTGGCATCTTTAGCCTGATGCCGGTTTGGGGACTTGGGCTGGCGTGCCTGGCGCTGTTTGGCTATCTCAGTGCTATCAGCTCATTACTGCAATACACCTTAATTCAGACGCTGACGCCGGACGGGATGTTAGGGCGCATCAACGGTTTATGGACGGCGCAGAATGTGACGGGCGATGCGATAGGGGCCGCAATTTTGGGCGGAATGACGGTGGCATTAACGCCAGTCGCAGCAGCGAGTTACGGCGGTTTAGCGTTAACGTTGTGCGGCGTGGTATTGGCGATTGTGTTGGTGCAATTGCGCGGTTATTTGCAAGCCGCCCCGGAGCAAACCGAAGCGGCAACCGTCAAATAGCTACTTACTGGCAAACAACTGGCTCATGCGTTCAAGAATCTGCGTGGCGCTGTAATAATCCAGACGGAAAGTTTCGGTGCCCAGCGCGTACACACGCTTATTCTGCACGGCAGGAATATGCGAAAGCAGCGGGTTAGTTTCCAACGCGGTGGCGTCTTTCTCATCGCTGGCGAACAGGAACAGGCTTTCACCGTTCAAACCGGCAGCCAGATTTTCGCCACCCAATTGCACGATATCGTGACGTTTCCCCATGCTCTGGCTGGCATGAACCGCCACCGGCAAAGTGGATAACGTGAAGCCAAGCTGCTGGAGCAATTTCCCTTGCGCAGATTCTTGCGTCCAGAGGTTTGCCGAGCGTGAGGCTGGGGTGTAAACGAGCGCTGTGACGGGCTGCGGTGGCAGTGTCATATGCATTTTGGACTCGCTCAATTGCTTGTCAAAACTGGCAATTCTTGCGGCAGCTTGCTTTTCATGCCCGGTGATTTCGCCCAACTGCGTGAGCAACTGCTGCCAGCTTTTATCGTCGTAATTGATGACCAGCGTTGGCGCAATGGCAGAGAGCTGATCGTAAAGGGCGAGGGCAGAATCACCGCCGGTGGCGCTAATTAAAATCAGATCCGGCATTTGTGCGGCCACCGCTTCGGCGCTCGCTTCGCCAATGTACAAACGCTGAACGTGGCGTGCTTTTGCGACATCGCCCCACTGGCGCAGGAAACCTTGTGAATCCGCCATGCGATTTCCTGGCGTGGTTGCACCGCTTGCGACCACAGGCGCGTCAATCGCCAGCAGCGAGCCGGTTAACGTCACGCTGGTAGAAACAATGCGCACTGGCGCTTGTTCAAACGTGTGCGAGCCGTGGCTGTCGGTAATGGTTCTTGGCCAGTCGGCGGAATGGGCGAGGTGACTCAAACTCAATAATACGAGTGCGGGAATTGTTAAAAAAAATTTAGCCTTTGTTGACAGCATGTCCTTTTCTCTTTAGGTTACGACACCGAAAAGCAAATGATAATCATTATTACTATCTTTTGTCATGTTTTTACGGAGGATGCATGGAAACGTCAATGGCGAAGCCGCCACAAGAAAAGCCGCTTACATCCACGCCAGGGCAAGCGGTGAAGCATTGCGCAGACAGCTTTTTCTTTATGTCGCCTTACCGCAGTTTTTCCACAAGCGGCTGCTTTACCCGTCTGGATACCCCGGCGCTAGACGGCGCACATTCCCATGGTCATCTGCAAACTCAGTTGCGCGAAGCGTTCGACAGCGCCCGAAAGCACGGCATCGAAAAGCCTGTTGTCGTAGGGGCTATCCCATTCGACCCGCGCCAGCCTTCTGCATTATTCATCCCCGAAAGCTGGCAGCCGTTTTCACGCGCACAGCATCAGGATGCGGCTTGTCAAAAACGCGGCGGCCAGTCGCTGAATATTGCCTCGCGCCAGGCGATTCCTGAACAAGAAAAATTTATGGAAATGGTGGCCCATGCCGCCACCGCTACCGCCCAGCCGGATATCGACAAAGTGGTGCTCTCGCGCCTGATTGATATTGAAACCGATGCGGTTGTTGACCTCGACGCGCTGCTTAATCGCCTGATAAGCCAGAACCCGACCAGCTATAACTTCCACGTGCCGTTGCCGGATAGCAGCTCGCTGGTGGGCGCCAGCCCGGAATTGCTGTTACGCAAATCAGGCAAGAATTTCAGCTCCTTGCCGCTCGCCGGTTCGGCGCGTCGTGATAAAGATAATATCCAGCGCGACAGCGAAATTGGCGCGCAGTTACTGCGTTCCACCAAAGACCGCCACGAACATGGTCTGGTGACGCAGGCGATGCATGATGTTTTGCTGCCGCGTAGCCAGTATTTAACGCTTTCCGACACCCCGGAATTAATCACCACGCCGACCTTATGGCACCTCGCCACGCCGATTTACGGCCAAATTAAAGACAGCCAGGACAACGCACTTTCTCTGGCTTGCCTGTTGCACCCGACGCCCGCGTTAAGTGGCTTCCCGCATGAAGCTGCACAAAAACTTATTGCCGAACTTGAGCCGTTTGACCGTGAACTGTTTGGCGGGATTGTCGGCTGGTGCGACGCCGAGGGGAATGGCGAGTGGGTGGTGACGATTCGCTGCGCGCGCGTCGGCGGCAAGCAAGTGCGATTGTTCGCGGGCGCAGGCATCGTTCCGGCGTCATCGCCCGAATCTGAATGGCGTGAAACCGGCGTCAAACTTTCCACCATGCTCAACGTTTTTGGAATTAAATAAATGGCTATCGAATTTACCCGCTGGCCGGATGACCTGGCCGCCCACTACCGCGAAAAAGGCTACTGGGCGGATTTGCCGCTGACCGATATTCTCACCCGCCAGGCCAAAAATGACGCGATTGCGTTAATTGAAGGTGAGCGCCATTACAGCTACCGCGAGCTGGAACTGGCCGCCACTCGCCTGGCGTGTGCGCTAAAACGACGCGGCCTGAGCAATGGCGAAACCGCGCTGGTGCAGTTGGGCAACGTGGCTGAGTTGTACATCACGCTGTTTGCGTTGCTGAAAATTGGCGTGGCTCCGGTGAACGCGTTGTTCAGCCATCAGCGCACTGAAATGGAAGCGTATGCCCGCCAAATCGAACCGGCGGTGGTGATCGCCGATCGCAAACACAATTTGTTCGCCCACGATGATTTCCTTGATGCGCTGTGCCAACAAAATCCCTCGCTGCGTATGGCGGTATTGCTCAATGAAAACGATCGCGAACGTTCGCTGAGCGCATTGATCGGCGAGCCGGAAGAGAACTTTGTCGCCACCCCATCGGCGGCTGACGAAGTGGCTTTCTTCCAGCTTTCCGGCGGCAGCACCGGCACGCCAAAACTGATTCCACGCACGCACAACGATTACTACTACAGCATTCGCCGCAGCGTAGAAATCTGCCGTTTTGATGCCCATACCCGCTTCCTGTGCGCGATTCCCGCGGCGCATAACTACGCGCTGAGTTCGCCGGGTTCGCTGGGCGTCTTTTACGGCGGCGGGCGCGTGGTGCTGGCAAACGACCCGAGCGCGACGCTCTGCTTCCCGCTGATTGAACGCCACCAGATAAACGTCACCGCGCTGGTACCGCCTGCTGTCAGTCTGTGGCTGCAAGCGATTGGCGAGTGGGGCAGCAATAAATCCCTCGAATCATTAGAACTGTTGCAAGTGGGCGGCGCACGTTTAAGCGAAGCGCTGGCCGCTCGTATTCCTGCTGAAATCGGCTGCCGGCTACAGCAAGTTTTCGGCATGGCGGAAGGGCTGGTGAACTACACGCGCCTGGATGACGACAATGAGCACATCTTCAAAACCCAGGGTGTACCGATGTGCCCGGACGACGAAGTTTGGGTGGCAGATGAAAACGGGAATGCATTGCCGCACGGCAAAGTGGGCCGCCTGATGACGCGCGGGCCGTACACCTTCCGTGGCTATTACCGCAGCCCGGAGCACAACGCCAGCGCCTTTGATGCCAACGGTTTCTACTGCTCGGGCGATCTGATTTCGATTGCCGAAGACGGCTACATCACGGTTCAGGGGCGCGAGAAAGATCAGATCAACCGTGGCGGAGAAAAGATCGCCGCTGAAGAGATCGAAAACCTGTTACTGCGCCACGAAGAGATCGTTCATGCCGCGCTGGTTTCGATGGAAGACAGCCTGCTGGGCGAGAAAAGCTGCGCGTTTATCGTCGGCCTGCGCCCGTTCCGCGCCGTAGAGATTCGCCGTTATCTGCGTGAGCTCGGCATTGCGGACTTCAAACTGCCCGATCGCATTGAAATCGTTGAAAACCTGCCGCTGACTGCGGTGGGCAAAGTGGACAAAAAACGTTTGCGCCAGTTGATTGCTGATAAGCAACTGGCTTCCTGATAGACGGAGAATTTATGGCTATTCCAAAACTGAACGCATACACCTTACCGACGGCTGCCGACATCCCGGAAAACAAAGTGAATTGGGCGTTTGAGCCTGAGCGTGCGGCGCTGCTGATTCACGATATGCAGGAATATTTCATTGATTTCTGGGGCGATAATTGCCCGATGATCCAGCAGGTTATCGCTAACATCGCTGCGCTGCGCGATTACTGCAAACGCCACAACATTCCGGTCTATTACACCGCGCAACCTAACGCTCAAAGCGATGAAGATCGTGCGTTGCTGAACGACATGTGGGGACCGGGTTTAAACAAACATCCCGAGCGCCAGAAAGTGGTCGCGGAACTTGCCCCGGACGAGCACGACACGGTGCTGACCAAATGGCGCTACAGCGCGTTTATCCGCTCGCCGCTGGAGCAAGTGTTAAAAGAAACGGGCCGCAATCAGCTGATTATTTGCGGCGTGTACGCCCACATCGGCTGCATGACGACGGCAACCGACGCGTTTATGCGTGATATCAAACCGTTTATGGTGGCCGATGCGCTGGCCGATTTCAGCCGCGAAGAACACATGATGGCGCTGAAATACACCGCAGGCCGTTCCGGGCGCGTGGTCATGACCCGTGATTTATTGCCGGAAGCGGCGCCGCAAAGTAAAGAGCAATTGCGTGAAATCGTGCT
Source organism: Buttiauxella agrestis (assembly GCF_900446255.1). Taxonomy (NCBI): domain Bacteria; kingdom Pseudomonadati; phylum Pseudomonadota; class Gammaproteobacteria; order Enterobacterales; family Enterobacteriaceae; genus Buttiauxella; species Buttiauxella agrestis. Next base: position 3,689,804 of record NZ_UIGI01000001.1, on the reverse strand, counting down.
GCCATTGCTTGATGAATCTGACATTCCGCAAGATGACGAAAACCTGATTGATTACGGTCTGGATTCGGTGCGAATGATGGCGCTGGCGGCTCGCTGGCGCAAAATTCACGCGGATATCGATTTCGTGATGCTGGCGAAAAACCCGACGATTGACGCCTGGTGGGCGCTGCTGTCGCGGGGTTCCTGAGGGTGAACATCGACTTTAGCGGCAAAACCGTTTGGGTAACTGGCGCGGGCAAAGGCATCGGGTATCACACCGCAAGGGCGTTTAGCGACGCCGGGGCGACCGTCGTCGGGTTCGATTTGGCCTTCCCGCTGGAGGTTTACCCGTTCGCCACGGAAGTGCTGAACGTGGCAGACGCCGAGCAGGTTGCCGCCGTTACGCAGCGTTTATTGAGCGACGAACCGCAGCTTGATGTACTGGTGAATGCGGCAGGAATTTTACGCATGGGGGCGACGGACGCGCTGGCGTTGCAGGACTGGCAGGATACTTTTGCCGTAAACGTCGGCGGGGCGTTTAATCTGTTCCGCGCTGTCATGCCACATTTGCGTGAACAGCAAAGTGGGGCGATTGTCACCGTCGCATCGGACGCGGCCCACACGCCGCGCACCGGAATGTCGGCGTATGGCGCATCGAAAGCGGCGCTGAAAAGCCTGGCGTTAACGGTGGGTCTGGAGCTGGCACCGTTTGGCGTGCGTTGTAATGTGGTGTCGCCCGGCTCGACCGATACCGATATGCAGCGCACGCTGTGGAAAACGCCGGATGCCGAACAGCAGCGCATTCAGGGGTTCCCGGATCAGTTTAAACTGGGCATTCCGCTGGGTAAAATCGCGCGTCCGCAGGAAATTGCCAGCACCATTCTGTTCCTCGCCTCATCGCACGCCAGCCACATCACATTGCAGGATATTGTGATTGACGGCGGCGCTACGTTGGGAGCCTGAATGAGTATCTGGAAACGGCAGTTATCGCTCGATGAGCTAAACCAAACCAGCGCCGGAACGATGGTTGAGCATCTCGGTATTGTTTACACGCGCATGGACGACGAAAGCCTGGAAGCGGAAATGCCGGTCGATAACCGCACCCAGCAGCCGTTTGGTTTGCTGCACGGCGGCGCATCGGTGGTGTTGGCGGAAACCCTCGGGTCGATGGCAGGATTTCTGACGACCACTGACGGGCAGTGCGTGGTGGGAACGGAGATAAACGCCAGCCATCATCGCGCTGTTGCGTCCGGGTCAGTGCGCGGCGTATGCAAACCGCTGCATCTTGGGAAGACTTCCCAGGTGTGGGAAATTGCCATCTTCGACGCGCGCGGCAAGCGGTGTTGCACGAGTCGGTTGACGACGGCGACGATGGGGTGAAGCTTATTGTAAGCCGGAGGTTTTCCGTTCACCCGTGCGTTCAGTTATCTCTTTCATTCCCGAAAACGGTGAACGTGCCAGTGGGATAACGACATCCCCCTGGCGACCCCGTCGCCCGGTGATTAAATTGCCGCTACGCGGTAAACCCCAGCTTATCCCCAACGTTCAGGGTCGTTCGCGATTCGCTCCCGGCGATCGCTCACTTTCACGGCGGACGGCAGCTCAACCCTGACTTATGGGGAACACCGGGGCAATTTATACCGGGGACAAGGTCAAAACCGGTTCGGCTTTTGACCTTAGCTTTTGACGTTGACCTTTGAGTCCGGCATAAATCGCCTCCGTTTTGACTGGAAGGCCGGGTCGAGCCGTCGGGAACGGCGAGAGGTTGTGAGCGCCGGGAGCGCGTCGCAACCGACCCAGGGACTGAAAGGAAAAACGGAGGTTTACCGCGAAGCGGCGATTTAAACGCCGGGAGCCGGGATTGCAAAGGGTGCTGCGGTAGCACCCTTTGTGCGTTCACCGTTTCGGTAATTCCTGGGAACACTGAACGCCAGGTGAACGGAACCATCACCTATCAAGCAATGGTATAACCATCACAGCATCGTGATCCCCTTAACAAGCTGATGTAAATCCCTGGTCAAACCACTCCATTCTCTCGTTTCAATATTGTTAAATCCACGTGCTTGATCTAGAACAAATCGGTAACACCTCTGCTTCTGGTCTACACATGGAAAACAAAGATGAATAATCCAGGGAAACACCTCATATGGGCTGTGCTTGCACTGATTGGTGCATTCGCGCTCGGTTATATCGCACTCAATCGTGGCGAACAGATAAACGCATTATGGATTGTGGTTGCTGCAATCTGCGTCTACCTCATCGCTTATCGTTACTACGGCTTGTTTATCGCTAAACGAGTCTTAACCGTTGATGCCACTCGTATGACGCCAGCCGTGCGCCATAATGACGGGCTGGACTATGTTCCGACCGACAAGAAAGTGCTGTTCGGTCACCATTTTGCTGCGATTGCGGGGGCAGGGCCGCTCGTCGGGCCGGTGCTTGCCGCGCAAATGGGGTATTTGCCAGGCATGCTCTGGCTGCTGGCGGGTGTGGTGTTGGCCGGTGCGGTACAAGATTTTATGGTGCTGTTTGTCTCGACACGCCGTGATGGGCGCTCGTTGGGCGAACTGGTCAAAGAAGAGATGGGCAACACCGCGGGCGTCATCGCGCTGGTGGCCTGTTTCATGATCATGGTTATCATCCTCGCGGTGCTGGCGATGATCGTGGTGAAAGCGCTGACTCACAGCCCGTGGGGCACGTACACCGTGGCGTTTACCATTCCGCTGGCGCTGTTTATGGGCGTCTACATCCGTTACCTGCGCCCTGGCCGCATTGGCGAAGTGTCGGTAATTGGCCTGGTGATGCTGATCTTTGCGATTATCTCCGGCGGTTGGGTAGCCGAAAGCGAAACCTGGGCGCCGTACTTCGACTTTACCGGCGTGCAACTGACCTGGATGCTGGTGGGCTACGGTTTTGTGGCGGCGGTATTGCCGGTCTGGCTGCTGCTTGCACCGCGTGATTACCTCTCTACCTTCCTGAAAATCGGCACCATTATCGGCCTGGCGATTGGCATTTTAATTATGCGTCCGACGCTGCAAATGCCTTCGTTGACCAAGTTCATTGATGGCACCGGCCCGGTCTGGACCGGCGATTTGTTCCCGTTCCTATTTATCACCATCGCGTGCGGCGCGGTTTCGGGCTTCCACGCGCTGATCGCGTCTGGCACCACGCCGAAGATGCTGGCTAATGAAAACCAGGCTTGCTTCATCGGTTACGGCGGCATGTTGATGGAATCGTTTGTGGCGATTATGGCGCTGGTGGCGGCTTGTGTTATCGACCCAGGCGTTTACTTCGCGATGAACAGCCCACTGGCGGTTCTGGCTCCGGCGGGTACCGTGGATGTTGTGGCTTCTGCGGCAGGCGTAGTCAGCAGTTGGGGCTTCCATATTACCCCTGAAACCTTAACCAACATTGCCAACGACGTGGGAGAACAGAGCATTATTTCACGTGCGGGTGGCGCACCAACGCTTGCGGTCGGGATGGCGTACATTCTGCACGGGGCGCTGGGCGGCCTGATGGATGTGTCGTTCTGGTATCACTTCGCCATTCTGTTTGAAGCGCTGTTTATTCTGACGGCGGTCGATGCGGGTACGCGTGCGGCGCGCTTTATGCTGCAAGACTTGCTGGGTGTTATCTCGCCGGGGCTTAAACGGACTGACTCGCTGCCTGCAAACTTGCTGGCGACGGCACTTTGCGTAATGGCGTGGGGTTACTTCCTGCACCAGGGCGTGGTTGATCCGCTCGGCGGGATTAACACCCTGTGGCCGCTGTTTGGTATCGCCAACCAGATGCTGGCGGGTATGGCTCTGATGCTGTGCGCTGTTGTGCTGTTCAAGATGAAGAAGCAGAAATACGCCTGGGTGGCGCTGGTGCCAACCGCGTGGTTGCTGATCTGTACCTTGACGGCGGGCTGGCAAAAAGCGTTCAGCCCGGATGCAAAAGTAGGCTTCCTGGCTATCGCTAACAAATTCCAGGCCATGATCGACAGCGGCAAAATCCCGGCGCAGTACACCGAGTCACAGCTATCGCAACTGGTGTTCAACAACCGTCTGGATGCCGGGCTGACCATCTTCTTTATGGTGGTTGTGGTGGTGATTGGTCTGTTTGCGATTAAAACCGCCATGCAGGCGCTGAAATCGGACACGCCAACCGCGAAGGAAACGCCTTACGAGAAGATGCCGGAAGACGTTGAGCAAATTGTGGTGCAGGCGAAGAGCGCGCATTAATAGTTAAATAAATCTGCCGGATGGCACTGCGCTTATCCGACCTACAACTGCACTTGGGTTTGTAGGGGGGATAAGCGCCAGCGTCATCCACCATTTCTCTGGAGGGACTATGTTCGACACACTCGCCAAAGCAGGCAAATATCTCGGCCAGGCCGCGAAGCTCATGGTTGGCGTGCCTGATTACGACAACTATGTGCAACACGTGCGCCTGACGCATCCTGAACAGACGCCGATGACCTACGAAGAGTTTTTCCGCGAGCGTCAGGATGCACGCTATGGCGGCAAAGGCGGCGCTCGCTGCTGTTAATCTAAGGAATATGACATGAATCAAGCGGTATCTGTCACTCTGTTAACGGGCTTTCTTGGCTCAGGGAAAACCACACTTCTTAACTACTTTCTCGCCCACAACGACAACCAACCTGTTGCGATTCTGGAAAATGAATTCGGTGCGGTAAACATCGACGGCGCGCTGCTCAAGGGCGGGGATAACGTTAACGTGGTGGAGTTAAGTAACGGCTGCGTGTGTTGTAGCGTACGCGGGGAATTCACTGCCGCATTACGAGAAATGTTGGCAAAACGCGCGGCGGGACAACTCAATTTTGAACGCCTGATTGTGGAAACTACCGGCCTTGCCGACCCCGCGCCCATCGTCCAGACCTTCTTTGTTGATGAATATCTGCGTGAAGCGTTGCGCCTTGATGCCGTGATCGCGTTGGCCGATGCGGAACATATTTCGCGCCAGCTAGATGAACATGCGGTGGCGGCCTCGCAGCTCGGTTTTGCCGATCGCATTTTACTGACCAAAGCGGATCGTGTTGACGAAGACACCAAACTCCAGGCGCTGGAAAGGATTCATCGGATCAACAGCAAAGCGGATCTTTTTGAGATGGTGAACGGCGAATGTCCGGCCGATTTATGGCTCGATCTCGACGCGTTTGAGCTTACGGACAGCATCGAAACGACCGCCGGATTTCGGGTTATTCGTGCCGACGCCGACCATCCCGTGAGCTTCCAGCCATTTCGTAAAGCGTTGGCAAAACGCTCCTGGGACGACGCCATTCAGGCTCACGTTTTTGATGCGGGATTGTTGGATGTGAAGAAAATAGGCGCATTTATGGAAAGCTGCATCGCACGTTTTGGCAACGACATGTTGCGCTATAAAGGCGTGCTTGCAATTGACGGCAACCCGCAACGGCTGATTGTGCAAGGCGTCCACAAAGTCGTGGGTTTTGATTATGGTTCGGTCTGGTACCCTACTGAACAGCGGGTTTCAAGGCTGGTCATCATCGGACGTTATCTGCCGATTGACGAATTAAAACGTGAATTCGCTGCAACGGCTATTTAATTGATGTGATCTCGTGCACGTTTTTTTGCTGAGACAAATAAAGCTGTTGTGTGAAACGAGGCTGTGTGGTTGTATAAATTTCGACGTTAAAAACGCACAACACATATTCAGGACCCTAATGACTACATTCACTCGCAACACTGGCCTACTACTAACCGCGCTACCAGCCGCGGTGGTCGTCGTGCGTGTGGTGGTGGTCGTCGGCAATGCGCCGTAGGGTCTGAATCAACGCATCGATTCCAAAACCCCGCCGGCGCAAACCGGGCGGGGTTTCTTGTTTTAGTCCCCCCGGCCAAAAGCGAAACGGCATAAGAAGAAGGACTGGAGCAATGGCAATATCGGAAAACCCACCGCAAGCAAACCGCATTACGGGCGCACAGTTGATTGTGCAACTGCTTGAACATCATGGCATTACCACCGTCAGCGGTATTCCCGGTGGCACAGTCCTGCCGCTTTATAACGCACTGAGCCAAAGCCAAAAAATTCGTCATATTCTGGCGCGTCACGAACAAGGCGCAGGCTTTATGGCGCAAGGCATGGCACGAACCCAGGGCAAAGCCGCGGTGTGTATCGCGTGCAGCGGGCCGGGTGCGACAAATCTGGTTACCGCCATCGCCGATGCGCGCCTCGATTCCATCCCGCTGGTCTGCATCACCGGGCAAGTGCCGAAATCCATGATTGGCACCGACGCATTCCAGGAAGTCGACACCTACGGCATCTCCATTCCTATTACCAAACACAACTATTTAGTACGCGATATCGCCGAACTGCCGCAGGTGATTTGCGAGGCGTTCCGCATTGCTGAATCAGGCCGACCAGGGCCGGTATGGATTGATATTCCTAAAGACGTACAGACCGCTGAAATCGACATCAGCGAGTTACCAGCGGTGTGTGCGCCAACCCCTGCGCCACAATTTGATGCTCAACAAATCTCTGATGCCGCCGCGATGATTAACCAGGCACAGCGCCCGGTACTGTATCTCGGTGGTGGGGTGATTAATGCTCATGCGGATGCGCGTGCGCTTGCTGAGAAAGCGAATCTGCCCACCACGATGACGCTCATGGCGCTCGGCACGATCCCGGCTAAACACCCATTATCTCTGGGCATGTTGGGGATGCATGGCGCCCGCAGCACCAATTTTATTTTGCAGGAAGCGGACTTGCTGATTGTTCTGGGCGCGCGTTTTGACGACCGGGCAATTGGTAAAACCGAAGAATTCTGCCCGAATGCGAAAATTATTCACGTGGATATCGACCGCGCCGAGTTGGGCAAAATTAAACAAGCGCATGTGGCCATTCGCGCTGATGTGGGCGAAGTGCTGGAACAATTACTGCCAAAAGTTAACGCGCAACCGCGCCAGCAGTGGCTGCAACAGGTTGCTGGTTTGCAGCAGGAATTTCCATTCAACATGCCGGGCGCTGACAACCCGTTGACGCCATACGGCCTGATCAACGCGGCGGCGGCGTGTGTGGATGACGAAGCTATTATCACAACCGACGTTGGGCAGCACCAAATGTGGGTGGCGCAGGCTTATCCGCTGAACCGTCCACGCCAGTGGCTGACTTCCGGGGGTTTAGGGACGATGGGCTTTGGCCTGCCTGCGGCGGTTGGCGCGGCACTGGCGGAGCCCAATCGCAAAGTGCTGTGTTTTACCGGTGATGGCAGCATCATGATGAATATTCAGGAAATGGCGACGGCTGCTGAACATAATCTGGATGTGAAAATTATCCTGCTGAACAACCAGGCGCTGGGTCTGGTGCATCAACAACAAACGCTGTTCTATCAACAAAATGTCTTTGCTGCGACCTATTCCGGGCAGACTAACTTCCTGAAAATTGCCGAAGGATTTGGGCTGCAAACCTGCGATTTGAACGCCGCCGAAAACCCACAAGCTGCGTTACAAGAAGCCATCTCGCGCCCAGGTCCCTGCCTGATTCACGTGCGCATTGATGCCAGCGAAAAAGTATTCCCGATGGTGCCGCCAGGCGCTGCCAACATTGAGATGATTGGAGAGTAAGCCATGCAACAACTAACTGTTATTCTTGAACTTACTGTGCGCAACCATCCGGGCGTCATGTCTCACATTTGCGGCTTGTTTGCCCGCCGCGCTTTTAACGTTGAAGGGATCCTCTGTCTTCCGCTCCCGCAGGGCGACCAGAGCCGTATCTGGCTACAGGTGGCAGACGACCAGCGTCTTGAGCAAATGATCAGCCAAATCGACAAACTTGAAGATGTGGTGCAAATCAAACGTGACGCCGACGGTGCACAAGTGTTTGGCAAACTGACGGCTTTAGTGCAGTAACCGGCCGATGGCGGAGTGGTTTTACCCTCCGCCAACATTCTTAAATTGCGAGATGCATTCAGTTAATTTGGGTTTAAATATCCGTGTTTCATTCCCTGCGCAAACCTCCTCGCACAATCAAAATCCACTCTCGAAAAAACCAGGCAAACGTCGCTGAAACGCGATATTTTCTGCCGGTCGTTTATTCTTTCTTCTTACGAATCATTGTTGGCTAAAATCGGCTAAAGGCATATGCTTTGGCATAGGCCATATTTTGGTAGGGGGAAGGGAATGGAACGTATTGCGAAGCTTTTTAAAAATGGCAGGAACCAGGCGGTGAGGTTACCAGTGGAATTCGAGTTCGATACCGACAGGGTTTATATCCGACAAGACAAGGAAGGCAATGTGATTCTTTCAAAAAGGCCAGCAAAACCAGATAACTGGGATAGTGTTATCTCTCTGATTAAAAAAGCCCGTGTGCCCAACAATTTCCTCGATGCAGAAGAAAGAAATCAGCCTCCTGCTGACCGAGATCCTTTCGCGGGAATTAAGTAATGATCTGGATGCTGGATACCAATACGGTGAGTTATTTTTTACGCCAACATCCGCAGGTTATCGCCAGGATTTCTAACGTTCCGCCTTCCAGTATTGTGATTTCAAGTATCACAGAAGCGGAGCTGCTTTTTGGCGTGGCAAAACGGCAAAATAAAGCCCTGAAGGCTGTCGTCATGGGCTTCCTTGATGCCGTTTCTGTGTGCCCATGGGACCGAGCCGCGGCAGAAACTTACGCCAAACTCAGGGCGAGCATGGAGAAAAAAGGCCAGGTTATGGGGGCGCTGGATATGTTGATTGCAGCGCACGCATTGAGTGAAAAAAACACAATTGTGACCAATGACCAGGCGTTCCACAGTGTGGCAGGGCTATGCGTGGAAGACTGGACGATTTAACGTTAATTTTCCAGGCGAAAAAGCACGATAATCAGGCGCCGATATCGCGCTGCAACCGCTCGGCAACTTCGTTCATTTGCGCTGCTGAACTGTGGCCAATTACCATAAATTGATGTGATTGGTTCGCCCAATACACAATATTCATTCCCAGACGCTGTTCGCTTTGTGTACTCATGGGCTCTCCGGTTTGCCGGGTGATACACAGTGCCAGCGGGCCAGTACTTTCAAGCCAGGTAATTTGCGCGATGCGCCGATCTTCGTAGGCCAGAACCCGAGCGTTTTTCAATGTGGCATTGGGCAGAGCAAGGTTTGCGGCGGCGAGCGTAACGCCGAGTTGCGTTTCGGTCACTTTCAACTGCGCATCGAGTGCCTGCTGAGTTGGCGTTTCAGCCAGTGTTTCTGGGGTGTAAAGCGCCATATATTGCGCCACTAATTCGCGCCAGTTTTCCTCCGGTTGCGAAAAGTGCAGAAAAGCCCGATCGCCAATCACGCCTAACGCCAGGAAACTTACGGCGGCGGCAATCAGATTGCGTCTTGAGACGTTGTGATTTTTGCGAGCATCAGGAGAAAACTGCTGTTGTAAGTGTTCATCAGGAGCCTGCTCCAGCAAAGGCTCAAAAGCGGATTTGAATGGAAGATTGCTGCGTTCGAGCAACGCCAGGCGCTGCGCCAGGGCGTCGTCTGCGGTGAGCTGGTTTTCCAGATCTTTGCGCTGTGTTTCACTCAGCTCATTATCCAGATACGCCACCAGCATTTCGTCCGTGCCGAGGGGAAGACTCATTGTTTCTCTCCTTTGAATTGCGGCGAACGGGCCTGGAGCGCGATGTCCTGTGCGAGGGTGAGGCGAGCGGTGGCAAGACGGCTCATCACCGTCCCGACAGGAACATTGAGTACGACGGCGGCTTCCCGGTAAGACAACTCTTCCACGTAGACCAAAAACACAGTATTGCGCTGGGCTTCGGGTAGGCGATTCACCCGTTTCATCACATCATTAGACCAGATGGGGTCGTCGCTGTGTTCTTCACCAACCAGCTCGTCCACATCGACAAAGCCTTGCCCACGGCGAATTTGCTGCGCCCTAACTTCATTAATCCAAATCGAATGCAAAATCGAAAACAGCCAGCGGTCCATACGACTGCCAGCAATAAATTGCGGGGCGCGTTCCAGCGCCCGCACACAGGTAGCCTGCACCAAATCATCCGCCACATCCCGCCGGTGGGACAGCACCAGGCCATAGCGCCACAAGCGGGAAAGGTATTGGGCAATTTCTTTGCGTATCGTTTCGTTGCTGATTTTTGCCTCCACAGGCGAATATCAGGACTCCGGATGACCGTCGATGGCGGCTGCCAGGTCACGATATTCTTCGCAGCCTGTACCGCATAAGGTTTTGATGGTCGCCAGCTGTTCACGCGCCAGGTCAGGACGGTTTTTGATCATGTACGCTTCACCCAGGTATTCACGAACTTTTGGATATTTGGGATCAAGCGCGACAGATTTTAAATAATAGCTGATGCCCTCATCGGTGCGGCCCAGCTTGCGGGTGGCATATCCCCGGTAATTCAGCGCTTCGGCTGTATTCGGGTCTTGCAGGGTGTTGAGCATCTCCAGCGCCTCTTGATAACGACCCGCTTTTGCCAGCGCGTAAGCGTAATCAGTACGGGCTTCGTCACCAATCATCCCGCCCTTATCTACCATGCAAGTTTTGGTTTTTTGATCGTAAATTTGCCCTTTGGGGCAGGTTGGTGGCGTGGGTTCATCGCTGCTGCCACCCATGGCCTGGGCGTAGCCTGAAAGTAAAAATACGCTGCTCACAACAGCGGGTAATAAAAAGCGAGTAAAACGGTTCATGGCAAAACCCTCATCGTGTTCGGTATGCAGTGAACATTCGAGAGCGATGATTTATTCGATTTATTTTTACGTTACGAAAGGATTGCTCTTAGTTACCAGGCGAAGACGTATCCAACTCCTATACTTGTGGTTTGTGTCAATAAAACAGGAGCGCAGATATGACGATTCATAAGAAAGGGCAAGCACACTGGGAAGGCGACATTAAACGCGGTAAGGGCACCGTATCCACCGAAAGTGGGGCGCTAAAACAGCAACCCTATGGCTTTAATACCCGTTTTGAGGGTGCACCCGGAACCAATCCGGAAGAGCTAATCGGTGCAGCGCACGCGGCATGTTTCTCAATGGCGCTGTCTTTGATGTTGGGCGAAGAGGGTTACACCGCAGAAAGCATTGATACCACCGCTGATGTTTCACTGGATAAAACCGATGGCGGTTTTGCTATCACCAAAATTGCGCTAACCAGCACGGTAAAAGTGCCTGGTGCCGATAGCGCCAAATTCGACCAAATCATTCAAAAAGCCAAAGCCGGTTGCCCGGTATCACAACTGATGAAAGCTGAAATCACGTTGGACTACAAACTTAACTGATAATCAATATGTGATGCCTCCGGTAAATCTGGAGGCAAAACTCTGTCATTTTTCTCCATGCTGGAAGGCATGCCGCAAAGCTGAAACTCCTTCTCGAACATCCCTGCCAATTTTCCTTTCTATGCCATAGCCTGCATCTCCAGGAGATTATTTTGCTCAAAATAAAATCATTGACTGATGTGGTATAAAAGCTACACTCGAGAGGTTTCAAGGATGAATATCATTAAGTACTTCAAACTGCAAAACGGTAAGACGCCCTTTAATGAGTGGTTAAGAGCATTAAAGGATGCGCGGGCGAAATTTAAAATTGTGCGGCGTATCGACCAGTTGGCGCTCAATAACCCTGGCGACCATAGGCCTTGCAGGCAAGGTGTATGGGAAATGCGAATTGATGAAGGTCCTGGTTATCGGATTTATTACGCACATGAGGGCAAGGACACTTACCTGTTATTGCTCGGTGGCGATAAACGCAGGCAGCAAGCGGATATCGATCAGGCAGTGGTATGGTGGCAAGAACATCTGGAGTCAGAAAATGAAATTTAACGAGTTCGACCAAACAGTGATTGAAATGCTTCAAGAAGACCCCGCCTTTGCCGTTGAATATATCAAAGGGGCATTTGCGGGTCTGGATGAAGAGAACGGTGAAGTGTTATTCCTGCTGGCTTTACGTCGTCTCGTTGAAGCTCGAGGTGGGGTGAGCAAAATTGCAGCCGAAACCAAACTGAACCGTGAAACTCTCTACAGAACGCTTTCCGCACGCGGCAACCCGACTATTAGCACCACCAAAAAAATCATTAATGCGGCTGGGATCCACTTTGCCGAATTAACGGGGTAAACAAAATGCTCGCCACATTCTGCAATGGTGCGAGCACTTTTCTTTCTCTAAAAACCAACCGCCATGCCTTGCGGCGAAAGGATATCTTTCAGACCTTCACGCACCAGCATCTCCTGGCTGATTTCTGCGATGGATTTCGCACCCGTTAACGTCATGGCTACGCGCATCTCTTTCTCGATCAAGTTCAGTAGATTGGTAACGCCAGCCTGGCCGTGAGTCGCCAGCGCGTAGAGATAGGCGCGTCCCAGCAGGCAGGTGTCGGCACCCAGTGCAATCATGCGCACCACGTCCAGACCGCTGCGGATACCGCTGTCAGCGAGGATCGCGATATCGCCTTTTACCGCGTCGGCAATCGCAGGCAGTGCGCGGCAAGACGAGAGTACGCCATCGAGTTGGCGGCCTCCGTGGTTGGAAACCACAATGCCATCGGCACCAAATCGCACGGCATCTTTGGCGTCTTCAGGGTCGAGAATACCTTTAATGATCATCGGGCCGTCCCAGAACTCACGGATCCACTCCAGATCGCTCCAGGAAATTGACGGATCGAAGTTATTCGCCAGCCAGCCAATGTAATCTTCCAGCCCGGTCGGTTTGCCCAGGTAAGTCGAGATATTCCCTAAATCATGCGGGCGGCCATTCAGACCTACATCCCACGCCCACTGCGGGTGCGTCACCGCTTGCCAGTAGCGGCGCAGGGCGGCGTGTTGCCCGCTCATGCCGGAGTGGGCGTCGCGGTAACGAGCGCCGGGCGTTGGCATGTCGACGGTAAATACCAGTGTCGAACAGCCCGCGGCTTTGGCTCTTTCCAGCGCGTTACGCATAAAGCCACGGTCTTTTAAAACATAAAGCTGGAACCACATTGGGCGGTCAATAGCCGGAGCGACTTCTTCAATCGGGCAGACGGAAACGGTGGAAAGCGTAAAAGGAATGCCTTTTGCCGCCGCCGCTTTTGCCGCCTGGACTTCACCACGACGGGCGTACATTCCACATAGCCCAACTGGAGCCAGTGCGACCGGCATCGACAACGTTTCGTTAAACAGTTTGGTTTCAAGGCTCAGTGCCGACATGTTTTTTAAAACGCGCTGCTTTAACGCCACTTCTGCCAGGTCATCAACGTTACGTCGCAGCGTGTGTTCGGCATACGCCCCACCGTCGATATAATGGAACAGGAAGGGTGGCAGGATGCGCTTTGCAGCGGCACGGTAGTCACTTGCAGCAGAAATAATCATGGATTTTCGTCCCTTATTACGTCGGTGTCTTCATCAGGCAGGCGGCTGATTCGCGCCTGTCGGGCTTCGTCTTCATGCAGGGTTTTTATCGTGGTATGGACAAACCCGAGGTGCGTTTTTGCCGCCAGGCGTGCGCGCTCGGGGTCGCCTGCCAGAATGGCCTGCAACAGTTCGTTATGTTGTTCGGTGAGTCCGGCAAAAATAGTCGGCACGGTGTACATGCGTTGGCGGCTGTGCATCACGGAGGATTGCAGCAGGTCAAAAAAGCCACGCATTGTCTGGAGCAGCACGATGTTGTGCGAAGCCTCGGCAATCGCCAGGTGAAAACGTACATCCGCCTGCGCGGCCAGATCCGGGTCGTCGCTTTCTTTGAATTTCACCGTGGCGTCAAAGCAGGCGATGAGCTTCTCTTTGTCGGCGGGCGTGGCACGCTGAGCGGCGTACCAGGCGGTGCTGGCTTCTATCGCATGGCGGGCTTCCAAAATGTCGTAGCGATAGTTCGGATCGTTCTCAACCAACGTTTTGAGCGGCTGAACAATGCGTTGTTCGGACCAGGCCTGAACTTCGTAACGTACAAAAGTCCCGCCGCCGCGACGGCTAATCAGAATGCCTTCGCTGATCAGTTTTTGAATCGCCTCGCGAAGAGAGGAGCGCGAAACGCCCATCTCGCTGGCAAGCTGGCGTTCGGCGGGCAACCGCATGCCCGCCTCCAGTTTACGTTCGCTAATTAAGGCTTTTACGCGCTCAACTAAATGGTCAGCCAGGCGCGGTTGCGTCGTCATTAAGGGATCATCCAGGTTAAGACATAGGCCTGAAGCGTGGTGATCACGCCGACCATGCAGGTGAAAATCAGGCTGTGTTTAACGGTAAAGCGGAACAAGTCCGATTCCCGACCCACTAAACCTACCGCCGCGCAGGCAATCGCAATCGACTGCGGCGAAATCATCTTCCCGGTTACGCCCCCGGTGGTGTTAGCGGCAACCAGCAATAAATCTGAGACGCCAATTTGTTGTGCCGTTGTGGCCTGTAAGGCGGCGAATAACGCGTTTGACGAGGTATCGGACCCGGTCAGGAATACGCCCAGCCAACCCAGGAAGGGGGAGAAGAAGGTGAATGCGTGGCCGGTGTGCGCCAGTGCCAGCGCAAGCGTTGCCGAAAGCCCGGAATAGTTCGAGATAAAGGCGAAGGCCAACACCATGCCGATGGAGTAAATCGGCAGCGCTAATTCTTTGAGCGTTTCACCGAAGGTTTCGATAGCCGCTTTCGGTTTCATGCGCAGGTAAACGATGGAAATCAGGGCGGCAACCAGAATCGCGGTGCCGGTTGCGGAGAACCAGTCAAATTTATACACCGCCGCGTAGGCCATGCTTTCGGCGACAACCGGTGGCATTTTGGCGACCATTTTGTCGAGGAAGGGCACCGAGACGTTAAATACCCAATCGGCCATCGCACCGCCCGGTGCGAACAGCGCTTTAAACGGCGGAATGCTCCACAGCGTTACGGTCGCCGTCAGGAAGATAAACGGCATCCAGGCGCGAACCACCTGGCCTGCGGTGTAATTTTTGCGAGCCAGCGTCTGGTCTGTAACTGACGCGCCGACATCGCCAAAGCGGAAGATGCGAACCGGCTTCCAGACGCGCAAGAAAGCCGTCAAGCAAACCAAAGAAACCAGTGAAGAGATGATATCCGGCAGTTCCGGGCCTAAGAAGTTGGAGCTGAGAAATTGCGCGATGGCAAACGAGCCGCCCGCCACGATAACCGCAGGCCAGGTTTCTTTCACGCCGCGCCAGCCATCCATGATAGCCATAATCCAGAACAGCACGATCATCGTCAGGAACGGGAGCTGACGGCCAACCATCTGTCCGATTTCAAAACTGTCCAGCCCGGTCACCTGGCCTGCCACAATAATCGGGATCCCCATCGCGCCAAATGCGACGGGCGCGGTGTTGACGATCAGGCATAATCCGGCTGCGTACAGCGGGTTAAAACCCAGCCCAACCAGCAAGGCGGCGGTGATGGCGACTGGAGCGCCAAATCCCGCAGCGCCTTCCAGAAACGCGCCAAACGAGAAACCGACAATCAGCATTTGCAGGCGCTGGTCTGGCGTAATGGAGAGAATCGACGAGCGGATAATGTCGAATTGCCCGGTCTTCACCGAAATTTTGTAGACGAATACCGCGGCGATAATAATCCACGCAATCGGCCATAAGCCGTAGAAGAAGCCGTACACCACTGACGACAATGCGCGGTCAACCGGCATGCGATAGAAAAGGAGTGCCACGAGTAACGCCAGGCCCACGGTGATCGTGGCGGCGGTGTAGCCCTTCATGCGCAGTTTTATCAGTGCGAAGAAGAAGAAAATAATCGGAATTGCAGCGATGAGACTTGATAGCCAAATGTTACCTGCGGGGTCATAGACTTGTTGCCAGGCTTGCATGCAGGACTCTCCAGAACGTGATGTGCTTATTATTTTTTGCCTGATTGGTAGGACCAATACGGCAATGTAGGGTAGTTAATGCGTAAAGGTTAATCTTTTGTTAATCATTGGCAATGGTTGTGTTGTGCATTTTGTTAGTAAGCGTGAGGGGGTCACGTTTTGGAAGGGATTGGTAGGACCAATATTTGAAGGGAACCCTCACCCCGGCCCTCTCCTGTGGGAGAGGGGGAAAACCGGACAATCCCCTCTCCCTTAGGGAGAGGGTTAGGGTGAGGGGGAAAACTACGAAACCTGCAATCTCAATGTGCTCTTGCGCCAGCGCACGACATCCGCAGCAATAAACAGCAGCAGACTCACGCCCATGACGGGCAAGCAATAGCCCAATACCGCCGCGATCAACACCGAGGCGGCACGCCAGAAGCCAGGCAGCGCCAGCCACGACTCGCTCAGCGTTTGCGCGGGATTGCTCGCAGAAATCGCCGGACGTTTTAACCACCACATCCGGTATCCGAGAAGAATCATCGCGCACAGGCCAAAGCCGAAGGCGGCGAGTATTAGCTGGTTTGCCAGGCCAAACAGCACGCCCATATGCGCATCAATTCCCCAGCGCGTGAGTTTTGCAACCAGGGGGAAATCGGCGAAAAACGTTCGGTCGATGACTTTAAAACTGTTGGGATCGACCGCTGCGGTATCGACATGCGTTGGCCAGGCGCGGTCAATTTCAGTCACCGTCCAGGCTTTATCGGCGGCACGAGGAGGGCGAATTTCTGTTTTGTGCGACTCAATTCCGGCTGCGCGAGCGGCAAGCAGAACGCGATCCCAGCTGTCATCGGCGGCGGGCATCACCATTCCCGGCATCATGGCGTGATGTTCAGCATGGGGATCGTGGTGTTGATGCCCGGTTTGCGGTGCCAGGGACGTATTCACCTGCGGCGTCATCCAGCCCAGCGAACTGCGCATTTTGTCGATATTGCCACCTGCCCACTGCGACCAGGTCAGCCCGGTCGCTGAGAAAAATAACAGGCCAAGCAGTAGCGTTGCGCCGAGGGTGATGTGCCAGTGGCGTGCTTTGCGCTGCGGGGTTTGTCGCACTTTTAGCTTTCGTTTCGGACGTGAGGTCAGCCACAGCACCACGCCACCCAGGGCGGCAACCCACAGCCAGGATGCCGCCAGTTCGCTGTAAATTCGCCCAATGTCTCCGAGCAATAACCCACGGTGGAATTGGTCAATCCAGGTGCGCAACGGCAGCACGCCGCTGGTGCCGTACACCGTCATATCGCCCTGAATGGCCAGTGTGGAAGGAGAGATAAAAATGGCTCTGGACTCAGATTCTCCCAAAGCAGAATCGGCAAATTGCACGCGGGTGGTGTCTCCGGGTTCAGGTGCGGGGCGTATCGCGTAAATAGTTGCTTCTTCGCCAATATAGTGACGAGCTGCCGCTATTTGCTGCGAAAGCGGGTGGTTTTGATCTGAGTCCTGAGTGTGGAGCGCGTCATGATAAAGCGCGTTCTCAATTTGCGGCGTTAAAACGTATAACGTGCCGGTCAGGGCCGCGACGAAAATAAACGGGCCGACAAACAGGCCAATATAGAAATGCAGGCGACGCAAAAGCGTCAGCAGCGCGCCACGGCAGGCGAGCTGAGATTGATTCACAGACATGATAATCCTCTGTCGTTAAAAGAAGTGTGTATTAACGAAGCAGGGCGACAGGAGGGGCGCGTGGCAGCGCTTCGGCGTCATCATGTTGGGCAAGAAGTGGGGCAATAACGGGTGGCGGAGGAATACGAGAAATGCGCCAGATTAACCAGATAAACGGAATAAATAGCCAGACAATCAACGGAATATGCAGCAGCAACTGGCAATAACCGCAGGCGATATCATCCATCAATGATGCGCCGATGCCCGGCATCAGATGCGAAGGCGAGGGCATTTTCTCGCCAGCCATTTCCATCATCATGCCGCCTGAGTGGCTCATCATATGATGCTCGCCATTCATCGCAACGCGCCGGTGCTCCAGTGATTTTGAGATCACCGGGGCGATAAAAAGCATCAGCATCGCCAGTATGGCGAGTGCTGTAGGCAGTTTATGGCGAGATAAAGAGAAAAGTGATGGCAACCGGGCTATCCGTAGTACAACCGTTTTGTTGCGCGATTGTACACGGATTGATGGGGAATGTTAAAACCCTCCCAGTTTGCAGAGAGGGGGAAAAGAATCAGGCTTTCAGCGTCGCCATATCGATCACGAAGCGGTACTTCACATCGCTTTTCAGCATCCGTTCGTAGGCTTCGTTGATATCCGGCATATTGATCATCTCGATATCGGAAACAATTCCGTGCTCACCACAGAAATCCAGCATTTCCTGGGTCTCTTTGATACCGCCAATGCAGGAACCGGCAACGGAACGACGACCCAGAATCAATGGCAGCGTGCTGACTGGCGGCTCAATTTTGCCCAATAAACCCACGTACACCAGCGTGCCATTCAACGTGAGGGTTGGCATATACGGGTTAATGTCATGGTCATAAGGTACGGTGTCGATAATTAAATCGAACTGGTTGGCGACCGACGCCATTTGCGCTTCATCGGTTGAAAGTACGATGTGATGCGCACCTAAACGGCGGGCATCTTCTTCTTTGCTGGCGGAACGGGTGAATAGCGTGACTTCGGCACCCATCGCGTTAGCCAGTTTTAGCGCCATGTGGCCCAGGCCTCCCAGGCCGACAACCGCCACTTTACTGCCTTTACCCACGTTCCAGTGGCGCAGTGGAGACCAGGTTGTGATACCCGCGCAAAGCAGTGGTGCGGCACCCTTCAAGTCCATTCCATCAGGCATTTTCAGCACGAAATCTTCTGAGGCGACAATAGCCTGGGAATAGCCACCGTAAGTGGGTTGGTGATCGTGGCGGTCCACACCGTTATAAGTCTGGATGTTGCCTTCTTCGCAATACTGTTCCAACCCTTCTTGACACGGATGACAGATGCGACACGAGTCGACCATGCATCCTATGCCTGCATAATCGCCCGGTTTGAATTTTGTGACGTTGCTACCCACGGAGGCCACGCGCCCCACAACTTCATGGCCTGGCACCACAGGATACTGGCTGAAACCCCAGTCGTTACGTGCCTGGTGCAGGTCTGAGTGGCAAACTCCGCAGTACATCACTTCAATCACTACGTCATCCGGACGCGGTTCGCGTCGCATAAACTCGAAGGGAGCAAGTGGAACTTCTGCGGACTGAGCCGCATAACCGAGCACTTTCATCGTCATGTTTGTTCTCCGGATTGAGAGGCTATACCCAAAATAATTGAATTTGCTTCAAGGCGGCAAACTCGAGAATCCCCGGGAGCTTACTCAAGTAAGTGACTGGGGTGAGTGAGTGCAGCCAACGCAGAAGCAACTTCAAGAATGAAGGGTATCTTTTTTGTATTGATCGTCGCTGACGTGTTCCATCCACTCGACCGGGCTGCCGTTGAGTGATTCAGCAATGGCGATATGTGTCATCGCGTTGTCGGGTGTCGCACCATGCCAATGCTTCACGCCCTCGGGGATCCAGACAATATCGCCTTGATTCATTTCACGAATGGCACCTCCCCATTCCTGCAACCAGCCATGACCATGAGTGATAATTAGCGTTTGCCCTAACGGATGTGTATGCCATGCGGTGCGTGCGCCAGGCTCAAAAGTGACGGTGGCGCCGCCGGTGCGGGCGGGTGGCGTGGTCTGGAAAGGTGCATCAATACGGACTCTACCTGTGAAGTAACTTTCCGGACCCGATTGAGATGGCTGAGATCCCGCCTGGATAATTTTCATTTTTTCTTCCATTTTTTCCTCGATTCGACGTTTATAGTCGGAGTTAGATGGACAACAGTGACTCTGAAGTATAGGAAACTCACCTAGGCTTGCCGTGTTATCCGAAAATGAAACTCTATCACCGCGCCAGCGAGGGGATTAGATCACCTGATACGGCAGGGGCTATGAGCTGAATTCATGAATGGGAATTGAGTCGAAAGGAGGGTTTTGTTTCCTCTTTTGCAAGAGGAAACAAGTTGTTAGTGGCTTTGGATCAGCGGGTGAATCGAAAGATTGCGCATGTAATATTCGTTAAAATTTGAAAAGCCGCTTTTTCTGATCGCGACTTGCTTATGATGGCTGACAGTTTTAATCGAAATACCTAACTTATCGGCAATGCTTTTATGGGGCATTCCTTCGAGCAGCAACGAAACGATTTCTACTTCGCGATGAGAATGCGTATTACGATAATAAAAATCTGAGTTGAGTTCATTTGAGATTCGGTTGGGTTTTAATAAAATGGACTGCAACTCATTTAGGGAAACGGTAGGAGGAATGAGGACTCCACGCGGCGAAAGATTGTGTGATTTTAAAATATAAAAAACATGCCGTTCAGCAATAAAGTAGTTAAACGTGTGAGGGTCGTTTTTCTGATCGTTAAGCTGGGTTAACAGGCCGAGAAGCTGGCTGTTCGGGATGTGCCTGACCGTGAGCACAGCATTCGGGGCATGAAAATTAGAAAGAACTTTTTCGACACCCGGCAACAAAAAGCGGTTGTCGCTAAGAATATAAATAACCTTGTTTGATAATACAGTCACAATATAAATCCTTTTAATAAGATGTATTAATGGTTAAAGTTAGATGAGAGTATTGCTTGTGGCTGAAATAAAATGTTACCAGCCACTGTATCATGTTTTTAATTTTAATAAATGGCTGGCTTCGTTAGTTATAATTAATGAGATATTTAGCAAAACTAAATATATTGATAAGTCAGAGGCTTTGACGAGTGCAAGAATATTCAAACTCTTATTCTGGACAATTGAATTTATTCATTCGCCCATATTTCAGAATGCTCCCGCATTAGCTCAGTTAAAAGTCCTCCCCCGGCGATAAACTGCCGAATGCGTCGGGTATCACTCTCGTTACTACGCACATAGCGCTCAATAGCCTCTAATGCCGAAAAACCCTGAAGCTGCGTGGCGTACGGTGCAAGGGTATCAAGCAGCGGTAAAATATCTTCCGCCATCGTGCGTTGTTCACCGGTGCGCACATCCGTCAGCACGCCTTCAAACCCAAAACGGCAGGCTTGAAAACGATTGAAACGGTAGAGCAGGTAATCTTCTGAACGTGGCACGAATGGACGTTCGGTTAACAACCAGTGAGCCAGTGCCTGAAGAAAACCGGCAATATTGACCGCGCGAGTGATGGTCAGGGGCGTATCCATGACGCGTACCTCAACCGTGCCAAATTTTGGGCTGGGGCGAATATCCCAGTGCAGGTCTTTCATAGATTGCACAATGCTGCTGGACTCAAGGCGTTGATACATCCATTTGAATTCGTTCCAGTCACTCACAAATGGAGCGGGGCCGTTATCCGGGAAAGCGGAGAAGATATTCAGGCGTGACGAAGCATAAGTGGTGTCTGCCCCCTGGATGTAGGGCGATGAAGCGGACAGCGCAATCACGTGTGGCACAAACCGCGACAACCCGTGCAGCAAATAAATGGCATCTTCTTCGTTTTCACAGCCGATATGCACATGCTGACCAAACACGGTCGCCTGCTTCATTAAATAACCGTAAAGCTCCAGAGTCTGGTTATATCGTTCACTCTGGCAAACTTCCTGACGCTGCCATTTCTGGAAGGGGTGAGTGCCACCACCGCAAATAGCCAGATGATGTTGGCTTGCTGACTGCAAAACCTGCGTGCGTAACTCGGAAAGTTGGGAATAAGCCTCGGTAATATCGCCGCACACTCCGGTGGCAATTTCGAGCATGCTTTCCGTGATGTCATGTTTGACTTCACCCTCAGTCACCGCCTTTTTGAGCGAACTAATCAGCAAGGAAGAATCCTGGCTGAGATCGTTTCCCGGCGGATTGATGATCTGCAATTCCAGTTCCACCCCGAGGGTGTATGGGTCGGAATGAACAAATTCTCCTAAAGGCATGCTGTCTTCTCGCAACTGAACCCTACGTGAATTCAGTATAGCCAGCGTCAGGAGAAATGTTTGTGGTATTAGCTGATTTTATCTCATTATTCTTGTTAGGAATTATCCAATACCTATTATTGCAATGAAAATATTGTAAAGAATATTCAGGATATTAAAAGTGCCTTAATAGTTGCACATGAATTCATCAGCCATCATTATATGCGCTGATTCGGAAGGAGATGTTATGAAAGATTTGGTTTCACTTTTTAGCAAATTTGGAATTGTCATTGACCAGACAACTTCCATATTTGTGGTTCTGTGTATTATTTTTGTATTTTCATTAATAGTCCATTTTATTCTGCACAAAGTTGTTCTGCGTACCTTTGAAAAGCGTGCAAATTCCAGCCAGCATTTGTGGTTGCAAATTATTACGGAAAACAAGTTATTTCATCGGGTTGCGTTAGCGCTGCAAGGTATCATCGTTAATGTTCAGGCAGTCCTGTGGTTGCAGAAGGGGACGGATGTCAGCACGATTCTGATTATCTGCGCGCAGCTATGGATTATGCTCTATTCCTTGCTGTCGTTATTTTCCTTGTTGGATGTTATTTATAACTTCTCACAGAAATTTACCGTTGCCTCGAATATCCCGCTCAAAGGCATATTCCAGGGGGTGAAATTAATCAGCTCGATAATCATTGGTATCATGATGATTTCGAGAGTCATCGGCCAGTCGCCAGCGATTCTTATCAGCGGCCTGGGCGCGATGGCGGCGGTATTAATGTTGGTATTTAAAGACCCTATTCTGGGGCTGGTGGCGGGAATTCAGCTTTCGGCAAACCGCATGTTAAAGCTGGGCGACTGGCTGGAAATGCCAAAGTTCGGCGCAGATGGTGCCGTTACCGATATCGGCCTGACCACCGTTAAAGTCCGCAACTGGGACAACACTATCACCACTATCCCGACCTACGCGCTGGTTTCAGATGCCTTTAAAAACTGGAGCGGGATGTCGCAATCTGGCGGCCGTCGTATTAAGCGCAGCATTAATATTGATACCACCAGTATTCATTTTCTCTCAGAGGATGAAATACAGCGTTTAACCCATGCGCGTTTATTAAAACCGTATATAGATTCGCGCAGTAAAGAAATTGAAGACTATAACCGCACGCATAATAGCGACGGGACTTCAGTGCTTAACGGACGCAGAATGACGAATGTTGGCACGTTCCGCGTTTATCTGACTGAATATCTGCAAAACCATCCGCGTATTCGCAAAGACATGACCTTAATGGTTCGCCAGCTAGCGCCAGGTGCTGAAGGTTTACCGATAGAGATTTATGCCTTTACCAATACCGTGGCATGGCTGGAATATGAAGCCATTCAGGCTGATATTTTCGAGCATATTTTCGCGGTCGTTGACGAGTTTGGTTTGCGTATTCACCAGGCGCCAACCGGGAACGATATTCGTTCGATTGTGTTGCAGAAGGTTTTGTAGGTCGGTTAAGTACTGCGTCAACCGACACCAATAACCTTATCAATAACGGTCAATCGAAAACCAACGCTTCCAGATAAAGCGAATCACGAAGTATTCAATTGCACCCAACGCCAGGAACCACAGGCAGAAAATAATGGTGTAGAGCTGGTTCATATCCAGCAGGTGAAACATCGTGATGAGCTTTTGCGCCAGTTCAATCGTCAGCGCCGGGGCGGGAAGCAGCAGGCAGGAGAAAAGGGCCAGCAGCAAAATTCCGCCAGCGCTCATCAGGGTTTCGAGAGGGTGTTTCATGTCATTGTTACGCCGGAAGTCAGGTGAAAATAGCCAAAAAGGGTATTGTCCGGGAAAATTACGGCTGATACAAATCCCCGGCAAACATTCGCCGGGGAAATCAGGGCCAATCACTACAACCCTTCAGTACTCTCTTTCTTCGCTTCTTTGGCCAGAATCGCCCGATACCAACGCGGATGGTGCTTCTGCGCCCAGCGGCGGCTCACTTTGCCGACGATCATGCCTTTAATCGAACCTTTCACCCAGAACGCCATATACATATGAATCAGGATGGCGTGGATCAAAATAATGGCGACAGTCGCATGAATCAGCAGGCTGTAGCGCACCAGTTTGATGGGAAAGTACGAGGCAAAATAAGGCCGCCAGATAATCACGCCCGTCACCAGCAGCACGAAAATCATGCTCATAATGGTCCAGAACATCATCTTCTGCCCGGCGTTATATTTGCCGACATCCGCCACTTTATGCTCGTTGCCTTTCAGCACTTCAACAATATTTTTTACCCACGGCCAGTCCTGCTTTTCCGGGATATTGTGATGCACGAAACGCGCAAACATAAACATCAGCGCCACGAAAATCAGCACCCCAAAGAACGGGTGCAGAATACGGCCCATTTGCGGTGTGCCGAAGGTTTCCGTCAGCCATTGTAGCGTCGGGAAGAACAGCGCAATACCGGAAAGTGACACCAGGAAGAAGCAAATCACTACCGTCCAGTGGCAAGCGCGGTCGATAAATTTCGTCCTGACAATCGATTTTCTCTGCTTAATCATGATGTTCCTCCTCGTCTTCATCCACCTCTTCATTCGGCCCGACGCCAATGTAATGGAAAATCAGCCCGGCGAAGGTGGCGATAAAACCTGCCGCCGACAGCGGTTTGAGGATCCCTTTCCACAGGTTGATTGGCGTGTCGATTTGCGGATCTTTCGGCAGATTGTGATACAGCTCCGGCTGATCGGCATGATGCAGCACATACATCACGTGCGTGCCGCCCACAGCCTGCGGATTGTAAAGCCCTGCGTGCGGATAGCCGCGTTTTTGCAGTTTCGCCACGCGTTCGTCGGCCACGTCTAACATCTCCTTTTTGGTGCCAAAATGAATGGCACCCGTCGGGCAGGTTTTCACGCAGGCAGGCTCCTGGCCGACGCTGACGCGATCGACACACAGCGTGCATTTGTAGACGCGGTTATCGTCTTTATTCAGGCGCGGAATATTGAACGGGCACCCGGCGATGCAATACCCGCAGCCAATACAATGTTCCGACTGAAAATCGACGATCCCGTTTGCGTACTGAATGATGGCACCCGCAGACGGGCAGGCCTTCAGGCAGCCCGGATCTTCACAGTGCATGCAGCCATCCTTGCGGATAAGCCACTCCAGCTTGCCGTTTTGCGTGGTTTCGCTAAAGCGCATTAACGTCCAGGATTTGGCGCTCAAATCGGCGGGGTTATCGTAAACCCCGACGCAATGACCGACTTCATCGCGGATGTCGTTCCACTCCGAACAGGCGACCTGGCAGGCTTTGCAGCCAATACAGCTTGAGACGTCAATCAGCTTGGCGACTTCTTCTTTGAAGTCACGAGCCTGCGGCGGTGGCGTCATGGCGTTAGTAGCCGAGCGCTTGATAATATCCTGAGATTGCATGGACATGAGTTCGCTCCTTACGCCTTCTCAATGTTGACCAGAAACGCCTTGTACTCTGGCGTTTGCGAGTTAGCGTCACCGACGGACGGCGTGAGCGTGTTGGCGAGATAGCCTTTACGCGCCGTGCCTTCAAAGCCCCAGTGCAGCGGAATACCCACGGTTTCCACTTCCTGCCCGCCCGCGTTCAGCGTTTGCAGGCGCTGGGTGACGACCGCAACGGCGCGAATAAATCCGCGTTTGCTGCTGACTTTCACGTGGTCGCCGTTGGCAATGCCTTTGGCTTTCGCCAGCTTTTCGCTGATTTCCACAAACTGCTCGGGCTGCGCAATCGCGTTAAGCCGCGAGTGTTTAGTCCAGGTATGGAAATGTTCGGTCAGGCGATACGTGGTGCCGACATACGGGAACTCGTGGCGTTTGCCCATGCGTTTAGCGTCAGCTTCATACAGGCGAGCCGCCGGGTTCGACACCACATTTGGATGCAGCGGGTTGGTGCCCAGCGGCGTTTCAAACGGCTCGTAATGCTCAGGGAATGGGCCTTCCGCCATTTTGTCGATGGCAAACAGGCGGCCTAAACCTTCCGGCTGCATGATAAACGGCCCGACGCCGCTGCCCGGTGCGGCAGTGTTGTAGTCCGGGATATCGTTCCCGACCCACTTCGCGCCGTTCCATTGAATCAACATGCGTTTCGGGTCCCACGGTTTGCCCTGTGGATCGGCAGACGCGCGGTTGTAGATAATGCGGCGGTTGAGCGGCCACGCCCAGGCCCAGCCGAGCGTGTTACCCAGACCGGACGGATCGGCGTTATCGCGGTTCGCCATCTGGTTGCCTTTCGCCGTCCAGCTGCCGGTATAAATCCAGCAGGCAGACGCGGTGGTGCCGTCGTCACGTAACAGCGCAAACGAGTCCAGAAGCTGGCCTTTCTTCGCCAGCAAATTCCCAGCCGGATCGTAGAGATCTTCCAGCGCGTAGCCGTTGTTCTCTTTGGCGACTTCTTCGGACTCTGGGCTGTCTGGCTGCTCGTAATGCCAGCTCATTTTCAGCAACGATTCTGCACCTTTACCGCCTTCTGAGCGATAAAGCTGGCGGATTTGATGGTAAATCCCGGCCAGAATTTCTCCGTCGTTACGCGCTTCTCCCGGTGCGTCAGCCCCTTTCCAGTGCCACTGCAACCAGCGCCCGGAGTTGGCAATCGAACCGTCTTCTTCGGCAAAACAGGTGGATGGCAGGCGGAACACTTCGGTCTGAATCGCCGCCGGGTTCACGTCATTCATCTCGCCGTGGTTCTGCCAGAAGTTAGATGTTTCGGTGACGAGCGGGTCGATAATCACCAGATATTTCAGCTTGCTAAGGCTGGCGACAATTTTGTTTTTATCCGGGAACGACGCCACCGGGTTAAAGCCCTGGCAGATGTAACCCGTGACTTTGTTGCGGTCCATCATGTCGAAATACTTCAGCACGTCGTACGCCTGGTCCCACTTCGGCAGCCAGTCAAAGCCCCAGTTGTTATCTTTACGCGCATCATCGCCATAGAATGCTTTCATCAGGCTAACGAAGAACTTCGGATAGTTGCCCCAATAGTTCACCTGGCCTGGCAGCGTGGCTTTCGGCGTGTTTGCCGTCAGATAAGTTTGCAGGTCGGTTTGCTTTTCAGAAGGCAGCGTCAGATAACCCGGCAGGCTGGTGGACAGCAGGCCGAGATCGGTCAAACCCTGAATATTGGAGTGCCCGCGCAAGGCGTTCACGCCGCCACCCGCCATGCCCATATTGCCGAGCAATAACTGGATCATCGCCATGGTGCGAATGTTTTGTGCGCCCACGGTGTGTTGCGTCCAGCCCAGCGCGTACAGGAAGGTAGTAGTGCGATCGGCAGCACTGGTTGAGGCCAGCACTTCACACACTTTCAGGAAATCGGCCTGCGGCGTGCCGCAAATATGCTCGACCATTTCCGGCGTATAACGGGAAACGTGCTCTTTGAGCAGGTTCCACACGCAGCGCGGGTCGGTGAGCGTGTCGTCGCGTTTCGCATAACCGTTTTCGTCGAACTGATAGTTCCAGCTGGTTTTGTCGTACTGGCGTTTGGCTTCGTCATAGCCGCTAAACAGGCCATCATCGAAGCTAAAATCGTCACGCACCAAAAGGCTGGCATTGGTGTAATGCTTTACGTATTCGGCGTTGATTTTGTTATTGGAAATCAGGTACAGCAGAACGCCCGACAGGAAAGTAATGTCGGTGCCGGAGCGGATTGGCGCATAAATATCCGCCACCGAAGCGGTGCGGGTAAAGCGCGGATCGACCACAATCAGGGTGGCGTCGTTGTTGTTTTTGGCTTCCATCGCCCAGCGGAAACCCACCGGATGCGCTTCAGCGGCGTTGCCGCCCATCACCATCACAACGTTGGCGTTTTTGATATCAACCCAGTGGTTGGTCATCGCACCGCGACCAAATGTTGGAGCAAGACTTGCTACCGTTGGTCCGTGTCAGACGCGCGCCTGGTTATCTACCGCTAACATGCCCAGCGAGCGGACAAATTTCTGTGTCAGCATCCCGGTTTCGTTGCTGGCCGCCGACGCACATAACATGCCGGTGGAGAGCCAACGGTTTACCGTGACGTTTTGCTCATTCTTCTCAACGAAATTGGCATCGCGGTCATCTTTCATCAGGCGAGAAATACGCGCGAACGCATCTTCCCAACTGATGCGCTGCCATTTATCGGAGCCTGGCGCGCGGTATTCCGGGTAACGCAGGCGGCTTTCGCTGTGGATATAATCCAGCAGACCCGCGCCTTTCGGGCATAGCGCCCCACGGTTTACCGGGTGATCCGGGTCGCCTTCAATATGGAAAATACTGGATTTCGCGTTTTTCGAGCCATCGCCCAGGCTGTACATCAACAAACCACAGCCTACTGAGCAGTATGTACAGGTATTGCGGGTTTCTTTGGCACGCAAAAGCTTAAAGTTGCGTACCTCGGCAAGTGCCGCTTTGGGAGAAAATCCCAGAACTGCGGCGGTAGTCCCTGCCATCCCGCCGGCACAGATCTTGAAAAATTTTCTGCGACTGACGTCCATCGTAACCTCATTGTTATGACGTATGAATGGTCGCGAAAATACCCACATTTACCGGTTGGTTATTGAGCAAAATCAAGTCGCCAGGCATTGGGTAGCCAGTTACCCCTTCATGAGTAGGGGTAATGGCGGGGGATTAACCATAACGAGATAATGATTGGCGAGATTTAACGCAGAGTGGCTCGCCACTGTTCGTTCGTGGCAAACCATTCCACCAGATAATCCAGCATCGCGCGCAGCGTAGCGGGCATCTGTTTGCGGGTGGTGTAAATGCCGTAGATGCCCATCGCCTGCGGTTGGTAGCCTGGCAATAGTTCTACAAGTTCACCTTTTTCCAGTAGCGGGGCGGCAGAATAGTACGGCTGGAGCGAAATCCCCGCGCCCTGCAGCGTCCCGGCCAGCAGCACCACCGATTCATTGGCGCTGAGATTGCCGCTCACCGCCACGGCAGATTTTTCCCCTGCACGGTCAAAATGCCACAGGCTTTTGCCGAACCAGTTGTAAGTCAGGCAATTATGGCTGGCGAGATCTTCAGGATGATTCGGAGTGCCGTTTGCCGCCAGATAAGTCGGAGTGGCGCACACCACCGAGGCGCAGGTGGAAAGCGGGCGGGCAATCAAATTCGGGTCCAGTTCATTGGTGATGCGCAGTGCCAGATCGATCCGTTCTACCACCAGATTTACCGTCCGGTTGTTCATTTGCAGATCGACGCTCACCTGAGGGTGGCGTTTCAGAAACTGCGTTACGGCGCCTGCCAGCGCGGTTTGCCCCAGCGACTGGGAGCAGGTGATGCGCAGCAGGCCGCGTATTTCCTCGGTCTGATTATCCTCGACCAGATCGATAGCTTCGGCGACAGCGAGCATTTTGCGCGACAGGCTCAGGGTTCTTTCACCCACATCGGTCAGGCTCAGTTTGCGCGTGGTGCGGTGCAGCAGGCGTGCGCCCGTCCACTCTTCCATCTGCGCCAGATAACGTGTCACCATGGCTCGCGACATCTCAAGATGGTCTGCGGCGGCAATCATACTGCCCAGATCGACAATGGTGACAAACACCCGTGCGGCGGTAATGCGATCCATTATTCGTCCGATTTATGCAATGAATAGTTGCTCATTATCCGGTTTTTGTATCAATTTATGCAACGTAAGATGTGCCCAACATCAAGACAATTTAGGGCATCTGCTATGTTTAAAAAATCTGTACTTACTCTGACTCTCGCCAGCTTTACGACTCTGGCACACGCCGCCAGCCCGTTAACGATGGAAGTTTACAATCCTGGTGAGAAAAGCGTGTTCCCGGTGTCATCCGAGATAGTCAGTGGCGAGAAAGAAGTGGTGCTGATTGACGCGCAGTTTCAGGGTAACGACGCCGAGCAGCTGATTCAGAAGATCAAAGCGACCGGCAAAACGCTGACGACCGTTTACATCAGCCATTCTGACCCGGACTTCTACTTCGGTCTGGACAAAATTAAGGCCGCATTCCCCCAGGCAAAAATCGTCGCCACGCCGGAAACCATTGCGGCGATTAATGCCTCAAAGGACGGTAAACTGGCTTACTGGGGACCGATTCTTAAAGAGAACGCGCCACACTCGGTGGTGGTGCCGCAGCCGCTTCAGGGCAACAGCTTCATGGTTGACGGCCAGAAAATCGAAGTAAAAGGCCCAACGCCAGACAGCACCTACGTGTGGATCCCCGCGCTAAAAGCGGTGGTGGGCGGGGTGCCAGTAGCGGGCAATAATATTCATCTGTGGGTGGCTGATACTCAAACGCCGCAATCGCGTGCCGACTGGCTGCAAACGCTGGAAAGCATCAAAGCCCTGAAACCAGAAGTCGTGGTTCCAGGCCATTTCCTGCCGGGCGCACCGCAAACGCTTGAGTCGGTAAGCTTTACGCAAAACTACCTGACGACGCTGGAAAACGCGTTGCCGAAAGCCAAAGATTCAGCTCAACTGATTGCGGCGATGAAGAAGCAGTATCCGGGCTTAAAAGATGAGTCGAGCCTGGATCTCAGTGCGAAAGTGCTGAAAGGTGAGATGAACTGGCCGCAGTAACCAGGAGGTAAAATGACAACTCACACTCTGTATTACATTTTCGACCCGCTATGTGGCTGGTGCTACGGTGCGGCACCCCTTGTGAAGGCGGCGCGTGCGGTCAAAGGACTTTCCATTGCTCTGCATGGCGGCGGCATGATGGTTGGCAACCACCGTCGCACCATAGATGCGCAGTGGCGCGGGCATGTTATCGAGCATGATGCGCGGATTGCCGCCATGACCGGGCAGCCGTTCGGTGATGCGTATATCAATGGCTTGTTGTTGGATACCAGGGCAGTGATGGACTCGGCCCCGCCCACCTGCGCGATTCTTGCGGCGCAAAAGCTGGCCGGGCGCGGGCTGGATATGCTCCATCTTATTCAGGTGGCGCACTACCAGCATGGCAAGCGTGTGGCAGATTTACCGGTTCTGGAAGCGTTGGCCCAGGAACTTGGCTTATCGGCCCCGGCTTTTAGCGCAGAAATGCAGGCCATCGACGGTGAAATTCTCAATCAGCATATTGCCGAAAGCCGGGCGCTACTGGCTCAGCTTGGTGGCCGTGGTTTCCCCACTTTTGCGCTTCGCAATAACGCCGGGCAGTTACAGGTGCTGGATGCCGGGCGATACCTGGGCGATGTCCCAACCTGGCAGGAGATGCTGCTGCGCAGTGTGGCGGGCGCTTAATCCCGAACCAGCAAATCCCCATAAATCTCAGCCAGCAATCCCCCCGTGGCGAACTGTTTTTTAATCCACTGCGTGACTTGCCCGGTGGCGGCGTGTTGGGTTGCTAACAGCATGCGCGAATCCTGGCGCGGGTTGTTAATCTGGCGCGTCACCAGCAGGCCGCTTTCCTGGGCCTCGCGCACCATGTAATCCGGCAAAAAACCGACGCCTTCACCCAAAATCTGACACTGACATTTGGTGTTGAAATCCGGCACCAGAATCGCTTCCTGCCCGTGCAGCAACCATCCCACTTTTTTATTCAGCGTCAGCGCCGTGTCTTCCACCATGATGTTGGGATACAGGCGCAGCTGGCTCTCGGAAATCGGCTCCGGCATAAACGCCAGCGGGTGCGTCGGGGCGATGGCAAATTCCCAGCGAATCGCGCCAATTTCGGTGTAATCAATACCGCCGCCGTCGAGCAGCGTATCCGGCGCACCAATCGCGATATTGGCCTGGTTATTAATAATGGCGTCCCACACGCCGTTATACACCTCGGTGGTGACGGTTATCAGGCAGGTGGGGAACTGTTTTTTGAGGATTTGCAGGAGCTTTGCGGTATGGCGCGGCGTGTAAAGCAGCTGATTGATACAGATGCGTACCTTGACTTCAATGCCTTGCGAGATGGTATCCACGCCGCGTTTAATGGCATGGAAGTCGTTCAGCAGTTCGGTCGCTTTGCGATAGAAGTAGTAGCCAGATTCGGTCAATTCAATGCTGCGCGTGTTGCGCACAAACAGCACCACATCGAGGTACGTCTCGATTCTCTTAATGGTGTAGCTGATGGCAGAGGTGGTGATCCCCAGTTCGACAGCAGCCTTACTAAAACTTGAAAGCCGCGCCGTGGTGGTGAAGGCCAGCAGGTTCTCTTCGGTAAAAATAGAATTCATGTGCCTCTCCCGTCAGTCCTTTCGTTGGATGACGCTATCCCACGCCATTGTTGAATGTATTTGTATTCCTTATGATCCACGCTCTGGTCTTGAACCATATTTAACACTGCCGTTACAAGTGATTTGAAGAGTATCACACTTCTTGAATCCCATTTTCCCCGCGTTCGGCAAGGCCTCGTGGCATACTCGCCAGTGGGTACTAAAGTCTGCTGAAAGCGGTTCTATCATAGGCAAAATATTGCGCTGACCCACATTTTTCTCACATTGTTGAATACTATTCAACAATGCTGTCATTAACGATGAATGATTTTTAAACGGATGTTAAAGCGTCGACAGTGTTGCTATTCTCAATTCATCGGAAATAGCAAAGTATGGGAGTATGGATATGTCTCAGAAAGAACTCATTGCGGAATTTCTAAATGCAGCAGAACTTGGGCATCTGGAAAATCTAAAACAATGCCTCAGTGATGGCGCGGATATTAACGCCACCAATCGCCAGGGTCGCACGGCAATTACACTCGCCAGCCTGCACAAAAAATATGACTGCGTGGAATATTTAATTAAGGCTGGAGCCGACGTTAATAAGCAAGATCAAACCTGTTTTAACCCTTTCTTGCTCAGTTGCCTGAATAACGACCTGACATTATTACGCCTGATATTACCGGCCAATCCGGATCTAAATTGTTTATCCCGTTTTGGTGGCGTGGGTATTACTCCGGCGAGCGAAAAAGGCCATGTCGAAATTGTTCGCGAATTGGTGACGCAGACCGATATTAACGTCAACCACACCAATTTCGTTGGCTGGACGCCGCTACTCGAAGCCATCGTGTTGAACGACGGCGGGGCGAAACAGCAGGAGATTGTCAAACTGCTGCTCGACCACGGTGCTAACCCGCACATGACCGATAAATACGGTAAATCACCGCTGACGCTGGCCCGCGAAAAAGGGTATCACGAGATTGCCGAGCTGCTGGTCAAAGCCGGAGCTTAAAACACAGGAGATGCACTATCGCCGGATATCAGCTGCGGCAGTGCCTCCTGGCAAAAACGGCAGACAGCGCGTTTTATGCGCCAGAATTACAAGTCGATACAGTCGGTTATATCGAGCAGGTGTTTTCCAGAGCGGTGAATATTCACCTCCCTGAAAAAGAACAGATTTTAACCCTGCTCAGTGCTGACTGTGATAACGCACCCAACAGCTGCCGTCTAGCACTTGAGCATTGCCTGACTATTTTTAAGCCTGGTGAACAGGTGAGTTTTAAACACAGTGGCATCGAAATTGGCACCGATAAACGTATTGATTTCTCGCGTTGCATTCGCTGGCAACCTGATGCGCTGTTTATCACGCAACAACAAATAAACCAGACTGACTGGCAAAGCCTGGCCCGAATTATCCTGGCGTCGGTCGAGCAAAGTTCGTCATTATTTTATTTTTGCGGTGACAATATTTTTTACCAGGAAATGAGTCGCCAGCTTCAACACCATCGCCGGGAGCTAATTTCAGCATTACGCGCAGGGAACGGCAGCGCGATTAAAAATGAAATTAACGGTTTATTGGGTTTAGGCATTGGCTTAACCCCTACCGGGGATGATTATCTCGCCGGGTTAAGTGCGGTTTTATTTATAGCCGGGCATCCGGCAGGGAAGTATCGCGAAATATTTAAATCTACGCTGGAAGCGGGTAAGCATAAAACCACACTATTAAGTGCAATTACGCTGCGCGAAGCGATTGATCAGCGTTATCGCGAAAGTATTTATGATTTTATTCATCAGATACTGATGGGTGATTTAGAAAATATTCATCCATTTATAAATGAAATTAAAAAAATAGGGTCAAGTTCGGGTTGCGACATGCTTTGCGGCATGGCGGACGCCTTCGCTTTGACCAAAATTAACGGAGGAAATTATGTCGACCAGGATTGTAATTAAAAAGAACACCTATTTTGATTCGGTCTCACTGATGTCCATTTCAACCAAAGCTAACCAGCTTGACGGCGTTGAACAGGCGTTTGTCGCGATGGCGACCGAAATGAACAAAGGGGTGTTAAAAAACCTCGGCTTGTTAAATGACGAACTGGAACAGGCGAAAAATGGCGACCTGATGATTGTTATCAAAGGCGCGAGCGATACGGCGAACGACGCCACGCTTGAAGCTATTGAAGGTCTGTTCACCCGCAAAGACAGCGGCAATTCACGCCACGAAGCGCGTTACGCAACCCTTGCCAGCGCACATAACAATGTCCCGGAAACTAACCTTGCGGTGATTTCCGTCAACGGCGCTTTTGCGGCCCGTGAAGCGCGTCAGGCGCTGGAAAACGACCTGAACGTGATGCTGTTTTCCGACAACGTTTCTCTTGATGACGAACTTGCGCTCAAGCAACTCGCCCACAGCAAAGGGTTGCTGATGATGGGACCGGACTGCGGCACCGCGATTATCAACGGTGCAGGGTTGTGTTTTGCCAATGAAGTACGCCGTGGCTCCATCGGCATTGTTGGCGCATCCGGCACTGGCAGCCAGGAATTAAGCGTGCGCATTCACGAATTCGGCGGCGGTATTTCCCAGCTTATCGGGACTGGCGGGCGTGATTTAAGCGAGAAAATCGGCGGCATCATGATGCTCGATGCAATCCAGATGCTGGAAGATGACGCACAAACCGAAGTGATTGTGCTGGTATCTAAACCGCCTGCTGACATCGTGGCGCGTAAAGTGCTGGAACGAGCGCAGGCGTGCCGCAAACCCGTCGTGGTTTGCTTCCTCGGTAACGGCGAAACACATGCCGACGAACCGGGTTTGCAGTTTGCCCGTGCCACTAAAGAAGCGGCGCTGAAAGCCGTGCTGCTGACCGGCATCAAAAAAGAGTCGCTGGATTTACATCCGCTCAACTGGCCGCTGATTGAAGAAGTGCGTGCGCGCCTGAAGCCTGAGCAGAAGTACATTCGTGCGCTGTTCTGTGGCGGCACCCTTTGCGATGAAGCGATGTTTGCAGCGCTGGAAAAGTACCCGGACGTCTACAGCAATATCCAGCCGAATCCTGAATACCGCCTCAAAGACGTGAATGTCAGCATCGCACACACCTTCCTCGATTTCGGCGACGACGATTTTACCAACGGCAAACCGCACCCAATGATTGACCCGACCAACCGCATCAGCCGCCTGTTGCAGGAAGCGCGTGACCCAGAAGTCGGCGTGATCGCGATGGATTTTGTGCTCGGCTACGGCTCGCACGAAAACCCGGTTGGCGTGATGCTCGACGCCATCAAAGAAGCCAAAGCGATTGCCGCCCGCAACTCGCGCAACCTGGAAATTCTGGGCTACGTGCTCGGCACCGATTTGGACACACCCTCGCTTGAAGCGCAGTGCCAGATGTTGACCGATGCCGGGGTGATTTGGGCAAGCAGCAGCACCAACACCGGGCTGCTGGCGCGTGAGTTTGTCTGCAAGGAGAAAGCACAATGAGTCTGTTTAACCAACCGCTGAATGTGATTAACGTCGGCATTGCGATGTTTAGCGATGATTTGAAAAAGCAGAGCGTTCCCGTTACGCAACTGGACTGGACGCCACCGGGGCAGGGCAATCTGGCCGTGGTGAACGCACTGGATGCGATTGCCGCCCCAGGGCTTGCCGAAAAAGTCGCCGCCGCCAATAAACTGGCCGTTGAGCGCATCATCCAGTCACAGCCTGTTCTGGTGGGTTACGACCAGGCGATTAACGTGGTTCCGGGCATGACCCGTAACACCATTTTGCACGCCGGGCCGCCTGTGGCCTGGGAAAATATGTGCGGCGCGATGAAAGGTGCCGTCACCGGGGCGCTGGTGTTTGAAGGGCTGGCGGCGAATATTGATGAGGCCGCGCAGCTTGCCGCTTCCGGCGAAATCATCTTCTCGCCATGCCACGAACACGACTGTGTAGGGTCGATGGCGGGCGTGACATCGGCCTCGATGTTTATGCATATCGTCGAAAACAAAACCTACGGCAACCGCGCCTATACCAACCTCAGCGAGCAGATGGCGAAGATCTTGCGCATGGGCGCTAACGACCAGAGCGTGATCGACCGCCTTGTCTGGATGCGCGACGTGCTCGGCCCAATGCTGCGCGATGCGATGAAGCTCGCAGGCGAAATCGATTTACGTTTGATGCTGGCGCAGGCGCTGCATATGGGCGACGAGTGCCACAACCGCAACAACGCAGGCACCACGTTACTGATTCAGGCGCTGACGCCGTGGATTATTCAGACCCACTTCACCGTTGCGCAGCAAAAAGAAGTGTTCGATTTTGTCGCCAGCAGTGACTACTTCTCCGGCCCAACGTGGATGGCGATGTGCAAAGCGGCAATGGATGCGGCGCACGGCATCGAATACAGCACCGTCGTCACCACCATGGCGCGTAACGGCGTGGAGTTTGGCCTGCGCGTTAGCGGCCTGCCGGGACACTGGTTCACCGGCCCGGCACAGCAGGTCATCGGCCCGATGTTTGCGGGTTACAAACCGGCTGATTCTGGTCTCGACATTGGCGACAGCGCGATTACGGAAACCTACGGCATCGGTGGTTTTGCGATGGCAACGGCTCCGGCGATTGTGGCGCTGGTGGGCGGCACCGTGGACGAAGCGATTGATTTCTCACGCCAGATGCGCGAAATCACGCTCGGTGAAAACCCGAACGTCACCATTCCGCTGCTGTCGTTTATGGGGATCCCGACCGCCATCGACATCACGCGCGTCGGCGATAGCGGCATTTTGCCGGTGATCAATACCGCCATTGCCCACAAAGACGCGGGTATCGGCATGATTGGCGCCGGGATTGTCCATCCGCCGTTTGAATGTTTTGAGAAGGCTCTGCTCGCCTTTGGTGAGCGTTACTCTTTCTGAGGGATACCCCGATGACAAACGTTAAGCTTGAGTGGAAACGCGGTGACTGGGCGGCATATTTCGGGTTGATGACCAACAACCTGACTAACTTGCTGACCATGATGGGGTTACTCATTTTTGTGGTGGGTATTCCGACTGAGATTGTTTACGGGCGCATTGCGCCAGCCTTCGGGCTGGCGGTGCTGGTGGCGAGCATTTGCTACGCGTGGTTCGGCTTGCAACTGGCAAAAGAGACAGGGCGCAAAGATGTGACCGCGCTGCCTTCCGGGCCAAGTGCGCCGTCCATCTTTACCGTGACGTTTTTGGTATTGATGCCGGTCTACCAGCAAACCGGCGACGCAGAGTTTGCGATTCAGATTGGCCTGGTGTGGTGTTTTGTTGAAGCGATGATTCTGGTGGGCGGTTCGTTCCTCGGCGAAACCATTCGCAAGATGATCCCGCGTACCGTGCTGCTGTCGTGTTTGTCGGGCTTAGGTTTGTTGCTGTTGGCGATGAACCCGATGCTTCAGGCATTTGAAGCGCCGACGGTTTCCTTCATCGTTCTGCTGCTGATTTTCATTAACTGGTTTGGTAAAAAACCGATGTTTGCGCGCATTCCAACCGGCTTATTGCTGCTGGTTGCGGGTACGGCGCTGGCGTGGATTTCTGGCCTGCAAAGCCCGGAAGCCATCAAAGCATCGATGTCCTCGTTCGGTTTTAACCCGCCATCGATTCATGTCGATAGCTTCCTGCAAGGCTTGCCGCACGCGCTGCCGTACCTGGCATCGGCGGTTCCGTTGGGGTTGGCGAACTACATTTTTGACCTGGAAAACATCGAAAGCGCCCACGCAGCGGGTGATGAATACAACACGCGTAAAGTGATGCTGACCAACGGGCTGGCCTCCACGCTCGGTTGCCTGATGGGGAACCCGTTCCCGGTCACGGTGTACGTCGGTCATGCGGGTTGGAAGGCGATGGGCGCGAGTATCGGTTACACGCTGGCGTCTGGCGTCACCATGTTTATCGTGCCGTTGTTTGGCCTTGGGGCGTTCATGCTCGCCATTATTCCGATGACCGCGATTGTGCCGATTCTGGTGTTTATCGGCGTGGTGACGGCAAACCAGGTGGTGCGCGAAACGCCGAAAATAGAGGTGCCGGTAATCTTCATCTGCCTGTTCCCGTGGATAGCCAACTGGGCGCTGACCATGGTGAACAGCGTGATGGCCGCAGCGGGCACAACGGCGGCGAAAATCGGTCCGGAAGCGCTGGCGCATAAAGGCGTGTTTTATCAGGGCCTGGTGCATCTGGGGAACGGCGCACCGCTCGCCAGTATGTTGTGGGGTTGCGTGGCTATTTTCGCGATTATCAACAAGCCGTTACGCGGCGCGGTGGCGGCGGTGGTCGGTGCATTGCTGGCGCTGTTTGGCGTGATTCACGCGCCGATGGTCGGCTTTGCGCAGGGCAGTTCGCTGATGTTTGTCACCGCTTATTTGATGATGGGCGCGATGTTTGTGGTGAAGCATGTGCTCGACCGTCGTGAAGCGGCATCAGAGGTTGTGACTTCGGTATAAAAAATGGCGGATGACGCGTACTTATCCGCCCTACGGTTTTGTAGGGTGGATAAGTACGCGTCATCCACCGGCCCTTGCCCTACAAGGATAAAAACAATGAAACAGCTCGTGGTTGTGGCGATTGGCGGCAACAGCATCATCAAAGATAACGC
The DNA here is from genome assembly GCF_900446255.1 of Buttiauxella agrestis. NCBI lineage: Bacteria > Pseudomonadati > Pseudomonadota > Gammaproteobacteria > Enterobacterales > Enterobacteriaceae > Buttiauxella > Buttiauxella agrestis. The sequence continues at coordinate 3,651,461 of NZ_UIGI01000001.1, read as the reverse complement.
CAGCCAGTCAGTTGAACATCAGCAAATCGCGGTAAAAGAAGTCGCCGAAACGGTGCTGGAAATGCTCTCGTCGGACTACGACATCGTGCTGACTCACGGTAACGGCCCGCAGGTCGGCCTTGATTTACGCCGGGCGGAAATCGCCCATGAGAAAGAGGGCCTGCCGCTCACGCCGCTGGCAAATTGCGTGGCAGATACCCAGGGCGGCATCGGCTATCTGATTCAGCAGGCGCTCAATAACCGCCTCGGAAAATGCGGCGATAAAAAAGCCGTGACCGTAATTACTCAGGTGGAAGTGGGTAAAAACGATCCTAACTTTACCCATCCGACCAAACCGATTGGCGCGTTCTTTAGCACGCAGCAGTGCGAAGCGCTGAAACTCGCCCATCCGGACTGGCGATTTGTTGAAGATTCCGGGCGTGGATACCGTCGGGTTGTGGCCTCGCCAGAACCGAAACGTATTGTCGAAGCGGACGCCATCAGCGCGCTAATCAAACAAGGTTTTGTGGTGATTGGCGCGGGCGGCGGCGGGATTCCGGTAGTTCGCAGCGAGCAGGGCGACTACCAAAGTGTCGATGCGGTTATCGACAAAGATCTTTCCACCGCGCTGCTGGCTCGCGAAGTGAATGCTGACATTCTGGTGATTAGCACTGGTGTGGAGAAAGTGTGTATTCACTTTGGCAAGCCTGAGCAACGTGCGCTCGATGAAGTCACCGTCGAACAAATGGCGCGTTTTAGCGAAGAAGGGCATTTCCCGCCGGGAAGCATGCTGCCGAAAATCACCGCCAGCCTGGCGTTCCTGCGCAACGGCGGCAAACGCGTGATTATCACCACCCCTGAAAAATTACCTGCCGCACTGCGCGGCGAAACTGGCACGCATATTGTGAATGATTAAGAGTGGGAGAACTCGATGAATAATGCAGAAAAAAGCCGCCGTGAATTTCTGAGCGGCGGTGGCAAAGTGGCGGCGGCTTGTGCGCTCTTTGGCGCGACCGGTTCGATGGCGTATGCTGCTAAACCAGCTTCCATCGCCTGTGAAACGGACAATCGTATGAGCGCCATCAAAGAATCCCATTACTATCTCGACAACGTGTTGCTAGAAGCCGGTTTTGCACGCGACGGGCAGACGATTGTCGGTACGCAAACCGAGCTGAAAACGCTGGAAATTAAAGACGGCAAAATTGCGGCATTGCTCGCAAATAAACAACACCCGGACGCCACGCTCGCCCATTACGATGCGTCAGGAAAACTGTTGCTGCCAGCGATGCGCGATATGCACATTCACCTCGATAAAACCTTCTACGGCGGCCCATGGCGCGTACACAACCGCCCGGCGGGAACCACCATTCTGGATATGATTGCCCTGGAGCAAAAACTGCTGCCTGAGCTGCAACCGGTCACGCAGGAACGTGCCGAAAAGCTGATTGATTTGATTCAATCGAAAGGCTCGACCATCGCCCGCAGCCATTGCAACGTGGAGCCGGTTTCCGGCCTGAAAAACCTCGAGAATCTGCAAGCAGTTCTGGAACGCCGTAAGTCTGGTTTTAGCTGTGAAATCGTTGCGTTTCCGCAGCACGGTTTGCTGCACTCGAACTCCGTTGCGTTGATGCGCGATGCGATGCAAGCGGGCGCTCACTACGTCGGCGGGCTTGACCCGACGAACGTCGATGGCGCGATGGAAAAATCCTTAGATACCATGTTCCAGATAGCCATCGACTACAAAAAAGGCGTTGATATTCATCTGCATGAAACCAGCCCAGCCGGGATCGCGGCGGTGAACTACATGGTAGAAACGGTGGAGAAAACCCCGGAACTGAAAGGCAAAGTCACCATCAGCCACGCGTTTGCGCTGGCGATGATGAACGAACAAGAAGTGGATGCCATCGCTACGCGCATGGCGGCACAGCAAATCACCATCGCCTCCACGGTGCCGATTGGCACCCTGCATATGCCGCTCAAGCAGTTACAAGACAAGGGTGTGTTTGTGATGACCGGTACCGACAGCGTGATCGACCACTGGTCGCCATATGGCCTGGGCGACATGCTGGAAAAAGCTAACTTGTATGCGCAACTTTATATGCGGGTGAGCGAGCTGAATCTTTCACGATCCCTTGCGATTGCCACCGGCAACGTGCTGCCGCTGAACGACAAAGGCGAGCGCGTATGGCCAAAAGCGCAGGATGACGCGAGCTTTGTGCTGGTGGATGCGTCATGTTCTGCCGAAGCGGTGGCGCGTATTTCGCCTCGTACCGCCACGTTCCATAAAGGCAATTTGGTGTGGGGTGCGCTTAGCGTGTAGTGACGGTTTGCGGGCAAGGATGCTCCGCTAACGCAACAAGCTGATTAAGCAAGGGTTCATTTAACGGCAGACAGCGGCAATCTTCTGCCATTTCAATCTCAGATTGTGGAATATTCAGGCTGCTTAAATAGCGTTTGCGGAATTCGGTTGGCGTCATAGAACAGTATTTGTTAAAGGCGAAAATCAGATGTTTATGTTCACGAAAACCGCATATCTGGCTGATTTCAGTAATCGGAATTTGGGTGTCTTTTAATAACTGCCGCGCTTTGTTGGTTCTGATTAACGTCAAATACTCTTTGAAGTTGTGATTGCTGACTTTCTTGAAGGTTCGGGAGAAATGGTGATAACTGACTCCGGCCTGTTCAGCAATCTGCCCCAACGTTAAATCCTCGTCAAAATGCTGATTAATAAACTCAATGCTCTCCTTGATAAGCACAATATCGCGGGCGTGTATCTGGCTTTTCAGGGCCGGTGAAGCGCCTTTTTCCAGCGCATCCAGCAGCAGATAAACGGCGGCGATGCGGCTAAAGGCACTCGCCTGACGGATTAAGTTTTCAATCAGTGATGCCAGTGCACGGTAAATTCGGCGGTCGCTTTCGCTTAACGTTTCATGCGTTGTGCGAAATTCCAGCCGTGGCGTGCGGTGCGTTTTATCAAAAAGATGCGGCGAAAATTGTACGGTCAGCAGGCTGCTCGCCGGTTCGCGAGCTTCGAGCGAATGGACTTCTTCGGCGTTGATATACAACATTTCACCCGCCGCAAGCGGGTGGGTTTCTTCGCTTACCGCCATCGAAAATGAACCCGATAACACCAGAATCAACTCGGGAGCCGGGTGCCAGTGCGGTTCACAATAACGGACTTCGGCGGAGAAAACGTTTAGCTGTTCTGCATCGAACGCAATCAGTTCGCAGCCCGATTGCCCGGAGGCCGGCGGCTGCGGGGAGGAGACCAGTTTGCGTGTGACTGAGAAGGGAAACATACGTTTTGCTCCAGATTTATTTGGGCTTTGCTCCGAGCTAAAATGGCAAAGCCCATTCCATGGGCAAATTGAGAATATCAGATTTCGGACAATGCCGCGTCCAGCTCCTGGCGGCTGATATCCAGCCCCAAAAAGTCTGTCAGTGTGACGAACAGGCCGAAGATAAAATCGGGTGCCATAACAGTCAGTTTTTCCTGCACCGCTTCTGGAGTTTGCCCATTTTTGCTGGCAATCAATTTTGCGACGCGGGCGAAAGCAGGCGGGTTCTGGATAAGTAACAGCACCGAGTTGTCGCTGCGAATCGGTAAGTAAACCGGCTCGCTGGTGACGTTAATTTCCATTTCCAGCGCGATATCCCGCGATGATTTCCCCACTTTAATTTGATATAGCCCGCTATCAATCACCCAGCGGTTAATCGCCGGATTGTAGTAAGCCAAATCCTCGCGGTTTAATGGCAGCGTGACGGTTCGCGTTTCTCCCGCTTCCAGTGCCACTTTGGCGAAGGTTTTAAGCGCCTGGGTTTCACGTTGCAGTTCGCCCTGTGGCGCACTCAGATACAGCTGCACAATCTCTTTGCCCGCCCGTTTGCCGCTGTTAGTGATATCGACGTTAATTTGAAGCGGGTTTTCTGACTGCCAGTCTGGCTCGGAAATTTGCAGGTTGGTGTAATCAAAACGGGTGTAGCTCAAACCAAACCCGAACGGGAAGAGTGGCGTGATGCGGCGCTTATCGTAATAACGGTAGCCGACAAATAACCCTTCGCTGTAATGGTGACGCAGGTTTTCACCCGGATAACTCAGCCAGGCGGGGGTTTCCTCCAGCGAGTTTGGCAGCGTGGTGGTGAGTTTGCCGCAAGGGTTTGTGTTGCCAAACAGAATATCGGCCACGGCGCGACCCATGCCTTGCCCGGCGAAAAAGGTTTCCAGCAGGGCGCTACAGCTTGAAAGCCAGGGCATGACGACCGCATCGCTATTGGCTAAAACCACGACGACATTGGGCTGCACTTGCGCAACGGCAAGAATTAACGCCTCGTGAGAAGGCAAAATATTCAGATCCTGGCGATCGCCGTTTTCGCCGTCTTCACCAATTGCGGTGCTGACGAAGATGATCGCGACATCGGCGGTACGCGCGGTTTCTACGGCGTTTTCCATGGCTTGCTGATCGAGGGTGTTATCGTCCGGCGTGCCAACGGAGTAACGGATATTAAAATTATCCCCGGCGACTTCAAAGATTTCATCGAGCGGTCTGTCGAGCAACCAGGGAACGGTGGTCGCGCAGCCTGAACCCTGAATCACTGGCTCTTGCGCAGGTTTACCCAGAATGGCGATATTGCGCATCGACCCAGGCGTCAAAGGCAGCAAATCGTGTTCGTTTTTCAGCAATACGATGGACTCCGCCGCCAGTTTTTGGGCAAGACGGTGGTGCTGGTTAAAGTCGGCGCGATAACCCGGACGGCGGTTGCGCTGCACTTTATCGAGCAGCTCAAGCATACGCAGACAAGCGCGGTCGAGGATTTCAGCGGGAATTTCATCGCGCTCAATGGCTGCCAGCAATTCCTGTTTGTCGCGCGGAGTTTCTGGCATGGCCAGATCGTTGCCTGCCAGTAAAGACGCGGGGCGGTCTTTAATCCCGTACCAGTCGGACATCACCAGCCCGTTGTATTGCCATTCGTCGCGCAAAACCTGGCTTAACAAGAATGAGTCTTGCGAGGTCTGCACGCCGTTCAAACGGTTGTAGGAGGACATGACCGTCCACGGCTGGGATTTATCAATCGCCCGTTTGAAGCCTGCGAGGTAGATTTCGCGCAGCGCCCGTTCGTCTACTATCGAGTCCATTTCGGTGCGGCGGAACTCGGAGTTATTGCAGGCGAAGTGTTTCAGGCTTGCGCCGACGCCTTCATCCTGCAAGCCGTTAATCAGCGCGGCGGCGATATCGCCGCTGACAACCGGGTCCTCGGAATAGTATTCATAACTGCGCCCGGCAAGGGGCGTGCGGCGGATATTAATGCCCGGCCCGAGCAAAATCCCGACGCCCATTTCCTGGCATTCGCGCCCCAGGGCCTGACCCATCTGGTAAATAAGATCGGTGTCCCAGCTACAGGCGAGTGTCGAACCATTCGGGAAGCAGGTGGCGGGTTTGGACTGGCTGAACAACGATTCGCTGCCGCCGCGCGGTTGGTTTTCGTTATTGGATGCATCACCCGCGCTTTGGGAAATCACGGAGATAAAGTCATCCATGCTCCATTTTTCGCCCTGTTCTATCTGGCTGGTGCTGTAACGCACGCCGTATGTGCCGTCGGTCATGACGATATCTTCAATGCCGTGTTGCGGCAAAGATGCTGTGCGCCATAATCCTTTTCCGGTCAGGAGAGCCACTTTTTCTTCAGCGGTCATGGCAGCAATAAGGGCATTAAATTGAGTGGTCATTTTCGTCATCCTCGGCATTAAACGGCGTGCTGTTTGCGCTGCGAAATTTTAATAATGATGTCGCGATAGGTTTTTTCATCCAGAGAATAGAAAACCATAAACACGGCGGCGATGGCGAACATGGCTCCGGGGAATAACGTCATCATAATGTTGATTCCTTTAAGCGCACTTGGGCTAATACTGGCGGCGTTGTAATCGAAATAATCGAGCACCCACCCCGCGCAACCTCCGCCAATGGCCATGGCTATTTTGGTGATGAAATTGAAGAAGCCATAAATAGCCCCTTCGGTGCGCACACCGTGTTTCCATTCGGCATATTCCACGGTGTCGGCAATCATTGACCACATGGTGACAAAGCCCATACCCAACGTGATGCTATACAGGCTAACGCCGCCCATAATGAGCCAGATATTGTCTCCCGCGACAAAGTATTGCAGCAGCAACCCGACAATTCCCACCATCATCGCCAGCATGGTGGTGCTCTTTTTGCCCATCCAGGCGATAAGTTTTTCGGTGACGATGGTGCCCGCAATATAAGCGGCAGACTGAATAGCAAAGAACTGCGCGGTAAAGTTTTCGTCATGAATAATGTATTTAATGAAATAAATCGCAATCGCCATCCACACGGTGTAGGCGATATAAACAAATACGGTATACGCCGATAAATTAATTAACGGGGTGTTGCTGGCAACCGCCGATAACATTTCTTTCAGCGTGGGTGCGGCTTGATCATCGTCGTCTGTTACGCGCTCTTTGGTGGTGGCAAAACAGGCCAAAAAGAAGAAAGTCGCCAACAGCGCAAAGCACGACACCACAAAGACATATCCCATATGGTTATCGGTAAAGCGTGAAATCAAACTATCGGCGGTGGTCGAAACCAGAAGATAACCAAAAATCGCCAGCACGAAGCGATAAACCGACAGCGACGCGCGCGAGCCTTCGTGTTGGGTCAGGCGATTGGTGAGCGCGGAGTAAGGCGTGTTGACGGCGGTGTAGGCCAGGCAATAAAGCGTATAAGAGAGCAGGGCGTACAAGAATTTAAAATCGCCTTCGACGGTCAGGAAACACAATACCGTCAGCAGGCCCAGCGGAATGGAACCGTATAATAAATAAGGTCTGAGTTTCCCGTAACGGCTGCGAGTTTTATCCACCGCATAGCCGATGAAAATATTAAAAATAGCATCGGTGACGCGTGCAATAACAAAAATCAAACTGGCTTGTGCGGCGGAAATACCATAGATGTTGGTATAAAAATAGAGTAAGAAAAGCGAGACAAATCCAAAGGATAAGTTAGAGGCGAAGTCGCCAAAGCCATAACATATCTTTTCTTTAGCGCCTATTTTTACGTAACTGTCCGAAAGCGGTGTAGGTACAGTTGTCATTATTATTACCATCTTGATTGACTAATGTCAGTCCAGTATACGTTGGCCGTTTTTTTATCACTTTCCGTTATTTGTCTGGTGAATTGCTGTTTTTTGTTGTTTTCGGAGTTTGAGGAGGAAGTGTGAGGTGAGTCACGGGAGAGCAGTTATACCCTCATGAGGGGTTGTGGAAAACCACAAACCCTCACAGGCGCCGCCCCTTAACTCCTCCAGAACGTCCTCGAGAATAAAATCAGCACCGGATATATCTCAAGTCGCCCCAATAACATCGCGGCGCACATCAAATATTTAGCGCTATCATTTAACGTGCCAAAACCTGCCGCAGTCTCGCCAAAACCTAATCCCATATTGTTAATACAGGCTGCAACGGTGGCGAAAGAGGTTAATAAGTCATAACCCTGCAAGTTGAGCATCCAGATAAAGAAGCAGGTGCACACCACGTAGAGAAAGAAGAAACTCCACACCGAGCGCAGCACTCTGTCGTTTATCGGCGAGTTTCCGACGCGAATACTCATCACCGCGCGGGGGTGGGCGAGCTGGTGTACTTCATGACGCGTCTGCTTAAATAACACCAGGAAACGCAGCGCTTTGATCCCACCACAGGTTGAACCTACGCAGCCGCCAAAGAAGCTGGCTGAAAGCAGCAGTACGATGGTGTGAACCGGCCAGGAGGCGTAATCGCCGGGAGAAAGCCCGTTGTCGGTAATCATTGAGCTGGTCAGGAAAAAGGCATGCACGAACGAGGCCGGAAGGGCGTACATTCCGGCTCGCCAGACTTCGAGAGTGATGATTAAAATCACTACACTTGCGACCAGCAGGAAGAATCGCAGCTCGGCACTTTTGAGGAAAGGTTTAAGGCTGCGGCGTGCGAGGGCGACAAAATAGAGCGTGAAGTTAATGGCTGAGAGCAAGGAGAATGCCCCCGCAACCAGCTCTATCGCGTAGCTATCATAAAAGCCGATGCTTTCTGTGCGCGTCGAAAATCCACCCAATGACACGGTAGAAAGGCCGTGGCACAGCGCGTCGAAAAATGGCATTCCTGCGAGCTTGTACGCAAGAGTACATGCGCCGCCCAGCAGTAAATAAGTTAACCACAGGCTTTTGGCGGTATCCGCAAGGCGCGGGGTGAGCCTCTCTTCTTTAAAAGGCCCAGGCATTTCGGACTGATAAAGTTTCATCCCCCCAATACCGAGCAGTGGGAGCACGGCAACCGCGAGCACGATGACACCGAGACCGCCGACGAAATTTAGCTGCGCCCGGTAATAAAGTATCGACTTGGGGAGAAGGGAAACATCATTGAAAACGGTCGCTCCAGTGGTGGTAATCCCTGAAACGCCTTCAAATATCGCATCAGCTAAAGAGACGTTGTAGCTGTCATCAAGCCACAGCGGCATGGCGCTGATCACTGAAAAAAGCAACCAAAACAATACGATGATGATAAAACCATCGCGCGTTTCGAGCTGAATATTCGACCGCCCGGTTAAAACCCAGCACAGGCTTCCGAGAGTAAAAGTGATGATAAAGGTATAAAGAAATCCAAACAGGCTGCGTTCTTTTTCGACTAAAGCCAACAACATTGGCGGGATCATGGTCAAACTGTACAGAACGACCAGAAACGAACAAAGGTGAAGAACAATTCGGAATCGTGTTGATATATACATCAGAGGTACCCAGATACCTGCGTTATTCAGGGTTATCAATCACCCAGGACGACAAAGTATAGGGTATTTATGCCTATCAGAACATGGGAAGGGTGGGAAGAGGGCAGAATGGGCAACGCACAGGTTGCCCATTTTTGATTAACTGATGTGCCGCTTATTTCTTGTTGTAGACATCTGCGGTGCCGTGAATTTTATTCTCGGTATCAGCAGAGGTGACAACGTAAAACTTGCCGCCAAGCTCATCGGCTTTCTTAGAGAGTTCTTCTTTGGCATCACTCGGTGACGTTTCGCCACTGGTGGTGATAGTGCCGACTTTCACATATTCATCTTTGTGGTCGTTGTAAGCTTCCTTCGTCAACAGCTCAGCAGAGAACGCACCAAACGATACTGCACCCAACGTTAATGCTACCAACATGCCCTTAACTATCTTCATGACGAACCTCATCTTTGATTATGGAAGATAAATGTTTTCCTTACCCATAGACTATGGTTCAAAGAACTGTTTCTTGCCACTTTAGGGAAGGGACCATTTGTGCTTTTTTTTGTCATTAATCAGTCACAAACAACGAAGCGGCGTGGGTATATAAAATTTATGTTTTTTAATAAATAAAAAATAAATTGCGTTGATATAGGCTACGCATGGAATATGCGCTGCGATTTCTGCTGGAATCCTTTTATTGGATCGGTTTTTTAGCTTTATGGTGAATATTTAACTGTTGATCGTTGTTGCCGTAAGTCGCGTGTATTGCAATAACTCTTGTTTATTCTATCCTCAAATAACGGATGGCATTCAATAAACATCTCATGCTTTTATATTACTGAAGTTGTTGAAACTTATTCTAATGGAGTACGAGTTAATTCGCGGGCTTAGTATTTATGCTGCCCACGAATACTTGCGATTGTCACCATCACCTGGAATAACGTCATCATGGAAATTAATGATACCTCGAATGCCGAGAAAAGGTTGGTTGCCCGATTTCTCGACATGTTCATCAAGTTTGGATTAATCCTCGCCCTGGGATCTTTCTGTTTTACCGTCATCTCACCTTTTATGAATATGCTGTTGTGGGCGCTTATTCTGGCGGTAACGTTATATCCATTGCATCAACGTTTTGCTTCCCGCATGGGGAATAAACAAGGCTGGGCGGCTACCGTGCTGGTTCTGCTGGGCGTGCTTCTTATCGTAGTCCCGACCATCGCTATGATCACCTCGCTGGGAGATAGCGTGAGCGCGCTGATTACCCGGGTGAGCAGCGATAGTCTGGTGATTCCACCGCCTTCAAATCGCGTGATGGTTATTCCCGTTGTCGGTGAAAAAATATACGTCGTGTGGATGAAAGCCTCGACGGATTTGCCGGGCCTGGTGAAAAGCTACGGCCCGCAATTAGGGGAAATCACTCGCCACGTGCTGACCATTCTCGCCAGTATGAGCGGCGGCCTGATTGGCTTTGTGTTCTCGTTCATTGTGGCGGGAATCATGATGGCCTGGGGCGCTGCCGGTGCGGTGAGTGCTACCAATATCGCCACGCGTATTACCGATGAAAGAAAAGGCCCGGCGTTAACTCGCCTGTGCACCAATACGATTCGGGCGGTGGCGATGGGCGTAATCGGTGTTGCGTTCATTCAGGCATTGTTAGCGGGTATCGTGATGGCGATTGCCGGCATTCCTGCGGTGGGGATTTTCTTCGTCCTCGCGCTGATTCTGGGGATTGCCCAGGTGCCGGTCATTCTGGTGACGGGGCCAGCTATCGTTATTATGTGGATGACGGGCGACCACGGAACGGCGATGAACATCGTCTTCACCATTTTGCTGGTTATCGCGGGTATGGCGGACAACGTGCTCAAGCCGCTGCTGCTCGGACGCGGCGTGGATGTGCCCATGCCTGTGGTGCTGCTGGGTGCGCTGGGCGGTATGGCGACCAACGGCATTCTCGGTATGTTTATCGGTGCGACGCTGCTTTCGATCGGTTATCGAATCTTCATGGCCTGGGTCAATCAGGGTCCATCCGGCCCAACGTTGAGCGGACAAGATGCTCTGTGAGGAGAGAATCAGGCGTCTTCTGTTAACAGGAGGCGCCAGTCTGGTTTTAACCGCTTGTACTACTCTGGGGCCAGACTATAAAACACCGCAAGTTCCTGAAATCACTCAATGGCAGCCGACGACGAAAACCATGTCTGCCCAGGTTTCTGCGCAAAATTATGACCAGTGGTGGAGGCAACTTAACGATCCGACATTAACGATGCTGATCAATGAAGCCTTGCGCAAAAATCCCGACGTCAAAATTGCCGGATTGCGCCTGCTGGAGTCACGGGCGCAATTAGGCATTGCCGAGAGTTTACGCAGCCCGCAGGCCACCATCGGGGACGGCGAAGTGCTCACCGGCGGGCAGCAGCGCAACGGCAAATATATCGCCAGCACCACTTATGGCGCGGGTTTCAATCTGGGCTGGGAAATCGATTTCTGGGGTAAATTCGAGCGCGGCGTGGAGTCGGCAGATGCGAGCTATTTCGCAACGCTTGCCCAGTACGACGATATCCAGGTGTTGATGGCGGCACAGGTCGCGCAAATTTATATGAACATCCGCACCCTGGAAGCCCGGCTGGCGATCACCGACAGCAACGCCAAAATCCAGCGCCGGAGCCTGCAAATCACGGAACGCCTGTTCCTGAGTGGCAACAGCGCGGAGCTGGATGTGCAGCAGGCGAAAACACAATATCTTTCAACCCTTTCCAGTATTCCACAGCTCGAAACCACGCTGCGGCAAAACCAAAACGCACTTAGCGTGATTCTGGCGCGAAAGCCAGGCCCATTGCCAGAAATGGCAGGCAATACCGGCGTGTTGCCGAAAGCGAATCTCGCCCTGGTGTCTGAATTGCCCGCGGATTTGCTACGCCGTCGACCTGATGTGCGGGTCGCCGAGCGGCAACTGGCGGCTCAGTCAGCGCTGATCGGCGTGGCGGAAAGTGAGCTTTATCCTTCGATCTCACTTATTGGCAGCGTTGGTATCAGCGGGCGCAACGGTGACAGCAGCACGTTGTCCTGGGTTGCAGGGCCAACGTTTAGCTGGAATTTGCTCGACCAGGGGCGTCTTGGGAACCAGGTGTTAGTGCAGGATGCGCGTTTCCTGCAACTGCATGAACGCTATCGGGATACGGTGTTTCAGGCCGCTCGCGATGTTGATGACGCCGCCGTCGCTTATGCCAATGATAAACAGGAAATCGAACTGCTGACGCAAACCGGCGAGGCCGCGAGCCGCTCACTTGAGATTGCCAACACGCAATATCGCGAAGGTATGGCCGATTTCCAGCGCGTGCTGGACTCACAAAGGGCTTTGTTTAACCAACAGGAAAGGCTGGTTAACAGTCAGGGCGCGTTGATGCGCGATTTGATCACTCTCTACAAAGCCCTCGGCGGCGGCTGGGAGAAAGGGCGCGAGCGCCCGCTGGTTGATCCGCAAACCGAGGCTCATTTACGCCAGCGAGACGACTGGGTGCCTTTGCTGGACGAACCTTTGCCGCCCGCACCGCGTCCACCAGAAACGTATCCCCCAAAAACCATGCCTACAGAAGGTAAACAGCAATGACCGAATCCTCATCCCCGGCAGGGCAAGCGAGCCGTCGTGGCGTGATCACTCTGCTGGTGGCGATTGTGGTGTTGTTCTGCTGGTATTTAGCGGCGGACCGGCTCACGCCCTACACTTCGCAGGCCAGAGTCCAGGCGTTTGTCATCCCGATTTCTGCTGAAGTGGCGGGGCAAATTCAGAAGGTTTATGTGGTTGATAATCAGGAAGTCGCCCCGGGCGACCCGCTGTTTGAACTCGACCCGGAGCCGTACGACATCGCGCTGGCAAAAGCGCGGTCGGATTATGAAACGGTGCTCAGTTCCGTCAACGCGAATAAAGAAACCATTACTGCGTCTAAAGCCGGGTTACAGGCCGCCACTGCCGCCTACCAAAACGCCGCGAAAGATGCTGAACGCCAGGAGCGTTTGTATCGTGAAGATCCCGGCACCATTTCCGTTCGTCGCCTCGAGGTGGCGCAAGCGACACGCGAAACCGCACGCAGCCAAATGGCGGCGGCAGCGGCCGATGTGCGTCGGGCGACCGAAGCGGCGGGCGTTGCCGGGGACAATAACTCGCAGTTGCTGAGTGCGCGTTCTGCGGTACATAAAGCGGAACTCGACCGCAAAAATACCCTCGTGGTGGCGACCAACCGCGGCCTGGTCACGGATTTAAACACCGATATCGGCCAGTTCCTCGGGGCGGGAGCGCCAGTGATGACGCTGGTTGCGATGAGCGATGTCTGGATTAGCGCGGATATGACGGAGAATAACATCGGCAATATTAATGCCGGTGATGAAGTGGCGATTTTGCTCGACAGCCTGCCTGGTCACATTTTCAAAGGGCAGGTGCGCAGTATCGGCTATGGCGTGAGTACGGCTCCCGGCCAGCCCGCAGGCGTTTTGCCGACGGTGGATAATAACCGCGACTGGCTGCGTCAGGCCCAGCGTTTCCCGGTCAAGATTGCCTTTGTGAAAGACGATTTCCCTCCGGTCAAAAATCTACGCGTCGGCGGACAGGCTGATGTGCTGGTTTACGCCAACGGCGGCGGTTTGATGAGCTTCTTCGGTAGCATTTACATACGGTTAATGAGCTGGTTCTCGTATATCTACTGAGGTGAGCCATGCATAACGCAGACCGTGCGGTACTGAGAATTGGGTTTGGCATCGGCGTCACCACGTTTGCGTGTTACGGCCTCGCTCTGCCCATGCCTCATCTGGGCTGCATCATGGCGTGGATTGTGCTTTGCCAGGGCAAACCGTTACCCATTAAAAAAGGGGTGGTCGTCGGCTTAATGCTGATGGCGACCATGATTGGCGGGGTATTGATGGTGCCGCTGCTGACTCATTACCCGTTACCCGCAATGTTGTTTACGGCGCTGCTGCTCTATTGGCTGATGCTGATGGGGCTGCGTGGGAAGTCCACTCAGGCCATGCTTTTGATTGTCGCCGTGACCATTATTCCGATTGCCGGGCTTATCGAGCAGTCGCTGGCGATAGGCATCGCCCAAATGATGGGGCTGGGAATTATTATCGGCTCCGTCGTTAATCGCCTGGCACTGGTGTTATTCCCGCCGCAAGCCACGCCTGCCGGGGGCGCGAAAGTGGCTCTTGCGCCTGAGTCGCCGCACAGGTTAGCCCTGCGCGCGGTGGTTATTGTGCTGCCGGTGTGGCTGCTGGCACTCAGTAACCCGGCGTTTTATATCCCGGCGGTGATGAAAACCGTGATGCTGGCTCAACAGGCCAACACGCTGGTGGCAAAACAAGTCGGGCGAGAATTAGTATTTTCGACGGTGATGGGCGCGTTACTCGCGGCGGTGCTCTGGCTGGCGCTGAGTATCTGGCCTTCGCTATTAATGCTGGTATTACTGACGGCGCTGATGACTCTGTGGGTGGCGCGGCGCCTGGTGCGACTGGTTATCAGTCGATTTACACCTTCTTTCTGGAGTAACGCCTGGATTACCTGCCTGATTCTGTTTGGCCCCGCCATTCAGGATAGCGCTTCGGGCAAGGATGTCTGGCTGGCGTCGGCGATGCGTTGCTCTTTATACATTGCGGTTGCCCTCTACGGTTGGGCGTGTGTGGTGGTTCTTGAACGCTGGCACCGGAGTGGTCGTCCAGCCGTCGAAACCTGGTCTGGAGAATAAAATGTTACTGGTTTTGCTCACGGGAATGCCGGTCATTCTGTGCAATATGCTGCTGCAATCGTTGGTGTCAGTTTGGTGTATTCGTTTTTATATCAAACACTTTCACCAGCGCGAAGGCATGCTGGTGGGGGTATTGGCGCTCTTCGGAATTATCATTATCGTGTTGATGGGCAATCTGCTGCAAATCATGCTCTGGGGAATATTGTTCCTGTGGCTGGGTGAATTTTCTAATCTGCAAGAGGCGGTTTATCACTCGGGCGTTAACTTTGCCACGCTGGGTTACGGCGATATCGTGATGAGCGCGAAATGGAAACTGCTTGGCCCGCTCGAAGCCGTAAACGGTGCGCTGATGATTGGTTTATCCGGGGCGAGTATGCTGGCGGTGTTACAGCACCATATTCGTAAACAGGTTGGCAAAATAAATTAATATTTTCCCGGTGCGAACCAACTGAATATATTGACGTTTGTGCTGACAACGTCATTTATCGGGCGCGGTAATTTCATTATTTCTCTAAATGTGATTTAACAACCTCACTAACCTGTGAGGAATTTTTGATGCGCGCATTTAACAACATGGTCAGCGGTGAAAGCTATAACATTAATGACCCGGAATTAATTGAAATTCGCCACCGCACCCGCGATAACGTGGATGAATTCAATGCATTGAGCGCTCGCGACGTAACGGAAAAAGATCGCCTGGTACGCACGATATTTGGCCGTGTCGGCGAAAACGTGCATTTCGAAAAAGGGATGCGCATTGATTACGGATGCAACACGCATATCGGCAATAACGTGTTTATCAATTTCAATTTTGTCTTACTCGACTGCGCGCGCGTCAGCATTGGTAATAACGTCTTTATTGGCCCGGATGTTCAGGTTTATACCGCGCAGCATCCACTTGACCCTGAAACCCGCAATCGACATATCGGCAGCGCCCGACCGGTCACGATTGGGAATGATGTCTGGATTGGCGGGGGCTGCATTATTTTGCCCGGCGTGACCATTGGCGATGGCTCAACGATTGGTGCGGGCAGCGTGGTGAAGCATGATGTTCCCGCGGGCGTCATCGCGGCAGGGAATCCATGCCAGGTAAAACGACTTTGTGTCGCCGATAAGTTGCCAGAAATCATCGAGTCAACCTAATCTCAAAGTAGGAATTTGTGGGATAAAAGGGTGAGGCTTGATGAGAAAGGTTGCCATTATCGGTGCAGGGCCAACGGGGATTTATACCTTTTACTCCCTTCTTAAACATAACGAACCGCTGTCTATTGCTGTCTACGAACAGGCCCGCGAAGCAGGTGTGGGCATGCCTTACAGCGACGAAGAGAACTCGCGAATGATGCTGGCTAATATCGCCAGTATCGAAATCCCGCCCATTTTTTCGACCTACATTGACTGGCTCAGAAGCCGAAGTGAAAGCTATCTGGCTCGATATGGCGTGGAGCATTCCTCCCTGCATATCCGGCAATTTCTGCCGCGTATTTTGCTGGGGGAATATTTCCGCGACCAGTTTTTGCAGTTGGTCGAGCAAGCCAGAAAGCAGGGTTTTGATATCCAGGTGCATGAGTCTTGCCAGGTCACAGATCTGAAAGTGATGGCAGATGGCGTCAGAATTTGGGCGCAAAACAGCCCCGAATCAGCACTCTTTGAACATGCCGTGATTGCCACTGGCCACGTCTGGCCTGAAGAAGACCCGACGGTGCGTACTTTCTTCCCCAGTCCGTGGTCCGGGCTGATGGAAGCCAAAATCCCGGCGTGCAAAGTGGGCATTATGGGTACCTCCCTTAGCGGCATTGATGCGGCAATGGCGGTGGTGATTCAGCATGGTGATTTCATCGAAACCGACGGCGAACAGATTGAATTCAGGCCAGACCAGGGATGCGAGGGGCTTAAGATTGTATTGATGTCGCGCTCGGGCATTCTGCCGGAGGCTGATTTCTACTGCCCGATTCCTTATGAACCGCTGACTATTGTGACTGAACAGGCGATTAAACAAGAGATTGCCAACGGCGAAAATGGCCTGCTCGACCGGGTTTTTGAGTTGGTGAAGAAGGAAATTGAACACGCCGACCCGGCCTGGAGTGCGCATATTTCGCTGGAAACGCTCGATGCGGATAGTTTTACCGAGGCCTGGTTTGCCGATCGCCATGAGAACGGCCCGTTTCGCTGGGCGGAGTCCAACCTGCAAGAAGTTGAACGCAACAAACGCGACCGCAAGACCGTGCCCTGGCGGTACGCCATCCTGCGTTTGCACGAAGCCGTTCAGGAAATTGTGCCGCATCTTACTGAGCAGGACAGCGAAAGGTTTAATGCCGGGCTGGCGCGCGTGTTTATCGATAATTATGCGGCGATCCCCTCGCAATCTATTCGCCGATTACTGGCATTGCGCGAAGCCGGGATTATCAGCATTCTCGCCCTCGGGCAGGATTATAAGCTGGACATTCAAGAGCGCCAGACGGTGATTTCGACCGATGAAAATGTGTATGAGTTTGACGTTTTTATCGACGCGCGCGGGCAGAAAGCATTAAAAACCAAAGACCTGGCGTTTCCCTCGCTGCGTAAGCAACTCGAAACCACTGGCGATGATATTCCTGAGGTCGGGGATGACTACACGTTACTGGAACCTGCCAGTGTGCGGGGGCGCATAGCGTTTGGCGCGTTGCCTTATCTAATGCACGACAAGCCTTTCGTTCAGGGGCTGACGGTATCCGCAGAAATGGGGGAGGCGATGGCGATGGCAATATTAAGCAAAAATCAGGAACCCTCCTCGCATTAGTGCTACAGCAGCGTCGTACAAAATAAATCCTGCCCTATGATGTAATCCTTTTCATCACTCAAAGATTGATGTTATGGTTTACATCGCTAAGGACAGAAGTATGCCAGCAACTGAATTGCTGCATTTAAGGATACATATTGCTGAAAATGCTTTTGCCATGCTGCGGATACTGTTGGTCGACCCCTCGATATTAGGCAGCGCTCATCAGTACAAATACAGTTTGGCTTACATCGTTAACGATGAGTGCGTTTTGCGTTACGACAACGAGCGGGGCAAAGGCGACCACAAGCATTTCAGCGGACAAGAATTTCCGGTGACTTTTACTACCATTGAAAATCTTATCGACAGTTTTCAGGCTGAAATTAACCTTCTGAGGAGGTAAAAATGAGAACGTTAACCGTTCGGGTGATGACAATAAATGAGGCCTTTCAGTTGGCAAAAATAGAGGCTGCGCGGGCAATGTCCGGGAGCATTGTCAGTGCGGAACTGATATTTCCTACCGTCGAACAACTCGCAAAAACCATGCTCGCACCAAATCGTTGGCAAATAATTAAAAACATGGAAGGGGCTGAACCTGTTTCGATTCGAGAGTTAGCGCGTGTGGTGAATCGTGATTTTCGCGGCGTTTATAACGATGTTCAGGCGTTGCTGAGTGGTGGGGTGATTTATAAAAGTGGAGAGAAAATTTCGCTGCCCTATGAGCGGATCCACATCGAATTTAATTCAGATGACGCGGTGGCTTAAATCTCTCGCCGGATAAAAGTTGTGATTTCTTATCCGGCGATTGATCAATTTACTAAGAAGTAATCTGCTCAGTAACCGGCGTAACCGCCGCTTCTTTCTGTGATTTACTCGCCTGCTCTTCGCGGTATTTCAGGTTATCCCAGATGCGGAAGAACGGGTAATACATCACCAGCGAAATCCCGAGGTTCACAATTTGCAGTATCGAACCTGAAATATGCCCGCCGGTTGCAAGGTATCCGCTGACCACAATTGGCGTGGTAAACGGCAGGGCGATCCCCGCAGGTTTTGCCACCAGTCCAGTGGTCATCGCGATGTAAGAAACAATCACCAATACCACTGGCGTCAGAATAAACGGCACCACCAGATACGGGTTCATGACGATTGGAATACCGAACACCATCGGTTCGCTGATGTTAAACAGGCTGCCTGGAGCGGCGATTTTACCGAGCTGTTTCATCTGCGCACTGCGGCTGCGGATAAGCATAAATATCACCAGACCTAACAACGCGCCGGTGCCGCCAGGGGCAATCCACAAGTCGTAAAATTGCTGGGTGATAATGTGCGGAATCGGCAGGCCATTCTGGAACGCTTCCAGGTTTTCAGACATATTGCTCAACCAGACCGGACGGATAAACACCAGCACGATAGTGTCGCCGTGCAGGCCCAGCATCCACAAAATCCCAATCAGCAATACCGAGATAATCATGCCTGGCAAGGAGCCGCCAACATGGCTCATCGGAATGCCAACCAGATCGGTAATCATGGTGTTGATGTCGCCAAACGGGGTGGCTTCAACCAACAGGCGCAGCGCCAGAACCACCGCCAAAACGCAGAAGCCAGGAATCAGTGCCAGGAATGATTTTGCCACCGCAGGCGGCACGCCTTCCGGCATACGGATAACCAGATTGCGGTTGTGAATAAAACGATAAATTTCGGTGGAGAGCAGGGCGATAATAATCGCGACGAACAGCCCCTGGCTGCCAATCTGGCCCATAGGCATCACGCCTTTCACCAGTTGCGCCGCGCCACCCGCAGCCGGAGTAAACATAATATGCTGCGGAATGGTCATCACAAACGCCACCAGCGACACCGCGCCTGCCGTTAGCGGGTCGATAGTGCGATATTTTTCTGCCAGGCGATACGCGATACCAAAGGCGGAGATAAGCGCCATGATGTCGTAGGTCGCTTTAACCGGGTAGAGCACCTTTTCCTGCCACGTAGGGCCGAACAGGTTGGTCATCATCTGCCCGTATCCAGGCACCGGAAGATAGGCAAAAATCAGGAAAAACGAGCCGATAAGCATAAACGGCATATTCAGAATGATACCGTCACGCACCGACAGAACATGCTTTTGCCCGGCGATTTTAAGCGCGGTTGGCAGCACGTATTTTTCGATAATAGATTTACTCACAGACACAGACACCCCCTTTCCGGCGCAGGATTTAGCGCCGGGTATTGTTTTTATATTTGGTGAAAAGCCATTACTGATTGAACTGCGGTAACCACGCTTTGTTAATGCTTAATACTTCTTCGACCAACGTTTGAGCCAGATTGACATCAGCCACCAGCGGGTTTGCCACCAACGCCAGCAACGCTTTTTGCTTATCGCCGTGAACCGCGGCTTCTATGGTCAGGCGTTCAAAATCTTTCACTTGTTGTGTCAGGCCATTCATCAGCAGCGGCAATTTGCCAAAGGCCAGCGGATGCGCGCCCAGGGCATCAATCAGGCAATTGGTTTCGATGACTGCATCGTCCGGCAAGCCCTGAATCGCCCCGTTATTGGCGGTGTTGACCACCATTTCAACGCCGAGATTGTTGTGTAGCGCATTGATCAATTGCACCGCGACTTCGGAATAGAACGATCCGCCGCGCTGGCTGAGTTCTGCTGGCTTTTTATCCAGATTCGGGTCGGCGTACAGCTTAAACAGCGACTCTTCCACCTTCATCACCAGCTCAGCACGCGTGCCTTTGGTGTCTGCGTCTGCCAGTTCGTCTTCGAGCATGGTGCGGGTTTGCCAGAAATAGCGGTGATAGGGGCAGGGAATCGCACGCAGGGCGCGCAGCAAATCCGCAGGCCACGGAATCGCTTTAATGTTGTTCATGGAAAGCTGCTCGCCGTCGCACAGCATTTCGATCACTTCGTCGGTGGCATCGCGTCCGTCGGCCAGCACTTTATGTACCCAAACCATATGATTCAGGCCCGCAAAACGTAGCGAAACTTTGTCATGAGGCAGTTTCAGCATATCGGCAATCATGTGATGCATGGTGACGGGCACATTACACAGGCCGATAATCTTGGCCTTGCTGTAGCGCGAAACCGCTTCAGTCACAATGCCAGCCGGATTGGTGAAGTTGATAATCCATGCGTCGGGAGCCAGGCGCTCCACGCGTTTCGCAATATCCATCATCACCGGAATGGTGCGCAGCGCTTTGGCAAAACCGCCCACACCCGTGGTTTCCTGACCGAGCAGCTTGTGGCTTAAACCGAGACGTTCATCGGCGGCGCGCGCGGGAAGTTGCCCGACGCGCAATTGCGTTAAGACAAAACTGGAGCCTTTTATCGCCTCGTCGGCATCAAAATGCACCGAGACTTTTACCGCTTCCAGGCCATTGCGATCGAGCATGCGGCGGGCGAGGGCGGCGATAATATCAACTTTCTGGCGACCGGCTTCGACATCCACCAGTGCCAGTTCCGCCATTGGCAGTGAAGCGTGGCGCTCAATCAAACCTTCAATCAATTCCGGGGTGTAACTGCTTCCCCCACCAACAACGGTAATTTTCATGCTGTTCTCCGCGGGCCTCAGGCCATCAGTTGAATGGCTTTATCCAGCACGCGGTCGCCGCGCATGGTGCCGTAATCCATCATGTCTATCACCGCGACAGGCAAGCCTCGCGGAGTGGAAAGTTCGGTCAGACGTTGTAATTCAAACTGCACTTGTGGGCCAAGCAGCACCACATCGGCGTGGTGAAGTTGGTTTTCAATTTCTGCCACCGGGAACGCTTCAATTTCTACGTCCATTGAACGCTTTGCCGCTTCGGCACGCATTTTCTGTACCAGCATGCTGGTGGACATTCCCGCAGCGCAACACAACATGATTTTTTTCATTACAACAATCCTCTCGTTTGAAAACATATTTCATACATTAGCCGTTTTAATTAGCATGTATGAAAATTATTTTCATGAGTGTGATCGCAGTTGGATAATTGCTCAGGCAAGGCACAACAAGGCGAAAGTGTGATCTGTATAAGAAAAATGGAACTCACTGATAATTAAAACGATGAAAAGAAGCTCATCTGGCTGGATGGATTGAAAAATAATTTCAATAATTTATGATGCCTTTAACGAGCAGAAAATGCCGACATTAGGACACCTCCTGTTATGGATATTGTTTACCAACTGGTGCATGGGTTATCGGGTCTGCCCGCGCAAGAATCACGCCTTGCGCGCTTTTTCCTCGACAATTTTGCGCAGATCCCAGACGCGACGATGGAAGAGCTGGCGGCCAAAGCGGGTGTCAGCCCGGCAACATTACAACACTTCGCCCGGAGCATTGGTTGTGACGATATCAATGATTTTATCGGCCAGGTGCGCCACCAACAGCAGGAGAGCAGCCAGCAAACGCCAGCCGCGCCGATGCTGGGTGATGCGGCCTGGATGGACCCCGGCACTCTGCAAGCACTGGCTAAAAATGCCGGAGTGGGTAGCGAAATACTCGAGCGCTTTTCGCACTCCATCGGGCGCGAAAGTAGCAGCGATATTCTCGGCCAGATCCGCAACCGCCTGAATGACTTCAGCCAGCAGGAATCGCGCGTCGCGCAGACCATTCTTGAAGATGTCTCCTTTGCGGCTTCTGCAACCATCGATCAACTCGCGACGGCGGCAGGCGTCAGCCCGGCTACCATCACCCGTTTTGCTCGCGCGGCTGGCTGCGACGATATTCGTGATTTACGCATGAAGCTGGCGCAGGCCAGCACGCCGGTTTCTGCGGGCGATATGCCTGCTCCGTGGCGCGAAAAACTGGGCAATGTGCAACATGCGTTAAATTCCCAGTTGTGCGAACTGCTGCCCTCCGCGATGAACCAGGCGATTGCACGGTTAAAACAGGCGAAGGCGGTGCATATTTTTAGCGCCAGCGCGGCCGATACGCCCTTTGCCAGTCTGTTGCAATATCGCCTGCTGACTCAGGGTTATCCGGCCAATATTTGCCAGGATGGAGCGCTGATGAGTATCACTGCTTCGATGCTGGGGAAAGGGCAGGTGTTGGTGATTTTCGCCGGAAGTGCGCCAGAAAACTCGCTGATTGCGGCGTCGCATCAGGCGCGTCGGCTGGGGGCTGAGTTAGTGATTATCGGCCAGGAAGTGGGCGCGTTTATCCATCGCGAAGATATTCATCTGCCACTTAAAGACACGCGTTACGGCGCGTTGTTAGTGATTGATTTGCTGTGCGAAGGGATTGATAGCTGAGTTATTGGTGCTAATCCGACCTACAAAATCAATGGGATTGTAGGTCGGATTAGCTCGCGCCATCCGACATTTATTCTAATGGGTTAGAACGCGGTTTCTAGGGTTTCCAGAACCTGATAGCCATCATCCACCAGATACAGCGCTTTCCATTTGTCGAATGTCAGACACGGATGCGAGGTGCTGAAGACCAGAATATCCCCCACCTGCACATCGGCACCTGGTTTGAGTTTCAGCATCGCGTGCTGGTCCATAATTCCGGTGGTTTCGATAGTGTCAGCCGCATTTTCCAGCGCTTTACCGGCACGATAATGGGCGATGGGCTGCGGTAATCCGGCATCAAAGGCGCTGTCGCGCTTGCCGAAATTCACAATCGCGCGGTCGCTCTCCGGCACCGATTGCACCATCGCAACCAGTTCCAGCGCGGAGGTTAAATCCCCCCCTAGATCACAGGCCGTTTTGTCGCGTGCCATTAATTCGTCCTGCGCTTCCTGATAAATCCCCGCATCATGCGTGATGTAACAACCGGGGCGAATCACCACGCGGCAGTTCGCTGGCTTCTTCGCTTCAAGCCAGACATTGCAGACCACGTCATACCAGACGGAACCCGCGCCGGTGAGGATAAATTCCCCGTCGACGTAACGCTCCAGTTTGCAGGCGAGCGCTGCGGCATCACGCAGTAATGCTTCGACTTTCGGCTGCGGGTTTTCGCCATGCAGCACGCCTTCATAAAGCTCCAGCCCGCGTAAACGCAGCGCCGGAAGTGATGATGTTTCTTCGGCTAACGCCAGCGCTTGCTCGGCAGTGCGGCAACCGCAGCGACCACCGGGCACGCCCAGCTCCAGCAAAATATCGAGCTGTTGGCTTTGTGCGGCAAAGAAGGCGGAAAGCGTTTTTGCGTTCTCAATGCTATCGACACAACACAGATAATCGACGTCGGGATAGTGTGCTTTGAGCTGCGAAACCAACTGCATATTCGCCTTGCCAACCAATTGGTTGACCATCAATACGCGCTTGATACCGCTGACCATCGCGATGCTGGCTTGCCAGGCGCTACCGACGCCAATTGCCCAGGCTCCCGCTTGCTGTTGCTGCTGGAAAATCCACGGCGTCATGGTTGTTTTTCCGTGCGGGGCCAACGACACACCACGGGTATCAGCGTAACGCTGCATCCACTGAATATTGTTCTCAAGAGCCGTTTTTTTGACAATCGCCGCAGGCAGGCAAACGTCTTCATTCAGGATATTTGCCGGGGTGAATAACGTGGCGGACTTGTGTGGGACGAGGTAACTTTTCTGGTATTTCATAACATTATTCCTTTGGGGGTGGCTTTTCTTTCAGACTGGGTATCAGTTTTAATTTATTGATAATTATGAGAAATTACTTTGTGTAATCTTTGTTTTGAATAAAAGTATCATAATTTCATATGTATTTTGCGTAGTCTTCCACTGTTTTTTACGCTTGTAAATGGTTAACTTTAGCCCAGAACATAACGGGGGTCAGGAAGCCATGCAGTTCGACTATTTGTTTAAAAATGTCACGGTCATCGACGGAAGCGGGGGCGCGGAGTATCGCGCTGATGTGGCGGTGCAGGGCGAAAGGATTGCGCAAATCGCACCGTCGATTAGCGAATCTGCACATCATGAAATCGACGGTACAGGCCGCGTGCTGGCTCCGGGTTTTATCGACGTGCACACCCACGATGACATTAACGTGATTCGTATGCCGGAATATTTGCCGAAGATCAGCCAGGGCATCACCACGGTGATTGTCGGCAACTGCGGAATCAGCGCGGCGACGGCGACCATGAAAGGCAACGTGCCGGACCCGATGAACTTACTCGGTGACGCGGAACAGTTTATTTACCCCACGGTTGCCGCCTACGCCGAGGCGGTGGAGCAGGCGAAACCCGCTGTGAACGTCGGCACGCTGATTGGTCATACCGCACTGCGCAATAATCATATGGACGATTTGTTCCGCGAAGCCACGCGTGAGGAAATTAGCGCGATGCGAGAACAGCTCCGTCTGGCCTTGCAACAAGGCGGCCTTGGGTTGAGTACCGGGCTTGCCTACGCCAGCGCATTCCATTCCACCACCGAAGAAGTGATGGCGCTGGCGGAAGAACTGGCCGCGGGCAACGGCATCTACACCACTCACTTGCGCTCTGAATTTGAACCGATTCTCGAGGCGCTTGATGAGGCATTCCGCATTGGCCGCCACGGGAAAGTGCCAGTGGTGGTTTCGCACCATAAATGTGCCGGGGCGAAGAACTGGGGACGGACTGTCGAAACGCTGAAATTATTCGATAAAGTTCGCCAGCAGCAGGATGTTTCCTGCGATTGTTACCCGTATTCCGCCAGCTCTTCGACGCTGGATGTGAAACAAATTACCGAAGATTTCGACATCATCATTACCTGGTCGCAGCCGCATCCCGAAGTCGCCGGACAGTCGCTTAAGCAAATTGCGGAAAGCTGGGCGATGACGCTGGTTGAGGCAGGAAAGCGGCTGATGCCCGCCGGGGCGATTTACTACAACATGGACGAGCAGGACGTGCGACGCGTGTTGAGTTACCCGGTGACAATGGTCGGCTCCGACGGATTGCCAAACGATCCGATGCCGCATCCGCGCTTGTGGGGTGCATTCCCTCGCGTGCTCGGCCATTACAGCCGTGACGAGAAATTATTCCCATTGACGGTGGCGGTGCATAAGATGACGGGCATGTCGGCGGCACGTTTCCAGCTTGCCGAGCGCGGCCTGGTAAAATGCGGCTATTATGCTGATTTGGTGATGTTTGACCCTGAAACAGTGCGTGATGTGGCGAGCTTTAGCCATCCGCAGCAGCCAGCAGCCGGTATTGAAGCCGTGATGGTTAACGGTGTCATGAGCTATGGTCGGGATAAGAAAGTGATTGGGCGTGCCGGGCGTTTTTTACGTCGGTAAACAATTAAGGAGCAACAATGAGCATTAAACGTTATGGCGTCGGCGGCAGCACCGGGACGGGCGGGCAGAAACTGCCTTTCGCGAAGGCTGTAGAGGCGGGCGGGTGGCTGTATGTTTCCGGCCAGACGCCGATGAAAGATGGCGAGGTTGTCGAAGGCGGGATTATCGAGCAGTCGCGTCTGGCGATTCAGAACTGTGTGGACATCATGCAGGACGCGGGTTACACCCTGGCTGATGTGGTGCACGTAAAAGTTTTCCTCACCGATGCGCGTTACTTCCAGTCGTTTAACAAAGTGTTCGCTGAATTCTTTTCTGACCATCCGCCAGCACGTGTGTGCTGCGTGGCGGATTTGGTGGTGGACTGCAAAGTGGAAGTGGATTTGACCTGTTATCGGGCGGATCGCTAAAACAACCCTCAACCCGGCCCTCTCCTTCAGGTAGAGGGTTAGGGTGAGGGCGATAATTCCTCGACAAAAATTAAATTAAAAATAATGCGGCACTTCTCAGGAACGTGCCAACGGGTTTCCTGTATCTTTTTTCAGGCGGCTAATTTCATCTTTATAATTAACCTGGAAGTGAGCCATGAATAATATGTCTTTTCTGATTTGGTTTGCGATATATGCCTGCGCGATGATTGTTCTCGGCTGGTATGTCTCCCGCCACCAAAAAAATGGCGATGACTTTTTATTAGGTGGCCGTTCAATGCCATTGATTTTAACGCTGGGTTCAACCGTTGGCACCATGGTAGGCACCGGTTCAAGCGTGGGTGCGGTGGGTTTTGGCTACACCAACGGTTGGGCGGGTATGCTATATGGCCTTGGTGGCGCAGTGGGTATTTTGCTGGTTGCCTGGTTATTTGCGCCGGTGCGTAAAATGCGCTTTATGACCATGAGCGAAGAAATATCTTATTATACCGGTGGTAGTAAAATTATTAAGAACGTGGTGGCGATATTAATATTCATCGCTTCTATCGGCTGGCTCGGTGCGCATATTCTGGGTGGCGGTTTATATCTCGCCTGGGCCAGTGGCATAGATATTAATACGGCGAAAATTATTATTGCTGCGGCCTTTATTGTTTATGTCGGCATCGGTGGATATTCCGCTGTGGTGTGGATTGATACCGTTCAGTCATTGATTCTTTTTGGCGGGTTTATCCTGATGGCAGTATTGGCGGTTCACCATGTCGGGGGCTGGAGCCATATTCAGGAGGCTGTAGACCCGGCGGCGCAAAGTCTGTTTGCCGTGGATAAATTAGGTGTATTACCTGCGTTCTCGTTGGCGATGGTGATTGGTGTCGGCGTGCTGGCAACGCCTTCTTATCGCCAGCGGATTTACTCCGCTAAATCGGTCGGCACGGTGCGTAAATCGTTTGTCATTACTGGCCTGTTGTATCTTGGTTTCTCTTTCCTGCCCGCGATCATTGGCATGGCGGCGTACACCATGAACCCGGCGCTTGAGAACAGCGGTTTTGCTTTCTTGTTTGCGACGCAAGTCCTGCCGCCCATGCTGGCGATGCTGGTATTGATTGCCGGGATGTCGGCGAACATGTCCTCGGGCAGCTCGGATGCGATTGCTGCGGTGTCCATCGTGCTGCGCGATTTGTACACCTTAATTACCGGCCATATGCCTGCGCCTGAAAAAGCGATTCGTATGTCACGTATTTTCCTGGTGCTGGTGATTGGCCTGGCGCTGCTGTTCGCACTGACCTCGAACGACATCATTAGCTACATCACCAAAATGATCTCCATGATCATGTCCGGCATGTTTATCTGCTCGATTCTGGGCCGCTTCTGGACGCGCTTTAACTGGCAAGGTGCGCTGGCAGCGCTGCTAGGCGGTGCGGGAACCTCGATGGTGCTGCTGACCAATGACAGCTGGATGGCCTACTGGGGCAACCCTTGTGTGCCGTCAGTGTTGACCAGTCTGGTGCTTTCCGTAGTGGTGACGCTGCTGACTCCCGCCAGCAAAATGAGCCGCGAAGAAGCACTGGAGATGATCACGCGTGAACGCGAAAACCAACCGGAAGCCGTACCTGTTCCGTTGGGCAAACGTGCAACGGGGAACGCACGATGAATGCCGGTTATATCGCTATTGATTGGGGCTCCACGCATTTGCGCGCCTGGTTGTATCGCGATGGGCAATGCGTGGACAGCCTGCAACAGCCGCTTGGTGTGAGCCGGTTAACCGAGCAAACGCCGCGCCAGGTGTTTGAAAAGTACATTCAGCCGTGGCGCGATGCGCAGGATATTCCTGTGATTATGGCGGGAATGATTGGCAGCGATGCGGGGTGGCATACCGTGCCATACCTGCCTTGCCCGGTCACGCTGCATGAGATTGGCGCTCAACTCTTTGAAATCGCACCGCAGGTGTGGATTGTGCCGGGGCTGAAAACGGCGCGCAGCGTGATGCGCGGCGAGGAGACGCAGCTTATCGGAGCCATGCAACTCGCTCCCGCTGATTGTTACGTGATGCCTGGCACGCACAGCAAATGGGTGCAGATTCACGAAGGTTCAGTGAGCGGTTTTACCACGGCGATGACCGGGGAATTACATCATCTGCTGATGAATCATTCGCTTATCGGCAAAGGCCTGCCAGAACAGCATGATAATGACGCTGCGT
The DNA here is from genome assembly GCF_900446255.1 of Buttiauxella agrestis. Classification (NCBI taxonomy): domain Bacteria; kingdom Pseudomonadati; phylum Pseudomonadota; class Gammaproteobacteria; order Enterobacterales; family Enterobacteriaceae; genus Buttiauxella; species Buttiauxella agrestis. The sequence continues at coordinate 3,623,467 of NZ_UIGI01000001.1, read as the reverse complement.
TTAATACTGGCCTGCAAAGCGGGCTGGATTCGCCATCGCTGGTGAGTCGTTTATTCGAGGCCCGCGCGTCGCGCGTCCTGGGCGATTTGCCGCCAGAGTGCGTGAGTGAATGGCTTTCGGGTTTGCTGATCGGCGCGGAAGTCGCCGCGATGAGCCATGAACTCGCCGTTAAACATGTCACGTTGGTCGGCAACGAATCGCTGTGTCGCCGTTATCGCCAGGCGCTGGCAAAAGCAAATATTGCCAGCCAGGAAATTGCGGGCGATGCCGCCTTCCAGCAAGGAATAAGGAGCATTATCGATGCAAGACGCTAAACTTTTGGTCGCCATTTTACGGGGAATTCACCCGTATGAAGCCAGCGCCCACGTTGGCGCGCTGATTGAAGAAGGGTTTTGCTATATCGAAATCCCACTTAACTCACCCGACTGGCAACAGAGCATTCCGCAAATGGTCAGCCTTTATGGCGAACAAGCCTGTATCGGCGCGGGAACGGTGCTGAATGTGGAGCAGGTCGATTTCCTGGCGCAAGCGGGAGCCAAACTGGTGGTTACGCCGAATACCAACCCGACGGTGATACGCCGGGCAGTCGATACCGGAATGCTGGTGTGCGCTGGTTGCGCCACGGCAAGTGAAGCGTTTAGCGCGCTGGACGCGGGCGCTCAGTGCCTGAAAATATTCCCGTCATCGGCATTTGGCCCCGCTTATATTTCGGCGTTAAAAGCCGTGTTGCCGCCAACCGTGCCGGTGCTGGCGGTTGGCGGCGTGACGCCAGAAAATATTGGGGAATATTTACAGGCCGGTTGCGCTGGGGCAGGGCTGGGCGGAGATTTATACCGCGCCGGGCAAAGTGTTGAAACCACACGCGTTCAGGCGAAACGATTTATGGCGGCGTTTATGCTGTAACTTAATCACCTAAAGGTTGCCTGTCAGCGCCACCCCGGTGGCTATCAAGTGCCAGCTTGATACGACGCAGGCGGTCTTTTGCCTGGCTTTTATTCGCCATTGCCAGCTCAGTCGCCAGCACATCAATCATCGCTAACATGGCGTAGCGTGAAGTGCTCGGCTTAAAGATGTAGTCATTTTCCCGCACAATCAGCGGCAGCACGATGTCGGCGATTTGTGCGAGCGGCGTTTCATCAGGCGTGATGGCGATAACTTTCGCGCCGTATTGATGGGCAATGGCCGCACTTTCGATGATCTCCGGGGTAAACCCGCCTAACGACAGCGCCAGTACCACGTCACCCGGTGCGACTGACGAACACATCATTCTGACCAACAACCCATCGCTCTGACTGACTACCGGCAGGCCGAGGCGGAACAGGCGATACTGGACTTCCTGGGCGCAAATCGTTGACCCACCGCCCATGCCAATAGCGAGGATTTGCCGGGAGTTGCTCAACCATTCCACCGCTTTTTTCAACGATTCAGGATTGAGTGCGCGGCGATTAATATCCAGCACATTAATGATAGTTTCGTAAATTCCCTGCACGCCTTCGAGGTCTGGCACATCAAGAATAAAGCGTTGCCCAACCGCTAATGACTGGGCAAGTTTCACCTTCAGCTCGCGCACATCTTTACAGCCAATCGCGCGTGCAAAGCGGGTGATTGATGCCTGGCTGGTATCGGTAAGCCGCGCCATTTCTGCAATCGGCAGCGTCGCGGCGGATTGCACATCATCGAGAATAAACTGCGCGATACGTTTTTCTGTGGCGGTCAGCTCCACAAAACGGTCAGTGATACAGGAAATAATGTCGATGGAAACAGCCATAGCGCGTCCCTGAAAATGATAAAAAATAGCTGGTACTTTGTACCATAAAAACCTGGGTTTGTGAGGTTCTGAATTATTTTTTGAGTGAATGATTTGTCATTGTTTATTTTTCATAATGATGTCGGGTGGGAATAGAAGTAGAGAGTTCATTTTCGGAAAAAGGAGGATAGCCTGATTTAAGAAGGGTTTGCGGACTATTTTACAGGGTTGGTTACATTCGTTTACATGATTGGTATTGTCCTGTCAGAACCTTGAAATACTATCCGCTGCAAATAAAACCTCAAAAATCGAAATAGGAAATAACCCATGTTTTTCTTTATTCCGGAAAATATTATTTTCCTTGTGAGTTTTTTTCTGGTTGTGGCTATTGGTTTGATTGAATTATTAGCGATGATTTTTGGTATGAGTTTATTCATTCATGCAGATGATTTTTTATCTTCGCATATTGATGGCGGTGATTCTCTTTTTGCACAAGGTCTTGATTGGTTAAACAGAGGGAAGGTTCCTTTTCTTATTCTGCTGGTTTTATTTTTGTCGTGCTTTTCACTCTCGGGGTTTGTTATTCAATGGCTTGTTGTGGTCCTGGTGAAATCCCCTTTTCCTTCGGCAGTAATTGCGGTTCCAGTATTGATTTTCACAGTGTTCCTGGTTAAGCGTTGCACCCTTTTTATTGCGAAGGTCATACCGCAGCATGAAAGCAGCGCTATTTCCGAAGGAGAATTTATAGGCTGCATGGCCATTATTACCGGCGGTGAAGGACGGGTTAATTCACCTGCGCAATGCAGATTCGTGGATAAGTATAACCAAACGCATTACTTACTCGTTCAACCAGAAAGTGCTGATGAAGTTTTTAATCCAGGAGATAAAGTCCTGATAACAACACGCGTTTCTTCAAGCGTATTTATCGCGGTGCATAATCCGTGGCCCGCGCATCTATAGCGAAATATTACTTAGCATAATTTATTACAAGGACTGAATAGTGAACGTTTTTAATGAAATGGATGGTTTGTATTTTTGGGGCGTAATAGCAGGGGCGACCTTAATTGTTTTGTTCATTATCGGACTTATATTCTCAAGGCTTTATCAAAAAGCATCGGCTGAACAATCTTTTGTTCGAACGGGGCTTGGGGGGTTAAAGGTCGTATTAAGTGGTGGTTCGTTGGTGCTCCCGGTATTTCATGAAATTATCCTTATCAACATGAATACCTTAAAGCTGGAAGTCAGCCGTTCTTCAAAAGACAGTTTGATTACCAAAGACCGCATGCGCGTTGATGTTGTGGTGGCTTTTTTTGTGCGAGTAAAACCCACGGTTGAAGGGATTTCTACTGCGGCGCAGACCCTGGGGCAACGCACGTTATCCCCGGAAGATTTGCGCATTCTGGTGGAAGATAAGTTTGTCGATGCGCTGCGCTCAACGGCTTCTCAAATGACGATGCAAGATTTGCAGGATACCCGCGAGAAGTTTGTGCAGGGTGTGCAAAATACGGTAGCCGAAGATCTGACCAAGAACGGACTCGAGCTGGAAAGTGTTTCATTAACTAACTTTAACCAGACATCAAAAGAGTATTTCGACCCTAACAACGCGTTTGATGCCGAAGGTTTAACCAAGCTGACGCAGGAAACAGAGCGCCGTCGTCGCGAACGTAATGAAGTTGAGCAAGATGTTGAAGTGGCTGTTCGTGAAAAGAACCGTGATGCTCTTTCGCGTAAGCTGGAAATCGAACAGCAAGAATCCTTCATGTCTTTAGAGCAAGAGCAGCAAATCAAGACGCGCACCGCCGAGCAAAATTCCAAAATTGCGACTTTTGAAGCCGAGCGCCGCCGTGAAGCTGAGGAAAGTCGAATTATGGCGGAACGCCAGATTCAGGAAGCCGAGATAGAAAGTAAGCTGGTACTGAAAACTTGCGAAGTAGAAGCCAGCCGCGAGATTCAGGTTAAAGAAATCGAGCAAACCCGTGTGACGGAAATTGCTCAGCAGGATAAAGCGATTGCGATTGCGGCAAAATCTGAGCAGCAATCCCATGCGCAAGCTCAGGCCAACATCGCTTTGTCAGAAGCGGTTAAAGCCGAGCAAAATGTGGTGACCACGCGTGAAACAGCTGAAGCGGATCGTGCAAAGCAAGTTGCGTTGATTGTGGCAAGCCAGGAAGCGGAGACTAAAGCGGTCCAGCTGACGTTGAACGCGCAGGCGGAAAAGGATGCCGCAGAACTTCAGGCGGCAGCCATTATTGAATTAGCCGAGGCAACTCGCAAAAAAGGCCTTGCCGAAGCGGAAGCTCAGCGCGCGTTTAATGACGCGGTCAATATGCTCTCCAGCGATCAAACCAGCCTTAAGTTCAAACTGGCACTACTTCAGGCCTTGCCAGCCATTATTGAAAAATCAGTGGAACCTATGAAGGCCATCGAAGGGATTAAAATTGTTCAGATAGATGGCTTGAACCGTGGTGGCGCGGGTAATTCCACTGGTGCAGGCAGTGCAGCTACGGGTGGCAATCTTGCCGAACAGGCTTTATCGGCAGCGCTTTCTTACCGCACTCATGCCCCGATTCTTGATTCATTATTGCAGGAAGTGGGACTTTCCGGCGGCTCGTTAAATGCATTGACCGCAGCATTGCCGGAACACATGGCAAATGGCATTGAAATGGCAAAGCCGGAAAATACGACGTTCATTGCTAAAGAAACCTCTCAATCCACCATTGAGTCCGCAGTTTAATCTGCAACTATCCCGGATGCGGTTTGGCCGTATTCCGGGATTTATCCTTTCTGTACCGTCGTGAATTCCAGTGACAAACCCAATAACGTCATATTTTGCACCGAAGGTTCTCCAGTTGCCGCAATCAACGTTCCCTGGAATTTCAGCTTCTTAAATGGCCCGTTAATAATCAGCCGTGCGCGCAGGCTCGGCAGAGTCAAAGAACTGATGGGATAAACCGTGCGTCCTTTGATAGCGATAGGGATTTTTCTCAGCTCAATGCACTGACGCACGCCAACAGTTGAGTAGAGCACCGCGACCGGCGTAACGGAGGCCAGTGGCTTATCAGAGACGCTGATAAAATCCAGCAGTAACTCAGGTTGCAGAAAATGCAGTCCACCATGTGGGACGGTCACGCCTGGGATCTCAGGCATCGGGAATGTTTGAGGAAGGTGGAGTGAATCAGTCATTTTTCATCATCCATTAAAAGGGAAACTCAGCGAAATCGCCCACGTTCTGCCCTGGTACATCTGATAAAGGTAGTCCAGTTTAGTGATATGCTCGGCGTGGTTCTGGGTTGTTGTTCACGAAGAATTTACGTTCCTCATCTCAATACAGTGAATATATGGCGACAATGAAAGAGGTGGCGCTGTTGGCGGGTGTTTCAACGGCGACAGTATCCCGAGTGATAAATCAAACTTCATACGTGGAACCTGTTACGCAGGAGCGTGTGGAAAAAGCGATGCGCGAATTAAACTATCGGCGCAATGCCGCTGCACTGGCGCTGGCCAAACGCAGCGGCAACATGCTGGGTTTGTTAACGGGTAATCTTGCCGATCCGTTCTTTGCACGACTTGCAAGGGGTGTTGAAGAGGTTGCCCGTCATCAGGGTTTTCGTTTGATGGTTTGCAGCGGTGGGCATCAGGCTGAACTGGAAAAGTCAGGTTTAGACTTTTTGATTAACCAGGGCTGCGAAGCCATTGTTGTGCATGCGACTCGTCTGCCAGATCACGATTTAATTCGCTACAGCGCTCACACCCCCGCCATGATTGTCGTTAACCGCTACATTCCTTCCATCGCACCGCGCTGTATCTGGCTCGATAACCAAAGTGCCGCTCACAAGGCGACACGGCATCTGTTGGAAAATGGACATCGGTGCATTGCGTGTATTACCTCGGATCTCCCTATTGATGACCGCCGGCAGCGGCTGGACGGTTATCGTGCAGCGCTGGCTGAATATGGCATTACACCAGACAAACGTTGGATTATTAGCGTGCCGTTTAACGAAGAGGGCGGGGAAGCTGCCGCGCAAAAATTGCTGGATAGCGGCATACCATTTACGGCGGCATTTACTTTTAATGATGTGATGGCTGCTGGCATGATGCGCGCCCTTCATCAGCGAGGTATTCAGCTTCCAAAGCAATTGTCGCTGGTGGGGTTTGATGATGTTGTGTTGGCGCGTTATCTGTTCCCGGCTTTAACCACCATGCACTATCCGGTTGAGCGCATGGCCCGGCGTGCGGCACTGCTCGCCATCCAGTTGTATCAGCAAGATACACCTCCACCGCGCTCTTTACGTTTTGATGCTGAGCTTATTGAACGAGATTCGGTGATACAAAATCAGCCGTGAAACTGGACCGTCAATGGTTTTTATGTGACATACGTCATAATTACAAATCCCATGTATGCGGTTACATGACAGCATCCCGCCCATCACATTTGCATTTCGCTGTTCCTCTTACTCTTAGCCAACCAACAATACCTGGAACACATTTATGAAAGCGAATGAACAACACAGTGAGAAAAAAACGCTCTCTTTTGGACTGGCTTTACTTCCTATCGTCATGATGCTGCTGTTGCTTATCGTCGGTTATGGACTGATGGGCTTGCGCATTGAACCACTGCTTCTCTGTTCTGCGGCCATTGCCGCAGGTCTGGCTTACTGGCAGGGCTATAGCTGGGATGATGTGATTAACTCCATCGTGGCAAAACTGGCGAAAGCGATGCCGGTCATTATGATTTTGATTTGCGTCGGGGGGCTAATCAGTACCTGGATGTTCAGCGGCACCATCCCTTACATGGTGTATTGGGGGCTTAAGCTCATTAGCCCGCAATACATTTTGATTGCAGCATTTTTCCTGACCAGCGTGGTTTCGGTGTGTACCGGGACGTCATGGGGATCGGCGGGAACCGTGGGCGTGGCGCTGATGGGCGTGGCATCAGGACTTGATGTTCCGTTGGCTGCCGCTGCCGGGGCCGTTGTTTCCGGTGCTTATTTCGGCGATAAAATTTCGCCGCTTTCAGACTCCACCAACTTTGCGGCAATTGTTGCGGACACCACGCTGTTCGAGCACATCCAGCATTTGATGTACACCACCATTCCGAGCTTCATTCTGGCCGCGATTGTTTACCTTGTGGCGGGCCACAGCAGCATGATGGGTGAGGTTGCTACTCCGCAGCGTGTGACCGACATTATTGGCGCGTTAGATAGCTTGTATCATTTCCATATCGTTTTGATTTTGCCGCCGATTATTGTGCTTTGGGGTGCCATTAGCAAAAAGCCGGTAATTCCATTGATGCTGATTGCCTGTGTGCTGGCGATCGTTCTGGGGATCTGGCTGCAAGGTTTAAGCCTCAAGCAAGGGCTGGATGCGTTCATGGATGGCTTTAACATCAGCATGTTCCCACAAGGGACGGAGGGGATGATCGCGGATGTTCCGCGCCTGCTTAATCGCGGTGGCTTATTCTCGATGATGAGCACTATTTTGCTGGTTTTCTGCGCCTTCTCTTTTGCCGGAGCATTAACACTGACCGGGGCACTCACCATCATTATCAATCGCTTACTGACGGTCATTCATAGCGTGGGCCAACTGATCGCCGCCACTATCGGTACGACGATTCTGGTTACGGCAGCAACAAGCGACGGCAAACTGGCATTACTGGTTCCTGCGGAGTTATATCAGGATGCTTATCGCCGCATGGGGTTAGATACCAAAAACTTGTCTCGTACCATTGAGGATGCTGGCACCGTTATCGAACCGCTGATTCCATGGACAGCCGCTGGTGTGTATATGGCGACCACGCTTGGCGTGAGCACGCTGGATTTATTGCCGTGGGCCGTTCAATGCTATTCCGCCATTTTCTTTGCGCTGATTTACGGTTTTACCGGATTTGGAATCGCAAAAGCACCGGTTCTGGCAACCGCGCCAGTAGAGAGTTCTGAGCAGGGAGTCGCACGATGAAAACAAACTTTGACCAGGTAATTAACCGCCATGCGACCGGCTCGGTAAAATGGGATTTCATCGACAGATATCAGAACATGGACACTGAAAACTTACTCCCGATGTGGGTTTCTGATTACGATTTCGCATGTCCACCAAACGTACTGGATGCCCTTCACAAACGTGTTGACCACGGTGTGTTTGGTTACAGCGAGCGTGACGAAAAATACTACTCGGCGCTGACCGGCTGGTTTGAGCGCCGCCACCAACTTACGATTAAACCTGAATGGATTTGCAGTATTGAAGGCGTGGTGCCAGGGCTTTCTCTGTTGGTGCAGATGCTGAGTCAGGTGGGGGATAACGTCGTTGTTCAGGGGCCGTATTACGGATCGTTTGCCAAAATAATCCAGCTCAATCAGCGAAAGCTACTCGAAAACCCGCTGCAAGAAGATTCGGAAGCGGGATATGTGATGGATCTCGCGCAGCTTGAAATGCTTTTTAGTGAATATCGCCCGCCACTGTTTATTTTGTGCAATCCCCACAATCCTACTGGGCGTTGCTGGAGTAAAGAAGAGCTAACGCGGCTATTGGCGCTATGTGATAAGTACGATGTTACGGTGCTTTCAGACGAGATTTGGGCGGATTTACTGTTACCAGGCTCGACGTTTACATCGGTGCTGCATCTTGATTCTCGCTGGCACTCCAGAGTGATTGCAGCCACATCTGCCAGTAAAACCTTTGGCCTTTCATCGCTGCGGATTTCAAATTTCCTGATTCCCAGTTCAGGTTTAAAGGCGCGATTTATTGATCGCTTAAATGCCCATGGTCTGGATGTATTTAATGCGCTGTCAATGGCAGCGGCGACCGAAGCGTATAACGGTTCAGAGCAATGGCTGAATGAGCTTCTCGATTATCTTGCCGCTAACCGTGACTGGTTTGTTTCAAGGGTAGAACGTGATTTGCCATGGTTGCGAGTGGTTCCTGCGCAAGGCACATATTTGGTATGGATTGATTGCCGTGCACTGGGTTTAAGCGATGAGCAGTTAAAACATGTGATGACGGACATCGCCGGCATTGCGCCTTCAATGGGCAGCGGATTTGGCCCTTATGGTTCTGGTTTTATCCGTATCAATCTGGGGTGCCCGCGCAGCTATCTTGAACAAGCAATTAACGGGTTGTTGAGGATTGGGGCGCAATAATTGTTGCTGTGAATTTCAGACATAAAAAAAGACGCCTTCGGGCGTCTTTTCTCTTCGAATCGAAATGGTACGCCCTACAGGGCTCGAACCTGTGACCTACGGCTTAGAAGGCCGTTGCTCTATCCAACTGAGCTAAGGGCGCACTGTATTCCTTTCGGAAGCATTGCGGACTCGGATTATACGGTCAGTACCTTCTGAGTCAATGGCTTTTCAATCACCTGCCGGACATTTGAGCATAAAGGCTTAACAATGCCTGACAGCGAGCCTGGCTTCTGACAAAATAGAAACAATCCCCCTCCTTTTTGATTACAGACGGAATCCTCTGACTGATGGCAGCAAAGATTATTGACGGTAAAACGATTGCGCAGCAGGTACGGCTTGAAGTTGCTGAAAAAGTAAAAGCCCGAATTGCCGCTGGAAAACGTGCTCCTGGACTCGCTGTTGTACTGGTTGGCGAGAACCCTGCATCGCAAATTTATGTGGGCAGCAAACGTAAGGCTTGCGAAGAAGTGGGCTTTATTTCCCGCTCTTACGATTTGCCGGATTCCACCTCCGAAGCAGAACTTCTGGAATTGATTGATACGCTTAACGCGGATAACGAAATCGACGGCATTCTGGTGCAGCTGCCGTTGCCTGCGGGTATCGACAACGTAAAAGTGCTGGAGCGTATTGATCCGGATAAAGACGTGGATGGTTTCCATCCGTACAACGTAGGCCGCCTGTGCCAGCGTGCGCCGCGTCTGCGTCCTTGTACGCCGCGCGGTATCGTGACGCTGCTTGAGCGTTACGGCATTGATACTTACGGCCTGAACGCCGTGGTGATTGGCGCATCCAACATTGTCGGTCGCCCGATGAGCATGGAACTGCTGCTGGCAGGTTGCACTACGACCGTCACGCACCGCTTCACCAAAAACCTGCGTCAACACGTCGAGAACGCCGATTTAGTGATCGTCGCGGTTGGCAAACCTGGCTTTATTCCGGGTGAGTGGATCAAGGAAGGGGCGATTGTCGTGGACGTCGGTATTAACCGTCTGGAGAGCGGCAAAGTGGTTGGCGACGTAAATTATGATGAAGCCGCCGTCAAAGCCTCGTATATTACGCCGGTTCCGGGTGGCGTTGGCCCAATGACCGTCGCCACTCTTATCCAGAATACCTTGCAGGCTTGCGAGGAATATCATGATGTCGATGGAGAGTAATATGACGACCTTCTCATTAGGTAAACACCCACACGTTGAATTATGCGATCTGCTGAAGCTGGAAGGCTGGTGTGAAAGCGGCGCACAGGCGAAAGCGGTGATTGCCGAAGGTCTGGTGAAAGTTGACGGTGTTGTTGAAACCCGCAAACGCTGCAAAATTGTTGCTGGTCAGACTGTGGTTTTTGAAAGTCTGAGCATCACGGTTCAGGCGTAATTTCTCACCGAAACCGGCCCTTTACGGGCCGTTTCTTTTTGGCAAATCTGATCTATTCTCCATTTCTCACTCACAAACCTACGCAACTTATGCCAACCATAATTACCCACGCAGCCGTTCCCATTTGTTTAGGATTGGGGTTTGGCAAAAAAATAATTCCACCTCGTTTGTTGCTCGGCGGTATTGTGCTGGCGATGTTGCCTGATGCCGACGTACTGGCGTTCAAATTTGGGGTGGCATATGGCAATGCTTTTGGGCATCGAGGTTTCACGCACTCATTATTGTTTGCGTTCGTGGTGCCTTTGCTGTGTTTATTCGGTTATCGCTGGTTCCGGGCGGGCATCGTGCGCATCTGGTTATTCCTGACCGTTTCGCTGCTTTCGCATAGCTTGCTGGACTCGGTAACGACCGGTGGCAAAGGTGTTGGCTGGTTGTGGCCGTGGTCAGACGAACGGTTTTTTGCCCCCTGGCAGGTGATTCGTGTCGCACCTTTTGCGCTTTCACGTTATCTCCAGCCGAGCGGGCAGGCGGTTATCTGGTCAGAAATTCAGTGGGTCTGGCTGCCGGGCTTGTTGATGGCATTTTTAATTTTCGTTCTGCGTAAAAATCTTCGCTAAAACCCTACAACTGCGCAGGTTAAAACCTGCGCAACTTCAAATATTCGATAACAGTATGGCTACAACTCAGATTTTAGTTGCCGGACAAAAAACGTTTCGCCAGTATAGGTAGAACGTTCTACTAGAACGTTCTACCTAGCATAAAAACGCGTAAATTCAGAAAGCGCGATAGCGGCGTCAACACCGGGGGATTGTCTATGAGTTTGTTATCCAGTATTACAAAATCGTTATCTAAGTTGTCGATGATAGGCCGCGCATTAATGTTGCCTATCTCATTGTTACCGGCTGCGGGTCTGTTGCTGGCCTTTGGCGATAAATTCCATTTACCGTTAATGATGAACGCGGGCGGGGTGATTTTCGACAACCTGCCGATGCTGTTTGCCATTGGTTCTGCGGTCGGCCTGGCGGCGGAATCAGGTATTGCCGCGCTGTCTGCGGCGGTCTCGGTGTTTATCATTAACGTTACCATCGGCACTGTTTTGCACATCACGCCGGAAATGGCGGCGGCGGGCGGAAAATACGCCATGGTGGTCGGTATTCCGACTTTGCAGATGGGGGTATTTGGCGGCCTGATTTCCGGCATTCTGGCGGCGTGGTGTTACAACAAATTCCACACCATGCAGTTGCCTGAATTCCTCGGCTTCTTCTCGGGTAAGCGCTTTGTGGCTATCGCGACCGCATTCCTGTCGTTCCTGCTGGGTATGGCGCTGCCGTGGGTCTGGTCATACATTCAGTCGGGGATTGATTCGCTGTCAGTAATTGTCAACGGAGACAATCAGGCACTTTCCACGTTTATCTTTGGGCTGGTTGAACGCGCGCTGATCCCGCTGGGCCTGCATCATATCTGGTATCCGTCATTCTGGTATTCGTTTGGCGAATACACCACAAACGCGGGCCAGGTCATTCACGGCGATCAGACAATCTGGTTCAAAATGTTGGAAGAGGGTGTGAAATCCTTTAGCAGCGACAGCTACCACAACGCCGGTAAATTCATGCAAGGCGAGTTCCCGTTGATGTTGTTCGCGCTGCCGGCGGCATGTCTGGCGATGTACCACGAAGCGAACACCAAAAATAAGAAAATAGCCTCCGGTATTTTGTTCTCTGCGGCGCTGACCTGTTTCCTGACCGGCATCACCGAACCGGTAGAATTTACCTTTATCTTCGTTGCGCCAATTCTGTACGTGTTTAACGCGATTATGGCCGGGTTGTCTTATATGTGTATGTATTTGCTGCATGCGCATATCGCCAAGTCGTTCTCCGCAGGGATGATTGACTACATCTCCTTTGGTATTTTGCCTTCGTTCAACGGTTATCAGACTAACTTCCTGTCGGCGGTGATTGTCGGCATCCCAATGGCGTTGATTTACTACTTCACATTCCGCTACGTGATTCGCCGTTTCGACGTGAAAACGCCGGGCCGTGCGGATGTTACCGCTAACGCGAATGATAAAACGGACACCGAACTGGCGGGGGATATTATCGGCCTGCTGGGTGGCGCGGAGAATATTAACTCCGTCGGTTCTTGCATCACGCGTCTGCGTCTGGAAGTGGAAAAAAGCGAGCGCGTCGATAAAGACGGCCTGAATAGTCTTGGTGCGCGTGGCGTGGTGTTTGTCGGTGATTCGGGGATTCAGGTGATATTTGGTGCTCGAGCGCAGTTTATCGCACAGACGATGTCCACAATGATTGGCAAATAATTTCCCCGTCATCCTTCAAGCCGCCGATATGTTTATCGGCGGCTTTATGGTATTGATAACAAGGATATTTGGTGCAAAGGAACGGGATGAAAAAGGTCAATATTATTGATGTGGCACAACTGGCTGGAGTTTCTGTCTCCACCGTTTCTTTAGTGCTGCGCCAAAAAGGGAAGATCTCCGAGGCGACCATCGAAAAGGTCAATGCTGCGATTAAACAACTTGGCTATGTCCATAATGTCGCGGCGGCGAATCTGCGTTCCAGCACCTCCAATCTCATCGGCCTGATCATCCGTGATTTTAACGATTCTTTCTGCGTTAATGTGATGGCAAGTGTAGTTCACTACCTTGAAAAACAAGGTTATATGGTGTTTCTCGGCCATCCGCAGGATGACACGCAACAGCTACAGCAATGCTTAACGTCGTTTACGCAACAAGGTGTGGCTGGGGTGATTTACCTGGATGCCAACCACCGTTTAGCCTCGATTCCGTCACTTATTTCTGAATGCTCGTTGCCGACGGTGATTATCGCGGAGTCCACGGTGAGCAGCCATCGTGACGTGATTGGGCGGGACAATCGCCAGGCCGGGAACCAGGCGACGCGCTATCTGATCGATCGCGGCCACCGCAATATCGCTTACCTGGGCGGTACGGCGGCAAATCTCATGCGCGAGGAACGCTTGCTCGGTTATCGCAACGCGCTGGCGCAGTATGATTTACCGTTCCGTGAAGAGTGGTCGCCAGTTTGTGAAAATGATACGGAAGCGGCGGCCCGTTTAACGCGCCAGTTGCTTGAGAAAAACAGCAAAATCACCGCCATGCTTTGCCATTCCCCCTCGGCCATAATTGGCTGCCTGAATGGGATTGCGCAGGTTGGGCGTACCGTCGGTAAAGACGTGTTTTTAACGCAGCAGGTTTCGCTGATTGGTTTTGAAGACATGATGAACATTAATCTCACCTCGCCGCGGTTTACCTATGTTTCGGCATCCAGTGAAGAAGCGGGAAGACAAGCCGCAACGTTGATTGTGAACAAGATTAAAGAGCCGACGTTGCCGTCGCAGAAGATTATTATTTCCGGGGAGTTGGTTCAGCGGGAATCGGCTTAACTAAATGAGCAAAAAACACATCCTCCAAAGCATCGTTTAGCATAAGGTAGCGAGGGGGTTATATGATAATGCCTTTCACTGCTTATTCAGAAAAAGATGTTGTTGGATACAAAAATGTGAGTCATGTTGCATTCATGTAATAAAAGTTTTTGTTAAGTCAAATTTAAAACCTATATGAAATTCTTTATAAACTAGATGTCAATTAATGATATGTATTCTAATTTTCCTTGGGTAAGGAGAAGGAGTAAGATAGATAAATCATAAAAAAACACTTCAAATGTCCACTCACTACACCGAGTGGGGATGATTTTGTCATCCACTAAAACAACGTACTGGAATCTATGTATATGTCTGATAATGAAAGTTCACCTTTTCAAAATGGCAGCTTATCGTTAGAACAAAAGCTTGACCGAGCACGTACAGAACTTCTTGACCTAACAGCACGTAACAAACTTCTCAATATTCCACGGACTAAAACAGCTAAGCAACTTGAGATCGTGGACGAGCGTTCTGATGAAATCTATCGGTTGCTGGTGAAAGAAGGACGAGCGTTTACTTTTCTTCCTGGCCGAGCAGGAAAAAAAGGTGAAGTGATTGACGATAACGATGCTGAAGGCAGTAATGAAGAGTCGGATGAACAGACATATGATTTTGACGTCAACTACGATAATTCTGAACTAAAAGCTGAACATCAAGATACAAAATTCCAGACTCGCCTAACGTCAAAGGGCTTACAGAAGCGGTTGCTCGATCTGTACCATGACTCAAGGACTCTTGAGGAAGATCAGGGTGTAAACATTTTGTTCCTAACTCTGGGTTCTCTCAAATGGATCGATCCTAACAATAAAGAAAATCTTCGGTATGCACCGATAGTTTTGTTGCCTGTAAATCTCGAACGTGGCACAGCCAGAGAAAGATTTAAACTAACAATTAGGCAAGACGATATAATTCCAAATTTATCATTGGAAACTTATTTAGAGCGGGTACATGAAATTATTTTACCTGAAATGAATATGGATGATGATTTTGATATCTCTAGTTATATGTCCCAAGTTGCCGACTCTATTGTTATAAAAAAAGATTGGGAAGTATTGGAGAATGATATCACTCTTGGTTTTTTCTCCTTCTCAAAATTTCTAATGTATCGCGACCTTGATCCTGCAAACTGGCCTGAGAACGAACGCATAACTGATCAACCAATTATCCAATCTCTTATGGTTAATGGTTTTGATTGTAGAGATGAAATGTTCCCGGATGATGCACCAATAGATTCGTTAATTCCACCGCGTGATATGCTGCATATCATGGATAGCGATACATCCCAAACATTAGCTATACATGATGTTCGTAAAGGTAAAAGCCTTGTGATTCAAGGTCCTCCGGGAACGGGGAAGTCTCAGACAATAGCAAACGTGATTGCTTCAGCAATTGCTGATGGGAAGACAGTTCTTTTTGTTGCTGAAAAATTAGCGGCACTTGAAGTAGTAAAACGTCGTTTAGATCAGGCTGGTGTAGGCGATGCATGTCTGGAATTACATAGTAATAAAGCCAATAAACGTGGTTTTCTTGATGAATTAAAACGAGTTTGGGAGTTAGGATCACCCAGAGGTGAATTTCCTGACGTCCTTGTAGAGAATTTAACTGCTATAAGGGACACTCTAAATCAGCACCCAACAAGACTTCACAAAGTTTATCATCCTTCAGAGTTATCACCTTACCAAGTCATGGGGCATCTTGTACGCTTGCGTCAGGCAGGCCAGGCACCCACTGATTTAAAACTGCATCATTTTGAAGAATGGAATCAAAACGATTTTGTCAAAAGGATTGATTTGGCTAAAGAGATCGTTGAGAGGATCACTGATATTGGTTTACCAGACCAACATCCATGGAACGGTGTGAATCTTGAGGAAATTTTACCAGTAGAAGTTGAAAGACTAGTTCCTCGATTAAGCGGTTTGCAAAATAGTGTGACAAAACTACAGTCAGATACTATTTATCTAGCTGGTGAACTAGCAACTACTCCGCCACTTGTATTATCCGATCTCGAAAGTCTTGTTGAAATTACTGAATTTGTAGTAGATGCCCCTAAAATTTCCACAGATGCACTGAGTTCTCCTATTTGGCAGGAAAATTTAGCTCCTGTTAAAAAGCTTATTAATAATGTTAGAGAGTATCAACAGGCTTATCAGAGTGTTGAGTCGTATATCGTTTTAAGTGAAATAGAAACACCACTCGGTGAGCTGGATGATGCACTCGCTAAGTTACCTCAAGACTTTGATTCAAAGGGGTTTTCTGCATCTAGAAACTTACTTAATCCGTTGCAGAAGCTTTCTCAAGACGCGATGCGCCTGCATGAAGAACTCGGTACTCACGAGGGATTTAGTACTATTCAGGAAATAGAGAGGCTTGTTGCATTAGGTGAAAGAGTTGCGGAAGCCCCGGATGCCTGCCCAGATGCCTTTATTGCTTCTGTATGGGATCACGGCGTAGAAAAAGCGGCAGAGCTAGTAGATTCAATATCAACATTCACTTCCATATATAGCGCAATTGAAAATCAGATAAACGAGTCATCATGGGGAATGGACTTACTAGCGACCAGAAATACTCTTGCTAGCCATACAGGGATCTTCCGCTTTTTCAATTCTGATTGGCGGAAGGCAAAAGCATTAGTCGGTTCTCTCCTCAAAAATTCAGCATTGCCAATTGAACAACAAATACAGTTGTTAGATGAACTAATCCGCGGCCAGGTAGCGAAGAAAACTATTAAAGAAAATAATGAATTTGGTAGTTCAGCCTTCGGCACTGATTGGCGAGGAGAAAAAAGTAATAGTTCATCTTTAATGGCATTAGTTGAATGGATGAGAACATTACGTGGAGTTGGAGCCGAGGCTCGGCAATTGGCCGGTCGCCTTGCTGACAGGGAAGGTATTAAGCTCAGAACTCAACAATTAAACAATTTACTACAACAAGTTCGAACAGAATTGGATGTTCTTTGGTATTCCTTTGGACACTCGCCCGAAGAGTATTTTTCAAATCAGCTCTCTATCTCACGTGTCTCGCTAATTTTCATTGAACAGCGTGTCCAAAAGTTAAATTGGATCGATGTAATATCGCGAAAAGTTTTGCTTAATCCTTCTTCACGCATCGACGAGCGAAGCCAGATGATCATGAAGATTATTGAGCTTCAGCAACGTGCTGCACAGATCAATTCTGAAAGTCAAGTTGGTGAGCATGCATTTGGCACCGATTGGAAAGCACAGCATTCCGATTTGCAGATACTTTGTCATGCATTTGACTGGATTGAAAAGCATTCAGATTTGCGTTTTGTGGCTGCGAAAATAACGGATTGCAATGCAGTACTTCAATCAGCAAAAGATGCTGTGGATTCTGGTGAGCAAATATCAAATCAAATCACTCAGATAGCAAATGAATTTTGCTCTGAGCCTGAGACATTATTTGGAGTGACAACCGTTGCCCAGATATCTTTAAAATGTCTGGAAGAGAAGTTACAAACTTGGATATCTCATTCGGAGCAGCTTTCCAAGTGGGTTGCCTATAGGCATCGTATTTCTCTGGCGCATAAATTTGGATTGGGTGACGTTGTTGAAAGCCTGGCAAATGGGAAACTTAGTTTAGATTCATGTATCTCATCAGTAGAGCGGTCGTATTTTGAGTCATTACTAAAAACGATGGTATCTAAAGAGCCTGAGTTAGCTCGTTTTGATGGTGAGCTACATTCTCGCCAGGTTGCAGGCTTTGCTGAATTAGATCTCAAGCGAATCAAGGCTGCAAGCCTTGAAGTAGTACGAACCCATCATAGACAAATCCCATCTAAAAATGCTGGATTCGGTCCTGTAGGGATTCTGCGTGCTGAGATGGTTAAGAAAAGAGGTCACATGCCTATTCGACAATTAATGTTGAAGGCAGGATCTGCTATTCAGGCACTAAAACCTGTAATGATGATGAGTCCATTATCTGTCGCTCAATTCCTAATCCCCGGAAAACAAAAGTTTGACCTTTTAGTTATGGATGAAGCTAGTCAAATACAACCAGTAGATGCAATCGGTGCAATAGCACGTTGTAAACAAGTTGTCGTTGTAGGTGATGAACGCCAACTTCCACCAACACGCTTCTTTGCCAAAATGACTGAGTCCGTAAACGATGATGAGGATGATATTGCTCAAGTCTCAGATATTGAAAGTATTCTTGGGTTATTTGTTGCCCGTGGGTTACCGCAGCGAATGTTAAGATGGCATTACCGCAGTAGGCACGAATCTTTGATAGCCGTATCAAATACTCAATTTTATGAGAATAAACTTTTTATTGTGCCGAGTCCTTACACGCAGGAAGCAGGGATGGGACTGCAATTTCGTCCGGTTGTAGATGGTATTTTTGAAACAGGAAAAGGCATAAACGCTGTAGAGGCCAAACAAGTTGCTTTGGCAATCATGGAACATGCCCGTAAATACCCAGAGCAGTCTTTAGGTGTGGCTACATTTTCAGTTTCTCAACGTAAAGTGATTCAGGATGAACTCGAACTTTTGCGCCGACTGAATCCAGATTTAGAAGAGTTTTTTAACGCCCATCTTAGTGAGCCATTCTTTGTAAAAAACCTTGAGAACGTTCAAGGTGATGAGCGTGATGTTATTATGATATCAGTAGGATACGCCAGGAATCCTCAGGGATATATGGCTATGCGGTTCGGTCCCCTCGGCTCAGAGGGCGGGGAGCGAAGACTCAATGTTTTGATTAGCCGTGCGAAACGACGTTGTGAGGTATTCGCTTCAATTACTGACGAAGATATTGATTTGGAAAGAGCAAAGGGCAAAGGGGTAATTGCGTTCAAACTCTTTTTGCAATATGCCCGAACCGGCAAAATTTCCTTAGCTCAGCGTACAGAAAGAGAAATGGACAGCATCTTTGAAGAACAAGTAGCTGACGCTATCCAAAAAGCTGGTTTCCAGGTTCATCCGCAGGTTGGTATTGCTGGATTCTTTATTGACCTGGGGATTGCCGATCCTGAAATGCCGGGTCGATATTTGCTGGGTATCGAATGCGATGGACGAGCTTACCATTCCTCCCGTTCTGCACGAGAACGCGATCGCTTACGCCAGGCCGTCCTCGAAGATCATGGATGGATTATTCATAGGATCTGGAGCACTGATTGGTTCCAACGGCCAGCGGAACAATTGCAGCGAACATTGCAGGCAATTGAATCTGCAAAACGTGAATTGTCAGAACGATCAGAAAGAACTCAAAATCGTTCCCGCGCAGTTCCAGTCGATATTATAACGGTCGATCGAGGTCCCGTCGTTGAAATTGGACTGGTTGATGCCGATGTTATTGCTACTGCTTCGCAGGATTACGTTGAAGCTAAACCAGTCGCACACCTAAATTATGAACTGCATGAAACACCTTTAGGGATCCTGACCGAATTAGTTGAACAAATAATTGAAATTGAGTCACCGGTGCACTTCAGTGAAGTTGTTACGAGAATTAGAACCGCTTGGGGATTACAGAGGACAGGTACCAGGATTGAGTCTGTAGTCGACCGAGCGGCCAATCTTGTGTGTAAAAAAGGGGATATTATCAGAGACGGTCAGTTTTTAATTCACCAGAAATCGATAATTGCTCTTCGAAACCGCCAGAATGTCGAGTCTTTAGGGCTGCGAAAGATTGAAATGCTTCCTCCAAAAGAAATTGCCATCGGAGTGGTCCAGGTAGTTAAGAATAATTTGGGGGCTACTGATGATGAGATTGTTGTATCAATTTCGAGAATGCTAGGTTTTAAATCGACCAGTAGTGTATTGCGTAAAGCAATATTAGATATTCTTGAGGGCCTTATCGAAAACAGTCTTCTATTGCGGGATGAAGCAATGGTTGTGGAAAATAAATTAATATCTACGACTGAGTAACTTACTGTTTTGATGTGTTTAAGGGCTTAATGAAAATTAAGCCCTTATTTTCATTAACGGTGATATTCGCCCGCAGCTTCTGGCTGATATTGCAGCTCAAGCACTTCCAGATGTGTCTGGTTACCGTTCGGTAACGTCCAGTTAATTGTCGCGCCCACACGCAAACCCAACAGTGCCGCACCCACTGGTGCCATCACTGAAAGCTGGTTATCGCTGTCCTTCAGGTTTGCCGGGTAAACCAGCGTGCGCACATGCTCTTCTTTCGAGGACAAATCGCGGAATTTCACGCGGCTATTCATCGTCACCACATCAGCCGGAATATCTTCAGGCTTACGCATTTCAGCTCTGTCCAGTTCTGCGTTCAGCGCTGCTGCTACCGGCTGGTTGGCAAATTGTGGATTCTCCAGCAAACGGTCAATATGCTCGGCATCGAGTTCATTAATGATAATGGCTGGTCTGGACATAATTCTCGTTTCTCTCCGTGTAAATAGCAGGCAGTCATGTGCCTGATGAGGACCTTACAAAAGAAAACCCTCACCGGTAAGAGTGAGGGTTTGGTCTGTAGTGATGATACTTAGCTTAGCCCATAGTTTAAAGTGACATCAGTCACAAACTACCGTTTACAGAATAATGCTGCCGACCAAAGCGAACAGGAAGGCGATAGTCCCGATAAGCGTTTCCATCACGGTCCAGGTCTTCAGCGTGGTTTTCTCGTCCATTTCAAGGAAACGGCCGACCAGCCAGAAACCGGAGTCGTTCACGTGAGACAACACGGTTGCACCACCGGCAATCGCCACCACGATAAAGCACAGGTCGAACTGGCTAAGGCCTGGAGTTGCTGCGACCATCGGGGAAATCAGTGCCGCAGTGGTGGTCAGCGCAACCGTTGCTGAACCTTGCGCCACACGCAGAGCGGTAGAGATAACGAACGCGGCAACAATCACCGGCATACCGGTATCAGACAAAATACCTGCCAGCGCATCACCAATGCCGCTTGCACGCAGAACGCCACCGAACATACCACCCGCGCCAGTCACCAGAATGATGCCGCAGATTGGGCCAAGCGCGCCATCACACACTTTTTCCAGATGCTGACGGCTATGGCGGCCGCTAAAGACTGCCAGCGCGAAGAACACGGTAATCAGCAAGGCGATAGGAGTTTTACCTAACATACGCAGGAACTGAACCACGATGTTATCGGCAGTTACCCAACCGAGCACGGTCGCGGTGTTCAGGCCGGTATCGAGGAAGATCAGAACCAGTGGCAGCATCAGGATGGATAAAACGGTACCAAACGCTGGCGGCTGGTGGTTAGGATCGGCTTCCACGCTTCCGAGGAAAGAAGAAGGCAAAGGTACTTCGAATTTTTTACCCGCATACAGGCCAAACAGGTAAGCACCGAGGTACCAGGTTGGGAGTGCGATCACCAGACCAACAATCACCAACAGGCCGATGTTTGCACCCAGTAATTCACTGGCAGCAACCGGACCCGGATGCGGTGGCAGCAAGGCGTGCATGACGGCAAACGCACCCGCAGCAGGCAGCGCATATTTAAGCGTGGAACCACCAAACTGTTTTGCCACGCTGAAGATAATCGGCAGCATAACGACCAGACCCGCATCGAAGAAGATCGGGAAGCCAAACAGCAATGAAGCCACGCCGAGCGCCAACGGAGCGCGGTGCGAACCAAATTTACCGACCAGCGTGTCAGCCAGCACTTTTGCGCCGCCGGAAATTTCCAGCAGACGGCCAATCATCGCGCCGAGGCCAACCAGCAGTGCAACGCCCGCCAGCGTGCTACCAAAACCGCCCAAAATAGTCGGGACAATTTTGTCGAATGGCACGCCAGTGACCAGGGCAACGACAACGCTCACCAGCGTTAATGCTAAGAAGGCATGCACCTTGAAGCGCATGATGAGAATAAGCAGGAGTAGGACTGCACAGGCTGCGATCCCTAGCAGGGTTCCTGCACCGTAATGGGTTGTAAGTTCGGTCATATGTTTTCCTCTGCGCCGACTTTATAAGTGAAAAAGGCTTTAAGCATAATTCACCAGATTGCTGATACCGGTAACATGATATCGGTAACATGACGCTGTCGGGAATGGACCACCTCATGTTTATTAACATTTTGGGAGCAAGGTCAAACTATCGAAATAAACCCTCACAAGCCTCAGGAGAACAATTGCTGACCGTAAATAAACCTGCCTGGTGAGAAAATTGAATTACGCTGTATATGCACCTTTCAATTGGGCACATCGTACGACCATCACCTGAACAGGAGATATCATGAGCCATTTCGACAAACTCAAGTTAAAGGACGGCAGTTCTCTTTATTTTAAGGATTGGGGAGAAGGGCAACCGGTAGTATTCAGCCACGGCTGGCCATTAACGGCGGATGCGTTTGAAGATCAGATGTTTTTCCTTGGGCAGAAAGGATTTCGGGTCATCGCTCATGACCGGCGCGGGCATGGTCGCTCGTCGCAAACCTGGGACGGTAATCATATGGATCAATATGCTGACGACCTGGCCGAACTGACGGCGCACTTAAATTTGAAAGATGCGATTCATGTCGGGCATTCAACTGGCGGCGGCGAAGTTGCTCGTTACATTGGGCGTCACGGTACGAGTCGCGTGGCGAAAGCGGTTTTGATCAGTGCCGTTCCGCCGATTATGGTGAAAACCGATTTCAATCCCAATGGTGTGCCCATTGACGTATTTGATGGTATTCGCGAAGGCGTGCGTGCCAACCGCGCAGATTTCTTCAAAGAGCTGACGCTGCCGTTTTATGGTTACAACCGTTCAGGGGCGGAAATCTCGGAAGGGGTGAGGGAGAGTTTTGTTGAACAAGGCATGCAGGGCGGGATTAAAGCGCTTTACGACTGCATCAAAGCGTTTTCTGAAACCGACCTGCGCGAAGATTTAAAGAAGATGACCATCCCGACGCTGGTGATTCATGGCGATGACGATCAGATAGTGCCGTTTGAAACCTGCGGCAAAGTTACGGCGGCGACATTGCCAGACTCAATCTTCAAGGTTTATGAAGGTGGTTCGCATGGTATTTGCACCACGGAGAAAGACCGGGTCAATGCGGATTTGCTGGAGTTTCTGAAAGGCTAGCCTCATACGGCGGGTAAATCAGTTTTACCCGCCGTTCAGTTATTTTCATTTCGCCGCGACCGGCAACATAATTTCTTTCAAAATTTCATAACGTTGCTGTGGTGAAAGCCAAATCAAGCCTAACAATTTATGTGCCTGGCCTTCGCGTTCGAACTGAGCTTTTAGCTGCATTAAATAACGTTTTGTTGTGTTCATAAGCACCTCCGTATTGGATAGACCCAGCATAGGTCTGCAAACCCGGAACTAATAGTGAACTGATTGTTTTTTGTGTTCAGTGTTTGTTGGGACTGTCGGCCGCCAGTGCGGTGGCCTCAATAATGGGAGTATTTTTGAGTAGAAGCAGTTTTTAGGTATAAGCGCGATTTAAAAAGAGCGGCTAAGGCAGATTCAGGCTGAACAATTTCTTCATGGCAATCTCGCCGCTACCGGTAATATTCACTTCACGATATCCCGGCGTGCGTGTTATCCAGCCTTTGTGTAAAAGAAGCGTCATTAATGCTGAACCTGCTTCTCCTCCCAGATGGAAACGTCTTTCGCTCCAGTCCAGGCACGGGCAGCAGGCCTTGCGGCGTGGATGTGGATCGAGCACTGCCCCGAGATTCTGGAGCTGAGATTTTCCCTCTGGCGTCAGCGCGTTGCCATCCGCCTCAAGCCATTTTTCCCGCAGCATGAAGTCGTAAATTTTCACCGCCAATTCTCCCGCCAGATGGTCATAGCAGGTACGTGCATAACGCATGTTTACCGGCGTGCGGGGCGTAGGAGAAATGCGTGGGTGCATGGAAACCCCCATCAGGTTTTCCAGCAGCCCGGCAATATGTTGCCCCGCAAGGCTGTAATAGCGATGGCGGCCCTGTGTCAGGCAGATAATCAGCCCACTGTTGAGAAGTCGGGTCAGATGCCCGCTGGCAGTCGACGCGGCAATCTCAGCTACCGCGCTCAGTTCGGTCGCCGTCCACGCCCGTCCATCCATCAGCGCGCACAAAATACTGACCCGCGAGGGGTCAGATATTGCGGAAGCCACCAGCGACATGGATTTTTCAAGTGAATCAGCCAGGTTGTCGTCAACTTCAGTTTTCAGAAGACTCATTGAGTCGGTATTTCCCATTTACGTGTTGCCTCTGCGGCACGGGTATTATCATCGGTAAGGAGAATAAGCCGATTATTGTGATCGCTATACTGTACCAGAATGTTTATGCCACATTGAGCAATGGCCGCCGCTATTTCCCCCAGTTCCCCAGGTCTCTCCTGAAGTAATTTTCTTATCAGTGGGCGACACACATTCCGAACGTCGAAACCGGCTTCGGTCAGAACTTTACGGGCTTTCTCGCCGTCTTCCACCAGAAAATGAGCATGGCTTGCGTCGGGCACAGAGAAAACACCGCCGCCCTCAAGACCGACGCCATTCATACCCAGCAATTTGCCGAGCGAGGCGAGTGAACCGCAGGAGTTGGTGAGGATGACGTGAATATCAAACATGCGCCTGCTCTCCCTTTTCAGACGAGTAATCTCTGACTACGTTGGCAATGCGTATTCTGTAAAACGAAAAAATCGACTGCTTGCCTTCCTGCTGCGCCGCTCGATGCATGGCATTGCATTTCCACTGGAGTACCGCATCCTCGTTTTCCCACCATGAAAGCGAAAGAATTTTTCCAGGCGTGCTGATGCTCTGGAATCGTTCAATAGAAATAAATCCGGGAATGTCTGCCAGCAAGGGCTTCAGTTCAGCGGCAAGCTGAAGATATCGTTCCTGCGTCTGAGGTTGGGTGTCTGCTTCAAAAAGTACGGCAATCATTGGCTCTCTCCTGTGTCAAAGTTCAGCCAGGTTATTACCGATAAAAGTGAGATGCTTCGGCAGACACCGAAATATGAATGCGTTACCGTCTGAACCCGCAGGCGGTAACTTAAATACATGGCGTTTATTCCTGCGTGAAATTAACGGACGGTTCGAATGGCTGTATCAATCAGCTCATGCTTTCCACCGCCCAGCGACGGGGCAGAAGCCGCGACCATGTCATGCGGGAAACCAAGCGAAATTGCGCTTGCGGCGTCCAGGCGTGATAGTTGTTCCCCCGTCAGTTGAACATTTACCGATGCGAGATTATCCGCAAGTTGTTCCGCTGTCCGTGGGCCAATAATCGGTAGCGTTCCCTTCGCGAGCACCCACGCGATGGCGATTTGCCCAGGGGGATATCCCGTTTCATCAGCAATCGCCAGTACTGCATCCACCGTGGCAGTTTTTATTTGATTGCTCTCATCATGAATGACCGCGCCCAGACCTTGTGCACGTCCGGATTCACCTTTGCGATATTTGCCGGTAAGCAAACCGCCGCCTAAAGGTGACCAGCTCACCACGCCCAGGTTAAAAGCCTCCGCCATAGGCAACAGCTCGCGTTCTGCCGAGCGTTCCACCAGACTGTATTCCAACTGCACCGCGGATACAGAAGACCAGCCGCGAAGTTCAGCCACGGTGGCGGCGGTTGCCACACGCCATGCCGGGAAATCAGAAAGCCCGGCGTAGAGAATTTTACCTGAACGAATTAGGTCATCGAGGGCTCGTGCGATTTGATCGACAGGTGTGACTCCATCAGGCATATGCACCCAAAGTAAATCGATGTGATCCGTCTTTAAGCGTTTGAGACTTGCCTCAAGGGAATTCACCATGGACTTGCGGCTATTACCGGAGCGTTGAAGGCCCGCTTCAGGCGAGTCGCCGAGGGAAAATTTGGTCGCCAGCACAATGTCATTGCGTTCGGTAGCGATGAAATCGCTGAGCATCGTTTCTGATTGACCAAACTGATATTGGTCAGCCGTATCAATAAAGTTGCCACCGGCTTCACGGTAGCGGGTGTAGATATTACGGGCTTCTTCTTTGTCAGCGCCATAACCCCAACCGTTGCCGAAATTACCCGTGCCGAGGGCGAGGGTTGAGACTCTAAGACCTGTATTTCCAAAGATGCGGTAACGCATGGCTTCACCTCGTAAAGGTTGTTTCGTGGACATATCTGTATATGAGAGAACCGCCGACTAGTCAGACCGCGGTAACTTCAGAAGTAGACTCAACGTCCGTGAAAACTGTAGCCATCAGCTGAAAACTATCGAAAAGAGGGAATGCAGAGGAGATTTTTAATTTCACTAGAGTGTAGTGCATAGGTTGCAACTCACCATTTCCCCCATATGTCTTACGGGGGTTGCCGGAGCGGGTCAGAAGTAGGAAGATCCTGACCTACGAAAACGTGAAAGAACGGGTTTTGTAGGGTGGATAAGCCGCAGGCGTCATCCACCGCTTTGGTGATTAATAACCTACCGCATCCAGGCGGAATTGCTTCGCGCAGTTGCCTGGGTTTTTCTGTTTAGCGAATGAATCTTCGTTTAAAGGGCCGTTAATTTTTGCTGCATCCAGAGAGATTTGCATTTCAGTCAGATAAGCTGGATTCCCGTTGCAGGTCAGTTTTACCGCTTTTACCGCATCGTCTCCCCAGCTTTTTTCCAGCGCTTTATTGAAGGCTTTTCGCGTCACGATTTTGCCGTAGTTTTCAGCCAAAAAGTTACCAAAAGCGCTTTGTTTAAATTCACTATTCAGGCGCACCATGGTGCCGAAATAGGCATTAGGGTTGAAGCCAAAACAGACGCCATGTTTGGCAAATTCGTATCGGTCCAGGCATGACTGGCCGCCCGCCCCCGGCATGACTCCGGCGAGCTGGCTGGCGATATCTGGGGTTAATGCAGGGGCAGGTGCCTGACATTTTTGCGAGCCGCGAGCCTCGGCCATGTTAGGAACCGGGCGCGTAGAGCAGCCATAACGCATCCAGCGCTTTTCATCCACACCCCTTGCTGCCACTGATTTTGGCAAACCTGGCCACAGACCATGCACCGTCAAAAAGGCACGTTTATCATTTTGTTCCTGCTGTGTTTTACACTCGGCAGGCTCATTGCGATTGCGTTCATGCATGCTTTGGCAAAAGCCCGTTTGCCAGGATAGCGCCAGGACATAACGGTCAAAATCGCCATATTGCTTTGCGGTCAGCGGCTGCGCTTGCAGCAGGGAGCTGGTGGTCAGTAAAGAGGTCAGAATTAGCGTGTTTTGCCACGTCATTTTCATGCGTTTTCTCGCTCGGGCTTCCAGAAGTCATCATATTTAACCATAAAAAAAGCGCCTCACAGAGACGCTTGTTTCCAGAATGACTTACCGTTAGCTCCAGAGGGCCAGAATCGGCCAGCCGACGCACAACAACAGGCTGATATAGATCACGCCAAAAATGGCGCCCAATCGCCAGTAATCTTTGGATTTCACATAACCGCAGCCATAGATAATCACGCCAGGGCCGGTAGCATAAGGCGTCAGGCAGCCCATTATGCCGATGGACAGCACCAGAAGGATGCACAGGTGCTCCATGGGTACGCCCGGAATGCCTTTACCAACGGCGAGGATCATCGGCAGCATGGTGGCCGTGTGGGCCGAAAGGCTGGCGAAGAGATAGTGCGCAAAGTAGAACACCAGAACCAACACGATCACCGTGGCGTTAGGCGAGAACCCTTCAAGGTGCGAGCTCATGGTATCGGCAAACCAGTCGATGAAACCGGACCGGCTCAGACCGCTTGCCATAACGACCAGCGTGGCGAGGTTCACCAGCGTGTTCCAGGCACTGTGATATTTGGTGATGTCTTTCCACGGCACGACGTGCAGCGCCAGCATCAGCGACACCGCCAGCAACCCCACCGCGGTGGCATCAATGATTTCACCGCCGAACACCCACAACCCGAGGCTCAGTAACACTAAACAGATTAAAATCATCTCTTTGCGTGTTAACGCGCCCATCTCTTTTAACGCGCTGCTGGCCCAGCCAGACACCTCCGCGCTGTGTGTCACTTCTGGTTTATACAGCACATAAGAAAGCCATGGGGCGACGATCAGCAAGATGATTCCCACGGGCAGGAAACTTAAAAACCACTGCATCCAGCTTATCTGGATACCGGCAATTTTGTTGACGAACTCCAGCCCCAGCACGTTAGGTGCCGCCCCGGTGATAAACATCGAGGAGCTAAGACTGGTACTGATCACCATCATCCACATCAGGTAACTCCCGATGCGGCGCGATGAAGGATCGTTTGGGAAGGACTGGAACAGCGGCGGCAGGTTTTTGATTACCGGGAATACGGTGCCGCCGGTTCGTGCGGTGTTTGACGGGGTAAACGGTGCCAGCAACACATCGATGATGACAATCGCGTAGCCCAGCGTCAGCGTCCGCTTGCCCATGAATTTCACCATAAACAGCGCGATACGGCGACCCAGCCCGGTGACTTCATAACCCAGCGCGAAGATAAATGCCCCGAATACCAGCCAGACCGTGGTGCTTGAGAAGCCCGCTAGCCCCCATTTCAGCGCCTGTTTTCCGGCGTCAAATGCAGGGTCTGCCAGTTCTTTAGCGTCGAACAGCAGGTAATTGCTACCGATAACGCAAATTGTCACGGCGATAAAGCTGATTGCCGTTGCAGGAATCGGCTCCAGAATCATGCCGACAATCATGGCGACAAAGATTGCAAAGTAGTGCCACGCCTGCGGAGGCATGCCGTCGGGCACTGGAATAAGCAGCATCACGGCCATCACCACTAGCGGGGCCAGTAACTTCCATATTTTATCTTTTGAAACAGACATAACTGATTCTCCAGTAAGGATTTTTATTAATTTGTGTTGAGTGTGTAAGGCATTAGTTCGCTTAAAAAATGGGTGACGATCAGCAGGTCAGCGCTGCCGCCTGGGCTGAGATTGCGTTCGATACATTGCTGGTTAAATTCGTGCAGGTGGCTCAGATCGGCGGGTTGACGAATGCCACCCCGGCGTAACAGTGTTTGGGCGTGTTGTTGTAGCCATTGAAGGCCGGTGCTTCCGCCGCGCGAGGCGACGTTGGTGTCGTTGTTGACAGACATCAGCACTAATAAAGTGTCGAGCAACGCGAGTTCGGGGTCACTTCCTGCCGCCAGGCGTGTGCGGTAATGGGGAAGGGCGAGTGTGAGCACCAGCGGATAGCCCGCTTCGGCTTCTCCGCGTGCCCCTGTTAGCCCCATCTGGCGGTAAAGGCGTTGCCCGGCGGTGTGTTGGGCGTTGCCATTTTGCAGTTCGCGACCGGTTAAACCCTGGCAATAATTAGCGACGGTTTTACCGACAGCTTCTGGCGAAATAACCTGCCGCTGCTGATACAAGCGCCCGATGGCGGCACATAGCAATCCCAGGGAAAAAATAGTGCCTTTATGGGTGTTGACGCCAGCCGTTGCGCAGAACATATCGGCTTCACAGCCCATGCCAATCACGCGCAGGTCCGCGAGCGCTTCATGTGCAGGACGGTTGGCGTGACGGGCTCCTGACGCCATAAAACGCGGCAACCAGTGGCGGATGGCTTCGGCGCTGCGATGAAAATCCTCCAGCGCCATGTCTTTGTGCGCCCCGCAGTTAAAGCGGTCGACCAGGCCCGGTTTCGGGGAGAGATTGACTTCAGTCAGCATCGCGCGCCATCCGAGGTCACAGCATCCCGCGACGATATCGGCATCAAGCGTGGGCAGCGTTTTCGGCAGCATCTAACAGTGCCTCCATGCGGGCGTGCAGCTCAGAAAGCGAGTGAGTTTGCTCCCGAGCACACAGGCTGGCAGCACGCTGGCAAATCAGGCAATCGCGTGGCGGCTGGTCAAAGTCGCGACGCGAAAGAATTTGCCCGTGCGCAGTGAGCACATCCAGATCCCAAAGCCTGCCCAGCGGGTGCGTTTTCTCAAGCCCGATGGTCGCCAGTTTCACACTCATGGCTGGCGCATCTATTGCCAGTAATCCTTCCGGGCCGGTGGCTAAAGGCAGGCAAGTCTGTTTTTTGATTTCCCAGCCGGAAAGCTCTGCCAGATGGCGTAACTCCCTGAGACCATGATTAAAGATACGTCGCGTCAGTTCGCTATCTTTTACGGGGCCGGGCGCGACGACGGTAAACGAAACCAGCGTTACACCATGGCGTTCCAGCCAGGACTGTTGGCGGGTCTGGCGTGCATCACGGCTGGCGATGATTTCCGGCACCGTAACAACGGCGCGGGTTGCAGAGGTAAGATACAGCGGCATCGTTTACTCCTTCACCTGGCGAACAACGTCGATAACCGAGCCGTCGCGGTAGCGCACCACCGCAATAACGCGATCGGTAAATTCAATCGGCTGCGGTTTTCCGGTGAGGAGTTCGGCGCGTTCACGTAACCATTCGATAGAGACGACTTTCATCCCGGCTTCTTTGAGGGTTTCCGCCAGTTCCGGGCGCGCCGGGTTGACGGCGATACCGTGGTCTGTGACCAGAATATCGACGCTTGAGCCAGGCGTGACGCAGGTTGTCACTTCATCTACCAGCGTAGGAATGCGTCCGCGAACCAGCGGCGCGACGATAATCGATAGCGCGGCGGCAACGGCAGTGTCGCAGTGGCCGCCGGAGGCGCCGCGTAGCACGCCGTCCGAACCGGTCAGCACGTTGACGTTAAAACGCGTGTCCACTTCCAGCGCGCTGAGCACGACGACATCCAGTCGGTCGACAGATGCGCCTTTTGAGCCCCAGTTGGCATACTGGTTGGCGCTGATTTCGATATGGTTCGGGTTGTGTGCCAGCGATTCGGCGGCAATGCGGTCAAAGCTCTGCACGTCGAGCAGCTTTTTGATCAAGCCCTTTTCATGCAGATCCACCATGGTGGAAGTTATGCCGCCCAGCGCGTAAGCCGCGTGAATGCCACGGCTGCGCATTTTGTCTTCCAGAAAACGGGTGACGGCAAGGGATGCGCCGCCGGTGCCGGTTTGCAGGGAAAAGCCTTCTTTGAAATAACCGGAGTTCACCACCACATCGGCCGCACTTCGGGCAATCAACAACTCGCGAGGATTGGAGGTCATGCGGGTGGCGTCTGCGCCGATCTTATCGGCATCGCCGACGCGGTCGATCTGAACGATCAAATCCACATGATCCTGCGGGATGCTGGCGGGATTGTGCGGGTAGGGTTGCAGGGCTTCGGTCAGCAAAACCACCTGACGGGCATTTTCTGCGTCTACTTTCGCGTAACCCAGCGAGCCGCAGCAGGCTTTGCCGGTGTAGCCGTTGGCGTTACCGAAGGGATCGCAGGAAGGAACACCGAGAAATGCGACGTCAATTTTCAGCTCGCCGCTTTTGATCAGTTGCACGCGGCCACCGTGGGAGTGGATTTGCACCGGTTCGGCCAACAATCCGCGAGAGATCTCTTCAGCAAGCGGGCCTCGCAGCCCGGAGGTATAAATACGGCTGACGACGTTGTTGCGGATATGCTCGACCAGCGGCGCATGGCAGTCGCTTAACGAGCTGGAAGCTAGCGTCAGATTTTTAAAGCCCATTCTGGCGATAGCTTCCATCACGGTGTTCAGCGTCAGATCGCCACCGCGAAACGCGTGGTGGAAAGAAATCGTCATGCCGTCGTGCAGGCCGGAACGGCGAATGGCTTCATCAAGCCCGGCGCACAGTTTTTTATCGCGTGGCTTTTGCGTTTGCTGGTTCAGTTTGGACGCGTTCTGGAAAGCCTGGATATCGCTGTCGCTGCGGCGTTGCCAGGCGTTGAGGCGTTCCTGTCGTTGAGTGTGAGTCATTGTGATTCCTTATTCTTCACGAAGGCCAGAAAGCTCTGCCCGGGCGAGTACCAGACGTGCGCGTTCGATTACCGGGCTGTCTACCATTTTGCCGTTGAGCGAAACGACGCCGCGCCCTTCGCGAGCGGAGGCTTCGGCGGCTTCCACGACGCGTTGTGCATGGTCGACCTCTTTGCGGGTCGGGGCATAAAGGTTGTGCAGGAGTTCAATCTGGCGCGGGTTGATCAGTGATTTGCCGTCAAATCCCAACTGTTTGATGTGGGCGGCTTCATGTAAAAATCCGGCTTCGTTATTGGCATCGGAATAGACGGTATCGAACGCCTGAATCCCTGCTGCGCGCGCGGCCTGAAGGATTGAACAACGGGCGAATAACAGCTCAACGCCCTCAGGCGATCGTTCGGTGCGCAGGTTGCGCACATAGTCTTCTGCGCCTAACGCGATGCCGATAAGCCGGGGTGAGGAATGGGCAATGGCCACCGCCTGCGTAATGCCCTGTGCGGATTCGATTGCCGCCAGCAGGCCCGTGCTCCCGGCTTCGCGACCGCACTGAGTTTCAATGCGCGCAATTTCAGTCTCGATGTCGATAACATCCTGAGCAGAATCGGTTTTCGGCAGACGAACAATATCGGCTCCACCGCGCACGACCGCTTCCAGGTCCGCCAGACCGTATTCAGAGTCCAGCGCGTTAACGCGCACGATGGTTTCGATTTCCTGATACAGCGGGTGCTGTAGGGCGTGGTAGACGAGACGGCGCGCCGCGTCTTTCTCGCGCAAAATCACCGAGTCTTCGAGATCAAACATCAGCGCGTCGGCGCGGTAGATAAAGGCGTTGCTGACCATGGCAGCATTCGCACCGGGGACGAACAGCATGCTGCGGCGGGTGCGGGTTTTCCGCTGCTGGGCGATAGGGGCAATCACTGGCATTCCTCCCACGGCAGAGCACAAACGTCGCTGGCACGAACCAGTAGCGTTTCCAGACGGGCGCGAAGAATGCAGTCCAGCGCGCCTTTATCATCCACGTTCAGTTGAACGCCGCGCACGTCATAGCGCGTGAGAATTTCGATCAGCGTGGCGTGGATCGCAGCGCCAAACTGCTTTTCAACGCTGCTGTTGATTTGCAGGTCAATTTCCTGGGTATCGAGCGGGATAATGCGAATCATCACATCTCCCGACTCAAGCGTGCCGGCGACGGCGGGGCGGGTAATTTTCATTTTTCACCTGTTTGTAATGCGGGTTCCGGTTGCCTGTCAGCGGCGCTTTCTGATCGCGTGGCAAGCAGGTTTTGCAAATATTCTCGGGTCGCTTCCGGGACGAGGTGCTCAATGGCTGCGAAATCTTTTTTCACCAGCAATTGCCGCACGAGGGAGGCGGATATGGATACGCCGCGATAGCGCAGCCGTTCAATTTCCACCAGTTCAATGGGCGGGGAGCTGTCGGCTGGCGAGGTCAGGCGTTGGCACATATCGGCGTTGTATCCGGCAGTGACTTTGCAGAAGGGTTCGGTGCCAACAAATCGGTGCGTGATACCCAGCGCGGGAGCGAGGTGTTGGCGGAAAATCTGTAAGTCGATTTCGGTGTAACAGTGGTTAATTACGCTCTGCTCTTTGATGAAGTAGCAGGGGAAAGTGGCGCGAGAAATCATGTACTCCGAGCCACGATGAACCGTGATTTTGGCGATGTCGGCGGTGCCAGCGCGCACCAGTGTGAGGCGGTCTTCGTAAGGGAAGCGCGAGGTGTCTTCTTTCACCATAAACACGTGCAGCCAGTCGCATTGTGCGGCCGCTTTTTGAATCAGATAGCGGTGGCCGAGAGTGAACGGGTTGGCGTTCATCACGATGCAGCCGATTTTATTGCCGTCCTGGCGCAGTGTGGTGAGGTAACTGGCGTAACGTTGCAGGCGCGTGGCGCTATTTTCCATCAGCACCATGACGCCAGGCACGCTGGCGAGAGTATAAAAGCCGCACTGTTTAAACAGCGCTTCGTTGTGACTTTTGGTGTAGATGAAAAGATGGGTGCTTTGTCGTTCAAAGGCTAAATTGATTAATTCGGTGGCGAGTGTCAGGGCTAAACCTTCACCGCGTGCAGATTCACTGATGGCGACACACTTAATGATATTTCCGGCAATTCCCCCGCAGGCAATAAGCTGTTCATCACGGGTTAGTGTAATAAAGATTTCTACCGTGGTATCGATGCTCAGCGAGTTGGCACGGAGAAAACGCGTAATCTCAGCCATCTTTTTATTTTCTGCGCGTTTAACCCGGGCTAATACGATATTACTGAACATGAAAATCCTTTTGCCACGCGAATAATTGCGTGGGTGGAAACTTGTTGAAATAAATGTGTTGCCGATTGTCGCAAATGAATAACATTTTGTTTTCAATCATTCTCATCGCGACATAGTTAAGGCTGCTGTGCGAATTCAACGATCGTACGGAGAAATTAAGTTTTTAATTTTGATATATTTCACAAAGAGTTAAGTGGTTTAAATAGACTTAATGGTTTTTATTTCCTTAATTATTTTCACTGTGAGTTGAGTAGCGGTTTTTATTTGTTTAATTGATTTAATGTATGGAATCTGTAACGATTTGAGCCGTTTTGATGGGCGCGTTTGAAAACAAATTGGTTACATTCGTCTGCTATTTAAAGTGCTAATAAAGGAATGGCAATGTTTGGCAAAACCCCCGCGAAAGAGTTTCGATTTCTACGTCGTATTGCCTTTCCGCTACGCATTTTTTTATTACTCCTCCTGATTTCCCTTCTGTTGATGGCGGCACTTGGCCAGTATTTATCCGCCAGTTTTGAAGATTATCTGACCAACCATGTGCGTGATATGGCGATGCATCAGGCGAAAATTATTGCGTCTAATGACAGCCTGGTTGAGGCGGTAAAAAACAGAGACAGTCAGCGTCTGTCCGAGATTGTCGGCAAGATGGCAACGGGTTCTGATTTCGATTATGTGGTCATTGGCGACCGCAACTCCATCCGGCTTTATCATCCCAATCCTCAACAAATCGGCCGGCCGATGCAATGGACAAAACCCGGAGCGCTCGAAAAGGGCGAAAGCTACTTTATTACCGGCAAAGGCTCGATTGGCCTGGCGATGCGCGCCAAAACGCCAATTTTTGACGAGCAGGGGAAAGTCATCGGGGTGGTGTCGCTGGGGTATCTGGTCAGCAAAATAGATAGCTGGCGGCTTGATTTTCTCTTGCCGCTGGTTGGGGTGTTTGTCCTGATTCTGGTGATTTTGCTGCTGTTGTCGTGGTTTTTTGCCGCCCATATCCGTAGGCAGATGTTAGGCATGGAACCGCAGCAGATTGCTCAGGTGGTTCGCCAGCAGGAGGCGCTATTCGGCTCGGTATTTGAAGGGTTGATCGCCGTCGATCCCGACGGTGTTATCACGGCGATTAATCGCAACGCGCGTAAAATGCTGGGGTTAAGCTCACCGGGCAGGCAGTGGCTGGCAAAACCTATCGCCGAAGTGGTGCACCCTGCATCCTTTTTCACGGAACACATCGAACAAGAACGGCGGGATGTGCTGTGTACTTTTAACGGCTTGAACGTGATTGCCAATCGCGGGGTGATTTGGTCCGGCGATGAACTGTTAGGCGCGATTATCAGCTTTCGCAGTAAAGATGAAATCAGTGCACTCAATGCACAATTGACGCAGGTTAAACAATACGTTGATAGCCTGCGTGCATTAAGGCACGAACACCTTAACTGGATGTCTACGCTCAGTGGTCTGCTGCAAATGAAAGAGTACGACCAGGTGCTGGCGATGGTGAAAGGCGAGTCGCAGGCACAGCAGGATTTAATTGATTTCCTGCGCGGTTCCTTTGATGACCGACAGGTCGCGGGGCTACTGTTCGGTAAATGGCAGCGTGCCAGGGAACTGGGGCTGATGCTCAATATTAACCCTGGCAGCCAGCTTCGCCATTTGCCGGAAGGACTGGACAGCACCGAGTTTGCCGCCGTAGTGGGTAATCTGCTGGATAACGCTTTTGAAGCCTGCCTGAATTATCCCGAGAGTGATAAGAGCGTTGAGCTTTGGCTAAGTGATGAAGGTAATGAAGTGATTATTGAGGTGGCTGACAGCGGTTGCGGGGTGCCTGAAGCCTTGCGCGAAGTGATTTTTGACCAGGGAGTCAGCACCAAAACTGATGCGCCCGGAGAACACGGCATTGGTCTGTATCTTATAGCCAGCTATGTGGAGCGGTGCGGCGGTATTATTACGATTGAAGATAATGAACCGTCCGGCTCTTTATTTACTGTTTTTATTCCGAAAGTGAAGATCATTTATGGCTCAAGCTCTAACGATTCTGATTGTTGAAGATGAAACTCCGCTGGCAGAAATGCATGCCGAGTTTATTCGTCGATTCCACGGTTGTGGGCAGGTGTGGCTGGCGGGCAATTTAGCGCAGGCACGAATGATGATTGAGCGTTTTAAACCTGCACTGATTCTGCTGGATAATTATTTACCCGATGGCAAAGGCATCACGCTTTTGCACGAGCTGACCCAGGCACGCTTTGCTGGTGGCGTAGTGTTTACTACGGCCGCAAGTGATATGGAAACCGTCGCGGAGGCGGTGCGTGGGGGTGTCTTTGACTATCTGGTGAAGCCGATTGCCTATGAACGCCTGAGCCAAACGCTCGAACGTTATCAGCAGCGAATGCAATTGCTCGTCAGCCATGCGAGCGCCAGCCAGCGGCAGATAGACGACATGTTTAATGCTTATGCGCGTGGCGAGCGGAAAGAGGAATTGCCCGCGGGTATTGATGCGTTAACACTGGCCAAAGTGCAGTTGTTGTTTGCTGACCCGGATGCGCGACATACCGCAGAAACCGTGGCGCAGGAGTTGAAACTGAGTCGTACTACGGCGAGGCGTTATCTTGAGTTTGCCGCAGGGCGACAGCAGATTATGGCGGAGATTGTTTATGGAAAAGTAGGACGCCCACAGCGCACATATAGATCGCTGTGAGCGGGTATGCGAACGGGTTTAACCGCCAATAACGGCAGCGGCAGAAGGCACCAGGACTTCGGTGGCAATAATCACCACAATCAGCCCGACAGCAACCGGCACTGAAGTGCGTTTCACGACTTCAAACGGTGAGATTTTTGCCATACCTGCCACCGCGACGACCACACCGGATACCGGAGAAATGGTACGGCCAAGGTTTGAGGCTTGCAGCATGGGAATCGCCAGATACGCCGGGTTAATGCCGGAGGAATGAGCCAGTTTCGGGATCATCTCCACAAAAGCATAGAACGGCGCGTTACCGGAACCGGTGGTCATTGCAGCCAGCATGGTCAGCACGACCAGCACCAGCATCAGAATGATGCTTGCGGAACCGAACGACGTCGCAATGGAAATCAGACTCTGGATAAAGCCAATGGTGCTCAGGCCTTGTGCGAATACGCCCGCGGCAACCAACAGCATGACCACGTTGGCAAAGGCATCAGCCATGCCGCGGTAGCAGACTTCCAGACCGGAGAAGACGGTTTGCGCTTTGAAACTACGGAAGAACTCAATCACCGCAGCAATTAGAATACAGATAACCAAAATGGCGATGATGTGCAGCTGCGGACCCCATTTACCGTCGAAAATCAGCACGCCAATAATTGGTGTAAACGGCAGAATGGCATAGAAAGATGGTGCGGTAGTCTGGATTTCGCTGACATCGAGCATTTCGTGGCTGACGTTTTCTTTTTTATCCAGATAGCGTTGCCAGAAGAAGTGGGCAATCGCCATGGCGATAATGGCAGCGATAGAAATTGGCACCGTGGTTTTAAAGGCAAAATCTACCAATGACATTTCTGCGGCTTTCGCGGCTAATACCACGTCGCCTGAAGTCGGGGACAGGATGATTGCAGCAGGGGAGGCGCAAATTGCAGCCGCCGCACCACGGCTAATACCCACGTTCACCATGACCGGGAACAGGGTCGCCATCAACAACACGCCCAGGCCAGTCGCTGAGGAAACTGCCAGTGACATCAGACACGCCACAAAATAGGCGGCAATCATCAGAATGTATGGTGAGTTAATTAATTTCAGTGGCTTAGAGGCAAGCTTTACCACCATATCGTTAGCGCCGATGTGCGTCATGTACGATGCGAAACCGCAAAGCATCATGATCATCATGCCGAGATCGCCACCGCGGCTCATCAGCAGGATTTTGACATATTCGACGATGTCAGTTGCGGTATAGCCGGTGCTTTCAGCGCTGGCAGGTAAAACTTTGTGGCCCATCAAGGCACTAATAATCAGTAACGTTAAGCCACCGACGAATAATACGCCGGTAGCGGAGTAGCCTTTGATGATGTAGCGAGCTACACCAACAATAACCACAACCCCAATAAGTAATTCAATAGTTGTCAGCATTAAAGCCCCCTGTTGCGTTCAGGTATCTCAACGCAACGCCATGCCAGAAATAAAATAATAAGACGCTTTGCAGTCGTCAGCGAAAACGGAGCCAATCTGCCTGAATCATTGGCGTAGATTTCTGATGAGCATCAAATTTAGTCAGCTTCCTACTGCCGTCATGACACTTTTGTCGACAGCATTGCAATTATGACATTTACTTATTGATTAGCGGTATATATTTATATCGCTTATTGCTCTGTTAATAATCATTTGGAGGGTAATTAATTAAGATTATATTACGTAATTGTTAATTATTTCGCTAAATGTAAAACAACTAAAAATCCCTTTAAATTAAAAAGCTCTGATGCTTATACTGCCGCCTCACATATTTCAGGGGCAATACCTTGCAATCCACGTTCTGGTCGACAAGCCGTTTACGCTTTTTCAGGAAGCATCTTTTGATGCTGCTGTTGGCGTTTGGCTGGCTGTTTGTCAACAGCCAGGTCGCGGTGGCATCGCACGACTGCCCGGTAGAAATTAGCGCGTCCTCACTTTCTATTCAGCATAGCGAACATATGCTGATGAAAAACCATTGGAATATTGTGAAAGCGAAAGGATCACTGTGTGATAAGCACTGTATTCCGGACGTGATGCAAAAAGATAATGGCTATAGTTCGTTGGTCGCATTGCCGGTCACTGACACTCTGGCCTTAGTGATCCCTGAATGTCAGGAAGTGGTCACTTCCGTTGCGCTGTTAACCCCACCTGCAACCGGCCCTCCCGCCACAATACGGTTTTGTCGTTTTAGAGAATAACTCCAGCACTGTCTTGGTTCATGCGCGTTTCGCCATCCTTTGACTTTGGTTCTGGAGATTTTTATGTCTGTTATTTTTGCACGTTCCTTTGCAGCCGCTGCGCTGTCCGTTTTTGCTTTCTTTTCTGTGGCTCATGCCGCTTCCCAACTCGTCTCCGTTACGCCGACTAAGTAACCGAGGCCGTCATGAAACAACATTCCCTGAGCTTATGGCTCGGCGGGGTGCTGGTTGCTGCGTCTGTCTCTGCCGCTCATGCGGCAGAGTTCAGCCTGCAACAGACCCTGACCGCGGCTGTTCACTATTCCGCAGAACTTTCTGCTAACCGTAATCAGAGCAATGCCCTGAATGCGATGGCGGATTCTGCTCGCCAGCTACCTGACCCAAAACTGAAATTTGGCATTGAAAACGTCCCGGTACAGGGCGGCAACAGCCACCGTTTTACCCGCGAAGGCATGACCATGCAGCGCATCGGTATCATGCAAGATTACGTCAGCGAGGATAAACGCGACCGCAAAGCAGAAACGATTCTGGCTCAGTCAGCCAGCAGTGTTGCAAAAGCGGAGGTGATTCGCGCGACGCTGCAAAGATCGGCCGCCCAGGCGTGGCTGGATTTAGCGTTATCACAAAAGGTCCTGACGGCGGCTCAAAAACTGGTCGCAGAAACTGAGCGCCAGATTGGCGTGCAAAAAGCCACGGTGGCCAGCGGAAGCTCACCGGCATCCAGCGTGATGGATATTCGCATGACGCTTTTAGGCATGCAGGACAAAGTGACCCTCGCACAGCGTGATGTGACGCTGGCTCAGACTCGTTTGCTGCAATTAACCGGCGAACAAATTGATAACGCACGTGGCTCGTTACCCCGTTATCAGCGCCTGCCAGCGGACCCTGCTGTTCTTGAGCAAAGCGTCGGGCTGCATCCTGAAGTGATTGAAGCGGCGCGCGAGGCAGATGTTGCCAAAGCGCGTTCGGCTCAGTCTGCGGTGGCAGCGAAGCCGAATGTTGGCGTTGAGGTGTACTACGCTCATCGCGCCGATGATTACGACGACATGGCGGGCGTGATGTTTACCGTTGATTTACCGATGTTTAAATCTCAACGCCAGGACAAAGATCTGGCGGCTGATATGTCGCGATCAATGGAAGCTAACGATCAATTGGCTTTAGCGAAACGCGAGCGCGTGGCTCTGGTTCGTACGCTGGTGGCGCAATATCAGGCCGCTCAAACCCTCTGGCAGCGCCAGCAAGAAGAAATTCTACCCCTACAACGCCAGCGCCTTTCACTGATTGAAGCGCAATACCGATCCGGGCAATCCACGCTTTCCGATTTGCTCAATGCCCGCCGCACGTTACTTGATACCGAACTGACCGCGAATAGCGCGGAGAAATCCGTGGCTGAAACCTGGGCCGCTATTCGCTATCTGACGCCACAGGATGAAAACCAATAATGAAAACAATAACGAAGCTCTCTTTTGTCGCACTCGCCATCGCGGGCGCACTCGGCGCGGGGTATTACGTGGGCAAGCAAAGCCACGGCACCCTCGCGCCAGCGGCTCAATCTGAACGGAAAGTTCTCTATTGGTATGACCCGATGACACCCGGTCAGCGTTTTGATAAACCCGGAAAATCACCGTTTATGGATATGGACCTGGTGCCGCGTTACGCGGATGAAGCCACGGAAGAGGGCGGGGTGACGGTAAGCGCTCGCCAACAGCAGAATCTGGGTATTAAAACGGCGCAGGCCGAGAAGAAAGTTCTGGATTATCAGTTTGATGCATTTGCCACGGTTTCAACGGATGAACGCAGCGTGCAGATAATCCCGGCCAGCGCTAATGGCGTAGTTGAGAAGTTGTTTGTAAATGCGCCGCAGCAATTCGTTAAGGCGGGTGAGCCGTTGGCTCAATTATGGATACCAGAGTGGACGGCGGCTCAACAAGAATATCTGGCCGTGCGCCAGTTGGGCGACAGCGCGTTAACGTCTGCCGCGCGAGAACGCCTGCAACTCCAGTTCATGCCTGCGGAGATTATTCGCCTGGTGGAGAAAACGGGAAAGCCGCAGACGCGTGTCACCGTGCGAGCAAAGCAGGCGGGTTATATCAATAAGCTGGATACGCGAGAAGGCGCGCAAGTTGCGGCTACTGCACCGCTATTTGAAATTGCCAGCCTCAAGTCGGTGTGGATTGTGATTGATTACCCGCAAACTCAGGCACAAGTGCTGCAAGTGGGAAGCGAAATTCAGGCTTCATCGGATAGCTGGCCGGGAGAGACTTTCCACGGACGTGTGAGTGAGTTGCTACCCAACATGGAAACCACCACGCGCACGCTGAAAGCGCGCATTGTGTTGGAAAATTCGCAAATGAAACTCAAGCCGGGCATGTACCTCAATGTCACGCTGGCGAATTCGCCTGTCCTGCCGCCGGTGTTGGCGATTCCTGAAGAAGCACTGATTGAAACCGGAAGTGCCAGCCGGGTGTTAGTGACACAGAATGACGGCCATTTTAACCCGGTTAACGTGGTGGTGGGTACGGCTCAAAATGGCTGGGTGGAGATTAAACAAGGGCTGAAAGAGGGCGACAAAGTTGTGACTTCCGGGCAGTTCCTGATTGATTCCGAAGCCAGCTTGCGCAGTGCTTTGCCCCAGGAAAAAGAGCCTGAACATCAACATGAGATGGCAATGCCAATGCAGATGCCAATGGCGGGGGCGATGAAATGATTGCTACCGTGATTCGTTGGTCACTCAAAAACCGGCTGCTGGTTTTACTGGCGGCAATCATGATGGCGGCATGGGGGATTTGGTCACTGCAACGCGCGCCGCTTGATGCGCTGCCCGATCTCTCCGATGTGCAGGTGATTATTCGTATCAACTACCCAGGTAAAGCCCCGCAAGTTGTTGAAGATCAGGTCACTTATCCGCTCACCACTACCATGCTTTCAGTTCCAGGGGCTAAAACGGTACGTGGCTTTTCGATGTTTGGGGATTCGTATGTTTACATTTTATTTGAAGATGGCACCGACCCTTACTGGGCGCGTTCACGGGTGCTCGAATATTTAAGCCAGGTGCAATCGCAGCTTCCCGCGGAGGCCAAAGCATCGTTGGGACCCGATGCCACGGGCGTCGGCTGGGTGTATGAATACGCGCTGGTGGACCGAAGCGGGAAACACAGTTTGGCAGATTTACGTGCGCTGCAAGACTGGATGCTTAAGTTCGAGCTAAAAACGGTGCCGAACGTGTCGGAGGTCGCAAGTGTTGGTGGCATGGTTCGCCAATACCAGATAGTGCTCGACCCGCAACGGATGCGGGCGCTGAATATCACGCATCAACAGGTGATAGATGCGGTGCAAAGTGCCAACCAGGAAGGGGGCGGCTCGGTCATCGAAATGGGCGAAGCTGAATACATGGTGCGCACCGCAGGATATTTAAAAAACCTCAATGACTTCAAACAGGTCGTTATTACCACTCGTGA
Organism: Buttiauxella agrestis; assembly: GCF_900446255.1. Lineage (NCBI taxonomy): Bacteria > Pseudomonadati > Pseudomonadota > Gammaproteobacteria > Enterobacterales > Enterobacteriaceae > Buttiauxella > Buttiauxella agrestis. The sequence continues at coordinate 3,581,479 of NZ_UIGI01000001.1, read as the reverse complement.
AGGCGTCCCGGTGTTACTGAGCGATGTGGCCACGTTGCGTATGGGGCCGGAAATACGTCGGGGCGTAGCTGAGTTTAACGGTGAAGGTGAAGTCGCTGGCGGCATTATTGTCATGCGCTATGGCAAAAATGCGCTGGATACTATCAATGCGGTAAAAGCCAAACTTCAGCAAATCCAGAGAAGTTTACCCGCGGGTGTCGAAATTGTTCCGGTCTACGACCGCTCGCATCTGATTGAAAACGCAATTGAAACGCTTTCCTATAAGCTTCTTGAAGAGTTTATCGTGGTAGCGATTATTTGCGCCTTGTTCTTGTTCCACTTCCGCTCGGCGCTGGTGGCGATGATAACGTTGCCGCTGGGCATATTGGGTGCCTTTATTGTCATGCATTACCAGGGCGTGAATGCCAACATCATGTCGCTGGGGGGGATCGCGATTGCCATAGGCGCAATGGTCGATGCGGCGATCGTGATGATCGAAAACATGCACAAAGTGCTGGAGCAGTGGCGGCACGACAACCCGGATAAACAGCCAACAGGCGCTGATTACTGGCGTATCTCTGAACAGGCCGCAGTCGAAGTCGGGCCTGCGCTGTTTTGTAGTTTGCTGATTATCACGCTGTCGTTTATTCCGGTGTTTTCTCTTGAGGCGCAGGAAGGGCGAATGTTCTCGCCGCTGGCGTTTACTAAAACCTACGCCATGGCGGTGGCCGCAGGTCTGGGGATCACGCTGGTGCCAGTGCTGATGGGTTATTTTATCCGTGGGAAAATCCCGGATGAAAAGGCGAATCCCATCAACCGCTGGCTGATTGCGGCTTATGAGCCGCTTCTCGACAAAGTGCTGGCGCGCCCAAAAACCACGCTGGTCATTGCCGGTTTAGTGCTGGTGGCGACGCTGTGGCCGCTCAGTCGGCTCGGCAGCGAATTTATGCCGCCGCTTGATGAAGGCGATTTGCTATACATGCCTTCGACATTACCCGGTATCTCAGCCCGTGAAGCCGGACATTTACTGCAACAAACCGACAGGCTCATCAAAACGGTACCCGAAGTGGCGACGGTATTCGGCAAAGCAGGGCGGGCAGATACTGCGACCGATCCCGCACCGCTAACGATGATTGAAACGACGATTCGTTTTAAACCGCGTGACCAATGGCGCCCGGGAATGACGATGGACAAACTGGTGAGTGAACTCGATAGCGTGGTGAAAGTGCCTGGCATCGCCAACGTTTGGGTGCCACCAATCCGTAACCGCCTGGATATGCTGGCAACGGGCATCAAAAGCCCGGTGGGTATCAAAGTTAATGGCAACAATATCGCTGCTATTGAGCAAGTTGCCGAGCAAATCGAACGGGTGGTGAAGCAGGTTCCGGGTGTGACTTCTGCGCTTGCGGAAAGGTTGGGTGGCGGACGTTATGTGGATATCAATATCGACCGACTGAAAGCGGCACGTTATGGCGTATCGGTCAAAGAGTTGCAGTCGTTAGTAGCGACGGTGATTGGCGGGCAAAATATTGGTGAGACGATAGAAGGGCGTGAGCGCTATCCCATCAACGTCCGTTACCCGCGTGAAATGCGTGATAACATCCAAAAGCTGAAAAATCTCCCTGTTATAACGGCAAATGGTAGTCAGATTGCACTCTCTGAACTGGCCGATATCAGCATTACCGACGGACCACCCATGCTGAAAAGTGAAAACGCGCGTTTATCGAATTGGGTCTATGTCGACCTGCGCGGGAGAGATTTGAAATCGGCGGTGGAAGATATGCAACGCGCCGTTTCCCAACAAGTTAAATTACCGGAAGGTGTTTCATTATCCTGGTCAGGCCAATTTGAATATTTAGAGCGTGCAAGCGCTAAATTAAGAATAGTCCTACCATTTACGCTTGTTATTATTTTTGTCTTACTTTATGTGACATTCTCGCGGGTGAGCGATGCGTTATTAATAATGGGCACTTTACCTTTCTCGCTTATCGGCGGAGTCTGGTTGCTTTATCTGCTTGGATATAATTTGTCGGTTGCGGGCGCCGTAGGGTTTATTGCTCTGGCGGGAGTCGCCGCTGAATTTGGTGTCATTATGGTGCTTTATTTGAACCAGGCGATTGCACGGCATAAAGCACTCAATCCTTTGGGCGGCAAGCCGATGTTAATGCGGGCATTGCATGAAGGCGCGGTGCTGCGCGTCAGGCCAAAAGTGATGACTGTGGCGACGATCATGGCGGGTTTACTGCCTATCATGTGGGGTGACGGTACCGGTTCTGAAGTGATGCGCCGAATTGCTGCGCCGATGATTGGCGGAATGATCACGGCACCGCTATTGTCGATGCTGGTGATTCCAGCAATGTATGTTTTATTAAAAAGAGATAAATAATAGCAAGTTACCCCACCATTTTTTATTTTCAGATAATGGCTGGGGTAATGTTTTTATCGGCCATTAATTCGACAAAGTTAGACATCTTTAGGAATTTACTACGCGTTTATTTAACTTTTGTTCATATATAATTTGTTAGGTTGTATATTGATTTTTGAAGTGGAAATTAATGTGACCCTAACAAAAAGAATTGTCATTTCCTGTATTGTTTTCTTTTCATCGCTAATGATAATGCCCGTCGCACTGGCTAATCAAAGTAGCGTTTTAGGTGACGCCTGGAATACTTTAACGGATAACGTTTCACAAACGTGGAATGAACCGCAACATTATGATTTATACGTGCCTGCCATCACCTGGCATGCGCGGTTTGCCTACGATAAAGAAAAAACCGATCGCTATAACGAGCGCCCGTGGGGGATAGGTTTTGGTCAGGATCGCTGGGACGATAGCGGAAATTGGCACGGTTTGTATCTGATGGTTTTTAAAGATTCCTATAACAAATGGGAACCGATTGGCGGCTACGGCTGGGAGAAAATCTGGCGTCCGCTGGCTGATGATAACTTCCGTCTGGGACTCGGCTACACGCTGGGCGCTACCGCGCGCGATAACTGGAATTACATTCCGATCCCAGTGATATTGCCGCTGGCCTCTGCGGGTTATGGCCCGGCGACGTTCCAGATGACCTATATCCCAGGAACCTACAACAACGGTAACGTTTACTTTGCCTGGTTACGCTTCCAATTCTGATGCTTGGTAATGGCTGAAATCATGCACAACATGTATCGCTATTATCTGACTTTCAAAAATAAGGGCTACTGCACAGTTTTTAAAAGAGGTTGCAATTTTTAGCACTTTTTCTTAAATCGGGACTGGACAAAATCCACCACAATTGGTGTACTGATGTCCGACACAGCATTTGTGTCGTTTTTCATGTAAAGGTAATTTAGATGTCTAAGATTAAAGGTAACGTTAAGTGGTTTAACGAGTCAAAAGGCTTTGGCTTCATTACTCCGGAAGATGGTAGCAAAGACGTGTTCGTACACTTCTCTGCAATCCAGAGCAATGGTTTCAAAACCCTGGCTGAAGGTCAGCGCGTTGAGTTTGAAATCACTAACGGTGCCAAAGGCCCATCTGCTGCAAACGTAATGCCTATCTAAGGCTTTACCAGTAGAATATAAAAACCCGCTAAGGCGGGTTTTTTTTGTTTTAAATTCAGGAAAATAGATAAATTTTCACAAAGCACATCACGATCAGCGTGCTCATCAGCACAGCTGTCCACCCTGCAACACGTTCTTTCATCATTCTGCCCCACGCTAATTTTCAACCAGAGTGGCAGACATAAATTAAGCTAACCTTAACGCGAGGTTAATTATTGGCCGTATGTAAGAGAAACTATCCAAAATGCGAGAGCGGTCATGGTGAGTGAGCCTGCGAGATTCAGCAGTATGTTTAGCGCGGCCCATGCAAGTCGACCATCCTGAAGTAAGAAAACCACTTCTGCGGAGAAAGTCGAAAAGGTGGTCAAACCACCACAAAAGCCGGTGGTGATTAACAATTTCCAGACGGGATCGAGGTGTGTCATGCGGGTAAACAGCGCCAGACCCAGTCCGATAATAAACGCGCCCACCAGGTTTGCGGTCAATGTTCCAATCGGAAGGGCAGCATGCACAGGGTTGAGTCTCATACTCAAAAGCCAGCGCACAACGCTCCCCGTTCCGCCGCCAATGAATACGGCTAATAGCATTTGCAACACAGTCGTTTCCTGTTCGTTCTTATTAAAGTGTATGAGTGTAACGTCAGCACGGAAAGTTTCACACTGGGTATAATGATTTATTCGCAGCCTGGAGAGAAACCACATGAAAGTTGCAATAGGGCAATTTGCCGTGAGTCACCTTTGGCAGGAAAACGTGCAAACATGTCTTCACTATATGCACACAGCTCATGCTGATGGGGCAGATTTACTTGTTTTGCCTGAGGCGATACTGGCGCGTGACGATAATGACCCGGATTTGTCGGTGAAATCCGCGCAGGCAGTCCATCATGAGTTTATTCAGCCACTTTGCGAGCAAAGCCGCAGTAATCAATTGACGACGATTCTGACTCTGCACGTCAAAACGACAGCAGGGCGTGCTGCGAACACCTTACTGGCGATTCGCGAGGGCGAAGTCATTGCCCGTTATCAGAAACTTCATCTTTATGATGCGTTTAATGTGCAGGAATCGCGTCTTGTTGATGCCGGTGATACGTTGCCACCATTGATTGAAGTTGCAGGATTTAAAGTGGGATTGATGACCTGCTACGATCTGCGTTTTCCAGAAATGGCATTAAGCCTGGCGTTGGCGGGGGCGGAGGTTTTAGTCCTGCCCGCAGCCTGGTTGCGAGGGCCGAATAAAGAAATGCACTGGTCAACGCTTCTGGCAGCACGTGCGCTCGATACAACATGCTATGTTGTGGCCTCAGGCGAGTGCGGCAACAAGAATATCGGGCACAGCCAAATTATTGATCCACTTGGTGTGGTGATGGCGGCTGCTAATCAGAGACCCGCGTTGATCTTTGCTGAACTGGAAAGGCAACATTTAAGTGAAGTACGGGCTATGTTGCCGGTGCTAAAAAATCGGCGTTTCGCTTTACCGCATTTGTTGTGAGTGATTTTTAACCTGATCTTGATCCAACTTGTTACAGGTTGCTATTGTAACGCACGAGAAAATGACCGTTAATTGTCTCAGTGTATTATTCGCCGTATTCACGGCACGCATGATTAAAGAAGGTTGTTATGGGCGAGATTAGTATTACAAAGTTGTTGGTTGTCGGTGCGCTGATTGTTTTGTTATTTGGCACCAAGAAGTTGCGCACCCTCGGTGGCGATCTTGGCGCGGCAATCAAAGGCTTTAAGAAAGCGATGAATGAAGACGAAACAGGTGCGAAGTCTGCCAATAATACTGATGCAGTCTCTGATCGTATTACGCATAAAGACTGATCAAAACACAGCTTTCGAACAGATATAAAAAAACCGGCATCTCAAATGCCGGTTTTTTTGTGTGAGCTGCAAATTAAAAGTAACGATTTGTTACATCGTTATTTTACTTCCATCCCTTTTGCCTGCAGATCTGCATGGTAAGAAGAGCGAACAAAAGGGCCACAAGCTGCGTGAGTGAAGCCCATCGCCAGCGCTTCAGCTTTCATCTCTTCAAACTCGTCAGGGCTGACATAACGCTGAACAGGTAAATGGTGACGGCTCGGCTGCAAATACTGCCCCAGCGTCAACATGGTGACGCCGTGGCGGCGTAAATCACGCATGACTTCTACGATTTCAGCATTCGTTTCGCCTAAACCGACCATCAAACCTGATTTAGTCGGGATATCCGGATGCGCTTCTTTAAAACGCTCCAGCAGCTTCAGCGACCAGTTATAGTCAGCGCCAGGACGAACCTTACGATAGATGCGCGGTACGTTTTCCAGGTTGTGGTTGAATACATCTGGTGGCGTAGCGGTCAGGATTTCCAGAGCTTTATCCATACGGCCACGGAAATCAGGGACTAAGGTTTCAATTTTAATGTTCGGGTTTTTTTCACGGATTGCGGTGATGCAATCGGCAAAGTGTTGAGCACCACCGTCGCGCAAATCATCACGGTCAACCGATGTGATAACCACATAGCGTAACGCCATGTCAGCGATAGTTTGACCAAGCTTGCCCGGTTCGTTGACATCGGGCGCGACAGGGCGACCATGAGCAACATCACAGAACGGGCAGCGACGGGTACAGATTGCGCCAAGAATCATAAAGGTCGCGGTGCCGTGGTTGAAACATTCTGCCAGGTTAGGGCAGGAAGCTTCTTCACACACGGAGTGCAGACCATTTTTGCGCATTGCCGCTTTGATACCCTGAATTCGGGTCGAATCAGATGGAAGTTTGATCTTCATCCATTCTGGTTTTCTTAACAGCTCCTGGCGCTCAGTCACCACGTTTTTAACCGGGATCAGAGCCATTTTATCGGCGTCGCGGTACTTAACGCCGCGCTCCATTACAATAGGTTTACTCATATCGTAGAAATTCCAGTTGCTAATAACGAATCAGGCTAATCGAATGTTTTATTTATCAACTATTTTTTAATAGCGCGCGCAGTATACCATCACTGGAGGGGATAAATCAGCCTGGCAAAGCCGTAAACGGGGAAAGAATTGTAAATGAGTTGTTGGTTTGTGCGCTTTTCTACGTTAACGAACAGTATGTCGACCTCATACCGGAAGGCGAGAGGTCGATTTCCTATGCTTGCTCAAACTCATCAATGATAGTGTCTATAACTTCCTGCAACACCGCATCACGCGAACTCAGTTTGTTGATATGCATGGTGGTTGTGACGGTAATCCTGGTAAAGGCTTCACATTCAACCTTCTGAAGCTCAAAGATGCGAGAGTACATTTCATAAATTTTCTTTGGCATGAAACCAATCAGATCACTGGTACTTAACATTGAAGCGATGGTTAAAAAATTATAACTGCTAAAGGTGATGTGGCGATTCGGTAAAGTCTCGTTAATTAATTGGCGTAAATCTATTAATAGATCATCCTGCATAATTAAAAAGCTGTAATTCACGTCATGAATATCACTACCTTTAACTATTGATGAGGCAGTAGGGTGATTCTGACGGCAAACAGCCACAAGTGAATCGGTATAAAGTTTATAGCTGCTAATACCAGGGCTGTGATGGGAACGCGTATCGATGGCGATATCAGCCTGAAATTGTGATAATTGACGCTCTGTTACAGGGACATTGCGAATAGTTAATTTAGGATTGACTTTCTGAATAGCGGAATAAATTCTGGGCATCAGCAGTGCGCCTACTGACGGGGTGCTCGCGATGGTAATGGTACGCTCTTTATCGTAGTTATTGTTAACATCTAACGCGCAAAGAATCGATTCAAACCCCTGGCTAATGTATTCATGCAAATGTGCCGCGTATGCGGTCGGCGTGACGCCTTGCCCTTTACGGATAAATAATGGGTCAGGAAACGTCGATCTCAGTTTTTGGATAGACTGGCTAATAGCGGAGGGTGTTAAATTCAACACCCTGGCTGCATTAACAATCCCTTTATGGATGTAGACGGCTTCGAAGACGGTCAACAAATTAAGATCGATATTGCGTAGTGCTTTGAATGTTGGGTAATTGTCTTCTTGATTTCTTTCCATGATGCAAAACTCCATAGCCAGGCAGATACCAGTCAAACTGAATATATATATTCAAATTTTGATTTATATTTATGTGGATGAAATTATACAAAATAAGAAATAAAGTAAAGCGGCGAAAAGAAACTTAGCATTTAATAACTGCATTTAAAAAATGCAGTCATAAAAATTATATATATTAAGCGGGGATATATTTGAATGGTGGATCATTCAATAATTCAATGAATTTATCGATAAGCAGTGGCTGAACATCACTCAGCGAAACTCCCGATCGTAACGAGCTGACCTGCGTCATTTCCAGACCAGCATAGCCGCAAGGGTTGATGCGTAAGAATGGGCTGAGATCCATATCGATATTCAATGCTAATCCGTGGAATGAGCAACCTTTGCGGATGCGCAAACCGAGCGAGCAAATTTTACGCCCGTCAACATAGACACCCGGAGCATCCGCGCGCGGATAAGCATCGATGTTTAATTCCGCGAGAGTGTTAACCACGGTTTGCTCAAGAATAGTCACCAGTTCCCGAACCCCGAGTTTACGGCGCTTGAGGTTGAGTAGCACGTACATGACTTGCTGGCCTGGCCCGTGATAAGTCACCTGGCCGCCTCTGTCGCTCTGAATGACGGGGATATCTCCGGGCACCAGAACATGTTCCGCTTTCCCTGCCTGACCCTGGGTAAATACGCGTTCATGCTCCACTAACCAGATTTCATCAAGAGTGGTTTCATTGCGGGTATCGGTGAATTCATGCATTGCCCGCGAAACAGGTTCGTAGGGTTGCAGGCCAAGTTGGCGGATTTGAATAGTATCTTGAGACAAAACATCGTCTCCGGCAGGTTGAAAAGTGAAGGGAATATATCACATGCCCGACCAGAAGGCCGGGCGCGGTGTGAATTACAGCACCATACGAACGATTTCGATGTTACCCAGTTCTTGATACAGGGTTTCAACTTGCTCGATATGGGTCGCATTAATGGTAATAGAGACAGAATGGTAGTTACCTTTGCTGCTCGGTTTTACCTGAGGGGTGTAGTCACCGGGTGCGTGGCGCTGCACCACCTCGACGACCAAATCAACCAGCTCAGGCTTCGCCAGACCCATCACTTTGTAAGTAAAGGAAGTCGGGAATTCGAGCAATTCTTTCAGATTGGTTTGCATGGTAGCTCCAGCGTTACGGCATTAAAAATAATAACTCCCGCAGAGCGGGAGTTGCTTTGATTCTTAGTATATGGGGATGGCTTGCACTCTTTCAAGTGTTCAATTATTAACCAAACCAATGATGGAACATCAATTTGATATAATCAATGATTCGGCTGAAGAAGTTACCCTCTGGCATTTCCTGAAGCACGACCAGCGGACGCTGTTCAATAGTCTTGCCATCCAGCTGGAAGTTGATGGTGCCGACCACCTGGTTTTTCTGCAAAGGAGCGTGCAGTTCAGTGGTGTTAAGCACATAGCTGGCTTTCAAATCTTTCATACGACCACGTGGGATCGTCAGGTAAACGTCTTTATCCACACCCAGCGATGCACGGTCATTGTCGCCAAACCAGGCGGGTTCTGAAGCAAATTCTTTACCGGCTTTCAGCGGAGATACAGTTTCAAAGAAACGGAAGCCCCAGGTCAGCAGTTTTTTACTTTCGGTTTCGCGGCCTTTGTAGGTGCGTCCGCCAAGTACAGCAGAAATCAGGCGCATTTGCCCTTCAGTTGCCGAAGCCACCAGGTTGTAACCCGCAGCGTCGGTATGACCGGTTTTGATGCCGTCAACTTGCAGACTGGTATCCCACAGCAAGCCGTTACGGTTTGTCTGGCGAATATTGTTAAAGGTAAATTCTTTTTCTTTATAGATAGAGTATTCGTTTGGCACATCGCGAATTAATGCCTGACCAATCAGGGCCATATCGCGCGCTGAGCTGTACTGACCTTCAGCATCCAGGCCGTGCACAGTCTGGAAGTGGGTGTTTTTCAGGCCAAGAGCGGAAACATAGCTGTTCATCAGGCCAACGAACGAATCCTGGCTACCCGCCACGAAATCGGCCATAGCCACGCAAGCATCGTTACCGGATTGCAGGTTGATACCACGAATCAACTGAGAGACAGGAACTTGCATACCTGGCTTCAGGAACATCAAAGAGGAGCCTTTAAACACCGGATTACCGGTCGCCCAGGCATCCTGTCCAACAGTCACAATCGAGCTTTCGTTAAATTTACCGGCTTTCATGGCCTGGCCGATGACGTAGCTGGTCATCATTTTGGTCAGGCTGGCAGGATCGCGGCGGGTGTCAGCGTTGGACTCAGCCAAAACCTTACCTGAGTTGTAATCAATCAGGATATACGCTTCTGCATCAATCTGCGGCACACCTGGAATCATAGTTTTGATATTCAGGTCGTCAGCGTGTGCGGCGGTTATTGCCGTAAGGGTCAGGGCCGTAGTAAGCGCCAGGCGTTTAACAAAACGAAAAGAAGGGGCTGTATTCATGATTAGAACAACGACATCCATGATGGGAATAAAAAAAGTGCCTTACTATAGCAAAAGCGGTTTTTACTGGCATCCGTCTTTGCGCATCATTTGTTAATGAAATTGACATTAACTGACGCAGAGAGGATGCCAGACACAACCGCTTACATAGCGGGTGCGTTAGTGATGAAGGATTGCTGTTGGGCTTCGCTCATCAGGCGTTGTTGAAGCGCGCTCGCTTCAGTTTTGCTGGTAAATGGCCCAAGCTGAACACGGTACATCGTCCCATTACTGGAAACCTTGCCCGGTACACCAAATTGCTGGCTCAGTTTCTGCTGCCATTGCGCGGCACGAGCCTGGTCGCTTACGGCACCGACTTGCACCACATAGCGTCCGGAGGCGGCTGCGGCTGGAGCGGCAGTTTGTACGCTACTTTGAACTGAAGCTGGTGCGGTAACAGGAGCGCTTTGCTGCACTGGTGTTGCGACCACCGCAGGGGCTGGCGCAGCTGCTGGCGGATCATTTTCAATTACGCCCGGAGCCAGTGGCGTTGCAGCACCTAAGAAGCCGCTACTGCTGACAGGCGCTCCCGTGGTGTCTTCGCTTTGCAAAGTGGAATTGCTAATGGCGCGAACATCACTCTGAGGCGCGTCAACGGGTGCGGATGTCGCACTTCCCATTCCGGTGTTTAAATCCGGACGAGCGGGCAGGGCGTAGGTTTGTTTCGCGATAGTGGTACATACGGTACCTGGCCCGGACATTGTTCCATCCTGCGCCACAATAATTGGATCGATACGTACTTTGGTGTTGTTGGAATTGTTCAGACGATCGGCGGCGGCGCGAGACAATGAAATCACACGGTCATTGCCGTATGGGCCACGGTCGTTGATGCGCACCACAAGCATGCGGCCATTCGCGAGGTTTGTGATTCGCGCATAGCTTGGAATAGGCAATGTAGGGTGCGCCGCGGTTAAGGCTGTTGGGTCGAAGGTTTCGCCAGAGGCTGTCAGGTTGCTACCCGGTTCGGCATCGTAAATCGCGGCAAGACCCGCCTGGCTGAAGTTCGCCGGGTTTTGCACGATTTTGTAGCTCTTACCGTTATTTTCGTAATCCTGGTTAACCGAAGGATTTAACGGTTCAAAGCGCGGGTCTGCGCCGCTTATTTCAACCACCGGGCCATTACACACCGCCGGTTGTGGTTGCTGGTTTACCTGCTGTTGGTTGCCGTCATCAGACGAGCAGCCAGCCAGTATTGCAGCCACTACACAGATCCCAAGCCAACGCTTAACCATTACGCACCTCATCCACTTACACGCTTTTTGATAACATTTTTCTGTGGGTATGTATCGACATCACGATACCAAACCCAGCCATTAGAACGATTAAGGCCGAGCCACCGTAACTTACCAGCGGCAAAGGTACGCCGACCACCGGTAAGATACCACTAACCATGCCAATGTTAACAAACACATATACGAATAAAATCAACATTAGCCCACCAGCCATCACTCGGCCAAATGTGGTTTGCGCACGAGCCGCAATCACCAGGCCGCGCATAATCAGCAGCAGATAGAGCGCCAGTAACACCAGAACGCCTACCAGGCCGAGTTCTTCGGCAAGTACCGCAAAGATAAAGTCCGTATGGCGTTCGGGTAAAAATTCAAGTTGCGACTGCGTACCATGCAACCAACCTTTGCCGCGCAAACCACCAGACCCAATCGCAATTTTAGACTGAATAATGTGATAACCCGCGCCGAGTGGGTCAGTTTCGGGATCAAGTAGCATCATTACGCGTGCACGTTGGTAATCGTGCATCAGGAAGAACCACAAAATCGGAATGAAAGCGGCGACCAGTAAAACGGCAATACCGATTAGCTTCCAGCTCATACCCGACAAGAACAGCACAAACAGGCCGGATGCAGCGATAAGAATCGACGTACCTAAATCGGGCTGGGCGGCGACCAGCAGGGTCGGCATGAAAATGAGTATCAGCGCGATACCGGTATTTTTCAGCGTTGGAGGACAAACATCGCGGTTAATGAATCGCGCAACCATCAATGGCACCGCGATTTTGGCGATTTCAGATGGCTGAAAACGCACGATGCCGAGGTCTAGCCAGCGCTGTGCACCTTTGGATATCGCCCCAAACGCATCCACCGCTACCAGCAATATGATGCAGACGATGTACAGATACGGCGCCCAGCCCTCATAAACGCGAGGCGGAATCTGCGCCATTACGATCATCACGACCAGGCCCATCAGGATCTGGCCAATCTTACGCTCCATCATGTCCATATCCTGGCCACTGGCGCTCCAGATAACCAGCGCACTAAAGATAAGCAGCGCCAGGATGGTCACGAGGAAGATCGGGTCGATGTGGATTTTGTCCCAAAACGACTTTTTATTTGGATTATCAGTCATGGTTATTGATCCTCTGCACCTGCTGCTGCCGGCGCTTCAGTAGGCAGTACCGTATTGTCATCCCCGAGCATAATGTGGTCGAGGATTTGGCGCATGATGGTGCCTACAGCGGGGCCTGCACCGCCGTTTTCCAGAATCATGGTGACGGAAACCTTTGGATTATCGTAAGGGGCAAACGCGGTCATCAATTTATGATCGCGCAAGCGTTCAGCGATTTTGTGGGCGTTGTAGGTTTCGTTGGCTTTCAGACCAAAGACCTGCGCGGTCCCTGATTTCGCTGCGACTTTGTACGGTGCGTTGGCAAAGTATTTGTGCGCGGTGCCGTTCGGACGGTTGGCAACGCCGTACATGCCGTCTTTGGCAATTTCCCAGAAACCAGAGTGGATATCGCCCACCGGTGGCTGTACAGGTTGCTGCCATGGAACCTGCTTCCCATTCTCAACGGTGCTCATCAGGAAATGAGGAACACGAACGATGCCGTCGTTAATCAGGATCATCATCGCCTTGCTCATCTGAATCGGTGTTGCGGTCCAGTAACCCTGGCCGATACCCACAGGAATGGTGTCACCCTGATACCACGGCTTTTTAAAGCGTTTCAGCTTCCATTCGCGCGTCGGCATGTTACCGGCTCGTTCTTCAGAAAGATCGATACCCGTATAATGCCCGTAACCAAACTTGCGCATCCATTCGCCCATGCGGTCGATACCCATGTCATAGGCGACCTGGTAGAAGTAAGTATCCGCAGATTCTTCAAGCGCTTTGGTTACATTCAGGCGTCCGTGGCCCCATTTTTTCCAGTCACGATAGCGTTTCTCAGAACCGGGTAACTGCCACCAGCCGGGGTCAAACAGAGAGGTATTTTTGGTGATAACGCCCGCGCTCAATGCCGACACGGCCATATACGGTTTCACTGTCGAAGCCGGTGGGTAAACCCCTTGCGTCGCGCGGTTGATAAGCGGCGTATTCGGGTCGTTAAGCAAACCGGAATAGTCTTTGCTTGAGATACCGTCGACGAACAGGTTCGGGTTATAACTTGGCATTGAAACCAGCGCCAGAATGCCACCTGTACGCGGATCAGTCACTACGACTGCGGCACGGCTGCCCGCCAGTAAAGTTTCAATATAATTCTGTAGCTTAAGGTCGATAGTCAGATAAATATCGTGCCCGGCTTGCGGTGGCACTTCTTTAAGCTGACGAATCACGCGGCCACGGTTGTTGACTTCAACTTCCTCATAACCGGTTTGACCGTGCAGAACTTCTTCGTAATAGCGCTCGATACCCAGCTTACCAATGTCGTGCGTGGATGCGTAGTTCGCCAGTTTGCCGTCTTTATCCAGACGCTCAACGTCTTTATCGTTGATTTTGGAAACGTAGCCAATAACGTGGGTCAACGCCGAGCCGTACGGGTAGAAACGGCGTTTATAGCCTTTCACTTCAACGCCGGGGAAGCGGTACTGATTCACGGCAAAACGCGCAACCTGCACTTCTGTGAGGTTAGTTTTGACCGGAATGGAGGTAAAGCGATGGGAACGCGCGCGTTCTTTCTTAAAGTTAACAATATCTTCGTCGGTTAAATCTACCACCGAGCGCAGGGCTTCAAGCGTCGCCTGCACGTCATCCACCTTTTCCGGCATCATTTCCACCTGGTAGATGGTGCGATTGAGTGCCAGTGGTGTGCCATTGCGGTCGTAGATAATGCCGCGGCTAGGTGGGATTGGGACCAGTTTGATTCGGTTTTCGTTGGAACGAGTCTGGTAGTCGGTGTAACGGACGATTTGCAAATTATAAAGGTTGGCGACAAGCACACCGCTTAGCGCCAAAATACCAAGAAACGCGACTAACGCCCGGCGCACAAATAGCGCAGACTCAGCTGAATAGTCGCGAAAAGAATTCTGTAATTTCATCCGCAGCTTTGTTCTACCTGACGATATCTACTCACGGTGATAGGGATGGTTGGTCGTAATGCTCCACGCGCGGTACAGGCTTTCGGCAACCAGCACCCGCACTAAAGGGTGAGGCATTGTCAGATTCGAAAGCGACCAACTTTGTTCTGCGGCAGCTTTGCATGCCGGGGCAAGACCTTCCGGGCCGCCAATCAGCAGGCTGACATCTCGACCATCCTGTTTCCAACGTTCAAGCTGCACGGCAAGGTGCGGCGTATCCCAAGGTTGACCTGGGATATCCAGCGTGACAATACGGTTGCCCTTGCCGGCGGCAGCCAACATCATTTCGCCTTCTTTTTCGAGAATGCGTTTGATATCGGCATTTTTGCTACGTTTGCCCGCAGGAATTTCTACCAGTTCAAATGGCATATCCTTTGGAAAACGACGCAGGTACTCGGTAAAGCCGGTTTGTACCCAGTCAGGCATTTTAGTGCCGACTGCGACTAGTTGCAGCTTCACGTATTAACCCCAGAGCTTTTCCAGTTCGTACAGTTGACGGCTTTCTTCTTGCATCACATGAACGATAACTTCGCCAAGATCAACAACTACCCAGTCAGTCGCGTTAATGCCTTTCACACCCAGCGCATCAAAACCTGCTTTGCGGGATGATTCTACGACGTGTTCTGCGATAGACATAACGTGGCGGTTAGAAGTACCGGTACAGATAATCATGCAATCAGTGATGCTTGATTTACCCTGAACATCCAGAGCAACGATGTCCTGGCCTTTGAGGTCGTCGATTTTATCGACGATGAAATCTTGAAATTCTTTACCCTGCAAGTGTTCCCCCTGGGAGAAGTAGAGTGTGTTCGATGGTGCCCGCATAAAAACCCATTGAATGGGGCAGTTTTACTGATTAGTCGGCAATGCGGCGCTCAAAGCGGGGTATCATCCCACCGAGTGGCCTGGTTTGCATCGCCATTTTTGTAAAACTATTTTGGAAAGTCATGCTTGCGGGCAGGAAATTATGGCAGCGGAGCATAACAGCCTGGACTGTAGTGTCAATGGTTGACGATAACTGTAACGCATTCAACTCACGATGACGGGTAATAAACAGCACGATTATTAAGGGTTCTGAGTGTCGTGAAGCTGTCGTTAATCTCTATGCAGCTCCATGCTCCTTGCTCAATGACAAAATGCCACAGGGAGGCAGGAGGCATGTTGAGCAACGTCGCGATAAACAAACTTAGCACGCCCTGATGGCTCACAATCAGAACATTCTCTTCTTTTGGCTGCACTAAAAGAGAGGAGGCGAATCCGCAAACACGCTGCGAGAAAAGCTGGAAACCTTCACCGTTATTCGGCACCACGTTCTGCCAGTCATTGCACCAGGCGGCGTAGTTTTCTGCATCCCGGCGCTGTAAATCACGATGGTGGCGCATTTCCCAATCGCCAAAATTCATCTCATTAAGTCGAGGTTCGGTAATGACGGCGAGTTCGCGCTGCTGGAGAATTAACTGAGTCGTGTGTTGCGCACGGCTTAGTTCACTGCAAAGCACTTTATCGAACGCAATATCATTTAACATATTGCCGACGGCTTCAGCCTGCGAGATGCCTCTTTCCGTCAGCGGAGTTTCGGAAATACCGCTGTATAAACCCTGTAAATTTGCCTGGGTTTGCCCATGGCGCACTAACCATAATTTCATCTCATCCTCCGCAGGCATCAGTGTATCATTGCGTTTCTTGTTTTGAGGTCAGTTTTATTGGGGGAAGTATGGCGTTGAGTAGCCAGCACGGTGGCAATATTATAGAAGCGGCTGCCGCGATTGGCGTGGATGCAAACTCGCTGACTGACTTTAGCGCGAATATCAATCCGTTAGGTATGCCTGATTCCTTAAAACGGGCGATTACCGAAAACCTGGCATTGGCTGAGCGCTACCCCGACGTTGAGTACCGTGCTCTGCATCAGGCGTTGGCTCATCATCATAAAATTCCGACAGAATGGGTGCTGGCAGGAAATGGTGAAACGGAGCTGATTTTTAATCTGGTTCAGCAACTTTCTCCGCGCACAGCATTATTGTTGACGCCCGGATTTGCCGAATATCGCCGTGCGTTAACTCGGGTCGGCTGTAAGATAGTCGATTTTCAGCTTTCTGAAGAACAGGGCTGGCAACCTGATGAATCCTTACTCAGCGCATTGACGCCCGATCTCGATTGCCTGTTTCTGTGCACGCCTAATAACCCGACCGGACTTTTGCTCGATAACGTTTTGCTTCTGGCTATCGCGCAGCGTTGCCGTGAAAACAGTATTGCGCTGATCGTAGACGAAGCCTTTCTCGATTTTTTGCCTGATGAAGCTGGTTTAATTCCCCGGCTTTCAAGCTTCCCTCAGCTTTATGTTTTGCGTTCGCTCACCAAATTCTTTGCCATCGCCGGGCTGCGTCTTGGCTATCTGGTCAGCGCGGATACCGCAACAGTTGGGCGGATTCGTGCACTCAGAGAACCCTGGACGATTAATGCGTTTGCCGCATTAGCCGGAGAAGTGATCCTCAACGATCGTGATTACATTGAGGCGAGTTATCGATGGTTGAGTGCTGAACAACCCCGGCTGTATCAAGGTTTGAGTGAATTACAGGGGATTACGGTCTGGCCGCCACGGGCGAATTATATCTTCCTGCGTTGCGATATTGACGGGTTAGAGTTGCAACGGGCGTTGCTGGAAAAGAATATTTTGATTCGCCATTGCGCAAATTACCCAGGTCTGGACGCTCGTTATTACCGAGTGGCGATTAAAAGCCAGTTGGATAACGACAAGTTACTGGATGCGTTGCGGCGCGTACTTATCGATAAAGCTGGTGCTGGCGAATAAATTCAGCCACGGCGGGCGGGAGGAGGTCATCGCAGGGAAGGTGCTGCTCCAGGCGCTGGCGAATGGCTGTCGCAGAAATATCCACCATTGGCGTCTGCGCGAGGTAAATTTTACCCGCAGGCTGGCTGTGGAGCTGTTCAACGGAGGTGGTCTGGTGTTCATCCAGCCATTGTTGTTCTCCGGGTGTCTTCATCGACAAAGAATATCCCGGACGCTGGCAAACTAATAAATGGCATAACGTCAGCAAAGTTTCCCAGCGGTGCCAGCGTTGCAGACTTAGCAACGAATCCTGACCCACAATAAATGCCAGCGGCTGCTTAGCGCCAATTTCTGCGCGCAGTTGTTCGAGCGTTTCTACCGTGTACGAGGGAGTTTCGCGCCGGAGTTCGCGATCATCGAGCCTGAACAGAGGATTTCCCTCGATGGCGAGTTCGACCATTTTTTTGCGCTGTTGGCTGTTTGCCAGCGGCTGCGGGCGATGTGGCGGTACGTTGTTTGGCATGATGGTCACTTGCTGTAACGCGACCTGTTTTGCCAGTGCTTCAACCGGTTTTAAATGCCCGTAATGAATGGGATCAAAAGTCCCGCCATACAGGGCAGATAAACGCGATTCATTGTTAGCCATCAATAAAAATTTCCGGCAAAGCTTTATGACAAAGCAGCAGGGAAAGCCCTTCAAGTTCCGCCCAGACGGATTGCCCGTAATCTTTTTTCAGCGTCATTTCGATTTGGCTGAGCAAGCGCACAGCCTGGAAAAGCTGCTCTGCCGACAAACGATTGAGTGCTTCGGTGACGAGTGCGCGACGGTTTTGCCATACACGTTGCTGATCAAATAAAGTCCGCAGCGGTGTATCCGCCGACTGGCGTTTAAGATTAACCAGTTGCAGCAATTCACGCTGGATAGTGCGCAGCAAAATGACCGGCTCACTGGCTTCGAGGCGCAGCTGTTGCAGGATATGCAACGCACGCTTACTTTTACCCGCAAGAATCGCATCTACCCAATGGAACGGGGTGAAATGCGCGGCATCATTAACGGCCTGCTCGACGCGAGGCAGTGTCAGCGTTCCATCCGGCCAAATTAATGACAGACGTTCCAATGCCTGTGACAGCGCCAGCAAGTTGCCTTCATAGCAGTAGCAAAGTAGCTGGTTTGCAGCCTCATCCAGATTCAGGTTCATC
Organism: Buttiauxella agrestis; assembly: GCF_900446255.1. Classification (NCBI taxonomy): domain Bacteria; kingdom Pseudomonadati; phylum Pseudomonadota; class Gammaproteobacteria; order Enterobacterales; family Enterobacteriaceae; genus Buttiauxella; species Buttiauxella agrestis. Next base: position 3,563,121 of record NZ_UIGI01000001.1, on the reverse strand, counting down.
TGTTTGGCTCGTTGGGCAACCCAGCGCGGCAATTGTGCTTGTTCAGGCGTCTGACAGGTGACTATCACACTACGGTCAGCCAGTTTCGTCAGCCACGCGGCATTTTCCTGCGCTTTGGTGAATTTGTTACCACGCACCATCAGCAGAATGTCGTCGTGCAGCAGGGAAACCAGCATTTCGAGTTGCGTGTTAATCGCCGCGTTGGGACCATTTTCTGGCAACAACAGCAGGAGTGTTTGACGGCTGGCAAACAGGCTTAACGCCTGGCAGATCGAGAACAGATCTTGCCAGTCGGTACTGGCATCAATCTGAACGGTATGGTGTTCTTCAAAAGCCTGGGTGCTCGCCGTTTGACGAATAGCATCCTGGCTTTCCTGAAGTAATAGCGGATCGTTACCGAGCAGCAGATACGCCGCGCGCAGCCCTTCGTTGAGCTGCGCGTGGAGTTGTTCAGGGTACAACCGAATCATTTGTTACCAGAGGTGGCCGAAAGCGTTGCCGACGTACGCCCGGTGGATGTTGCAGGAGTTGAAGTTGTATCTTTAACCGGTTTTTCGGCCTCTTCAGTCTCAGCAACATCAGCCACGCGTACGCTCATCAGCTTACGGATCAGCTGTTGCGCTGCAGTGGTATACATCTCTTTGATAAGCAAATCTTGCTCAGCATCTTTTGCCAGAGCCGTCAGCGGGTTATCGAAGAATGATTTATATACCTTGGCACTGATCGGATAAATATCGTGGCCAGGGATCAACACTTGTGCTGAAACCGTCATGACCATTTGATACTCCGCAGTACGCCCATCCTGGAAGATAGATGCGGTATCCTGGCCAATCCCACTGCCCAGCAAACGCAGCGATGGAATATCCTTGCGAACACCCGTACCGGTATCTTCCACAATCGTGACGCCGTTCAGGCGTAACTGAGAGCGAACTTCACGTGCCAATGGGCCGTTGGGATCACCTGAGTTCAGGATCAAGGTTTTCATTTGATCCGGAACCTGCGTGCTACCACGCAGATGAAAACCACACCCGGCGGTGACAAGCACCGCCAAAGTAACTAACAAGCTGACAAAGGGATGTCGCACGGTTCCTCCTGCGCTTAGCCCACAACCAGATTGAGCAGTTTGCCCGGAACGTAAATCACTTTACGAACGGTCACACCCTCAAGATATTTCGCAACCAGATGTTCCTGACCTGCGCGCTCCTGCACTTGTTCCTGCGTAGCATCTGCTGGAACAGTGATTTTGCCGCGAACTTTACCATTCACTTGCACCACAACCAGCAGCGAGTCTTCAACCATTGCTGATTCATCAGCCTGCGGCCACGGTGCATTGTCGATATCGTCTTCACCACCCAGAGATTGCCACATATCGAAGCAAACGTGCGGGGTGAATGGATAAAGCATGCGTACGACTGCTAACAGAGCTTCGTTCAGCAATGCACGATCCTGATCGCCATCCTGCGGTGCTTTCGCCAGTTTGTTCATCAATTCCATGATGGCAGCGATAGCGGTGTTAAAGGTCTGACGACGACCGATATCATCGGTCACTTTTGCGATAGTTTTGTGAACATCGCGGCGCAATGCTTTTTGATCTTCGCTCAGTGCTGCAACGTCAAGCGTTGGAGAAGCACCACGGCTGGTGTGTTCATAAGCCAGTCTCCAGACACGTTTCAGGAAGCGGTTTGCCCCTTCAACGCCGGATTCTTGCCACTCCAGAGTCATATCAGCAGGTGATGCAAACATCATGAACAAGCGAACAGTATCGGCGCCGTAACGTTCAACCATGACCTGCGGGTCGATGCCGTTATTTTTCGACTTCGACATTTTGCTCATGCCAGCATAGACCAGTTCATTGCCCTGTGCGTCAGAGGCTTTGATAATACGGCCTTTCTCGTCACGTTCTACAATCGCATCAACCGGGGAAACCCAGTTACGCTCACCGTTAACACCGGTGTAATAGAACGCATCTGCCAGAACCATACCCTGACACAGCAGCTGTTTGGCAGGCTCGTTAGACGTCACCATACCTGCATCGCGCATCAGTTTGTGGAAGAAGCGGAAGTAGAGCAGGTGCATGATGGCGTGTTCGATACCACCAATGTAGATATCAACCGGCAGCCAGTAGTTTGCTGCTTTCGAGTCCAGCATGCCTTTGTCGTACTGCGGGCAGGTATAACGCGCGTAGTACCAGGAAGATTCCATAAAGGTATCGAAGGTATCGGTTTCACGCAGCGCAGGTTTGCCATCAACGGTGGTTTTAGCCCACTCAGGATCGGCTTTAATTGGGCTGGTGATGCCGTCCATGACAACATCTTCAGGCAGGATAACCGGCAGTTGATCCGCAGGCGTTGGCATTACGGTGCCGTCTTCCAGAGTCACCATTGGGATTGGCGCGCCCCAGTAACGCTGACGGGAAACACCCCAGTCGCGCAGACGATAGTTAACTTTACGCTCACCCACACCTTTAGCTGCCAGTTTATCGGCAATTGCGTTAAAGCCGCTCTGGAAGTCCAGACCGTCAAACTCGCCAGAGTTGAACAGCACGCCTTTTTCGGTCATTGCAGCAGCGGTCAGCTCCGGCTCGCTGCCGTCAGCATTCAGAATAACCGGTTTGATTTGCAGGCCGTATTTGGTCGCAAATTCCCAGTCGCGCTGGTCGTGGCCTGGAACAGCCATTACCGCGCCTGTGCCGTATTCCATCAAGACGAAGTTAGCGACCCAAACTGGAACAGCTTCGCCAGTCAATGGGTGAATGGCATTAACGCCAGTCGCTACGCCTTTCTTCTCCATGGTTGCCATTTCAGCTTCGGCAACTTTGGTGTTACGGCATTCATCAACGAATTCAGCCAGTTTAAGGTTGTTCAACGCCGCTTGTTGCGCGATTGGATGACCCGCAGCCACAGCCAGGTAGGTCACACCCATGAAGGTGTCCGGGCGCGTGGTGTAAACAGTCAGTTTTTCAGCACTGTTTTCAACGTCGAAAGTAATTTCAACGCCTTCAGAACGGCCAATCCAGTTACGTTGCATGGTTTTGACCTGATCAGGCCAATGGTCCAGCGTATCCAGATCGTTTAACAGTTCGTCTGCGTAGGCAGTGATTTTGATAAACCACTGTGGGATTTCTTTGCGCTCAACTTTGGAGTCACAACGCCAGCAGCATCCGTCGATAACCTGTTCGTTTGCCAGAACAGTCTGGTCATTCGGACACCAGTTCACCGCGGAGGTTTTTTTGTAAACCAGGCCTTTGTTGTACAGCTGAGTAAAGAATTGCTGTTCCCAACGGTAATATTCCGGGGTACAGGTCGCCAGCTCGCGGCTCCAGTCATAACCAAAGCCCAGCGTTTTGAGCTGGTTCTTCATGTAATTGATGTTGTCGTAAGTCCACGGCGCAGGTGCGGTGTTATTTTTTACCGCCGCCCCTTCAGCAGGCAGACCGAACGCATCCCAGCCAATTGGCTGCAGAACGTTTTTGCCCAGCATGCGCTGATAACGCGCGATAACGTCACCGATGGTGTAGTTACGAACGTGGCCCATGTGTAGTCGACCAGAAGGATAGGGGAGCATCGAGAGGCAGTAATACTTCTCTTTGCCTTCGTCTTCGGTTACTTCAAAAGTACGCTTCTCTTGCCAGTGAAGCTGTACGTTGGATTCTATCTCTTCCGGGCGATATTGCTCTTGCATGGCAGCCAGTGGTCCTGTGATGAAAGACAGCTACAGGTTGTAGCTTTAACTATTAATTTCAGATCGGCATAGCATAGCCGATAAGACAGCGGCAAAACAGCCTTTCGACAGCCTGTGTGGGCATTTCTCATTTGCAGTTATTTACCTTGCTTGTGGGCAAACTAACAAAGTGTCAGCCGATTAAGGTCTACTATTAGAGTAGGTTACACGACACTGAACGCAGGAATCTCTTCAAGGAGGCAGGCAGACGATGAACAAGGTTGCTCAATTTTACCGTGAACTGGTGGCCTCACTCACCGAACGGTTACGTAATGGAGAGCGCGATATTGACGAACTGGTCGCCAGCGCGCGTAAACGCATGAACGAAACCGGGGAGTTGACTCGTACCGAAGTTGATGAAGTAACGCGCGCAGTACGCCGTGATTTAGAAGAATTTGCTCGTAGTTACAATGAAAGCCAGGGTGAATTTACCGACAGCGTTTTTATGCGCGTCATTAAAGAGAGTCTGTGGCAGGAACTTGCTGATATCACCGACAAAACGCAGCTTGAGTGGCGTGAAGTTTTTCAGGATCTCAATCATCACGGTGTTTATCACAGCGGTGAAGTGGTGGGATTGGGGAACCTGGTCTGCGAAAACTGCCATTTCCATCTGGCGATTTATACCCCCGATGTGCTGCCCGTTTGCCCGAAATGTGGGCATAACCAATTCAGCCGTCGGCCATTCGAGCCTTAATTCTCACGAACCAGCGAAGGAACCGCAATGCAACGTCCGTTTCTGGCCAGAAAAATACTGGCCGCTTTCCTCACCACGCTGCTGATGCCAACGACGGTATCAGCAGTTCAAATCCTCAAATACTCCGATCACGAACCGCTGGGTGGAATGCGCACCAGCTTTATTAAAGATGTGTTTTTTGCCGAAATTGAGAAGGAATCCCAAGGCCGCCTGAAAGTTGACGCTCACTGGAACAGTGAACTGGCTCGTAGCTATGATGCTTTGGGCGTCGTAAAAGAAGGGAAGATTGCTGATATGGCAATCGTGGTGCCTGAATACACGCCGAAAGAATTCCCCTTGCAGCAAATATTCAAAAGCTTCCCCGTTGGGCCAACGGGCGCTCATCAGGTTGAATTTTTCCGCAAGGCGTACGACACCATTCCTGCCTTACAGGCGGAAGTTGCCCGGCAAAATGTGGTTAATCTGTTTTTGGCAACCGGCTATCCCGTTGCATTCTTTAGCACTAAACCGCTGAATAAACTCGACGATATTACCGGTCAAAAGTGGCGCTCGGCCAGCTTCTGGCACCAGGATTTCCTGAAAAATACGGGTGCTATTCCTGTCTCTATGCCGTGGGGCGAGGAGATTTATGAGGCGCTTAAAGCCGGAAGCCTGGATGGGCTAATGGTCAACGTAGACAGTGGATATGAACTCAACGTCCATAAAACGGCGCCAAATGTTTTGATCTCTAAAGATCTGTGGCTTGGGCACGTTTATCTTTTAGTGATGAATAAAGATACGTGGAACAAGCTTGCCGACGAGGATAAACAAGCGATTCAGCGAGCAGCGTTCAAAGCTTATCAAACCCTGGGCTCGGTAATGGACAGCAGTTTTGACAGTATGGTGAGTGAACTTGCTCACAATGGCGTGAAGATCCGTCAACTGAGTTCAACTGAAGTCGCTCATTGGGAGAGTGCAACCCAATACCAGCAAGTGCAGGAAAAGTGGGTTAAAGAACAAGAGAGCAAGGGCGTGAAAGAGGCTGGTCCGACGATGGATAAAGTCACTGTGCTACTGAAAGAATCGATGAAATAAAGGTGCTTTACGCAATGCCTGCACAATCACAAAAGGGTTGTGCAGGCATTTATATTATTAGTGCAGGATTTTCGCCAGGAAGTCTTTCGCACGTTCGGACTGTGGATTATTGAAGAAATCCTCTTTGTTAGAGTCTTCGACGATTTTCCCTTCATCCATAAAGATCACGCGGTTCGCCACTTTACGGGCAAAGCCCATCTCGTGCGTCACCACCATCATTGTCATCCCTTCGTGTGCCAGCTCCACCATAACGTCCAACACTTCGTTGATCATCTCAGGGTCAAGTGCCGAGGTCGGTTCATCAAACAGCATCGCTACCGGGTCCATACACAGCGCACGCGCAATGGCCACACGCTGCTGCTGGCCGCCGGACAGCTGTGCCGGGAACTTATCGGCATGAGCCGTCAGCCCAACGCGCTCCAGCAGTTTCAGACCTTTTTTACGCGATTCATCTTTGTTGCGCTTCAGCACTTTCACCTGCGCTAACGTCAGGTTTTCAATAATCGACAGATGCGGGAACAGCTCAAAGTGTTGGAACACCATACCGACGTGCGAGCGTAACTCAGCCAGATTGGTTTTCTTATTATTCACCTGGGTGCCGTTCACCACAATTTCGCCTTTCTGCACAGGCTCCAGCCCATTCACAGTTTTAATCAGCGTTGATTTACCCGAGCCAGAAGGCCCGCAAACCACTACGACTTCGCCTTTTTTCACTTCGGTTGAGCAGTCGGTTAGCACCTGAAAGTGGCCATACCATTTAGAAACATTTTTCAGGGAGATCATTACACTGTCCTTTTCTTCAAATAGCTGACCAAAAGCGAAGCGCTCAAACTGATTGCGAAATACACGGCACCGGCGAACAAGATCATTTCAACCTGGGTTCCGTCGCGCTCGCCAATCGTCGATGCGGTACGGAAGAAATCAGCCAGACTCAACACATAAACCAGCGACGTATCCTGGAACAGTACGATGCCTTGAGTTAACAGCAACGGCACCATGGCGCGGAATGCTTGCGGCAGGATGATCAATTTCATTGACTGCCAGTGCGTCATCCCCAAAGCCAGCGCGGCGTTGGACTGCCCACGCGAAACGCTCTGAATACCCGCGCGGATAATCTCTGAATAGTAAGCGGCTTCAAACATAGAAAACGCCACCATCGCGGAAATTAAGCGAATGTCGGTTTGAGGTGAAAGCCCCAATACTTTCTGCAAGAATCCAGGCACCACCAGGTAGAACCACAGCAGAACCATGACGAGTGGAATAGAACGGAAAACGTTGACGTACGCACTGGCAAACCAGGCTACTGGCTTAATCGGCGACAGGCGCATCACCGCGAGAAGCGTTCCCCACACAATACCGAAGATAACCGCCGTCACCGTGATTTTCAGGGTGATGATCAGCCCCTGCATCAGGTAAGGCATGGCGGGAAGAATGGACGTCCAGTCAAAATCGTACATTATTATTTGCCTCCCATATTGCCAGGCAGGCGAACTTTGCGTTCAACCACATACATCACCAACATAATCACGGCGTTAATCAGTACATACGCCAGCGTGATGGCCGTAAAGGATTCATAGGCGTGCGCGGAATAATCCAGCAATTTACCCGCCTGAGCGGCCATGTCGACCAGGCCAATGGTTGAAGCGATGGCCGAGTTTTTCACCAGGTTCATCATTTCAGACGTCATTGGCGGCACAATCACGCGGTAGGCATTCGGTAACAGAACATAACGATAGGCTTGCGGCAGCGTGAGGCCCATCGCCAGTGCGGCATTTTTCTGCCCGCGTGGCAGCGATTGAATCGCGGCGCGAACTTGTTCGCAAACACGAGCGGCGGTAAACAAGCCAAGGCAAATCATGGACGACAGGAAGAATTGGACATTCGGGTCGAGTTCAGACTTAAACCACATGCCGAGATTTTCGGGCAGCAACTCAGGCACCACTAAGTACCAGGTAAAGAACTGCACGATAAGCGGCACGTTACGGAAGAGTTCAACATACAGCGTGCCCATCCCCGACAACCATTTGTTCGGGACAGTACGCAAGATGCCGAATAATGATCCGACGAGGAAGGCGATGATCCATGCACAGATGGACAGGGCGACGGTGACCTGGAAGCCATTCCAGATCCAGCCCAAATAGGTGGTGTTGCCGAACGGGGCGGGCTGTAGAAATATTCCCCAGTTCCAGTCTATAGACATAACGTACTCCGAGAAAAAATTGAGGGTAGCACTAGCGCTACCCTCGAAGATTGATGAGAAGCTTGTACCCGTATTTCAGGTCGTTGCCTGAAATTTTTGGGTACTTTCACGCCGGATGGGGAACGGCCATCCAACGCATAGTCTGTCCGAGCTTCAGTTCGTCAATCGGGAGGGCTGGGTCATCCCGGCCCCTGGTTCTAGTTAGTTTAGTGCTTTATCGTTTGGTTCTTTGAACAGCGCTTTCATGTCGTCAGACAGAGCAAAGTTCATGTTGATGTTTTTCGGTGGAATTGGATTCATAAACCACTTATCAAACCATTTCGCCGCTTCACCAGAAGTCTGTGCCTGAGCGATGGTGTCATCCATCAGCTTCTTAAACTCTGGGTCATCTTTACGCAGCATACAGCCGTAGGCTTCGCGGGATTGCGGAGTGCCAAGAATTTCCCAGTTATCCTGTTTCTTCGCTTTAGCACGTTCACCCGCCAGCAGGGCATCGTCCATCATAAAGGCAACGGCGCGACCGCTTTCCAGAGTACGGAACGAGTCACCGTGGTCTTTGGCGCTGATAATGCGCATGTCCATTTTCTTCTCTTCGTTCAGCTTGTTGAGCAGAACTTCAGAAGTGGTACCCGAAGTCACAACGACCGCTTTACCTTTCAGGTCAGCGAAGTCTTTGATCGGGCCGCCTTTCTTAACCAGCAAACGCGTACCGACGACGAAGATAGTGTCAGAGAAGGAAGCTTGTTTCTGGCGCTCGAGGTTGTTAGTGGTGGAACCACATTCAAAATCAAAGGTGCCATTTTGCAGCAATGGAATACGGTTCTGAGAAGTAATCGGGATCAACTTAACGTGCAGGTCAGGCTTGTTGAGCTTTTTCTTCACAGCTTCAACGATAGCGTTGGAGTAATCCTGCGAATAGCCGACCACTTTCTGTTGGTTATCGTAGTAGGAGAAAGGAACGGAAGACTCACGGTGACCGACCACAATAACGCCGTTAGCAGCGATTTTCTCAAGAGTACCTTGTTGAGCCGCAGGTTTAGCATCTTCGGCATGTGCGATACCTGCACCTAAACCTAAAACCAGCAACGCTGAGGTTAGTTTACGTAATTGCATTACCAACTCCTTTTTTATGCCACAGGGCATTGATACCTGATGTGTGTTGTTTGTTGTTGTGTGTTACTAAAACAGGGTGAAACTTGTTCTTTTGTTAACATCTAACCTAGCTGAATGTAAAGATTTTGCTATCCAGATGTTTGTTTTTGCGAAGCGTGCCGCACCGTTTAAAGGCAAAAATATTCCGTTGCACTACTTTGGTGCTCGTAATGTCATTGTTTGGTGCAGCTCAATGCTTCGTGCTGTCCATAGGCCACAGGCTCAGCATTTTGTAGGCTTCTGAGGGATAATTATTTGCAAAGGTTGTGCCAGAAATGAAAAAGGCCAGCGATGGCTGGCCTTTTTAGGTGATGCGGAATCAGGATTTACGACGGGTACGGAGTGCCAGCAAAACAGAGGCAAAGCCAAATATTAACGTCAGCCCCCACAGCGGCCAGTCGCCAAAGCGTGCATATGGCGTAATACCACGAGTTGGCGTGACCTTCGCTTCCAGAACCTGACGAGTAAACTGCGGGATCATCGCATCAATGTCGCCGTTAGCGTTAATGACCGCAGTAATACCATTATTTGTGCTGCGCAACAGTGGGCGACCCAATTCCAGCGAACGCATACGCGCCATCTGGAAATGCTGCCACGGGCCAATCGACTTACCAAACCATGCATCGTTTGAAATGGTCAGTAGGAAATCGGTGTCCGGGCGGAAGTTATCGCGCACCTGTTCGCCAAGAATAATTTCATAGCAAATCGCTGGCGTGAGCTTGATTCCGTTGGATGAAAGCTGCGGCTGTAAATACGGTCCACGGCTGAACGACGACATCGGCAAATCAAAGAATGGAGCCAGCGGGCGCAGGATTGACTCCAGCGGAACAAACTCACCAAACGGCACCAGGTGATTCTTGTTGTAACGGTCAGCGCTGTTGTAGCTGTACTGATTCCCTTCGCCGAGCGTGATGATGGTGTTGTAGGTATCGTAGCGGTTTTGCTTATTCAAACGCGCATCAACAATACCGGTGATCAATGAGCTGTGCTTAGAGCGCAGCAGGTCGTCCATCATCGTCAGGAATTGCTGCTGGTTTATCTCGAGATCCGGAATGGCAGATTCAGGCCAGATAATCAGCTGGGATTTACCCATCTGTGGCTGAGTTTTATCGAGATAAATTTTCAGCGTATTCAGTAGCTGGTTTTCATCCCATTTCAGAGATTGTGGAATATCGCCCTGAACCATCGCGACATCTACAGTGCGCTCAGTTTGTGGTTGATACCATTGAATTGAGCGCAACGGCCATGGGAGCAGCAGCAGGGCAGCGGCAATCACCGCCGGGCGCCAGTTACGTTCGTGCAGCGCAAACACCAGCAGGCCGCTAATAATCATCAGCAGGAAGGTGACGCTTTCGACGCCCAGAATGGGTGCGATGCCTTTCAGCGGGCCATCAATCTGGCTATAGCCAAACTGCAACCACGGGAAGCCGGTTAACACCCAACCGCGCAGGAACTCGGTGAGTTGCCATAACATCGGAGCGGCAATGGCGACGCGCCACCACGTTGTTTTTGGGCAAAGCTTACTGAGAAATCCGCCAAACAAACCGGTATATAACGACAAATACGCCGCAAGCAGCACCACCAGGAAGATATTAACCGGGCCTGGCATACCGCCAAACTGCGCGATACTGACGTATACCCAGTTAATGCCTGAGCCAAATAGCCCCAGTCCCCAGAAGAAACCAATCCACGCACTTTGAATTGCACGACGATTAAGAGTCAGCCCCTGAAGCCCTGCTAAAGAAACTATCGCAGCAGGCCAAAAATCGTAAGGGGAGAAAGCCAGCGTTCCGCAGGCACCAAAAAGCAGCGCCAGCAGCAGACGCACGCGCTGGCGTTGAAGGAGTAGGGCTATAGCCATCTTTGAATTAATCTTCCAGTTTCGGTTGTGGCGAGTCGTCCGGAATTCTGACATGAACCTGAATCACGCGGCGGCTATCTGCCATCGCGACTTTGAACTGATAACCATCTATATCAATGGTTTCGCCACGAGCAGGTAGGTGGCCAAAGGCCTGCATAACGAGTCCACCAATGGTGTCCACTTCATCATCATTGAAATGGGTAGCAAAGGTGTCGTTGAAATCTTCGATTGATGCCAGTGCGCGGACCGTCCAGGTATGGCGGCTTAGCTGGCGGAAATCGCCGTCTTCTTCGTCGTCATACTCATCTTCGATTTCCCCGACAATCAGTTCGAGAATATCTTCGATGGTGACAAGCCCGGAGACGCCGCCAAACTCATCAATCACTATCGCCATATGGTAGCGCTGCTGACGAAACTCTTTGAGCATCCTGTCAACACGCTTACTTTCCGGCACAACAACTGCCTGTCGTAACACTTTTTCCATGCTAAATGGCTCAGTATCGCTGCGCATAAACGGCAGCAGATCTTTAGCCATCAGAATCCCTTCGATATGATCTTTGTCTTCACTGATCACCGGGAAGCGGGAGTGTGCGGATTCGATGATGACATCGAGGCATTCGTCCAGCGTCTGGTTGTGTTTGAGCGTTACCATTTGAGAGCGAGGGATCATGATGTCGCGGACGCGTTGGTCGGCGATATCCATGACGCCTTCGAGCATGTCGCGGGTGTCTTGATCGATAAGATCGTTTTGCTCAGAATCACGGATGAGTGTCAGCAGATCGTCACGGTTTTTAGGTTCACCGTGGAATAGCTGGTTGAGAATCAGGGAAAAGAATCCCTTCTTACTGGCAGGCGTGTCACTGTTTTGTGAGTTGTCGTCGCTCATGGCGTTAGGTTTTATTACCTCATGTTCGTTACTGATAAACAGGCAGTTTAGTGATGCGCTGCCTGTTGATATTTGCTTTGCAGGGTTAATCCCTACATAGACTATTCTTTCTCGGCAATGTACGGATCAGCATACCCAAGAGCAAGCATTATCTCTGTTTCCAGGGATTCCATCTCTTCGGCTTCTTCATCTTCAATGTGATCGTAGCCAAGCAGATGCAGACTGCCGTGGATAACCATATGCGCCCAATGCGCATCCAACGGTTTTTGTTGTTCTTTCGCTTCTTGCTCCACGACTTGACGACAAATAATCAGATCGCCCAGTAACGGAAGTTCAATACCTGGAGGGGCTTCAAACGGGAATGAAAGCACATTTGTGGATTTATCTTTCCCACGGTAAGTGAGGTTCAGATCGTGGCTTTCAGCGTCGTCAACCACGCGAATCGTGACTTCTGATTCTTCCTGGAATTGCGGAATGACCGCATCAAGCCATGTCTGAAATTGTACTTCCGTTGGTAAGCCGCTTGCTTCTTCACATGCGACCTGTAAATCCAAAATCACCTGACTCATTTACTCTCCTGGGCGGCGGCGTTTATCGCCATCGCTTCTCGCTTGCGGACTGCAGCGAGTTCATCTTTACGAACCTGTTCAGCGTTTTCCCACGCTTCATAGGCATTCACAATACGTGCCACAACCGGGTGGCGGACAACGTCTTCACTATTAAGGAAGTTAAAGCTGATTTCATCGACTTCGGCCAGCACGTCAATGGCGTGGCGCAGGCCTGATTTCAGATTTTTTGGCAGGTCGATTTGGGTTACGTCGCCGGTAATTACCGCTTTGGAGTTAAAACCAATACGCGTCAGGAACATCTTCATCTGTTCGATGGTGGTGTTCTGGCTTTCATCCAAAATGATGAACGCGTCGTTGAGCGTACGGCCACGCATATAAGCCAGCGGGGCGACTTCAATCACGTTACGTTCTATGAGCTTCTCAACGCGCTCAAAGCCGAGCATTTCAAACAAAGCGTCATATAACGGGCGTAAATAAGGGTCAACTTTCTGGCTTAAATCACCCGGTAGGAAACCAAGTTTTTCACCGGCTTCAACCGCTGGACGGGTCAGCAAAATACGGCGAATATCCTGACGTTCCAGCGCATCCACAGCGGCTGCAACCGCGAGGTAAGTTTTACCCGTCCCCGCAGGGCCAACGCCGAAAGTGATGTCGTGGTCCAGAATGTTCGCGATGTATTGCGCCTGGTTCGGCGTACGCGGCTTGATAACACCACGTTTGGTTTTGATATTTACCGCTTTACCGTAATCAGGAACACTTTCCGCAGACTGTTCCAGAACGCGAATTTCTTTTATGGCAAGGTGAATTTGCTCAGGTGTGATGTCCTGAATTTCGCCACGCATTGGCGCAGTATCAACGTACAGATTGCGCAAAATATCTGCGGCTGCGTTCACCAGAATCGGGCGGCCCGTGAGCTTGAATTGATAGTCACGACGGTTGATCTCGATCCCCAGCCGACGTTCAAGCTGCTTGATGTTGTCATCAAATGGGCCACACAGGCTTAGCAGACGCGCATTGTCTGCGGGTTCTAGCGTAATTTCACGTGTTTCGATATTCAAACTTATCCTCGGGGTCGCACAGGGCCAGTTGAAGGTGTCGCTGCAAGAGTGCAGGCCATAAAAAGATTATTTACGGCGAGGGCAGATGGCGCAAGCCTGCTTTTCGATATTTGGGTGGATGCTTCCGAATGCAAGTGCAACACAAGTGCAAAAAATGAAAATGCCCATGGGTTCACGGCGTTAGCGAACCCTCGGGCATTGAGTGGAATTATGGCTGATAAATCCCGACGCCGATTTCGTTCTCTTTACGTGTGCGCGCAATCACTGACTCTGGAGATTGCGCAATACGCAGCCCCATCTCATCTTCGGTGCGTACGACTTTTCCGCGTAGGGAGTTGTTCGTCGCAACCTCAGTGATTTCCACATCAACAAATTTACCGACCATGTCCGGGGTGCCCGCAAAGTTCACGCCACGGTTGTGTTCGGAACGTCCGGTCAGCTCCATAAAGTTTCTGCGTGAGGTGCCTTCTACAAGGACACGCTGAATGGTGCCAACCATCTTACGGCTATATTCTATGGCCTGTTGGTTGATACGCTCTTGCAGAATATAGAGGCGCTGCAATTTTTCTTTTTCTGGCACGTCATCCACCATATCGGCGGCTGGTGTGCCCGGGCGGGAAGAAAAGACGAAGCTGTAGCTCACGTCAAAATTTACATCGCCAATGACTTTCATGGTCTGCTCGAAGTCCTGCTGGGTTTCGCCAGGGAAGCCGACGATAAAGTCAGAGCTGATCTGGATGTCAGGACGAACAGCCCGCAGCTTGCGGATAATCGATTTGTATTCCAGTGCTGTATGGGTACGCCCCATCAGATTTAATACGCGATCGGAGCCGCATTGAATAGGCAGGTGCAGGAAGCTCACCAACTCAGGCGTATCACGATAAACTTCGATTATATCGTCAGTAAATTCAATTGGATGGCTGGTGGTAAAACGAATGCGGTCAATACCGTCAATTGCAGCCACCAGGCGCAACAATTCAGCGAAGGAACAGATGCCGCCATCGAAAGATGGGCCACGATAAGCATTCACATTCTGGCCGAGTAAGTTAACTTCACGTACACCTTGTGCGGCGAGCTGCGCGATTTCAAACAGCACATCATCACATGGGCGGTTCACTTCCTCACCGCGCGTGTAAGGCACCACGCAGTAAGTACAATACTTGTTGCAGCCTTCCATAATAGAAACGAATGCTGTTGGGCCGTCCGCTTTGGGTTCTGGCAGGCGGTCAAACTTCTCGATTTCCGGGAAGCTAACATCAACAATTGGGCTGCGGTTGCCGCTCACTTTATTGATCATTTCCGGCAGGCGGTGCAGCGTCTGCGGCCCGAAAACGATATCAACATAGTGCGCACGGCTACGAATCAGCTTGCCTTCCTGGGAAGCAACGCAGCCGCCAACGCCAATAATGATATTGGGATTTTTGCGCTTTAAGAGTTTCCAACGGCCAAGCAGATGGAACACTTTTTCCTGGGCTTTTTCGCGGATAGAGCAGGTATTGAGCAGCAATACGTCAGCTTCTTTTGGGTTATCCGTAAGCGTATAGCCATGTGTGCTATTCAGCAGATCGGCCATCTTCGATGAATCGTATTCGTTCATCTGACAGCCCCAGGTTTTGATATGGAGTTTTTTTGTCATCGACTTGCCATTGCTCAGTTAAAGCCAGGAATTCAGGCGGCGTATTGTAATGCTTTGGCCTTGATGTGACCAGCCTACGAAACTTGCGTAAAAATCCGGTAGAATCAGCATAGACAATTTAAGGACAAAATCATCATGTTGAACCAGTCAATTGACGTCGCGATAGTCGGCGGAGGCATGGTCGGTGCGGCCGCCGCCCTTGGTCTCGCGCAAAATGGTTTCCGGGTAGCGGTGATTGAGCATCAGGCTCCGGCAGCCTTTGACGCAACAAGCCAACCCGATGTGCGTATTTCGGCTATCAGTAGTGCGTCGGTCGGGTTGTTGAAATCCCTTGGCGTTTGGGATGCGATTCGTTCAATGCGTAGCCATGCTTATCGCCAGCTCGAAACCTGGGAATGGGAAAGCGCTCATGTGAGCTTTAAGGCGCAGGAACTTGGGTTGCCGGAACTTGGCTATATGGTTGAGAACTCGGTGCTGCAACTTGCATTGTGGCAGGCGCTGGAGGCACATTCTAACGTCTCATTATTCTGTCCGGCGCAACTGACCGGTATGCACGGCGAGGCAGGGCAGTGGACGCTACAGTTTGCTGATGAACAGACTTTGACGGTGCCGATGGTGATTGGCGCAGATGGCGCGAATTCGCAGGTTCGGCACTGGGCGGGAATCGGTATTCATGCCTGGGAATATCGGCAGTCTTGCATGTTGATTACCGTGAAGTGCGAGCAATCTCCAGGCGACAGCACCTGGCAGCATTTTACGCCGAGCGGGCCGCATGCGTTTTTACCGTTATTTGATCATTGGGCTTCGCTAGTGTGGTACGACTCACCGGCACGAATTCGCCAGTTGCGGAATATGACGATGTCGCAATTGCAAAAAGCGATTGAAATGAGCTTCCCTCAACGTTTAGGAAAAGTTACTCCGGTTGCCTGTGGCGCATTCCCGCTGACGCGCCGCCATGCATTGCAGTATACGCAGCAAGGTCTGGCACTGATTGGCGATGCTGCTCATACCATTCATCCGTTGGCCGGGCAGGGTGTGAATCTCGGTTATCGCGATGTGGAAGCATTACTTGATGTGATGATTAATGCGCGTAGTTATGGCGAAAACTGGGCGCAAGCGCGCGTATTAAAACGCTACCAGACACGTAGGCAGGCAGATAATTTCCTGATGCAAAGCGGTATGGATCTGTTTTACGCGGGGTTCAGCAATACATTAGTGCCATTACGGGTGATTCGAAACTTAGGGTTGATGGCGGCTGAACGAGGAGGGTTACTTAAACGCCAGGCGTTGAAGTATGCATTAGGATTATGAGTCAGTAAATTTACCCTGGTCGGATTAGCTTGAGCGACATCCGACATTAATTTTACCAAACGCAGAAAAGCAAAAAGCTCGCCGAAGCGAGCTTTTCATTTTTGGCTGGGGTACGAGGATTCGAACCTCGGAATGCTGGTATCAGAAACCAGAGCCTTACCGCTTGGCGATACCCCAAAAATATGGTGGCTACTACGGGAATCGAACCTGTGACCCCATCATTATGAGTGATGTGCTCTAACCAGCTGAGCTAAGTAGCCTAATTTTAGAACTTTTTCTTCGACTGGCTGGGGTACCTGGATTCGAACCAGGGAATGCCGGTATCAAAAACCGGTGCCTTACCGCTTGGCGATACCCCAACTTAGGGCGCACAAAACTAACGTGCTATGTCGAAAACTGCTATGTCAAAAAAGTGGCTGGGGTACCTGGATTCGAACCAGGGAATGCCGGTATCAAAAACCGGTGCCTTACCGCTTGGCGATACCCCATCCGTGCAACGCTTTAAAATGGTGCGGGAGGCGAGACTTGAACTCGCACACCTTGCGGCGCCAGAACCTAAATCTGGTGCGTCTACCAATTTCGCCACTCCCGCGCTAAAAAAAGAATAATGGTGGCTACTACGGGAATCGAACCTGTGACCCCATCATTATGAGTGATGTGCTCTAACCAGCTGAGCTAAGTAGCCTTCTTTTTTCTGCGTAACCTTATCGGCGTTGCGGGGCGCATTATGCGTAGTTGGCCTTCTAGCGTCAACAATTTTTTCCCGAAAATTGGCGTAAATTGTCTGTTTGATTAGCTTACGAACAGCTTGATGCAATATTCGTCAATTATCGGTTATTTCGTGGTTTTATCTGAGGGAAAAGCCCGGATAAGCAGTGAGGAATCTTGCTGAAACAAAAACGGGCCCGCAGGCCCGTGTCATTAATTTTGTTCGCTTATTTGTAAGCTGACTGGTGAACACCCACCGCACGGCCTGATGGATCATTCATTGTTTTGAAGGCTTCATCCCATTCAATGGCCTTAGCAGAAGAACAGGCAACAGATGGGCCGCCAGGAACGCAATGGGCAGCACTTGGCAGCGGGAATAATTCTTCAAAGATTTCACGATACAAATACGCTTCTTTAGAACCTGGCGTGTTGTACGGGAAACGATAGCTTGCGGTTTCCAGTTGTTGATCGGTGACCTGAGCCGCAGCCACTTCTTTTAACGTGTCGATCCAGCTGTAACCTACGCCATCAGAGAATTGCTCTTTCTGACGCCATGCAACGCTTGCTGGCAGATAGGATTCAAAACATTCACGCAGGATATGTTTTTCCATTTTGCCATTGCCGCACATTTTGTCTTTCGGGTTGATGCGCATCGCGACATCGAGGAATTTCTTATCCAGGAACGGTACGCGAGCTTCCACGCCCCAGGCAGACATCGCTTTGTTAGCACGAGCGCAGTCGAACATATGCAGCGATTGCAGTTTACGTACGGTTTCTTCGTGCAGCTCTTTGTCGTTTGGCGCTTTATGGAAGTACAGGTAACCGCCAAACACTTCGTCAGAACCTTCACCAGACAGCACCATTTTAATGCCCATTGCTTTGATTTTACGGGACATCAAATACATTGGGGTGGAGGCGCGGATTGTGGTCACATCATAAGTTTCGATGTGATAGATAACATCACGAATCGCATCCAGGCCTTCTTGTACTGTGAAATGAATTTCGTGGTGAACAGTACCCAGATGGTTTGCCACTTCTTGCGCGGCTATCAGATCAGGCGAACCGACCAGACCCACTGCAAAGGAGTGCAGTTGCGGCCACCAGGCTTCAGAGCGTTCTTCATCCTCTACACGGCGGGCAGCAAATTTCTTGGTGATAGCGGAGATAACAGATGAATCCAGACCACCAGACAGCAGTACGCCGTACGGTACGTCAGACATCAGATGGCTTTTGACGGAATCTTCCAGCGCCTGACGCAATTCGTTTTTGTCAGTAACGTTGTCTTTTACCGCATCATATTCAAACCAGTCACGCTGGTAATAACTGCGGATTTCACCGTCTTTGCTCCACAGGTAGCTACCTGCCGGGAATTCTTTGATGGTACGACAAACCGGCACCAGCGCCTTCATTTCAGAAGCCACATACATGTTGCCGTGTTCGTCATGGCCCATATACAGCGGGATGATGCCGATATGGTCACGGCCAATCAGGTAAGCGTCCTGCACTTCGTCATACAGAACGAAAGCAAACATGCCTTGCAGGTCATCCAGAAACTCTGGGCCTTTCTCCTGATAAAGCGCCAGGATAACTTCGCAGTCAGAACCGGTCTGGAATTCGTAACGGTCGCCGTATTCTGCGCGCAGGGCCTGATGGTTGTAGATTTCGCCGTTAACCGCTAATGCGTGAGTTTTTGCTTTATTGTAAAGCGGCTGAGCGCCTGCGTTTACATCAACAATAGAGAGACGTTCGTGAGAAAGGATGGCTTTTTCATGTGCATAAACACCGGACCAGTCTGGCCCACGGTGGCGCATCAGGCGTGATAACTCGAGCGCTTTCTTACGCAATTCGACCGCATCGGTCTTGATATCCAGAACACCAAAAATTGAACACATAGAACTCTCTCCGTAATGCTTCTTTGAGCCATTAAATTGTTTTGTTGCATTGCATGAATATGAAAATGCGCAATCATTGACGGGAATGCAAGCCCTTTAGTCTTTAAGGGATAAATAGTTCAATGGCGATTGTTGATTACTGAAAAATGATGATGAAATAAGCACAATTATTAGCGGATCGACAATTTTTAATGAAATCGCCAGGCAGGCATTCAGAGAGAAGAGAAAAGAGTGTTGAATCGGCAAAACGCCCGGCGAAAACCGGGCGAATCATTAATTAGATGATATCGACTTCTGCAACCGACGGGTAAATCCAGGAAGGGCGGAACGGCATGGCATCAATGTCGTTCAATGTTGAAACACCCGAAAGCACCAGAATGGTTTCCAGGCCAGCCTGGAAGCCAGCAAGAATATCGGTACGCAGGTTATCGCCAACAATCACGGTATGTTCCGAATGCGCCTGCATTTTATTGAGGGCAGCGCGAATGATCCATGGGCTTGGCTTGCCCACGCAGAACGGTTTGCGGCCGGAAATTTTCTCGATACCGGCGCACAACGCACCACAAGCCGGATAATAACCACGGCCATGGGTGTCGGGGTTAGTCGCAATAAAGCGAGCGCCATTCGCCACAAAATAAGCGGCTTTGTGCATCATTTCCCAGTTATAGGAACGTGTCTCGCCAACAATAACAAAGTCTGGGTTGATGTCAGTGATAGTGAAGCCTGCTTTATACAGCTCATGAATCAATGCGCCTTCACCTACCACGTAGGCTTTTTTCCCTTCCTGGCGACGCAAGAAATCGGCAGTTGCCATTGCTGAGGTATAAAAAACGCTATCCGGGACATCAATACCGGCAGAAGCAAAACGGTTTGCCAGATCCTGCCCTGTTTGCGAAGGATAATTCGTCAGCAGGACGAGCGGCATACCCTTTTCCATGATGCGGCCCAGGAATTCATTCGCACCGGGTACGGCAACGTTGTCGTGCATCAGCACGCCGTCAATATCACAAATTACATTCTGAATGGTCATTGATTACTCTGGCTCAAATTTCTGGCTCACATTTCAGGAAGGCGTAACTATAGCGCAAAAAGCACAGCGACTGGGTTAACTCTCCAGCAACCGCTGAAGCAACACGCCATTGAGCATTGAGCGTTTTACCAGCGCAAAGGCGCCAATGGCTGAACGGTCATCCAATTTTGAGCACACGACAGGCAGGTTTTTGCGGAAGGCTTTCAACACCTGCGTATTAATGCAGCCTTCAATCGCAGGGAGAAGCACTTTTTCGGCTTCAATGATTTCCCCGGCAATCACGATTTTCTGCGGGTTGAACAGGTTAATCGCAATAGAAATGGCTTTGCCCAGATGACGGCCAACATGTTCAATCACTTCGCATGCCAGGGCATCGCCTTTATTCGCGGCTTTACAAATTGCCGTAATATCACACTCTTCAAGCGTCAGGCGGCTGTTATAGCCTTGTTCAAGCAAATGTCGCACGCGATGTTCAATAGCGGCATTGGCGGCAATGGTTTCGAGGCAGCCAAAGTTCCCGCAGTGGCAACGTTCACCTAAAGGATCGACCTGGATGTGACCAATTTCGCCAACGTTACCGTTACGGCCAATAAAAATGCGACCGTTTGAAAGAATACCGGCACCCGTACCACGGTGAACACGCACCAAAATGGAGTCATCGCAGTCGTGAGTTGCACCAAAGTAGTGCTCTGCAAGGGCCAGGCTACGGATATCGTGCCCGACATAACAGGTGACTTTGAACTGTTTCTCTAGGCTATCGACCAGCGACCAGTTATTGACCTGAATATGCGGCATATAGCGAATCACACCACTTTCAGGGTCAACCAAACCCGGCAGAATCACGGAGATCGCAATCAGCTCACGCATTTTGCGCTGATATATTTCGATAAACTGAGAAATGGCGTTCAGCAGCGCGTGTTCGAGTGTTTCCTGGGTGCGTTCTGGCAGAGCGTAATGCTCTTCGGCCAGCGGTTTTGCGCTGAGATCAAACAGTGTGATGGTGGCATCATGGCGGCCAAGGCGCACGCCAATCGCATTGAAATTGCGGGTTTCGGTGATAATGGAGATAGCGCGGCGGCCCCCGGTGGAAGCCTGTTGATCCACTTCTTTGATCAATCCGCGCTCAATTAACTGGCGAGTAATTTTTGTGACGCTGGCCGGCGCAAGCTGGCTCTGCTCGGCAATCTGAATACGAGAGATTGGCCCATGTTGGTCAATCAGGCGATATACCGCCGCGCTATTCAGCTGTTTTACCAGATCGACATTACCAATTTGAGCCTGTCCGCCAGTCGTCATGCCTTAATTACTCAGTTACGACCTCGTTACCATTAACAAAGGTCTTGGTGATTTTAAAATCGCGGGTAAAGGTCGTCAGATTCGCGACTTTCCCAGCTTCAATAGTCCCTAATTGCTGGTCTACACCCATCGCGCGGGCAGGGTAGAGCGTGGCCATCCGCAAGACTTCATCTAAGGCGATGCCAGCATGCTCGACCAGGTTACGTACCCCTTCAATCATCGTCAGGGCCGAACCGCTCAGAGTGCCGTTCTCATCTACACATAAACCATCACGGTAGTATATTGTTTTTCCTGCGAAAATGAACTCATCTATATTTGCGCCCGCCGGAGCGGTGGCATCAGTCACCAGGCACAGCTTGTCGCCTTTGACCTTTTTCGCAGTACGGATGTTCGCATAATCCACATGTAAACCATCGGCAATGATACCGCAGTAAACATCTGGCTCATCAAAAATTGCACCTGCAAGCCCGGGTTCGCGGCCAGTAATGTACGGCATGGCGTTGAAAAGATGGGTTGCGAAGGTGATACCTGCACGGAAACCGACTTTGGCTTCTTTAACCGTCGCATTGGAGTGCCCGGCGGAAACGATAATGCCGGATGCAACCAGTTTACTGATGACTTCTGGCGCAACCATTTCTGGTGCCAGAGTCACTTTGGTGATGACGTCTGCATTCTCGCAGAGGAAATCGACCAGTTCTGCATCTGGTTTACGCACGAAACTTGGGTTGTGCGTGCCTTTTTTCACCATGTTCAGCCATGGGCCTTCAAGATGCAGACCGAGCGCCTGGTTCTGGTACTTCGCCAGGTATTCGCGCATGACTCTCACGCCTTGCTTCATCAGGTCATCACTGCTGGTGATGAGTGTTGGCAGGTAGCTGGTACAGCCAGAACGCTCATTGGCTTTCTGCATGATTTCCAGCGTTTCAACCGTCACCGCATCAGCGGAATCGTTGAACTGCACACCACCACAGCCATTCAATTGCACATCAATAAAACCGGGGGCGATGATTGCACCACCCACATCACGAGTCTCTATACCCGCTGGGAGATCTGAGCGCGGGCAAACGCGTTCAATCAGGCCGTTCGCGATAACAATCGCGTGATCATCAAGAATTTCATGGCCGGTATGAATCCGACCGTGAGTTAATGCAAACATAGTTACCCCCGGTTATGACTATTACTTAAAGATCTTTGATATTTTCTGCTTCAAGTTCATTGAAGTACTTCAGCGTTTTCACTTTGAGTTCCATCGTGGATGGCTCATCACAAACAACCACTGCTTTAGGGTGCAGTTGCAGACAGCTAATGGTCCACATGTGATTCACGTTACCTTCCACAGCCGCTTGCAGCGCTTGCGCTTTCAAATGGCCCAGAACCAAAATCATCACTTCTTCAGCGTCGAGCAGAGTACCCACGCCAACGGTTAGTGCATATTTTGGAACTTGAGAAACATCACCATCAAAGAAACGGGAGTTTGCTACACGCGTGTCATGAGTCAGGGTTTTGATACGGGTACGAGATGCCAGAGAAGAAGCAGGCTCGTTGAATGCGATATGACCGTCGTTGCCCACACCACCCATGAACAGGTGAATTTTACCGTATGAACGAATTTTCTCTTCATAACGACGGCATTCTGCGTCAACATCTTCGGCGTTGCCATTCAGCAGGTTGATGTTTTCTGCTGGGATATCAACGTGGTCAAAGAAGTTGCGGTGCATAAAGGTGTGGTAGCTTTCTGGATGCTCTTTTGGCAGGCCAACGTATTCATCCATGTTAAAGGTGACGACGTTTTTAAAGCTAACCTGGCCCGCTTTGTGCATCTCTACCAGCGCTTTATACGCTTCAAGAGGCGTACCGCCAGTTGGCAGGCCCAGCAGGAAAGGACGATCTGCGGTTGGGTTAAACGCATTGATACGTTTAACGATATGGCGCGCTGCCCATTTGCCAACTTGAGCTGGGGTAGCCAGGGGAATCAGTCTCATCATTCACCTCATAAGTTAATAAAAACGATATTAGCCAAATTGATTATCCGAACCCTTAAAGGGTAACTCAGTTTCAAACCTGCGATGACGGGATCAATCTGTCTTGATTTTTCGGATGATAAAATAAGTTTTAGTCGATAGCTAGCCAAAGGGGAGTGCAATAACAATATTTGGTGATTTTAATCACAAAAAAAGGGTGTTTAATTTGCGATACGAATTAATTTTTCACACACTCAGAAGGTTGGTGAATCTTCGCCATGCTTTCAAGGTTTGTTAAACAATAATAAAACTGCTTTGAACGAGCCTTAACGGGGTCTCATAGGGGGAATTGACGTGAGTATTCTAGGTTATATGCAAAAGGTTGGCCGTGCGCTGATGGTGCCGGTAGCCACGCTACCAGCCGCAGCCATATTAATGGGTGTTGGTTACTGGATTGACCCGGTTAGCTGGGGTGGTGATAGCGCATTAGCTGCGTTGTTCATCAAATCTGGTGCTGCAATTATTGATAACATGGGTGTGCTGTTTGCCATTGGTGTGGCTTACGGTATGTCTAAAGATAAAGATGGTGCTGCTGCACTAACCGGCTTTGTCGGTTTCCTGGTTTTGACAACGCTCTGCTCTCCAGCCGCTGTTTCCATGATCAAACATATTCCGTTAGATCAGGTGCCGTTTGCGTTCTCTAAAATCCAAAACCAATTTGTCGGTATTCTGGTCGGGATTATTTCTGCCGAGTTGTACAACCGCTTTAGCAGCGTCGAGCTGCCGAAAGCGTTGTCCTTCTTCAGCGGACGTCGCCTGGTGCCGATCATCACTTCCTTTGTGATGATCGCGGTTGCCTTCATCATGATGTTTATCTGGCCGGTAGTGTTTAGTGGCCTGGTGAACTTCGGTGAGCACATCCAGAAAATGGGTTCTATCGGCGCAGGTGTGTATGCGTTCTTTAACCGTTTACTGATTCCAGTGGGTCTGCACCACGCCCTGAACTCCGTGTTCTGGTTCGATGTTGCCGGTATCAACGACATTCCTAAGTTCCTTGGCGGTGCTAAATCTATCGCTGAAGGTACGGGTATTGTTGGTATTACTGGTCGTTACCAGGCTGGTTTCTTCCCAATCATGATGTTCGGTCTTCCTGGTGCTGCACTGGCAATTTACCACTGCGCGCGTCCTGAAAATAAAGCCAAAGTATTGGGTATCATGATGGCAGGTGCGTTTGCTGCCTTCTTTACTGGTATCACTGAACCGTTGGAATTCTCCTTCATGTTCGTGGCTCCAGTTCTGTATCTGATTCACGCAGTGCTGACCGGTATTTCCGTCTTCATCGCAGCAAGCATGCATTGGATTGCAGGTTTCGGCTTCAGTGCGGGTCTGGTGGATATGGTGCTTTCTTCCCGTAACCCACTGGCAACTCACTGGTACATGCTGATTCCGCAAGGCCTTGTGTTCTTCGTGATTTACTACGTTGTATTCCGCTTTACTATCAACAAATTCAATCTGTTGACTCCAGGTCGTGAACTGGCTGTTGCAGGTGATGAAGCTGATGGTCAGGACGTGAATGTCAGCACCAACACCAATCAGGATGTTTCTGAGCTGGCTCGTCAGTACATTGCGGCTGTAGGTGGTTCAGCAAACCTGACAGGTATCGATGCGTGTATCACTCGTCTGCGCCTGAACGTGAAAGACTCTTCACTGGTGAACGAATCTCTGGCTAAACGCCTGGGTGCAACCGGTGTTATCCGTCTGAACAAAACCAGCGTGCAAATCATCGTCGGCTTTGTGGCTGAGAAAATTGCTAACGCAATGAAAACAGTAGGCGACGTTGCTGCTGCTCCGGTTGCCGCTGTTGCGACCGCTGCGCCAGTCGCTGCTGCAAAACCACAGGCTGTACCAAACGCTGTCACTATCGCGGCACTGGTATCACCAGTAACGGGTGATGTGGTCGCGCTGGAGCAGGTTCCTGATGAAGCATTCGCCAGCAAAGCGGTAGGTGATGGTATTGCTGTTAAGCCAACTGAGAAAACAGTTGTCGCGCCAGCTGCCGGTACTATCGTAAAAATCTTCAATACGAACCATGCGTTCTGTCTTGAAACCGAAAAGGGTGCTGAGATCGTTGTCCATATGGGCATTGATACCGTCGCGCTGAACGGACAAGGCTTTACTCGTCTGGTAGAAGAGGGTGCTGAAGTGGTTGCAGGCCAGCCGATTCTGGAAATGGATCTTGATTTCCTGAACGCCAATGCTCGCTCCATGATTAGCCCGGTTGTTTGCAGCAACATCGACGACTACAGCGGTCTGGTTATCCAGGCGCAAGGTTCCGTCGTTGCAGGCCAAACGCCTCTGTATGAAATTAAAGGCAAATAATCGCTCCTGAGTCATAGATTGTGCCTTTAGCGGCTGGAGAGTTTTTTCTCCAGCCGCTTTTTTATTGCTCCTGCCGACCCTTCCCAATCCCCTTATTTATTCAACAAAAGGTTGTTTCCGACGCTTGCTTATAAGATCATGGGCGGATAACTAAAGTTTTTGCACAGAGGAACCCGCGATGAGTGAGGCCGAAGCCCGCCCAACTAACTTTATTCGCCAGATTATTGATGAAGATTTGGCCAATGGTAAGCACACCAGCATTTGCACCCGTTTCCCGCCAGAGCCAAACGGCTATCTGCATATCGGCCATGCAAAATCCATCTGCCTGAATTTTGGTATCGCGCAAGATTATCAAGGCCAGTGCAACCTGCGTTTCGATGACACCAACCCGGTAAAAGAAGACATCGAATACGTTGATTCCATTAAGCACGATGTTGAATGGCTCGGTTTCCAGTGGTCCGGCAACATCCGTTATTCCTCTGATTATTTCGACCAGCTGTTTAACTACGCGGTTGAATTGATCAATAAAGGTCTGGCGTATGTCGATGAACTGACTCCGGAACAAATCCGTGAATATCGCGGCTCATTGACCTCTCCTGGCAAAAACAGCCCATATCGCGACCGCACCGTTGAAGAAAACCTCGCGCTGTTTGAGAAAATGCGTAACGGTGAGTTTGCTGAAGGGACTGCGTGCCTGCGCGCGAAAATCGACATGGCTTCGCCGTTCATCGTCATGCGCGATCCGGTTATTTACCGTATCAAGTTTGCCGACCATCACCAGACCGGCAACAAGTGGTGCATCTATCCGATGTACGACTTCACCCACTGCATCTCCGATGCGCTGGAAGGCATTACGCACTCCCTGTGTACGCTGGAATTCCAGGACAACCGTCGCCTGTACGACTGGGTGTTGGATAACATCACTATTCCTGCGCACCCGCGTCAGTACGAGTTCTCGCGCCTGAATCTCGAATACTCCATCATGTCCAAGCGTAAGCTGAACCTGCTGGTGACTGAGAAGGTTGTAGAGGGTTGGGATGACCCACGTATGCCGACCATCTCGGGTCTGCGTCGTCGTGGTTACACCGCTGCATCTATTCGTGAATTCTGTAAGCGCATTGGTGTGACCAAGCAAGACAACACCGTTGAAATGGCTGCCCTGGAATCTTGTATCCGTGACGACCTGAACGAGAACGCGCCGCGTGCGATGGCTGTTCTTGATCCGGTAAAAGTTATCATTGAAAACTTCCCGCAGGGCGAAGTTGAAATGGTCACGATGCCTAACCATCCTAACAAACCAGAGATGGGTAGCCGTCAGGTGCCGTTTAGCCGTGAAATCTACATCGACCGCGCTGACTTCCGTGAAGAAGCCAACAAACAGTACAAGCGTCTGGTGCTGGGCAAAGAAGTTCGTCTGCGTAATGCGTATGTGATTAAAGCCGATCGTGTTGAGAAAGATGAAGCAGGGAACATGACCGTGCTGCATTGCTCCTACGATCCGGACACATTAAGCAAAGACCCGGCGGATGGCCGTAAAGTGAAAGGTGTTATTCATTGGGTCAGTGCCGAACATGCATTGCCGGTTGAAATCCGTCTTTACGACCGTTTGTTCAGCGTGGCGAACCCAGGTGCTGCTGAAGATTTCCTGGCAACAATTAACCCAGAGTCTCTGGTCATCAAGCAAGGTTTTGTCGAGCCAAGTCTGAAAAATGCCGAAATCAGCAAAGCGTATCAGTTTGAGCGCGAAGGTTATTTCTGCCTGGATAGCCGTTATACAACGGCTGACAAACTGGTATTTAACCGTACCGTCGGGCTACGTGATACCTGGGCCAAAATGGGCGAATAAACCCTTAGGTTACATGGTCAATATGTGACAAAACGCCGCAAATCGCGGCGTTTTTTTTTCGCTTTAGAATCATCTGGTTAAACATTTCTTCACATTCGCGTTGCGAATTAATGTTATTTACACTCCTTCCTGCAAAATATTCACGGTCAATATCGGAACATTTAAAATTCTTTGTTTAATTATGTGAGCGCTCTCATATAGAGTTTTGTGTGTTAATAATTTCAATTATCAAGATAAAACTCTTGAGTCGCTATTTGTTACAAATACTCATAAATTATGTGCTCTCTGTCATAATATCGGAATGAACTCTTACAAAGTCGTTGATAATTCGCGTCGCGAAAAATAGTCTTAAGAAAGCAGTAATGCGGGCAAATATTCATAACCGCTTTAGCCGTTAGGCATTTTTACTTTTTTCGCTATATGACGTCTTTTAACGTCCAGCGATTATTTATTCGTCAAAGAGGAATTTTCTATGCGTACGTTTAGTGGCAAACGTAGTGCGCTTGCGCTTGCAATCGCAGGTGTTACGGCTCTTTCAGGATTAGTAGTCATCCCTCAGGCAACAGCAGCAGGTTTTGTTGATGATTCAACACTGACCGGTGGTGTTTATTACTGGCAGCGTGAGCGTGACCGTAAAGACGTCACAACGGGTAAATACGAAACTAACCTTGCGCACTCCACCTGGAACGCAAACCTGGACTTCCAGTCAGGTTATGCCGCTGACATGTTTGGTCTGGACATTGCGGCCTTTACTGCTATCGAAATGGCAGAAAACGCTAACAGCGGTCACCCAAATGAAATCGCATTCTCCTCTTCTAACAAAGCTTACGACGAAGATTATTCCGGCGATAAGAGCGGCATCAGCCTTTATAAAGCAGCGGCTAAATTCAAATACGGCCCGGTATGGGCGCGTGGTGGTTACATTCAGCCAACCGGTCAAACTCTGTTAGCACCACACTGGAGCTTCATGCCAGGTACTTACCAGGGCGCAGAAGCCGGTGCAAACTTTGACTATGGCGATTCTGGTGCTCTGAGCTTCTCCTACATGTGGACCAACGAGTATAAAGCTCCGTGGCACCTGGAAATGGACAAGTTCTATCAGAACGATAAGAACACCAAAGTCGATTACTTACATTCACTTGGTGCGAAATATGACTTCAAAAATAACCTGATTCTTGAGGCCGCATTTGGTCAGGCTGAAGGTTATGTTGATCAGTATTTCACCAAGGCGAGCTACAAATTTGATATCGCGGGCAGCCCGTTAACCACCAGCTACCAGTTCTACGGCACGCGTGACAAAGTTTCCGACGGCAGCGTGAACGATCTGTACGACGGAACCGCATGGTTGCAGGCATTGACTCTCGGATACAGAGTCGGCCAGGTTGATTTGCGCCTTGAAGGAACCGTGGTTAAGGCCGATGGCCAACAGGGCTACTTCTTGCAGCGTATGACGCCAACTTACGCCTCTTCCAACGGTCGTCTTGATGTGTGGTGGGATAACCGCTCTGACTTCAACGCCAACGGTGAAAAAGCGGTATTTGCAGGCGCGATGTATGACCTGAGCAACTGGAATCTTGCGGGTTGGGCAGTGGGTGCTTCTTATGTTTACGCATGGGATGCTAAACCAAGCTCCAAACCAACGACAGACGGTTACTACGATGCGGATAACCGCCTGAAAGAATCTGCGTACAGCCTTGATGCGTTGTACACCGTTCAGGATGGTCGTGCGAAAGGCACTCTGTTCAAACTGCACTTCACTCAATACGACAACCATTCCGACATCCCAAGCTGGGGCGGTGGTTACGGCAACATCTTCCAGGATGAGCGTGACGTGAAATTTATTGTTATCGCACCATTCACCATCTTCTGATGTGATTCCGGGCGCTAAACACGCCCGGTTTTCTTAAGGATATCAAACATGAAAAAGCTAGTTCTGATTACGGTGATGGCGTTAGGTTTGAGTGCGTGTGCGCAGCAACAACCTAAAACGGCTCCGGAAGATACTAAATTGAAACAAGCGTATAGCGCTTGTATTAACACCGCAGAAGGCAACCCGGATAAAATCCAGGCCTGCCAGAGTGTGTTAAATGTTTTAGGTCAGGAAAAAGAGCATCAGGATTTCGCGAAGAAAGAAACGGTGCGTACCCTGGATTACCAGAACTGCATTCAGGCGACCCGCACGGGTAATGACCAGGCGGTAAAAGCCAAATGCGACAAAATCTGGCAAGAGATTCGCGCTAACAACAAATAATGGCTGCGCGTAAGCAATAAAAAAACCGGTGAGCTTCCTCACCGGTTTTTTTATGCCTGGCTTCTGAATCAGAAGGCAGAATATACGGATTACCTTTCGCTGATTTCGTGTGCGTTTTCATCAGTACGGCAATCACCTTCAGCGCAGTGACCGTAAAGGTACAGGCTGTGGTTAGTCAGACGAATGCCATGACGTGATGCGATTTCGCGCTGGCGGGCTTCGATTGAATCATCACTGAATTCAATAACCTTGCCGCAATCCAGACAGATCAGATGGTCATGGTGATGCTGCTGCGTCAGTTCGAACACGGATTTGCCGCCTTCGAAATTATGACGAGTCACAATGCCTGCATCATCAAACTGGTTTAGTACACGATAAACGGTGGCGAGACCAATCTCTTCGCCCATATCAATCAGACGTTTATAGAGGTCTTCCGCACTGACGTGGTGGTTCACCGGCCCTTGCAACACTTCAAGGATTTTTAATCGCGGAAGCGTGACTTTCAAGCCGGCCTTCTTTAATGCGGTATTATTGTCAGTCATGCGGAAATTGTCCTGTTGCTTAACGATTCGCTCGGACTCAGGGTGAGCGTTAAGATGAATGCGTCTCATTATAGAACTGCCACTTCTAAATGGGAACCGCAAGTATTATGCATAATCAAGCTAAAAAATGGCGGCTGAGTCGCGATTTGTTTGCCTTGCTAGCTTTTTGATCAGGAGTTCATTGTACAGGGACAAACTGAAAAGTTAAAAATTTGTAGCGATTATTTTAATCGATAATATCTATCAATGTGACGCAACCCAATAGTTGCGTCACATCTGGCATCAGGCGTTGATGATATCAGCCAGGTTCAGCTCGTCAGAAACTTGTTTGACCCATTTCTGAACGCGTTCAGCCGTCAGTTCTGGTTGACGATCTTCGTCGATAGCCAGACCGACAAAATGATCGTCGTCAGCCAGACCTTTAGAGGCTTCGAAATGGTAGCCCGCAGTTGGCCAGTGGCCGACGATAGCTGCACCGCGTGGCTCAATGATGTCGCGGATAGTGCCTAACGCGTCACAGAAGTATTCCGCGTAATCTTCCTGGTCGCCACAGCCGAACAGAGCAACCAGTTTGCCATTGAAATCAACTTCTTCCAGCGTCGGGAAGAAATCATCCCAGTCGCATTGTGCTTCACCGTAATACCACGTTGGGATGCCGAGAAGCAGAATATCGAAGCCTTCCAGGTCTTCTTTGCTGCTCTTAGCAATGTCATGCACCTCAGCAACTTCTTTACCGAGCTGTTTTTGAATCATTTTCGCGATATTTTCGGTGTTACCAGTGTCGCTGCCGAAAAAAATGCCTACGATTGCCATGAGTAAAATAACCTCTTGATACTTAATGGTATGGTGGCTGCTATTTGGCCACAGATAGGGCAATCATAGCAGAACACTTCGTGGTGCGGAAACTGCTATCGCCCCGGTGTGCACAGACTGCAACATTGCATACCAGGACATAGCACTAAAACTAACTGAGATGCTGCTTCAGTTGCGCGAGTAGTATCTCTTCAATCAGCTCGCTACGGCTGATATTGCGCGCTTCAGCCAGTTGGTTGAGAGCATCTACCGCGTCATTATTGAGCTTTAGCTCCACTCGCTTCAGGCCGCGTACCTTATCGCGCTTGAGTTGATTGCGTTTGTTGATACGCAATTGCTCATCACGCGTTAGCGGATTTGTTTTTGGTCGCCCCGGGCGACGCTCGTCCGCGAACAGATCTAATGTAGTACGGTCCGTTTGTTCTTTTGCCATGATTAGACTACTGACAGGGAATTCAGGTGGCACTGAGCGGGGTGCTCTGGCGCAATTTAGCGCGCAATCATACATCAGCATGGCTTGCGCGCCAACGCGTTAGCCGCAACTTGCGGCCAGTCGGTTTGTTTTTAATCAGTTTGCTGCGGATTCACCGATAAAACGATGAATTGCGCGCAAAACAGCATCAGGTTTTTCGGCGTGAACCCAGTGGCCAGCACCGGCAACCACATGCGCACGGGCCTGTGGGAACTGCGAAAGCAGCTGTTCGCGGTGAGATTCGTCAACATAAGGAGATGCTCCCCCGCGAATAAACAGCGCCGGTTCGTTCCAGGCAGGGATGTTTTTCCATCCGACAATATTCTCATATTGCTCCCACAGCACCGGCACGTTGAATTTCCATTCGCCGTCAGAAAAGGATTTCAGCAAAAACTGAATCACGCCTTCTTCATTAAGATGCTCGCGCATAATCACGGCGGCTTGCTGGCGAGTTTTCACGTTTGCGCGGCTCACTGCATTGATCGCTTCGAAAATCTCATCGTGGCGGCGCACTTGATAATCCACCGGGGCGATATCAATCAGCACCAATTTATCGATACGTTCTGGGGCGACGGCGGTTAACGCCATTGCCACTTTCCCGCCCATGGAATGGCCGATAATAATGGCTTTCTTAATGCCATATTCATCAAGCGTTTCGACAACATCCTGCGCCATCGCAGAGTAGTTCATTTCTTCGCTACGCGGCGATAACCCATGATTGCGGAGATCAATTTGCAGCAACGGATGATCCTGCCCCAGTGAGCGGGCCAGTACGCCGAGGTTATCAAGGCTACCAAAAAGACCGTGAATAAGGACGATGGGGGAATTACTAGTCAATTGTTGCGCAGTTTGCAGGCGAGCATTCAATTTCATGGCAAAGTTCTTTTTTTTTACTTCGTGAGGTTAGGGTATCATAACGGCATTCTGCCACAGTCGGCTTTCCACTGCGGTGCCGCAAATTTCCAGTTTAGTCTGACTTTGTGGCGTGACAAAAGTTTGGCTCTACCCGAGGTTGGGATTTGTCCTTATAATCCCAACAACTTGTATTCAGAAAAGATATCGCACTGGATTAAGATGAAAACAATTGAAGTTGATGACGAGCTCTATCGCTATATTGCCAGCCACACGCAGCACATTGGTGAAAGCGCGTCCGATATTTTACGGCGCATGCTGAAATTTACCGCCGGTCAAACTCCTGCTACACCTGCAACGACCGGCCAGACGGCGGCAACTGCCGCACCTGCCCCGGAAGCCAAACCCGTAAACAAAGCACGCGATCGTGTTCGTGCGGTGCGTGAATTGCTGCTGTCCGATGAATATGCGGAGCAAAAGAAAGCCGTTAACCGTTTCATGATGGTGCTTTCGACTTTGTATACCTTAGATGCTCATGCTTTTGGTGAAGCGACCGAGTCGCTGCACGGTCGCACCCGTGTCTACTTTGCAGGTAACGAGCAAACGCTGCTGCAAAATGGCAACCAGACCAAACCTAAGCATGTTCCTGGTACGCCATACTGGGTTATCACCAATACCAATACAGGCCGTAAATGCAGCATGATCGAACACATCATGCAATCAATGCAATTCCCGGCGGAATTGATTGAAAAGGTTTGCGGCACAATTTAACACCTCGCGTCAGAAGGAAAGGCCAATGGCTAACCACCCTCGTGCAGGACAACCGGCACAACAGAGCGATTTGATTAACGTAGCCCAACTGACGGCCCAGTATTACGTGCTGAAGCCTGAAGTGGGGAATAGCGAACACGCGGTGAAGTTCGGAACGTCCGGCCACCGTGGTAGTGCGGCACGTCATAGTTTCAATGAACCTCACATTCTGGCGATTGCTCAGGCAATTGCTGAAGATCGTGCAAAAAATGGCATTACCGGGCCGTGCTACGTTGGCAAAGATACCCACGCGTTATCTGAACCTGCGTTTATCTCCGTGCTCGAAGTGTTGGCTGCAAATGGTGTGGATGTCATTGTGCAGCAGGCAAACGGCTACACGCCAACGCCTGCCATCTCGCATGCAATTCTGACGCATAACAAAAACGGTGGCGCGCAGGCCGATGGCATCGTCATCACGCCTTCGCATAACCCGCCGGATGATGGTGGTATCAAATACAATCCGCCAAATGGTGGGCCAGCTGATACCAACGTCACTAAAGTCGTTGAAGATCGCGCCAACGCATTGTTGGCAGCGGGTCTGAAAGATGTAAAACGCATCTCTCTGGATAAAGCCTGGGCAAGCGGTCACGTACAAGAACAAGATCTGGTGCAGCCGTTTATTGAAGGGCTGGTGGATATCGTTGATATGGCCGCCATCCAGAAATCGGGTCTGAAATTGGGTGTTGATCCGCTCGGCGGTTCCGGTATCGAATACTGGCAGCGCATCGCGAAACACTACAATCTGGATCTGACGATTGTTAACGATCATGTCGATCAAACCTTCCGCTTTATGCATCTGGATAAAGATGGCGCTATCCGCATGGATTGCTCTTCCGAATGCGCAATGGCGGGTTTGCTGGCACTGCGTGACAAATTCGATCTGGCATTTGCTAACGACCCGGATTACGACCGCCACGGTATCGTCACGCCTGCTGGCCTGATGAACCCGAACCACTATCTTGCAGTTGCGATTAACTACCTGTTCCAGCATCGCCCACAATGGGGCAAAGATGTTGCGGTCGGTAAAACGCTGGTTTCTTCAGCAATGATTGACCGCGTGGTCAACGATTTAGGCCGTAAACTGGTAGAAGTACCGGTTGGTTTCAAATGGTTTGTTGATGGTCTGTTTGATGGCAGCTTTGGTTTTGGCGGCGAAGAGAGCGCCGGGGCATCGTTCCTGCGTTTCGACGGCACACCGTGGTCTACCGACAAAGACGGCATCATCATGTGCCTGCTGGCCGCAGAAATTACTGCCGTAACTGGCAAAAACCCGCAGCAGCATTATGACGAACTGGCTGCGCGCTTTGGTGCGCCAAGTTATAACCGTCTGCAAGCTTCTGCGACTTCCGCGCAAAAAGCCGCACTTTCCAAACTTTCACCAGAAATGGTGAGTGCAAACACCCTCGCGGGCGACCCGATTACCGCACGCTTAACGGCAGCACCGGGTAACGGCGCATCCATTGGCGGTTTGAAAGTGATGACCGACAACGGCTGGTTTGCAGCCCGTCCGTCTGGTACTGAAGATGCCTACAAAATCTATTGCGAAAGCTTCTTAGGTGCAGAACACCGTCTGCAAATTGAAAAAGAAGCGGTAGAGATTGTCAGCGAAGTGCTGAAAAACGCGAAGTAATTCGTAGAACTGAAAAGGCGCCGAAAGGCGCTTTTTTTGTTTGTAGAATCTACAACATAAACCGATAACCGATCCCGGTTTCGGTCAACAGATGCGCCGGGCGCGCCGGATCGCTTTCCAGCTTCTGGCGTAAATGTCCCATATAAATGCGCAAATAGTGGCTGTGTTCCACGGCATTTGGCCCCCAAACCTGATTGAGCAACTGGCGTTGTGTCAGCACTTTTCCATGGTTATTGAGCAGGGTGGCAAGCAGGCGAAACTCGATCGGTGTGAGGTGGATTTCGGCACCATCCCGGGTAATGCGACGGTTGGCGAGATCAACGCTGATATTTGAAAACTGATAAACCGGATCGGGCTGCGCAAGGCTTGCATGGCGACGTAAGACGACACGCAGTCGCGCTTGCAGCTCGCCAATCCCAAACGGTTTGCTGAGATAGTCATCGGCTCCGGCATCCAGCGCGTCAATCTTTACTTGCTCATCGCTACGCGCGGAAAGCACTACAATCGGCGTCTGGCTCCACTGGCGGAAATCACGGATAAAATCAATGCCATCGCCATCGGGCAAACCGAGGTCGAGAATCACTAAATCAGGCTTGCGGGTCGCGGCCTCAAGCAAACCGCGTTGCAGCGTTTCGGCTTCGTGGACGCGTAACGATTCCGCCTCCAGCGCGGTGCGCAAGAAACGGCGGATCTCTTTTTCGTCTTCAACTATCAGAACGGATATCACAGCGTCTCATTCATCTCAGCAAGTTCTGGCGGCGGGGGAAGGGGTAAAATAACATGAAAACTGGCTCCGCCTTCCACCCGATTAGCCGCAATAATTTTTCCGTCGTGGACTTCAACAATCGCCTGGCAAATTGCCAGCCCTAAACCTACGCCAGGGATTGCCGACTCTTTGTTACCCCTGGAGAATTTATCAAAAATCTTTTGTTCCTGGCCAACAGGAATACCCGGCCCGCTGTCCCAGACTTCAACGTCCAGCTTATCAGCCAGAGCTTGCGCGCGAATGCCAATTTTGGCCTGGTAGCCTGCGTATTTTGCCGCATTCTCAAGCAGGTTTATCAGCACCCGTTCAAAGAGCGGGCCATCAACATGAATCAATAGCAGAGGATCCGGTAAGTCCAAATCAATATGTCGCCCACCCAGCCCTGGCTCCAGCATTTTTAACGCGCTGCCGACCACCTCTTCCAGCGTTAACCACTCTTTGCGCAGATTAAATCCACCGGACTGAATCCGCGCCATATCCAGCAAATTGTTGACCAGACGCGTGGTATTGAGCACATGCTGGCGTATATCGTTGGCTTGTGGCGCATGTTTAGAGCCTTCAGAGGCCAGATCCAGAGTCAGGATTTCCGCCTGTCCAAATAACACTGTTAGAGGTGTACGCAAATCGTGCGAAAGGGCGGCGAGCAGTGAGTTACGAATTTGCTCGCGTTCGCTCGAAAGCCGGGCTTGTTCTTCACTTGCGGTCAGCAAAAATCTTTCCAGCGCCGTCGCCGTCAGCAAAGTGAAAGTTTCCAGCAGTCGCTGCTGCTCAGGAATCATCAACTGGCGTAAATTATTGGGTTCGACGATGAGCAAGCCGAGTGTTTTTTCCGGCGTTTTCAGCGGCAGAATTTGATACGGCACGCCGGGTAAAGTATCGGTCCCAGCACCTGCGGGCTGGCCTTTGTCAAAGCTCCAGCGGGCAATCGCTTCGTCCCAGTTTTGCGGTTCACTCTGCCCATTGGCACGCACTAACACACCCTTCTCGTCAGGCAGTAAAAGCTGGGCGCGGGCGTGAAAACTGTTTTTGATAAATAGCTCGCTGGTCGCGGCAATATCTTGCGGCGTACGTTCTGCGGCAAGGGCTTTAGACATCTCGTAAAGATGGCGCGTACGCTGCTCGCGATAACGGGCGATGCGTGCCTGATAGCGCACGCCCGCCGTGAGATTCCCGATAACCAGGCCAACGGTCAGCATAACGGCGAACGTCAACAGGTACTGGATATCAGAAACCGCTAGTGTGCCGTGAGGCGCAATAAAGAATAAATCGAAGCTCAGCACGCTGATAACTGTCGCCAGAACCGACGGCCAGCGGCCATAAAACAGCGCCACAATCACCACACCCAGCAAATAAAGCATCACCAGGTTAGCGGCATCAAAACCCATCAGCCATTGATTCGCGATAAACGTCGTCACCGCGCAAAGGGCGACGGCGACACCACATCCGCGCAATTGCGCACGCCATTTTTCGCTAAAACTGCGGGTGTCTTGAGCCGAAGGAGAGACAGCAGAGGGTTTATCGTCAAGGGCGACAATCACCAGATCAAGGTCTGGCGCACGGCGGGCTAAACGATCGGCAAAGGATTCCCGGTTCCAGAAGCGTCGTGTTGTGCGTCTGCCAATAATAATCTTGCCGAGATTATGCTCGCGTGCGTAGCGCAAAATCGCTTTATCTTCTGCCGGATCGGCAAGCGTGGTGGTTTCAGCCCCCAACTCTTGAGCGAGGCGAAGCGAGGCCAAAATCGCGCGACGTTGATGTTCAGGTAACCGGTGAAGCTGCGGGGTTTCGACGTAAACGGCGTGCCAGACGCTGCCTAGTTTTGCCGCCAGGCGCGCGGCGGTGCGCACCAGTTTTTCATTGCCGGAACTGTGGCCGATACACAGCAAAATGGCATCTCGCGTGTGCCAGACTTTTTCTTCGCCCTGGTTATCGCGCCAGGCACGCATTTGATCATCAACGCGGTCGGCGGTGCGGCGCAGGGCCAGTTCGCGCAGCGCAATCAAATTCCCTTTACGGAAGAAGTGTTCGATGGCGCGTTCGGCCTGGCCTGAGATATACACTTTCCCTTCGTGCAGGCGCTGGCGCAAATCATCCGGCGGCAAATCGACCAGCACGATTTCATCGGCGGCGTCAAAAATCGGGTCGGGTACCGTTTCGCGCACCTGAATTCCCGTCACGCCACCAACAATATCGTTCAGGCTTTCAAGATGCTGCACGTTGACGGTGGTGAACACATCAATCCCGGCGTCGAGCAACTCTTCCACATCTTGCCAACGCTTAGGGTGGCGCGAACCGGGCGCATTGCTATGCGCCAGTTCGTCCATCAGGATCAGCGCCGGGTTACGTGCCAGCGCCGCGTCGAGATCAAACTCCTGAACCCAGCGCCCACGGTGGTGTATCCGTTTTGCAGGCAGAATATTCAGCCCGTTCAGCAGCGCGGCAGTTTCCTGGCGGCCGTGAGTTTCTACCACGCCAATCAGGATATTTAACCCTTGTCCTCGCAGCCGCTGCGCTTCCTGAAGCATGGCGTAAGTTTTCCCCACGCCTGCACACGCGCCGAAGAAAATCTTTAGCTTGCCGCGCGATGGGCGGTTGACCTGCTCCAGCAATTTATCCGGATTAGGGCGCAGCGGTTCCTGAGACATATCAAATCCTTTTTGGTGGATGACGCTGGCGCTTGCTCGCGGCCGGGCAGGGCGGATAAGCGCAGCGTCATCCGACAGTTTTCTCTTAAGGTGCCTGGAGAGCATCCAGCGCCAGGTTAAACAGCAACACATTCACCACCGGTTTACCGATAAAACCCACCAGTGGGTGAGTGGTATTTTCTGCTACCAGACGTGCCACTTGTTGAACGGGCAAACCGCGCGCGTTAGCGATACGCGGAATTTGCCAGGCGGCGGCTTCTGGTGAAATTTGCCCGTCCAGGCCACTGGCCGACGCAGTAACCAGCTCAACGGGAACCGCCGGGTTGGCTTGCGGATTTTCCTGTCTTAATGCCGCGATACGTTCGGTAATTTGTTTATCTAACTCTGGATTGCTTCCTGCCAAATTACTGCCGCCGGAGGCCATTGGATTATAAGGTGTTTCTGCGGTTGCAGAAGGGCGACCTTGTAAATACTTGGCTTCGGTGAAGTTTTGCCCAATCAGGCTGGAGCCGCGTACTTCGTTGGCCTGAATAATCAATGAACCATTGGCCTGCTCATGGAACCACCACTGGCCTAAAAGAGTGGTCAAAAGCGGGTAAAGTCCGCCTGTAATCAGGGTCAGCAAAATCAGTAACAGTATAGCGGGACGTAAAATAGTCATTTGTTTTTCCTCTTAAACCAGGCCACAAACGGTCAGCACCAGGTCGATAGCTTTGATGCCAATAAACGGCACAATTAAACCGCCGAGCCCGTAAATCCACAGATTGCGGCGCAACATGGCTGCGGCGCTCAGCGGTTTGTAACTCACGCCACGCAATGCCAGTGGAATCAAAAAGATGATGATCAGGGCGTTGAAAATCACCGCGCTTAAAATCGCCGAAGTCGGGGAGTGCAGGTGCATCACGTTCAGCGCATTGAGCTGCGGGTAAGTCGCGGCAAACGCGGCGGGAATAATTGCGAAATACTTCGCCACGTCGTTGGCGATACTGAATGTGGTCAGCGAGCCACGGGTCATCAGCATCTGTTTGCCGATATGCACCACTTCAATCAATTTGGTTGGGTTGGAGTCCAGGTCCACCATGTTGCCGGCTTCTTTCGCCGCCTGAGTGCCGGAGTTCATCGCCACCGCCACGTCTGCCTGCGCCAGCGCCGGGGCATCGTTGGTGCCGTCGCCGGTCATCGCCACTAAACGGCCTTCCGCCTGATACTGGCGAATCAGTGCCAGTTTGGCTTCCGGTGTCGCTTCCGCGAGAAAATCATCGACACCCGCTTCGGCGGCAATCGCAGCAGCAGTCAGACGGTTATCCCCGGTTATCATCACGGTTTTAATCCCCATCTGGCGTAACTGCGCAAAGCGCTCTTTAATGCCACCTTTGACAATATCTTTCAGGGCAATCACACCGAGTACGTTGGCGCCTTCCGCGACAACCAGTGGCGTGCCACCAGTGCGTGC
This sequence comes from Buttiauxella agrestis, assembly GCF_900446255.1. Taxonomy (NCBI): domain Bacteria; kingdom Pseudomonadati; phylum Pseudomonadota; class Gammaproteobacteria; order Enterobacterales; family Enterobacteriaceae; genus Buttiauxella; species Buttiauxella agrestis. Next base: position 3,523,614 of record NZ_UIGI01000001.1, on the reverse strand, counting down.
AACACCTTCGACGAGAGTATCCACCTGCGGCGGGAAATGACCGCCATTGGCTTCAACGTGGCGACGAATAGCATCGACAGAACCTTTGCGAATCATGCGATCCTGAATATCGATGCCGCTCATCCGGGTCTGCGCGGTGAAGGGCACAAATGTGGCATGCAGGTTTTGCACATCACGTTCGCGCAGGTTAAAGCGCTGTTTTGCCAGCACCACAATGCTGCGGCCCTCAGGTGTTTCATCGGCAAGCGACGAAAGCTGTGCCGCATCGGCCAATGTTTTTTCATCAATACCGGGAGCCGGAAGGAAATCTGAAGCCTGGCGGTTGCCAAGCGTAATGGTGCCGGTTTTATCCAGCAGCAAAACATCTACGTCGCCAGCCGCTTCTACGGCACGCCCGCTGGTGGCAATCACGTTTGCACCCAACATACGGCTCATGCCCGCCACGCCAATGGCCGAAAGCAGTCCGCCAATCGTGGTCGGTATCAGGCAAACCAGCAGGGCAATCAGCACCGTGACGCTCACCGCCACGCCGCCATATTGCGAGAATGGCCAAAGCGTTGCCGTTGCCAGTAAGAAGACGATGGTAAGTGCGACCAGTAAAATCGTCAGCGCGATTTCGTTCGGCGTTTTACGGCGCTGGGCGCTTTCCACCATCGCTATCATGCGGTCGAGGAAGGTTTCGCCAGGGTTCACACTGCACTGAATCACCAGCCAGTCGGAAAGAATGCGCGTCCCGCCAGTCACGGAGGCAAAGTCACCGCCTGACTCACGAATCACCGGCGCGGATTCACCGGTAATCGCGCTTTCATCCACCGATGCGCCGCCTTCCAGCACCTCGCCATCACACGGGATAATATCGCCCGCTTCAACCAGCACGATATCGCCTTTGCGTAAATCGGCGGCAGGCACATGGTCCATCTGCGCGTCGTGATGCGGGGCGCGTAACTTGCGCGCAAAACTGGTTTTCTTCACCCCTTTCAGGCTATTAGCCTGGGCCTTGCTACGGCCTTCAGCCAGCGCTTCGGCGAAGTTTGCGAACAGCACCGTAAACCAAAGCCATACGCTAATGGCGGCGGTGAATGGCGCATCACCGGGAAGTTTTCCACTGAACATGGCAATCGCCAGAGCAGTGGTCATCACGCTACCGACCCAAACAATAAACATCACCGGGTTGCGCCATTGCACTTGTGGTGTGAGCTTTTTAAAGGAATCTATCAGCGCCTGACGAATCAGCGATGGTTCAAATAGCGCCTGTTGCTTGCGACTCATGGAAGCCTCTTAATCACATATTCACTAAGGAAAGGTGTTCCGCAACCGGGCCTAAAGCGAGGGCGGGAATAAAGGTCAGCGCACCGACTAACAGCACTGTGCCAATCAGCAAGCCGATAAACAGCGGGCCGTGGGTGGGTAAGGTGCCGATGCCTGCGGCCTGCGACTTTTTAGTGACCAGCGAGCCTGCAATAGCCAGCACCGGGATAATCACAGCAAAGCGGCCGAACCACATGCACACTGCCAGCAGAACGTTCCAGAAAGGGGTATTGGCGCTTAGACCGGCAAATGCGCTGCCGTTGTTATTGGCCGCAGACGAGACGGCATACAACACTTCGCTAAAGCCATGAATGCCGGGGTTGAGCATTCCCGCGCGACCGGCGTCGGTCATCATCGCCAGTGCGGTGCCAAGCAGCACTAAAGTCGGCGTAACCAGTATTGCCATGGCGGTCATTTTCATCTCGGCAACGTCAATTTTTTTACCGAGATATTCAGGCGTGCGGCCAATCATCAACCCGGCGATAAACACTGTCAGTAAGACGAACAACAACATGCCGTACAGCCCGGAGCCGACGCCGCCGAACACCACTTCACCTATTTGCATCAGCCACATTGGGATCATGCCGCCAAGTGCGGTGAAGGAATCATGCATCGCGTTAACGGCGCCACAGGAAGCGGCGGTGGTAATCACAGAAAACAGGCTACTGACCAATATCCCGAAGCGGCTTTCTTTGCCTTCCATGTTGATATTGCTGTCCGCGCCGAGCAGTGTGAAATGCGTATTCCCGCTAGTTTCGGCCCACATCACCACCACAACGCAAATGACAAAAATTACCGCCATCGCCCATAAAATCGCGCGTCCCTGGCGTTTGTCGCTGACGGCTTCGCCAAAGGCAAAACACAGCGCGGTGGGGATCAAGAAGATCGCCAGCATCTGCACAAAGTTGGTCAGGGCGGTTGGGTTCTCGAACGGGTGCGAAGAGTTGGCATTAAAGAACCCGCCGCCGTTGGTGCCGAGCATTTTGATAGCCTCTTGCGAAGCGACCGGGCCCATCGGCAACACGTGCTGCACGCCTTCAAGCGAGGTGAAAGGCTGATATGCCGCGACGTTTTGCAATGTGCCCTGGCTGATAAAGAACAGCGCAATCAGCAGTGAAATCGGCAGCAAAATGTAAAGCGTGATGCGAGTCAAATCGACCCAGGCGTTACCGAGCGTGTGAGTGCTTTGACGGGAAAATGCGCGGATCAGCGCAAATACCACGGCAATACCGGTGGCCGCAGATAAGAAGTTTTGCACCGTCAAACCGACCATCTGGCTGAAATAGCTCAGCGTGGTTTCACCGCTGTAGGACTGCCAGTTAGTGTTAGAGACAAAACTGACGGCGGTGTTTAACGCCAGATGCCAGGAAAGCCCAGGCAATTGCTGCGGGTTAAGCGGCAAACTCCCTTGCGTTAGCAAAATGACGAACAGCAGCACCAGACCAAAAACGTTAAAGGCAAGGATCGCTGCCAGATACCGCTTCCAGCTCATCTCCTGGCTGGCGTCGGCTCCCAGCAGTTTTATGAACAGCGAGTCCATTGTCCCCAGAACAGGCAGCGGCTCGCCATCGATGAAGCGCGTCAGCACGCTCCCCAGAGGTTTTGCCAGGGCAAAAAGCACCAACAGGAAACTGCCAATCAGTAAAAATGCGGAAGCGGCCATCAGAACGCCTCCGCATTGATCAGGGCATAAATTAAATATCCCAACAGCATAAAGACCAGCACCACACCGGCTATCAGACCTGCACTCACAATCCACCTCGGTAGTTATAAGGAATTGGAATGAGTGTGAAAGTTTCAGTGCAAAGATGTCGTAAAAGTCGCAGGGCAGGGTGTAAAAAAAGTATAAAAATCACAGAAGCCATTAATTAACTAATGGTTAGTATTTATTTAACCTTTTTGTAACTTAATTACAGGCGAAATTGTAAATTAGTGGCAAAAAGTGATTTTAAGTGGTCGGAGGAGTAGTAAACTTTCAGGCAATGCGATACTATTTTAGCCAGATGACAAGTTCTATTTTCCCGGTGTTTGCTACCGGTCACAATTTAAGGGAGGAATTATGAGCTTATACAAAGACTATCCACTGCATCAGGTCTTCCTGCGTCGCACTTTCGTGGTTCTGGCAGGTGTCCTGGCGTTGCCAGTGATGCTGTTCTGGAAAGATCGTTCCCGCTTTTACAGCTACCTGCATCGCGTATGGTCTAAAACCAGTGAAAAACCGGTCTGGATGGCGCAAGCCGAAGCCGCATCCGGTGATTTTTACTGAGTTTGCCGAAATGAGAAGAAACCGCCACCTTGTTGGCGGTTTTTTTATGCCTGAAGATAAGTCGACGTCGGCATTGCACATCCAGGTTTAGCGAATCACTGAGCGAAAAGCACTAGCATTGTCTATAGTTAGCGGACGAGCATTTTTTAAACACGGAGAACAGTGATGCAACCGTATGAATCTCGTCTTGATGATGATTTAACTTTGCTGAGTGAAACGTTAGAAGAAGTGCTGCGTTCCTCAGGTGATCCGGCAGACCAAAAATACATTGAGTTGAAAGAACGAGCCGAACAGGCGCTCAGTGAGGTCAAAGCGCGGGTGAGTAATGCTTCAGATAATTACTACTATCGTGCAAAAAAAGCTGTTTATCGCGCTGATGATTATGTCCATGAAAAACCATGGCAAGGAGTGGGTGTGGGGGCGGCGGCAGGCCTGGTACTAGGGCTTTTATTAGCCAGGCGCTAGATACCCTTCGCCCTTCAAATTGCAGGGGCGTTGGCTGCTTTTGCAGCAACTGGGGTATAATAATTGCGTCAAGTGCCAGCAGAAAAATCTTACCCATTGGGTGGGATTTTTTTTTGCCGCCATGACCACGTATAATCAGGGGTTTTCAGGGAAGGTGAGGTAAACGTGAATTCAGTTGTCGTCGCGCTGCAACAGTTACAGCTTGCATTGAACGCAGAATTTGCGGATGCGCCGGGCTTAGAACAACTCTCCGTTGCTATAAGTCTGAGTGATGCCTCAGATGCTCTTGCGTGGCTGACCAGCCAACGTCTGTATCCCCAATTTTACTGGCAACAGCGCAGTGGCGATGATGAAATCGCGGCACTTGGCGCGTTGCGAAACTTCGAAACCTTAGACACCGCCAGCGCATTTCTCAACGATTATGCCGACCAGCCCACACTTCGTATCACTGGCGTAAATGCGTTTTCGCCCACGACAAGCTGTTTATTCCTCCCACGTCTTGAGTGGCGACGCATGGGTGGCAGCGCTTATCTTTATCTTCATTTGTATAGTGAAACTTCCTTACAAGATGATGCGCGTGAGGCGCGACACTTCCTCGAACAACTGTTGCCTGCCAAACTGCTGCCTTCGCAACGTTTAAACTGCGTGGGCGAACAACACATTCCGACCCAGCCTGAATGGCATCAGCTTATCGAGCGAGCGACGACGGCGATAGAACAGCACGAACTCGATAAAGTGGTGCTGGCCAGAGTCACCGATTTGCAATTTACCGCGGCAGTTTCTGCGGCGGGTTTTATGGCGGCGAGTCGGCGGGTAAACCTGAACTGCTATCATTTTCTGATGGTATTTGATGCCAGCCATGCGTTCCTCGGCTCAAGCCCGGAGCGGCTATGGCGGCGAATCGATTGCGCATTACGCACCGAAGCATTAGCGGGAACCGTCTCTAACCATCCGGATGAACATCGTGCCTGGTCACTCGGGCAATGGCTGTTAAAAGACGATAAAAATCAGCGTGAAAACATGCTGGTTGTGGAAGATATTTGCCAGCGCCTGCAAAAATCCGTGGGCGCGATTGATGTTCTGCCCCCGCAAATTGTGCGACTGCGAAAGGTGCAGCATTTGCGTCGCTGCATCTGGACGGAACTTGCGAAGCCTGACGATGCGCAATGCCTGGCTTTGCTGCAACCCACCGCCGCCGTTGCAGGTTTGCCTCGGGATGTGGCGCATCAATTCATTACCCAATACGAACCGTTTGAACGTGAATGGTATGCAGGATCCGCCGGGTATATATCGCAACGCCAGGCGGAATTCTGTGTCGCCTTACGCTCGGCAAAAGTCACCAATAACATGGTGCGGTTATACGCCGGAGCGGGCATTGTCGCGGGTTCAGACGCCGCGGAAGAATGGCAGGAAATAGAAAATAAAGCGGCTGGATTACGAACGCTATTGACGAAAACAACGTTCTAAATGCTATTACCGACCCACATCAAAATATTCATCTCAACAATAATTATAATGAGTCAGCAAAATTGACTCAGGACTGAACTATGTCGATAAGCTCGTTTAACCGCCGTTGGGCTACGGTAATTCTTGAAGCGCTAACTCGCCACGGCGTGCGCCATGTGTGCATCGCTCCGGGTTCGCGTTCTACGCCGCTGACGCTTGGCGCGGCCGAAAACCGGGCTTTTATTTGCCATACGCACTTTGATGAGCGGGGTTTAGGGCATCTGGCATTAGGCCTGGCAAAAGCCAGTCAGGCTCCTGTCGCCATCATTGTGACCTCCGGCACGGCAGTTGCAAACCTCTATCCGGCCATTATTGAAGCCGGTTTGACGGGTGAAAAACTGGTGGTTCTCACCGCCGATCGCCCGCCCGAGCTTATTGATTGCGGTGCTAATCAGGCCATTCGCCAGCCTGGAATTTTTAGCTCCCATCCTACTGATTCGATTAACTTACCGCGTCCAACGCAGGATATTCCCGCTCGCTGGTTGGTTTCGACGATAGATCACGCACTCGGCCAGCAAACGGGCGGTGCCGTTCACATCAATTGTCCCTTTGCCGAACCGTTATATGGCGAACCTGATGAAACCGGCATGAGCTGGCAACAGGCGCTGGGCGACTGGTGGCAAAGTGATAAACCCTGGCTGCGCACCGGCTCCGCACAAGAAGCGGTGAAACAACGCGACTGGTTTTTCTGGCGACAAAAACGCGGCGTGGTCGTAGCTGGCCGTTTGAATGCCGAAGAAGGAAAACACGTTGCCGCATGGGCAAAAATGCTCGGCTGGCCGCTGATTGGCGATGTGCTCTCGCAAACGGGTCAACCGTTGCCCTGTGCGGATTTATGGTTAAGCAACAGCCAGGCGGTGAATGAACTTGCCGAAGCACAAATTATTATCCAGTTCGGCAGCAGCCTGACCGGAAAACGCGTTCTGCAATGGCAAGCGACCTGTGAGCCTGAAGAATACTGGCTGGTGGATAATCTACCCGGCCGACTCGACGCGGCAAACCATCGTGGCCGCCGCCTATCGTGTGATATTAGCGAGTGGCTGGAGCTGCATCCGGCTGAGAAACGCGTGGCATGGGATGAGAAATTAACCACGCTGGCAAAAATCGCGCAGCAGGCGGTGAAGAAAGGCACGACTGAATTTGGCGAAGCGCAAGTCGCCGCGCGTCTGCCTGAATTGTTACCGGATGCCGGGCAACTGTTTGTCGGCAATAGCCTGATTGTTCGCCTGGTGGATTCTTTCGCGCAATTGCCTGCGGGTTATCCGGTTTACAGCAACCGTGGCGCAAGCGGTATTGATGGTTTGCTCTCAACGGCGGCGGGGGTGCAACGCGCGACGGCACGCTCGACGCTGGCCATTGTGGGCGACCTTTCAGCGCTTTACGACATGAACTCGCTGGCACTTTTACGTGAAGTCTCCGCGCCGTTTGTGCTGCTGATTGTGAATAATAACGGCGGGCAAATCTTCTCATTGTTGCCCACGCCTGCCGCTGAGCGCGAGCGCTTCTACTGCATGCCGCAAAACGTCAATTTTTCCCACGCCGCGGCAATGTTCAGTCTCAGTTACCATAACCCGGCGAGCTGGGACGAATTACAAACCGCCGTCGACCATGCCTGGCGCACGCCGCACGCGACAGTTATCGAGCTGACGGTGGGTGAAACCGACGGTGCACAAACGTTGCAGCATTTGCTGGCGCAGGTCAGCCAGGCATGATTTTACATGCGGTTTTTCGTGAAGGGCGCAATGCAAATTTGCCATGCCTGGTTTGGTTGCACGGTTTTTTAGGCTGCCAGCAAGAGTGGCAATCTCTCAGTGACAACTTCACCGACTGGCCGCAACTGCACATCGACTTACCCGGTCACGGAAAATCGGCGGATATTAAGGCCGAAAGTTTCCAACAGGTTGACGAATTACTGCGTAAAACCTTGCTTAGTTACAACATACTAAAATACTGGCTGATCGGTTATTCACTCGGCGGGCGAGTGGGGATTTACCACGCCTGTCACGGTGAAAATGCGGGTTTGCAGGGTTTGATTGTTGAAGGGAGCCACCCCGGCCTTGCGGATGAAAATGCGCGTGCTGAAAGGCAATCCAGCGACCAGCGTTGGGCGCAGCGATTGCGTACCGAACCCCTAAATGACGTGCTTGCAGACTGGTATCAACAGCCGGTATTTCAGTCGCTCAATGATGAGCAGCGTCGCGAACTCATTGCTGTTCGCAGCCAGAATAATGCGTTAAGTCTCGCTGCTATGCTTGAAGCCACGTCATTAGGAAATCAGCCCAATTTGCAGGCCGCGCTACAACAATTGCCGCAGCCTTTTTACTACATCTGTGGTGAGTGGGACGAAAAGTTCCGCGCCGTGGCGCAAAGCTCAGGCCTGACACCACATCTTATTACTGCCGCAGGCCACAATGCGCACCGGGAAAATCCAGCCGCATTCAGTGTTTGCCTGCTCAACTTATTGCGAAAACCTGGCGAGGAAACACCATGATTTATCCAGATGAACAAATGCTTTATGCCCCGATTGAATGGCAGGATTGCTCGGAAGGTTACACCGATATCCGTTATCACAAGTCTGCCGATGGCATTGCGAAAATCACCATCAACCGCCCGGAAGTCCGCAACGCATTCCGCCCGCTGACCGTCAAAGAGATGATCAATGCGCTGGCTGATGCCCGTTATGACGACAATATTGGCACCATCATTCTGACCGGTGAAGGCGAAAAAGCCTTCTGCGCAGGTGGCGACCAGAAAGTGCGTGGTGATTACGGCGGCTATCAGGACGCAAGCGGCACTCACCACCTGAACGTGCTCGATTTCCAGCGCCAGATTCGTACCTGTCCAAAACCGGTTGTGGCGATGGTTGCTGGCTACTCCATCGGTGGCGGTCACGTGCTGCACATGATGTGTGACCTGACGATTGCCGCTGAAAACGCGGTCTTCGGCCAGACTGGCCCGAAAGTCGGTTCGTTCGACGGCGGTTGGGGTGCTTCTTACATGGCGCGTATCGTCGGCCAGAAAAAAGCCCGTGAAATTTGGTTCCTGTGCCGCCAGTACGACGCGAAAGAAGCGCTGGATATGGGCCTGGTCAACACCGTGGTGCCGAATGCCGACCTGGAAAAAGAGACCGTACGCTGGTGTCGTGAAATGTTGCAAAACAGCCCAATGGCGCTGCGTTGCCTGAAGGCTGCACTGAATGCCGATTGCGATGGTCAGGCGGGTCTGCAAGAACTGGCGGGTAACGCCACTATGCTGTTCTACATGACCGAAGAGGGTCAGGAAGGCCGCAACGCGTTCAACCAAAAACGCCAGCCGGACTTCAGCAAATTTAAACGGAATCCGTAATGCGTCGCGTCGAATTGTGGCGCTTTCAGGTGCCGATGGATGCGGGTGTGGTGCTGCGTGATCGGCGCCTGAAAACGCGTGACGGTCTACTGCTGCGCCTGACAGACGGCGACAAACAAGGCTGCGGTGAGATTTCGCCGTTGCCGGGTTTTAGCGCAGAAACGCTCGAAGAGGCGCAAAACGTGGCGCAGGCCTGGCTACAGACCTGGCAAACGGGCCACAACGACGAATTGCCCGAAATGCCGTCGGTGGCATTTGGTCTGAGTTTTGCGCTGGCGGAAATCAGCGGTGAATTGCCACAGCAGGCGGATTACCGCGCCGCGCCGTTGTGTACCGGCGACCCAGACGAACTGTTTGCCATGCTTGCCGCTATTCCCGGCGAGAAAATCGCCAAGGTGAAAGTGGGTCTGTACGAAGCTGTGCGCGATGGCATGGTGGTCAATTTGTTGCTCGAAGCGATGCCTGATTTGCGTTTGCGTCTTGATGCCAACCGTGGATGGACACCGCTCAAAGCGCAGCAGTTCGCCAAATATGTGAACCCGGATTTCCGCCCGCGGATCGCGTTTATCGAAGAACCGTGCAAAACACGCGAGCAGTCGCGCGAATTTGCTCGTGAAACGGGTATCGCCATCGCCTGGGATGAAAGCCTGCGTGAACCTGATTTTGAATTTGCCGCCGAACCGGGGCTGAGTGCAGTCGTTATCAAGCCCACTTTAACCGGCAGCCTGGCGAAAGTTCGTCAACAGGTCGAGCAGGCCCATGCGCTGGGGTTGACGGCGGTCATTAGCTCGTCGATTGAATCAAGCCTCGGCCTGACACAACTGGCGAGAATTGCCGCGTGGTTAACGCCGCAAACTTTACCCGGCCTGGATACGCTGTCGTTGATGCAGGCGCAGTTAGTGCGCGAATGGCCAAATAGCCCGCTTCCGTGCTGGTCACTGGAATCCCTTGAGCGAGTGTTATGAGTTTTCAAGATTTTCCGTGGCAACACTGGGCGCAAATTCACGGTAGTCAACTCGCGCTGACGTTAGGCCATGAAAGCCTGACCTGGCGCGAGTTGTGCCAGCGTGTTGATCGGCTGGCAGGCGGTTTCCAGCAGCAAGGTGTACGTGCGGATCAAGGCGTCGTGCTGCGCTCGAAAAACTCCCCGGAAATGGTGCTGGCGTTTCTCGCATTATTACAATGCGGGGCGCGCGTTTTACCGCTCAATCCGCAATTACCGGATTCATTACTCGAGCAATTACTTCCTGAGCTGACCATTAGCCATGCGCTTACTTTCGGCTCGCCGCTTAGCGTTGCGCATATCAATGCGTTAACGCTGGTGGAAGGCGAGGGTTATCATGCCGAGTGGCAGCCCTCGCGATTTGCCTCGATGACGCTGACCTCTGGCTCCACGGGTTTGCCAAAAGCCGCGGTGCATACCGTTGCGGCGCATCTTGCCAGCGCCGCTGGGGTGTTAGCGGTAATGAACTATGGTGCGAGCGATAGCTGGTTGCTTTCGTTGCCGCTGTTCCATGTTTCCGGGCAGGGCATTTTGTGGCGCTGGTTATTGGCGGGCGGTTGCCTGGTGGTGCGTGATTTACAGCCGTTAGATGAAGCGCTGCAAGGCTGCACTCACGCCTCGCTGGTGCCGACCCAACTCTGGCGTTTGCTGGAACGCTCATCTCCCCTGGCGTTGCGCGAAGTGTTGCTGGGCGGGGCGGCTATTCCCGTTGAACTCACCCAGGCGGCACAGGAAAAAGGGATCAATTGCTGGTGCGGTTATGGCTTAACAGAGCTGGCATCAACGGTGTGCGCTAAACGCGCTGACGGGTTGCCGGATGTTGGCGAAGCATTGCCGGGTCGCGAAGTTAAAGTCGTTGATGACGAAGTGTGGATTCGTGCCAGCAGCCTGGCTTCAGGTTACTGGAAATCAGGTGTTGTGCAGCCGCTGGTGAACGCTGAAGGATGGTTTGCCACCCGCGATCGTGGCGTTTTACATGGCCGTCGGCTGACGATTATTGGCCGTCTCGACAACCTGTTTTTCAGCGGCGGGGAAGGGATCCAGCCGGAAGAAATTGAAAGCGTTATCGCGCAGCACCCGGCAGTCAGCCTGGCGTTTGTCGTCCCGGTTGATGATGCCGAATTCGGCCAGCGCCCGGTGGCGGTCGTTGAAGCCGAAGAAGATTTTGATATATCGCTGCTGACCGAATGGCTACAGGGCAAAGTGGCGCGTTTTCAGCAGCCCGTGCGTTGGCTGCGTTTGCCCGATGAGATGAAGCAGGGTGGGATTAAGATTTCGCGTTTGCAATTAACGTTGTGGGTAAAGCGGGTGGCTAAAATTTAGACCCACCCGCCTGATTTAATGTCGGGGGCGCTGCGCTTGCCCGACCTACAAACCTGACTCTAAAACTGATTTATTACGCTGGCGGCGAATCAAACGCAGAACCGGCGGCACAACGATAACCACAATCGCCATAATCAACAGGCTTTTCGCCACGCCACTTTCCCACAGAATGCTCAACCCGCCGTTGCTGATAGACAGCGCGCGACGCAGGTTTTGCTCGAGCATTTCCCCGAGAACAAAACCCAGAATCAGCGGCGACATCGGGAAGTGCATCTTACGCAGGATATAACCCAGCACACCCAGCCCGACCATCAACAGCAAGTCGAAAGTGGTGCTGTGAACCGCATAAACGCCTACCGCAGAAACGGCAGCAATTGCAGGCACCAGGAACCACAGCGGAATGCTCAACATCTTAGTAAAGAAGCCGATGAGCGGAATGTTCATAATCAGCAGCATCACGTTGGCAATCAGCAATGACGCAATCAATCCCCAAACGATATCCGGTTGCTCGGTAAACATGGCCGGGCCTGGCGTGATGTTATAAAGCGTCAGCGCGCCCATCATCACTGCCGTGGTGCCGGAACCTGGAACACCCAGCGTTAACATCGGGATAAACGAACCGCAGGCCGAAGCATTGTTTGCCGCTTCCGGCGCGGCCACGCCGCGAATATCGCCTTTACCAAAGGTTTCGCTATTACCGCTGATTTTCTTCTCGGTCATATAGGCAATGGCACTGGCGATGGTGGCTCCCGCGCCCGGCAGAATGCCGACGAAGAACCCGATAACCGAAGATCGCAGCGTTGCTCCCGTGCATTGTGCGGCTTCCTTCATGTTAAACATCATGCGCCCGGTTTTGCGGACCAGAACCTGCCCGCTGCTGGTGCTTTCGAGCATTAACAGGATTTCTGAAACCGAGAACAGGCCAATAACCACCACAATAAATTGCACACCGTCGGAGAGGTGAACGCTATCAAATGTGAAGCGATATACCCCGGTGTTGGCATCCACTCCGACGGTGGCAAGACCCAGACCAATCAACGCTGCAAGGAACGACTTCAGCGGATTTTGTGCCATCATGCTGCCAAGGCAGGCAATGGCAAAAACCATTAAGGCAAAGTATTCCGCAGGGCCAAATGCCAGCGACCACTGCGCCAGTGCTGGAGCAAAAAGGATGATGCCGGTAATGGCCAGCAATGAACCGATAAACGAACTCACCGCAGAAATGGATAACGCCACGCCACCGCGACCTTCTTTTGCCATCGGGTAGCCATCGAGCGCGGTCATGATGGCAGCCGCATCCCCCGGCACGTTAAGCAGTATTGATGAGATACGCCCTCCGTATTCGCATCCAATGTAGACCGTAGCCAGTAGAATCAGTGCGGACTCCGGCGGTAATTTCAGAGCGAACGCCAGCGGCAGCAAAATCGCTACGCCGTTAATTGGGCCGAGGCCAGGTAGCAGCCCGACGATGGTGCCAACAAAGCAGCCAATCAGGGCAATCATCAGGTTTTCCGGCGTCAGAGCAACGGCAAAACCTTGCGATAAATAAAACCAGGTATCCATAAGTACTCCGTTCGCCCCGTCATCTTTCAAGTTGCAGATGCGTTGGCTCCACTCACGCACCCCAGTCACTTACTTTAGTAAGCTCCTGGGGATACCTGAGTTTACCGCCTTCCTGCACCTCGAAATCTAAAGGGGCTAGATCGTAGGTCAGTTCAGCCAAACGCCGAGAGGAAGGGTCACATCCAGCAGGCGGTCAAAGGAGTAAAACAACACTCCACCCATCACTACGCCAGAAATTAATGCCGCCGGAATCGTTGCACCAAACAGTAAACCGAAACTGGCGGTGAGGAGCGTCGTTGCCAGTGGGAAGCCGAGCCATTCAAATGCCCAGGCGTAGATTGCCAGGCTAATAATCATGATCAGCAGGCGCTGCAACGTCCGGCGATGCGGCCACTCCACGACATCGGGATGGCGCAAAATCAGCAACACCGCGCACATCAGCATCAAGCCGAGAATGGCTAAAGGAAACGGGCGTGGCCCGACGGGTTCATAGCTGTATTCGCTCTGAATTTGCCAGCCGACAAACAGGCCGCCAATACACAGAACAATCCAGATCCCGGCAAAAATACGATCGCTCATCATCGCCTCCGGTTATTTAGCAAGCCCAAACGCTTTGGCTTGTTCGCGATAACCCGTCACCTGTTTCTTCACGTAGTCATCCAGTTCTTTGCCGCTCATGTTGAACTCGAACAGGCCGCGCAAGTCACGTTGCTTTTTGAAATCTTCGGTTTGCTGGAGCTTGTTAAAGGTTTCGACCCACCACTGGTATTCCGCATCAGTCACCTTCGGTCCGACGTAGAAGCCACGAATAATCGGCCATACCAGGTCAAAACCTTGCTCTTTTGCGGTAGGGATTTTTGCCAGTTGGCCGGGCAGACGCTCTTCAGAGAACACCGCCAGCACGCGCAGTTTGTCACCATTGAGATACGGTACCATTTCGCTCAAATCGCCCGATACCGCTTGCACATGGTTGCCCATCAAGGCTGTAACCGGCTCGCCGCCGCCTTCAAAGGCGACGTAACGCATCTTGTGAGGATCGACATGGGCTTTTTGCGCCAGTAGCGCGGTTTTCATCCAGTCCTGGCTGCCGATAGATGCACCCGCACCAATCACCACGCTGTTAGGATCTTTCTCCATCGCCGCGAGCAGCGATTTCAAATCTTTCCACGGCGAGTCAGCCCGCACCGCAATCATGCCGTAATCGGTGCCAACACTTGCCAGCCAGCGCACGTCATCGACGCCATAACGGCCAAACTTACCTTGCGACAGGTTCAGCAGAGAACCACCGGAAAATGCGACCACCGTTCCTGCTTCGGCAGGGCGCTGGGCAACAATCGCGTTATAGGCAACCGCCCCAACGCCGCCGGGCATGTAAGTCACGCGCATCGGTTTTTCCAGCACGCCGGTTTCTTGCAGGCTGACCTGAATCAGTTTGCAGGTCAGGTCAAAACCGCCGCCGGGCTTGGCCGGAGCGATACATTCGGTGCGGGATGGGACTTCTGCTGCCAGCGTATTAAAAGCAGTTAACAACAAAGCTGAAGCGGTAAGGGCAGAGAGTAGGGTTCGTTTCATTTTCATCCTCACGTTAAACCGGTAGATGTTTCTCATTATGTGAGCCGCCTTGCAGTAGCTCAGTTGCGTGATTGTTAAGTCATTAACCTTTCATTTACCTTTCATGCGTGCCGAAACTTTACAGGATGTGATATGCGTCTCTTACTGGCGGAAGATAACCGTGAGCTGGCTCACTGGCTGGAGAAAGCCCTGATACAAGCGGGCTTTGCGGTGGATTGCGTTTTTGACGGGCAGGCAGCCGACCATCTATTACAAAACGAACGTTATGCGGTCGCGGTGATGGATATCGGGATGCCGAGAATGGATGGTCTTGAGGTATTACAGCGTTTGCGCAAGCGCGGGCAGACGCTGCCGGTACTGTTGCTGACGGCGCACAGCGCGGTGAGTGACCGTGTGAAAGGGCTGAATACCGGAGCCGACGATTATTTGCCGAAACCGTTTGAATTAGAGGAACTGGATGCGCGACTGCGGGCGCTGGTGCGGCGCAGCGAAGGACAAATCCATGAGCAGCAGCAACTGGGGCAGCTCGGTTTACATGATGACGGCTATTTTCTGCTGAAGAATAAACCGCTGGCGTTAACCCCGCGTGAACACGCTATTTTGACGGTACTGATGTACCGCCGCACGCGCCCCGTTCCCAAACAGCAACTGTTTGAACAGGTGTTTAGTTTGAGCGATGAAGCCAACCCGGAAAGTATCGAGCTATATATTCATCGGCTACGCAAAAAATTGGCCAGCAGTAATGTGCAAATCACCACGCTACGCGGGCTTGGCTACGTGCTGGAGTGCAGCGATGCAAACCATTAAGCCGCAATCGTTATTCGGACAATTGCTGCTTTTTCTCGGTTTACCGCTGTTTATTTTGTGGGGTTTTTCTGCGGTCAGCAGTTATCTGAGCGCGATGAATGCCGCGACACAAGCCTACGACCGCACTTTGCTGGCCTCGACCCGCACCGTTGCAGAGAAGTTGGTTGTGCATGATGGAAAGCTTGACGTGGAGGTGCCCTGGGTGGTGCTCGACAGCTTCGAGCGCAATATGAATGACCGGCTCTATTACAAAGTCACCGACACGCAGGGCAAAGTGATTTCGGGTTATGACGATTTACCCGACATGCCTGAAAACACGCCGGGCACTGAGCTTTACCCTGCGCTGGCGTGGTTTTATGACGCGACGTATCGCGGGCAAACGCTGCGCGTTGCGCGTCTGCTCCAGCCGGTTAACGAGGGGGGAGTAAACGGCATGGCGCAAATTATCGTCGCCGAAACCGTTCAATCGCGGCACTACCTGGCGGTGCGTTTATTGGCTTCGGCCACGCTCACTCAGGGCGGCCTGGTGTTACTGACGTTAACGCTTGCCTGGCTATTATTACGACGCGTGCTCAAACCGATGCGCCAGCTTTCCGTGCAGATGGTGCGCCGTGACCCAGGCGATTTAACACCATTGCCCGATTTATTGCCCTGGTCTGAAACCCGCTTATTGATTGTTTCATTTAACCGCTACATCGAAAGCCTGCGCGGCGTGCTGGCCCGGCAATCGCGGTTCAGCGCCGATGCTTCTCACCAGTTGCGAACGCCATTAACCGTGTTAAAAACCCAGGCTGCCGTGGCGCTCAGTAGCCCTGATCCGATGCAGTGGCGTGAAAGCCTGGTCGCGATGCAAACCACCCTCGATAGCACCATTCATTTAACCGAACGCTTATTACAGCTTTCACGTTTAAGCCGCCTCGACCAGACAGAGGGGCAGGCCATGGAGCCGGTAGATTTGGTGAAAATCGCCCAGGCGTGCTGTTTCTCGAGCATGGCGCAGGCGAGAAGTAAAAATATCGATCTGGGTTATGAAGGGTTAGACGAGGTATGGATAACGGGCGAGCCTGTTTTGCTGGCTGAGCTATGCATTAACCTGCTGGATAACGCGCTGAAATATACGCCGGAAAATGGCGTGGTCACGATTCGGGTGACTCGTGATGAAACGCAATGTGCCTGGCTGGAAATTGAGGATAGCGGCCCAGGCATTGAGAGCGGGCTGGTTCGCCATGCGCTAATGCCGTTCCATCGTTTAGATAATAGTGCTGCACAAAATGGGGCGGGAATTGGACTGGCACTGGTGAATGATATTGCGCGTTATCACCGGACGAGACCTGAGTTATTGCGTGCAGAATCGGGTGGATTGCTGGTGAGAGTTAAACTGGCTGCGGTTTAACAACAGGCGGGGGCAAATCCAGTGACTCTCGCCCTGGCCTTTCATTTTCATTTTCTTACAAACGAAAGACAAAAAGCATTTCTAACACATTGATTACATCAATACTGGCTGTAAAATCGGCCTCTTTTCAGGGACATCCCTTTTTACTGCTTAGGATTGAAAGCATGAACAAATTATTAATAGCAACTGTTGCCGGTCTGGCTCTCGTTTCAGCATCAGCAAGCGCGATTAGCATCAGTGGCCAGGCGGGTGAAAAATACACCAACGTGGCAGTTGGCTTTGGTCAGGATTCAGCAGGCCTGACGATGAACGGCAACTACGCCCATAACGATGACGACGGTGATACCGCAGGTTTAGGTCTGGGTCTGAATGTTCCATTGGGCCCATTTATGGGTACCGTGGGTGGTCGTGCGGTATATCTGAATCCAAAAGATGGCGATGAAGGTTACGCCGTTGCCGTCGGCGGCGGTTTGAGCTGGAAAATCTTCGACAGCTTCTCCGTGTTCGGTGATTACTACTACTCTCCAGACTCTCTCTCAAGCGGCGTAAAAGATTATCAAGAAGCTAGCGCTGGCGCACGCTGGACCATTATACGTCCAATTACCGTAGAAGCCGGTTATCGCTATATTGGCGTTGATGGCAAAGATGGCAACCGTGATAACGCCATCGCAGACGGCCCGTACGTCGGCGTTTCCGCCGGTTTTTGATTTATCCAGGCCGCAGCAGCTCTGCTGCGGCTTACTCATTTCCCGCCGATCTTCATCCGCTTGAGTTATAGTAATTCGTTCCCTTCCCGCGGAGTTTAACAATGATAAAAGTGGAAATGCTGTCTACCGGCGACGAAGTGCTGCATGGTCAAATTATTGATACCAACGCAGCCTGGCTTGCTGATTACTTTTTTAACCAGGGTTTACCGATGTCGCGCCGTAACACGGTGGGTGACAGTCTTGACGATCTCATTGCAGTGCTTAAAGAGCGCAGCGAGCAGGCCGATATTCTGATTGTGAACGGTGGGCTTGGGCCAACCAGCGACGATCTCAGTGCGCTTGCCGCCGCCACTGCCGCAGGTGTGGAACTGGTGATGCATCAGGAATGGCTTGCGCAAATGGAGCGTTTCTTTGCCGAGCGTGGGCGTGAAATGGCACCGAGCAATCGCAAACAAGCGCTGATTCCTGCAACCAGCGAAATGGTGGATAACCCGGTCGGCACCGCGTGTGGCTTTGCGCTGCAACTCAACCGCTGCCTGATGTTTTTCACTCCTGGTGTGCCTTCTGAATTTAAAGTGATGGTCGAGCAACAAATCATGCCGCGCTTGCGCGAACGCTTTGTTCTGCCTGAACCTCCAGTTTGCCTGCGTCTGACGACGTTTGGGCGCTCTGAAAGCGAACTGGCGCAAAGCCTTGAACCGATCCCGTTGCCGGAAGGGGCTGTGATGGGCTATCGCTCATCCATGCCAATTATCGAGCTAAAACTGACCGGCCCTGCCACGCAGCGCGCAGCAATGGAAGCCGTCTGGCCTGAAGTTCAGCGCGTGGCGGGTGAAAGCACCATTTTTGAAGGGACTGAGGGTTTACCTGCGCAGTTGGCGCAACGTCTGCGCGAAGCATCGCTCAACGTTGCGGTCAGCGAGCAATTCACCGCCGGGCTGCTGTGTTTGCAACTCTCCAGCGCACAAGCGCCGCTGGGTAACAGTGAAGTGCTTTCCGCGCGCCCTGAAACCCTGATGCAAATCACTGAGCGTGCAAAGGCCTTCGCGCTGCAAGCGGGGAGTGCGGTGGCGCTGGTGGTCGGGTGCCTCGATGATGAGCATCTGAATTTCGCCCTGCATACGCCAAAAGGCACTTACGGTCTGCAAGTGAAGTTCAGCGTGACCCGCCACGCCCTGCGCATCCGCCAGGAAGTCTGCGCGATGATGGCGTTAAACATGCTGCGCCGCTGGCTCAATGGGCAGGATGTTGCCGCCGAGCATGGCTGGGTTAACGTTGTCGACTCACTAGAAATCTAAAAGCTAAGCGAGCGCCCGCGCCAGAAGCGTAATCGGGTGCTCGCATTTTTTACGGGTAGACATCTCAATCTGCCATTTACAGGTTTCGCAATCCGTCACGACTAAATCGACCCCACTTTCTTCTATTTGCTGGAATAACGGCGCTCCGATGCTTTGCGACGTATTATAGTTTTCCTTTTTAAATCCATAGGTTCCGGCAATCCCGCAGCATTGAGACTCCAGTATTATCAGTTCCACACCCGGCAGACGGCGTAATAAATCGAGCGTATATAACGACCAACCCATTTTCTCCATATGGCATGGCGTGTGATAAGCAATTCGTAACGGCAATGCTTTAAGCTTTAGCTCTTTCCCGCTTTCCAGCTGCTTCCAGATAAAACGTGTCGCCAGTTCTATATGGTCGCGCATCGGGCGAGTGTCGATGTCCAGTACCTGCGGGTATTCGTCGCGTAAAGTAAACGTGCAGGTAGACGATGTGGCAATCACCGGAAGCCCTTGCTCAATCACCGCTTTCTCCAGAGAGGCTGCGTTTATCGCGGCCTGTTTTTTGGCTTTGTCGATAAAACCGTTAGCAATTAATGGCACGCCACAGCATTTTTCCCGCTCCAGCAATTGCACGCCAAACCCCATGGCGTTCATCACGCGGACTAAATCTTTGCCGAGATCGGAGTGATTGTAATTAACGTAACAGCCGTGGAAAAACGCGACCTGTTCCGCAAAAGCTTTTTGAGCGGCGGCTTGTTTGCGATACCAGCTGCGAAACGTGCCGGAAGAGTATTTGGGCAATTCGCGATGACCGTCAATGCCGAGCGTTTTATCGAGCAAATTGCGCACTGGTTTGAGCGACGTCGCGGTGTTGACCAGCGGTGAAAACGGCGTCGAGAGCGTGCCCATTAAATCGGTATGGCTGAGAATGGCATCTCTTAGATTGAATCTGGATTTACCGTAGCGAGCTTTAGCGCGTTGGATAATATCGCCAATTTTCACATCAGACGGACAGGCCACTTCGCAACGTTTGCAGTTGGTGCAATATTTCAACGCATCATCGTAAAGCGCTGCATCTTTCAGCCGCAGGCGTTCGCCATCTGGCCCGGATTGCTTTGGACCAGGATAATCAGGATTGACCCGGCTCACCGGGCAAACGGTGGTGCAAACGGTGCATTTAATACAATTTTCGAAACTCTTTTCATCAAGCAGATTCATTGGTTTCTCCCCTGAATCTCAAGAATTTGCCGGGCGACATGCAGTGCGCCCATCATTGAAACACCTGCGCCGCATCCTTGTTCGATGGGGTCGAAGCCCGCGAGCACCGAGCCGATAGCAAACAGATTTTCGATGCGCTGCCCGTCACGAGAAGGGTGAAAGTGTTCATCAACGATAACGCCCGCCTGCAAATAAGGTTGCGGGCTGAAAAAATCCTCTTTGCTCCAGCCTTCACGCTGCGCCGGGGCACGAACATCAAGACCAAAAATAGCTTCGCGGATACCGTCAAATTTCGCTTGCAGGCCATTACTGAAAAAGCTGCCGCTGGCGAGCACAACATGCCTGGCTCGCAGGGGGACTTCGCCGTGATTGCGGGTGAAAAGTGCGGTGACGTTATGGTTTTCCACTTCCGTGTTCACGACGGCATCACCCGGCATGATAATCCCGCCCAACTGCTGGAAACGGCGGCGCAATTGTTGGGACATGCGCATGCCGAGCACTGACGGCGGAAGGGTGGGCAGCAGGCGCAGCGGGCAGGATAACTGGCGGCTGATATTCTGCCAGGCGAGTGAGTTTTCGCTTCCCAGACAGGCCGGAAGGAAGAGGGCGTCGGTGTTGTTCGCCAGCATTTTAAGCTCCTCAATAAACAGGCGCTGCTGCTCCGACATATCCAATACGCGGGCGATGTTGGCGGCGCGAAATTCGCTGGGGTTGTTACGCAGCGTGTCTAAGGCTGGAAGCGTCAGCTCGGCTACTTGAACCTCAATATTATTATCCGCAAGCGAACCGGCGACCAGTTCAGGCTGGAAATCAAGAAAACCGGCAATCCCGACCACTGTAATGCGCTGCCACGCGAGGGGAGCCAAGGGAATTTCTTCCGGGCTTAACCACGTTGCCCGTTGTGTTCCCAGCGGTGTGATGCGCTGATGGTTTTGCTGATAACTTCCTGTGAGCGTGATATTGCACCGGGCCAGCAGCGCCTCGCTTTCGGCCGCATAACGGCAGACGTTGTCTGCACCCATCAGGCTATAAGGGTGTTCAGGGGCTTGTTGTTTCAGGGCTTCGAGTGCGTTTAAAGGAGAGTTTACCGGGCTGCCGTCGGGCAATTGCGCCAGCAAATCCAACGAACCTGACGAAAAATGCAGGGCGCTTTGCCCACGACTGACGATGGCGCAATGAAGACCCGCCTCCGCCAGACGAACCCCGCATACCAGTCCGGCTAAACCACCGCCAATAATCAGACTGTCGAATTTCATTGTGGTGATCCTTTTTTTAGTCCGCACAATCCCTGGTAAACCCAGGCGGTGAACTCGCTTTCCCTCAGCGCATCATCCCAGGCGATCGGGCGAATACCTTTCCAGCGTTCATTGAGAAAAATGGAAAGCTGCTCGAGCGATTGCGCAGGTGTTGAGGTGCCAAAACGTTGTAATAAACCGGCGGCGCGACAGGCGCAAAGTTCCCCCTGGCAAGTCCCCATTCCCACGCGGGTGCGGCGGCGTAAATCGCCAAGATTACTGACGGCCAAATTGTTAACCGCGTAACGGACTTCGCCTGCGGTGACGGCTTCACACTCGCAAACCAGGCTGTTGCTTAGACGATCCCCGGCCAATAGCTGCCCGGCGCGGTCGCCATGACGCCAGACCGCCGAGCGCCGGATGGTGAGGGGTAAAGAAATGACTTTGCTCAGGGTTTCTTCCGGAGAGCTTCCTGAGCCTGGAAGCGGCTCCGTTGCGGTGGTGCAAGCCTGGGTATTACCGAGCTTTTCACAAACCGCGTTCGTCGCCCATTCGGCCATCAGGCGATATGTCATCAGTTTGCCGCCGGTGATGGTGATAAACCCTTCCATCCCGTCGCGCTTTGCGTGATCAAGCAGCACGATTCCTCGGCTGGCGTTGCGTCCGGTCGGATCGTTGTCGCTTGCCACCAGCGGGCGTACCCCTGCGTAAGCGCGCAGAATACGAGTCTCCGCGAGTTTTGGCGCAAGTTTCGAGCCTTCACGAATCAGGATATCGACCTCTTGCGGCGTGACGCGCATATTGTCGATTTGGTCATATTCAATGGGCGTGGAAGTGGTGCCAATCAGTGAAATCGTATCGCCGGGCACCAGAATATCGGCGTCAGCAGGTTTGCGGCAGCGGTTGATCACCATGTTATTGATGCGATGGCCAAGAATGAGCAGCGAGCCTTTTGCGGGCAGCATCCGCACGCGCAAATCAGCATATTCCGCGATGTGCTGGCCCCAAATCCCGGCCGCATTCACCACTACGCTTGCGTATAAATCGTGCTGTTGTTGGGTTTGGTGGTTATAGACGCGCACCCCACAAACCCGATCGCTGTTGCGAATCAGACCGGTAACTTCCTGGCCGGTGAGAATTTCAGCGCCGTGTTCTCTGGCATCCAGCATATTGGCGGCGGTCAGGCGGAAGGGGTCGACGGTGCCATCAGGCACGCGCACCGCGCCAATCAATTCAGGGTTTGCGGCGGGTTCCAGGTGTAATGCTTCTTTGGGTTCGATGCGTTGAGCGTCTATTCCTGCGTCCTGGCAGGAGGCGATAAAAATAGTCTGGAGAGATAAATCGTCTTCGGGAAGGGTGATAAACAAGCCGTCGGTGCGTTCGATGCAATGGCGAGCGATACGTTTGAGGATGCGGTTTTCTTCAATGCATTCTCTGGCCGATTCGCTGTCCGTCATGGCGTACCGCGCGCCGCTGTGGAGTAAGCCGTGGTTTCGCCCCGTCGCCCCGGTGGCGATATCGTGTCTTTCGAGCAGCAGCGTTTGCAACCCGCGACGGGCGCAGTCGCGAGCAATTCCCGCACCGGTTGCGCCACCGCCGATAATAATGACATCCCTCTCTTTGCGTCCCGTCGCCATGCTCTGCTCCTGAAGAATTCTCTTGAACACAATTGAGCCACAAATCAATTTTAAAATGTTTGATATCGAGCAAATTCGAGCATAAATCGAAAGTAAAGTGTGATGTTATGCACCTTTTCGATAGTTTGTAATAAAAATGTAATATGTTGTGGGGTGTTTCACACTAACTCACCCCGATAATCCTTAACATGCGCTCGCAAATGAACATGGCTTATAAACCCTGCCACGGAGGCATTTATGCTAAGCATTTTCAAACCCAGCGCGCACCAGCCCCGGCTAAAGAACGAGCACATTGACCCAACTTATAAACGCCTGCGCTGGCAAATTTTTATGGGGATTTTCTTCGGTTACGCGGCCTATTACCTGGTGCGTAAAAACTTCACGCTGGCGATGCCGTACTTGATTGAGCAAGGTTTCTCGCGGGGGGATTTAGGATTCGCGCTTTCCGGTATTTCTATCGCCTACGGCTTTTCAAAATTCATCATGGGGTCAGTCTCTGACCGCTCGAATCCACGCGTTTTCTTACCCGCCGGTTTGATTCTGGCGGCAGCCGTGATGCTATTTATGGGGTTTGTGCCATGGGCGACATCCAGCATCGCGGTGATGTTCGTGCTGCTGTTCCTGTGTGGTTGGTTCCAGGGAATGGGCTGGCCGCCGTGTGGGCGCACCATGGTGCATTGGTGGTCCAAGAAAGAGCGTGGCGGAATTGTATCTGTATGGAACTGCGCACATAACGTGGGCGGTGGTTTGCCGCCGCTGCTGTTCTTACTCGGGATGGCATGGTTTAACGACTGGCACGCGGCACTTTATATGCCAGCCTTTGCGGCGATTCTGGTGGCGCTGATTGCCTTTGCATTAATGCGCGACACCCCGCAATCCTGCGGCTTGCCACCCATCGAAGAGTACAAAAACGATTACCCGGACGACTATAACGACAAAACGGAAGAGGAGCTGACGGCTAAACAGATTTTTATGCAGTACGTGTTCCCTAACCGCCTGCTGTGGTACATCGCCATTGCTAACGTTTTCGTCTACTTGCTGCGTTACGGCATTCTCGACTGGTCGCCAACGTATCTGAAAGAAGTGAAGCACTTTGCGCTGGATAAATCCTCCTGGGCTTATTTCCTTTATGAATACGCAGGGATCCCAGGGACGCTGCTGTGTGGCTGGATGTCGGATAAAGTGTTCCGCGGCAACCGTGGCGCAACCGGTGTGTTCTTTATGATTCTGGTGACGATTGCGACCATTGTTTACTGGCTGAACCCGCCGGGTAATCCGGGTGTGGATATGGCGTGTATGATTGTGATTGGCTTCCTGATCTACGGCCCGGTGATGCTGATTGGTCTACATGCGCTGGAACTGGCACCGAAAAAAGCCGCGGGAACGGCAGCGGGCTTCACTGGCTTGTTTGGTTATCTCGGTGGGTCGGTCGCCGCGAGCGCCATTGTGGGTTATACCGTTGATTTCTTCGGCTGGGATGGCGGCTTTATGGTGATGATCGGCGGCAGTATTATGGCCGTGATTCTGCTGCTGGTGGTGATGGTGGGTGAGAACAAACATCATCAGGAAATGAAAGCCAGAGAAAATAGCCAGTAGCCAGGTCAAATGAATGTCGGATGTCGCTACGCTAATCCGACCTACGAAAAGCCGTTGTAGGGTGGATACGCGCAAGCGTCATCCACCCTTTACATCTCTATTTCAATATCGCCGTGCGCCTGGCAGCAACAGGGAAGTATTTCACCGGGCTGGATAAACGCCAGCGGTTCGGTAAGCCACTTAACCTGACCCGCAATTAAGCGAGTCCGGCAGGAGCCGCAATAACCTTCCCGACACTGATACTCGACGGTGACCTGATGTGATTCAAGCGTCGCCAGCAGGGAAGGGTGTTCTTCCCCGCATAACAGTTGTGCGCCGGATTTGCGTAATGTAATGCGGCTCATGGCTTAAAGCTGGAAATTGCTCAGGTCGTCAGCATCGACATTAGAGTCAATCTGGCCAACAAGATAAGAGCTGACTTCCACTTCCTGCGGTGCAACCTGCACGTTATCCGACACCAGCCACGCGTTGATCCATGGGATTGGGTTTGAACGTGTTTTAAATGGCAGATCCAGACCGACAGCCTGCATACGGATGTTGGTAATGTAATCAACATACTGGCACAGAATGTCTTTGTTCAGGCCGATCATTGAACCGTCGCGGAACAGATAGCTTGCCCACTCTTTTTCTTGTTCAGCAGCTAACACGAACAGGTCGTAACATTCCTGGCGGCATTCC
Organism: Buttiauxella agrestis; assembly: GCF_900446255.1. Classification (NCBI taxonomy): domain Bacteria; kingdom Pseudomonadati; phylum Pseudomonadota; class Gammaproteobacteria; order Enterobacterales; family Enterobacteriaceae; genus Buttiauxella; species Buttiauxella agrestis. The sequence goes on along the minus strand of NZ_UIGI01000001.1, from coordinate 3,498,709 downwards.
ACGGCGATTTCTGCCATTTCCGGGTCGTCTTCGCCGGAACGCATCAGGTTCAGCATATGCTGAGTCCCGGTCAAATGCAGCGCTTCGTCACGGGCGATCAGTTTGATGATTTTCGCGTTGCCTTCCATCAGTTCGCGCTCGGCGAAAGCGAAGGAGCAGGCGAAGCTGACATAGAAGCGAATCGCTTCCAGCGCGTTCACGCTCATCAGGCACAGATAAAGTTGGCGTTTCAGGGCGCGCAGATTCACGGTCACGGTTTTTCCGTTGACGTTGTGCGTGCCTTCACCCAGCAGATGCCAGTAGCTGGTCATTTCAATCAAGGTGTCGTAGTAACCGGAGATATCTTTCGCACGCTTTAAGATTTCCTGGTTGGTCACGATATCGTCAAACACAATCGCCGGATCGTTAACGATGTTGCGGATGATGTGCGTATAAGAACGCGAGTGGATCGTTTCGGAGAACGCCCACGTTTCAACCCAGGTTTCCAGTTCAGGGATGGAAATCAGCGGCAACAGCGCCACGTTCGGACTACGACCCTGAATGGAGTCCAGCAGCGTCTGGTACTTCAGGTTGCTGATGAAGATGTGTTTTTCATGATCCGGTAGCGCCTGGTAGTCGATACGATCGCGTGAAACGTCAACTTCTTCCGGACGCCAGAAGAAGGAAAGTTGCTTTTCGATCAGCTTTTCGAAGATGTCATATTTTTGCTGATCGTAGCGTGCCACGTTCACTGGCTGGCCAAAGAACATTGGCTCAGCGAGTTGATCGTTTTTCGTCTGTGAGAAAGTGGTGTATGCCATGAAATCAAATCCTGTAATGCGTCGAAAAAATCCCCTCAACTAGGTGAGGGGATTTTAAGTTAGATTTTACATGCGCCGCTTTCGCAGCCATCGTCCTGGATAGAAGGTGCCAGGTCGTCTTGCGCATCTTCTGCGCCGTCTCGGGTGTTCTGATAGTAAAGCGTTTTGACACCGAATTTATAGGCGGTGAGCAAATCTTTAAGCAATTGCTGCATCGGCACTTTGCCTGATGGGAAGCGCGATGGGTCATAGTTGGTGTTAGCAGAGATCGACTGGTCGATAAATTTCTGCATCAAACCCACTAATTGCAGGTAGCCGTCGTTGTTTGGCAGGTCCCACAGCAGCTCATAATTATCTTTCAGTTTTTCATAATCCGGAACGACCTGACGCAGAATACCGTCCTTCGACGCTTTAATGCTGATATGGCCGCGTGGTGGCTCGATACCGTTAGTCGCGTTGGAAATTTGCGATGAGGTTTCTGACGGCATCAATGCAGAAAGCGTTGAGTTACGCAGGCCGTGGGTTTTGATTGACTCACGCAGTGCTTCCCAATCCAGATGCAGCGGCTCGTTGCTGATCACATCCAGGTCTTTCTTATATGTGTCGATTGGCAGAATGCCTTGTGCATAGGTGGTTTCGTTGAACCACAGGCAAGGGCCTTGCTCTTTCGCCAGCTCGTTCGACGCTTTCAGCAGGTAATACTGAATGGCTTCGAAGGTTTTGTGCGTCAGGTTGTTGGCGCTACCGTCGGAGTAACGAACGCCATTTTTCGCCAGGTAGTAGGCGAAGTTAATCACGCCTACGCCCAGAGTACGGCGGCCCATGGCACCACGTTTCGCGGCAACAATTGGGTAATCCTGGTAATCAAGCAGCGCATCCAGAGCGCGTACTGCCAGAATCGCCAGCTCTTCGAGTTCATCGAGGCTTTCGATTGCACCAAGGTTGAATGCCGACAGCGTACACAGTGCAATTTCACCGTCTTCGTCGTTGATGTCATTCATTGGTTTGGTCGGCAGCGCGATTTCCAGGCACAGGTTAGACTGGCGAACTGGCGCGATAGCCGGATCAAACGGGCTGTGGGTGTTGCAGTGGTCAACGTTCTGAATATAGATACGGCCCGTTGACGCACGTTCTTGCATCATCAGCGAGAACAGCTCAACGGCTTTCACGCGCTGTTTGCGGATGCTGTTGTCTTTCTCGTATTTGGTGTACAGCTGCTCGAATTTTTCCTGGTCGGCAAAGAATGCGTCGTACAGACCTGGGACGTCAGACGGGCTGAACAGGGTGATGTCTTCGCCTTTCAACAAACGGGTGTACATCAGTTTGTTGATTTGCACGCCGTAATCCATGTGGCGTACGCGGTTGCCTTCAACACCACGGTTGTTTTTCAGTACCAGCAGGCTTTCAACTTCCAGATGCCACATTGGGTAGAACAGTGTCGCAGCACCGCCACGCACGCCGCCCTGAGAGCAGGATTTCACCGCAGTCTGGAAGTGTTTGTAGAACGGGATACAGCCAGTGTGGAATGCTTCACCGCCGCGAATCGGGCTACCCAGCGCACGAATGCGACCGGCGTTGATACCGATGCCTGCACGTTGGGAAACGTATTTCACAATCGCGCTGGAAGTGGCGTTGATGGAATCCAGGCTGTCACCGCACTCGATCAGGACACAAGAGCTGAACTGGCGAGTTGGGGTGCGCACGCCAGACATAATCGGCGTTGGCAGAGAGATTTTGAACAGGGAAACCGCATCGTAAAAACGTTTCACATAGCTCAGACGCGTTTCACGCGGATAACCAGAGAACAGGCACGCGGCAACCAGAATGTAGAGAAACTGTGCGCTTTCGTAGATTTCGCCGGTGACACGGTTTTGAACCAGGTATTTACCTTCAAGCTGTTTCACCGCGGCGTATGAGAAGCTCATGTCGCGATCGTGGTCGAGGTAATCGTCCATCTGCTTGAACTCTTCTTCCGTGTAGTCTTCCAGCAGATGTCTATCGTATTTGCCCATCTCAACCATTTTCACAACATGGCTGTACAGTTTTGGCGGCTCAAACTCACCGTAAGCTTTTTTACGCAGATGGAAAACCGCCAGGCGTGCAGCCAGGTACTGGTAATCAGGCGCTTCACGAGAGATTAAATCTGCCGCAGCTTTGATGATCGTTTCATGAATATCAGAAGTTTTGATGCCGTCATAAAACTGAATGTGCGAGCGCAGTTCAACTTGCGATACGGATACGTTGTTTAAGCCTTCGGCGGCCCAATCCAGAACTCGGTGGATTTTATCCAGATCGATGCGCTCAGTGCGACCGTCACGTTTTGTAACCAGCAGACTCTGATTCATGTGAGTGTGTACCTGTCCGTGAAATGAAAAATACCCCGGTTATCCACAGTTAGCGACTTGTGGCTAACCTTGTGGATAAATACTATATGTAGGGGGTTATGGATTACTTGATCACTATATGGTGAGTATTCTAGTAACTAATCGGCTGAGAACAAGTATTGATTTCGAGATGAATTTAAGGTTGTGACAAGCAGAATTTCGCTAAGTCCACGTCACATAAGGCCTGTGACAATTGTCAATGGGATGCAAAAAAAATGATATTTTTGATCGAGTGCTGATTTCTTAAACTTAATGGATAATTGCGCAACTTGATGTTGCGCAAAAACCATAAGATTCACCTATGAGAAAGCAGGTTTATGCTTCGGTATGCAGCATGTAGTTAACATCAACGCCTGGCGCAAGTTTGAAGGTGTTGGTCAGCGGGTTGAAATGTAACCCGGTCATGTGACGCTCGCGCAGTGGAGTCTCATCCACCCAGGACAGCAATTCCGCAGGTTTGATAAACTTTTTAATATCATGCGTGCCTTTTGGCACCATGCGCAGAATGTATTCCGCGCCAACGACCGCCATCAGCCAGGATTTGCCATTACGGTTGAGGGTGGAGAAAAAGACGTGGCCACCTGGTTTGACCAGTTTTGCACAGGCCGCAACGACCGATTTCGGATCGGGCACATGTTCCAGCATTTCCATGCAGGTCACAACGTCGTACTTTCCAGCAAATTTTTCGGCGTGCTGTTCAACGGTTTCCTGAACGTAATCCACCTGAATACCGCTTTCCAGGGCATGAAGTTTAGCCACTTGTAACGGTTCGAATCCCATATCCAGGCCAGTCACATTCGCCCCTTCGCGCGCCATGCTTTCTGCCAGAATTCCGCCGCCGCAGCCAACATCAAGCACCGTTTTACCGAATAACCCACCCGCACGCTGGCTGATATAGCCCAAACGCAGCGGATTAATACGGTGAAGCGGTTTAAATTCGCCTTCTAAATCCCACCAGCGTGAGGCAACGGCTTCGAATTTAGCGATTTCATCATGGTCGACGTTCTGGATTACCGGTTGGTTTTCGGCATTCATGGGGCTGCTTACTCCTTGCTTGTTTCGTGGCGGAAGTATACGAATTATTTAGGGTAGATGTGTAGTTCTTCTGGTTTCCCCACAGTAGGGCGATTGTGTTATAATTTGCGACCTTTGAATCCGGGACACAGTAGAGGGATAGCGGATACATGAGCGACCTTGCCAGAGAAATTACACCGGTCAACATTGAGGAAGAGCTTAAGAGCTCATATCTGGATTACGCGATGTCGGTTATTGTCGGCCGCGCACTGCCAGATGTCCGCGATGGACTCAAGCCGGTACACCGTCGCGTACTTTACGCCATGAACGTATTGGGCAATGACTGGAATAAAGCGTACAAAAAATCCGCCCGTGTTGTTGGTGACGTAATCGGTAAGTATCACCCTCATGGTGATACCGCTGTCTATGACACTATCGTGCGTATGGCGCAGCCATTCTCATTGCGTTACATGCTGGTAGATGGCCAGGGTAACTTCGGCTCTGTAGATGGTGACTCCGCCGCGGCGATGCGTTATACGGAAATCCGTATGTCGAAAATCGCCCACGAGCTGATGGCCGATCTCGAAAAAGACACGGTAGACTTCGTCGATAACTACGACGGCACCGAGCGAATTCCTGATGTTATGCCAACCAAAATACCTAACCTGCTGGTAAACGGTTCATCCGGTATCGCAGTCGGTATGGCAACTAACATCCCGCCTCATAACATTACGGAAGTGATCAACGGTTGCCTTGCGTTTATTGAAGACGAAGACATTACCGTTGAAGGGCTGATGGAACACATCCCAGGCCCGGACTTCCCAACTGCTGCAATCATCAATGGCCGTCGTGGCATTGAAGAAGCGTATCGTACTGGCCGTGGCAAGATTTACATCCGCGCTCGCGCAGAAGTAGAAGCTGATGCTAAAACCGGTCGCGAAACCATCATCGTTCATGAAATTCCGTACCAGGTTAACAAAGCACGCCTGATTGAGAAAATCGCTGAACTGGTGAAAGACAAACGCGTTGAGGGCATTAGCGCTCTGCGTGACGAGTCTGATAAAGACGGCATGCGCATTGTCATCGAAATCAAACGCGATGCAGTGGGCGAAGTGGTTCTGAATAATCTTTATTCTCAGACTCAGCTTCAGACTTCCTTCGGTATCAACATGGTTGCGTTGCACCAGGGCCAACCGAAGATCATGAACCTGAAAGACATTCTTTCTGCGTTCGTGCGTCACCGTCGTGAAGTTGTTACGCGTCGTACTATCTTCGAACTGCGTAAAGCGCGCGATCGTGCGCACATCCTTGAAGGTCTGGCGATCGCTCTGGCGAACATCGACCCAATCATCGAACTGATCCGTCATTCTCCAAATGCGGCAGAAGCGAAAGCAGGCCTGATCGCCCGTTCATGGGATCTGGGCAATGTTTCCGCGATGCTGGAACGTGCAGGTGATGACGCTGCGCGCCCTGAATGGCTGGAACCAGAATTCGGTATTCGTGATGGTCAATATTTCCTGACCGAGCAACAAGCACAGGCGATTCTGGATCTGCGTTTGCAGAAACTGACTGGCCTTGAGCACGAAAAACTGCTCGACGAATACAAAGAGTTGCTGGAGCAGATCGCTGAGTTGCTGCACATTCTGGGCAGCGCTGAACGTCTGATGGAAGTGATCACTGAAGAGCTGGTTGCGATGCGCGATCAGTTTGGCGACAAGCGTCGTACAGAGATCACTGCGAATACCTCTGATATCAACATTGAAGATTTGATCAACCGCGAAGATGTGGTTGTGACGCTGTCCCATCAGGGCTATGTGAAATATCAGCCGCTGACCGACTACGAAGCACAACGTCGTGGTGGTAAAGGTAAATCCGCAGCACGTATTAAAGAAGAAGACTTCATCGACCGCCTGTTGGTTGCCAATACCCACGATACCATTCTGCTGTTCTCCAGCCGTGGTCGTCTGTACTGGATGAAGGTTTATCAGTTGCCGGAAGCGAGCCGTGGTGCGCGTGGCCGTCCAATTGTTAACCTGTTGCCACTGGAAGCAAACGAACGTATCACCGCGATTCTGCCGGTTCGTGAATATGCCGAAGGCATTAACGTATTCATGGCGACCGCAAGCGGCACCGTGAAGAAAACTGCGTTGACCGACTTCAGCCGTCCACGTTCAGCAGGCATCATTGCCGTTAACCTCAACGAGGGTGACGAGCTGATTGGTGTTGATTTGACCGACGGCAGCAACGAAGCCATGTTGTTCTCGGCTGCGGGTAAAGTGGTACGCTTCAAAGAAGACGCCGTTCGTACCATGGGCCGTACTGCAACAGGTGTTCGCGGTATTAAACTGGCGGGTGAAGACAAAGTCGTTTCCCTGATTATTCCGCGCGGCGAAGGTTCAATCCTGACCGTGACGCAGAATGGTTACGGTAAACGTACTGCGGCTGAAGAATATCCGACCAAGTCGCGTGCGACTCAGGGCGTTATCTCCATCAAAGTGACCGAGCGCAACGGCAGCGTTGTGGGCGCGGTGCAGGTGGAAGATACCGACCAGATTATGATGATCACCGATGCCGGTACTCTGGTTCGTACTCGCGTTTCTGAAGTGAGTGTCGTTGGCCGTAACACCCAGGGCGTTATCCTCATCCGTACCGCGGACGATGAACACGTAGTGGGCCTGCAACGTGTTGCAGAACCGGTAGACGAAGAAGAGCTGGATGCTATCGACGGCTCAGTTGCGGAAGGTGATGACGAAATCGCACCAGAAGCAGACACTGATGAAGCTGCTGATGATGAAGTATCCGACGACGCGGACGAATAATCCGAAATTTGTCGTTTGATATGACTTAAAACGCCTGATGCATTCTTTGCATCGGGCGTTTTGTATTTTAATACCATGTATTATTCTAATGAATTGATGGCTCAATTAATAAGGTGAAGCAATGGCTATTCCTGAAAAGTATGAAGACATAGAACGTTGGGCATTCGGTGATACCGAAAAGCAGGCGGATGAACTTGCCAGGCTGGTGCTGGATGGCGTGAAAACGGCTACCTGTTCTAACCTGGACGGCGAGGGCATTGCTCAACCTGGTGATATCTTCGTGGTGGTAGATGGCAAGAATGAGCCGGTTTGTGCGATTGAACTGACGACCGTTGAGATGACCACTTATGAGCAGGTCAATGAAGCTCATGCTCTGGCTGAAGGCGAAGGCGACAAATCGCTGGCTTACTGGCGTAAAGAGCATAAACGCTTCTTTGAAGAATATGACTTATTCTCACCGGATATGACCCTGGTGCTGATGCATTTCAAAGTTATCGAGAAGTTCTGACAGTAATCCTTTGTGGTCAGTGTCATCCACGCTGTTTGCCGTTGCGGGCTATCATTTTTGCGACTACCTTAACGGCATCCAAAGTTTTGCAATTTCCACGACCAGGCTCAATTTGAAATATCTTGTCTCCTTTCGTACCACACTCAAAGTCTCCCGCTACATGTTTCGGGCGCTGGCTTTATTGCTCTGGCTGCTGATTGCGCTCTTTTCGGTGTTCTACATCGTTAATGCATTACACGAAAAAGAGTCAGAAATTCGTCAGGAATTTAATATCAGCTTCGATCAGGCGCAGCGTTACATTCAGCGCACTTCTGATGTGGTGAAAGAACTCAAGTACATCGCCGAGAATCGCCTGACTGCGTCGAATGGCGTGTTGCCGGTCGTGGAAAACGATGACAACAAAGTTGATCCACCGAATTTCATGCCGTTATTCCCTGACTCTGACTGCTCCGCCGTCAGTGCCTCCTGGCGTTCTTCGTTGCAATCGCTGGCGTGGTTCTTGCGCTACTGGCGCGATAATTTTTCTGCAGCTTACGATCTCAACCGCGTCTTTTTGATTGGCGGCGACAATCTGTGCATGGCCGATTTCGGCCTGCGTGAAATGCCGCTTGAGCGCGAAAAAGCGCTGAAAACGTTGCACGAACGCATCATGAAATATCGTAATGCCCCGCAAGATGAGCGCAGCAACAGTATTTACTGGATTGGGCAGGGGTCGCGTCCGGGTGTCGGTTACTTTTATACGCTGACGCCGGTGTATCTTGCGAACCGCTTGCAGGCGCTGCTGGGTGTCGAACAAACCATCCGCATGGAAAATTTCCTGTCACCGGGTTCTATGCCCATTGGCGTGACCATTCTGGATGAAAATAGCCGACCGTTGATTTCACTGACCGGGCCGGAAACACACATCGATCCTGAAAGTAAATGGGTGCAGGAACGTTCGTGGTTTGGTTACACCTCAGGTTTCAAACAATTCATTCTCAAGAAAAACTTGCCGCCATCGTCAATGAGCGTGGTGTACTCCGTCCCGGTGGATATGGTGCTGGAGCGGATCCGGATGCTGATCCTCAACTCGGTGCTGTTGAATATCCTCGTGGGCGTCGTGCTGTTTACGCTGGCGCGGATGTACGAGAAACGGATATTTATCCCGGCGGAAAACGATGCCCAGCGTCTGGAAGAACACGAACAGTTCAACCGTAAAATTGTGGCTTCGGCCCCGGTAGGGATTTGTATTCTGCGTACTCAGGACGGCACAAATATTCTGAGCAACGAACTGGCGCACAATTATCTCAACATGCTGACGCACGAAGACCGGCAGCGGCTGACGCAAATCATTTGCGGGCAGCAGGTTAACTTCGTCGATGTGCTGACCAGCAGCCATACCAACTTGCAGATAAGCTTTGTCCATTCGCGCTATCGCAATGAAAACGTGGCGATTTGCGTGCTGGTGGATGTGAGTGCGCGTGTGAAAATGGAAGAGTCACTCCAGGAAATGGCGCAGGCGTCTGAGCAGGCGAGCCAGTCAAAATCCATGTTCCTTGCCACCGTCAGCCATGAACTGCGTACGCCGCTGTACGGCATTATCGGCAACCTGGATTTATTGCAAACCAAAGAGTTGCCGAAAGGCGTTGATCGCCTGGTGACGGCGATGAATAACTCTTCCAACCTGCTGCTGAAAATTATTAGCGATATTCTCGACTTCTCAAAAATTGAATCTGAACAGCTCAAAATCGAGCCGCGTGAGTTCTCTCCGCGTGAAGTTATGAGCCACATCACCGCCAACTATTTACCGCTGGTGGTGCGTAAACAGCTCGGGCTGTACTGTTTCATCGAACCTGATGTGCCGCTAACGCTGCAAGGCGACCCGATGCGTTTGCAGCAGGTGATTTCCAACTTGCTTAGCAACGCGATTAAATTTACCGACGTGGGCTGTATCGTTTTGCATGTCAGCGTGGAAGGGGATTATCTCTCGTTGCGAGTGCGTGACACGGGCGTGGGGATCCCTGCGAAAGAGGTCACGCGCCTGTTTGACCCGTTCTTCCAGGTGGGGACCGGCGTGCAGCATAACTTCCAGGGCACCGGGCTGGGTCTGGCCATCTGCGAGAAGTTAATCAGCATGATGGATGGCGATATTTCGGTTGATACCGAAGTCGGCATGGGCAGCCAGTTTACGATTCGCATTCCTTTATACAGTGCCAATTATGCCGGGCAATCCGGGGTGGAAGGGTTGCTGAACAAGCGCTGCTGGCTGGCGGTGCGCAATGCATCACTGAGCCAGTATCTGGAATCAATGCTTGCCAAAAACCATATCGACGTTCGGCAGTATCAAGGTGAAATACCCGACATCGACGATATTTTGATTACTGACGATGAGCTGGAAAACGAGTGGCAAGGGCGTGCCGCGATTATTTTCTGCCGTCGTCATATCGGTATTCCAATTGAGATGTCACCGGGGTGTTGGTTGCACAGCCTTGCCGCCCCGCATGATTTATTGCTGCTGCTGGGCCGTATTTACAGCGTTACCGTGACGCTACCGGGTACAGATGCGGAACTCCCGGCGCTCACTGGCACCAATGAACGAAATGACGACATGATGATCCTGGTGGTTGACGATCATCCTATCAACCGACGTTTGCTGGCCGATCAGTTGGGATCTCTCGGGTATCAATGCAAAACGGCGAATGACGGCGTGGATGCACTCAATGTGCTGAGTAAAAATCATATTGATATCGTGCTGAGCGACGTCAACATGCCGAATATGGATGGATATCGTCTGACGCAACGTATTCGACAGTTAGGTTTGACGCTGCCTGTCGTGGGGGTCACGGCGAATGCACTGGCTGAAGAGAAGCAGCGTTGTATTGAGTCGGGAATGGATAGTTGCCTGTCGAAGCCAGTGACGCTGGATATTCTTAAAAAGACTGTCGATCTCTATGCCGCAAGGGTGCGTAGCAGTAGGGAGTTGTAGTTCTGCAAAGCAGGATTAGGGTTTATGCCCGAATAATTCGAGTTACAGCCAGGCGGCAAGAGAACTCATCCCCAGGAGCTTACTAAAGTAAGTGACTGGGGTGAGTGAGAGCAGCCAACACAGCTGCAACTTGAAGTATGACGGGTAGAAATTATTCTTTGTCAGCCGGGGACAGGCTCACTGACGAAAGATAGTTCAGCAACGCAATGTCATTTTCCACACCCAGTTTCATCATGGCTGATTTCTTCTGGCTACTGATGGTTTTGATGCTGCGGTTCAGCTTACGGGCAATTTCAGTCACCAGGAAACCTTCCGCGAACAGGCGCAATACTTCGCTCTCTTTTGGAGACAAACGTTTGTCGCCGTAACCGCCCGCGCTGATTTTTTCCAGCAGGCGTGAAACGCTTTCCGGGGTGAATTTTTTGCCTTTCTGCAATGCGGCCAGAGCTTTTGGTAAGTCGGTTGGCGCGCCTTGCTTCAATACAATCCCTTCGATATCAAGTTCTAATACCGCACTCAAAATCGCCGGGTTGTTATTCATCGTCAGAACGATGATGGAGATATTCGGGAAATGGCGCTTAATGTATTTGATAAGCGTAATGCCATCGCCGTATTTGTCGCCAGGCATTGAGAGATCGGTTATCAAAACATGAGCATCAAGTTTTGGCAGATTATTGATAAGCGCTGTGGAATCTTCAAATTCACCGACAACATTCACCCACTCGATCTGCTCGAGAGATTTACGAATGCCGAACAGGACAATCGGATGGTCGTCGGCAATAATTACGTTCATACTGTTCATGTAATAGGCTACCTTGCTACAGCAAACTCTTGACGTAAGCGTCAATATCGCTGGTATATTTTTGTATGTTGGTAGCATCACTTTCACGAATGTGATGCTCTAACGTTTCACATAACTGCTTGCCGGGTACCAGATTGAGCATTGCAAACACCCCCTTTAAGCGGTGAGCTGTCTGCGCTAACGCTGCGAAATCGTGCGCCGCAGATTCAGTATACAATCTCCTAACATCTTCCGGTACTGTGTCAACAAACAGCGCGTAATAGCCGCTGGCATGAAGTTGCGCATTTTCGTCACCACCTAACGGGGATTCGGATGCACCTTCTTGCGCCAGTTGCTCCTCTATCAGTTGTAGCACCGCATCCTGCATGGCATTGCTGATATTAAAGTTAACGCGGAATTGGCCTGGGCCAATTTTCCGCATTCCGTTCTCATCATCGCTTAAAAGCAAACCAGAAGATGTAAGATTAGACGGATTATCTGTCAGGAAGATATCAAACTCTTGACTTGCCAGTCTTTCATCCGGGGTGATGCATTGTGCTCCCCAATTCTCCAGCAGACGAGTGACGATATTCCGCACTTCATTCGAGGTGATATCAATCATTGCCACGACATCATCAAGCAATTTCTCTTCCTGTTCTTCGTGCTGCGGCTCTGCCGTCATTTTGATGTGCAGGTTATAGCGCGTACCAATCCCCTCACGGGTTTTAATATTCAGATGCCCGCCTAATTTGCGTGACAGCTGGTTGCACAAATAGAACGTTAAGCCGTTGGCTTGCCCGTAACGATCCTCGCTGGTTTCGTTAAGGAAAGGGAAGTGAAGATTATCGACTTCGCCATGACTAATGCCTTCGCCGGTGTCCAGAATACGGAACAGTAAACGGTCAGGACCGGATTCTTCTTCGGTGATATCCAGAGTGATTTTACCAATCTGAGTGGTCGTCACCGAGTAATTGAGCAGTAATTGCAAGGCTTTGCGCAAGGCTTCGCGGTCGCCATGACGTTCTTCATCCGTTGTCAGGTGATTATTTATCAGCAGCTGCAAACCTTTGCGTTTGATAATTGGCAGCATTTCCAGGGCGACTTCATCAATCAAAGGTTGGATGGCAAACTTTGTGGCATTGGTTTTCCATGCGTCGGTTTCGAGCATATTCAGCAACTGAATTTCATCCACCAGACGCGCAATACTTTGCGCTTCATTAGCGACGACACGCGCCTCTGGAGTGTTTAACGCGCTGGCATGCTCTGCAATACTCTTCACCGGAAGCTGTAACGCCTCTCCGATATGCCGCATGAACGCGATGCGTCCTTGCTGATTTTTCTCGTATAAACGTTGCGCTTGTTTGAGCTTTTTATTCACCAGAATTTCGCGGTCCTGATCGCGAATCACAAAAATCTGCGTGCGTGGAGCAATCTGACTACGGAACTGCCGGATTTCGTACAGTTCGTTATTGATCGTGGCTTGAATCACACCCTGATGCTGATCGGCCATCGCAATAATGTTTTGCAGATTCAGATGCGGCAGCAGATGGTCGGCAATTTTATTACTAATGACCGTACGGTTAGAGTCCAGATCATGCACCAGCAGGCCAAGTGGCAGTTGCGTGACAATCTCTTCATTTAAGGCTCGCAGGATTTGTAACTCGGCGTTGCCGCTTTGGGTTTCGACAGGGCGCGCAGCCTGCTGGCGGAAAGTCGTAAAGCCAAACAACGCGAGTGCCAGCAGGCCGATATTAAGCAGCAGTGGCAGCAAAATATTCTGCAAGGTGTCCATCAACAACGTGCCAAGTGGAACCTGCCACACCAGACGCAAATCGGTAGTGGCAAGCGGCGAAGCAATTTCGATTTTCGCGCCGTTAAAGTTAATGGTGATGCTATCCGGTCCCTCTTTATCGGCACTCTTGCCCGGAAGCTGGGCATCATTATTTTCCAGACGGAAACTATCCAGTGACATCGTTGGCGGAATTAAATCGTTAATCGGCAAATCAAACGCGACGACGGTTGCCAGATGCCCCGGCTGGTTAAAGGTCGTGCGCAGGGTGAAGTAATGGCCGTTTTGCCAGGCCAGATGGCGTAATGAAGAGAAACTCTCACGTTCATCAAGCGCGTTGGCCTGTTGCAACATCTCGGCACGACGTGAATCGACAATGGAACCTACGCCACTCTCCTTAAGGCCGGATGAGAGATCTTTAAGCGGCAGGGTAGAAACCAGGATCATGCTGTTGTCCTGGCCGTTTAAATAATACATCGACCATGGGCTATTTTCGGCACCCCACAGCGTATCGAGATAGGTCGAAATACGTTGGGTCATGTCCAGGGTTGAGCTGTCGTGAGAGCCAAAAATCAGGGCTTCGGTTTTGCGGCGAGGTTTCTCTAAATAATAAACATCCTGGCGCAGACGGGTTTCTTGCAGACCTTCACTTGCCGGAGATGTCGACACGGCAATGTTGTCATAGATTTGCCAGGTGGCGTAACGGTAGGTATCGATGCGCTTATGCAGCGCGTGCGTGATATCTACAATCTGATAGCTCTTATCTTTCAGCCAGGTGTTGACGGCGCTTTGCACCATGACGCCCATGGCAACGAGCAATATCACGATCAATAGCAGAAAGAAGCGCGTGATATTGCCGGGGATAAGCGAAAATTTATTAGGGATCATACTGTCTGACTGACTCATTGTTAGCGCGCAACCCGGCGAGCATTCGCCACTTTAATAAAACCACTGTTCTGTTCTACCCGCAGATAAGCCTGACAGACGGTAGAACTGTCACCAAAAAACCAGCGCTAAGAATACCTTTATCAGGCACTGGCGTCATCGACTCTCTTTGAAACCCAACGAGTATAATTCCAAATGGGTACATTTCCAGGTTACTGAAAATTAGCCAGAATGGGAACGGTAAACGGCGCGTATTTTGTACGATTGAGGTGGGGTGTTTTTGTACAAAATAATCACGTCTGTACAATTATTATATTTGAAATGATTTTTTATTTTGCTTTTCTTCTTAGAGAAAGTTCCTGCTAAGCGAAGCGGCATTAATCGTATCGAGGGTGGATTTCTTAATAGTCATTACATTTTTGAAGGGAGTAGCACAGAATGATTAAAGTTACGTAAAGAAGCGTAAAAAAAACCGGATGCAAGCATCCGGTCCAAAATAGGGGTAAACAGACATTCAGAGATGAATGACGGTAATAAATAAAGTTAATGATGATAGCGGGAGTTATTTTATATATAAATCAGCAGTATGTTTTATCATTCAGTGCTACTGATTTTATTTTGCAGTAAGTATTTGATTTTTCTTTTGGTTTTATTTGTTTTAACTTTTAGTGCTTATATAATTGTCTTTTCGTGCTGAAAAAAGTTCCATCATATTTACATTTTGAAACACCTATATGGATAAATGAAACATCTCTATGGTTTTAGTATCATATTCGGATTGGATTAATCTGTATTTGTTTTGGACAATGGGTTCGCCGACTGATTGGAAAAACAATCAGTAAGCAGTGGCATATAAAAAGGCATATAACAGAGGGTTAATAACATGAAAGTTAAAGCACTGTCCCTCCTGGTTCCAGCATTGCTGGTAGCAGGCACCGCTCATGCGGCCGAAATTTATAACAAAGACGGCAACAAATTAGATCTGTACGGTAAAGTAGATGGCTTACATTACTTTTCTGACAACGATGGTCAAGACGGTGACCAGTCTTATATCCGTATCGGTTTCAAAGGCGAAACTCAGATTAATGACCAACTGACCGGTTACGGCCAGTGGGAATACAACGTTCAAGCAAACAACACCGAAGGCAGCAGCGATCAGGCGTGGACTCGTCTGGGCTTTGCAGGTGTGCGTTTTGCTGACTACGGTTCATTCGACTACGGTCGTAACTACGGCGTTGTATACGACGTAACTTCATGGACCGACGTTCTGCCAGAATTTGGCGGCGACACTTATGGTTCTGATAACTTCATGCAATCTCGTGCAAACGGCGTTGCAACTTACCGTAATACCGACTTCTTCGGTCTGGTTGACGGCCTGAACTTTGCTCTGCAATACCAGGGTAAAAACGGCAGCGTTTCTGGTGAAGGTTCTACAGCTAACGGCCGTGGTGCTCTGAAACAGAACGGTGACGGCGTTGGCGGTTCCCTGACTTATGATCTGGGCGAAGGCTTCAGCATCGGTTCAGCAATCTCTAGCTCCAAGCGTACTACCGACCAGAACAGTGCTGCATACCTGGGTGACGGCGATCGCGCTGAAACTTACAGCGGCGGCATGAAATATGACGCTAACAACATCTATCTGGCAGCGCAGTACACCCAGACTTACAACGCGACTCGCTTCGGTGGCGGTGACTCCCTGGTTTCTGGCTTTGCTAACAAAGCACAGAACTTTGAAGTTGTAGCTCAGTACCAGTTCGACTTCGGTCTGCGTCCTTCCGTTGCTTACCTGCAGTCTAAAGGCAAAGACATCGAAGGTTACGGCGACCAGGATCTGGTTAAATATGTTGATGTTGGCGCGACTTACTACTTCAACAAAAACATGTCTACCTACGTTGATTACAAAATCAACCTAATGGATGACAACAACTTCACTCGTGATGCCGGAGTTAACACCGATGACATCGTAGGTGTTGGTCTGGTTTACCAGTTCTAATTCCTGCTTACGCAGTATGAGTTGTAAAAGGCGCCTTCGGGCGCCTTTTTTACGTCTGAAGCCTCAACAACCTTTACTTTTAAGCCAATTTTTTTGCCAGTTGGTGTACCCTTTTGCGCTCAAACAGGAGAGAGAAACAATGGACTTACGATTACTACGCTATGGCCTGTTTGCCATAGTTCTGGGCGCTTTAGCAGGCTGTGATAACCCAACGGCCAAAGGCAATTCCGGCATGGTGCTGGAAGGCAAAACCATGGGCACCTACTGGCGTGCCAGTGTTGCGGGCATGGACAATGCCCGTCAGACGGAACTGCGCGAAAAAATCCAGGCGCAGTTAGACGGTGATGACCGCTTATTGTCGACCTATAAAAAAGATTCAGCGCTCTCGCTTTTCAATCAGTCGGTATCAACCCAACCCTATCCGGTTGCCGAAGCGATGAGCGATATTGTAACCATGGCCTTGCGAATCGGGGCGAAAACAGACGGCGCGATGGACATCACCGTTGGGCCGCTGGTAAATCTGTGGGGATTTGGCCCGGATAAACAACCCGTCAAAACGCCGGATCAGGCACAAATTGACACCGCCAGAGCGCTAACCGGTTTGCATCATCTGACGGTGATTAACCAGGCCGGGAAACAGTTCCTGCAAAAAGATCTGTCTGGCTTGTATGTGGATCTTTCGACGATGGGCGAAGGTTACGCGGCCGATCATCTGGCGCGTTTAATGGAACAAAACGGTATTAGCCGTTACCTTGTTTCCGTCGGTGGTGCCGTGGTAACTCGTGGCACTAACGCTGATGGCAAAGCCTGGCGAGTCGCTATCCAGAAACCTACCGACCGTGAAAACGCGGTACAGGCGGTGGTTGATCTCAATGGCCATGGAATCAGTACCTCCGGAAGCTATCGCAATTATTACGAACTCGACGGCAAGCGCCTGTCGCACGTGATTGATCCCAAAACCGGCCAGCCAATTCAGCACAAACTCGTTTCGGCAACAGTGATTTCCCCGACCGCCATGGAGGCTGATGGATGGGACACCGGCCTGATGGTGCTCGGTACGGAAAAAGCGAAGCAGGTCGCAGAAAAAGAGGGGCTGGCAGTCTATTTGATCACCAAAGAGGGCGATAGTTTTACCACGTGGATGTCGCCGCAGTTTAAAACCTTCTTACTCAGCGAGTAACCCTGGTACTACCCCTGCCAACCCAATGACTTACTGATGTCATTGATCGTTGTCACCTGGCGAATTCTGGGGGGTAACCCCCATCTCTTTGAGGTAACGGTACTGAAAATGCAGCAACTCACTCACGCTCAGATTTTGGTAATCCAGATCGAATTGTGCTGCTACATCAGCGATTAACTGACTTAACTCAGGATAGTGGCGGTGATTCCAGTGAGGGAAAAGATGATGAGTCAGATGCAGATTAGCCCCACCGAGCCAGTAACCTACCCAGGTAGGTCGTGTGTGCCAGTCAAATGTGGTAGCGAAAATATGCTGATACCGGTTATGCGGCATATTGCCTTGCTCGGGTGCTTCGAAAAATTTCGCTTTAGCCCAGTGGGTTCCGACGAGAATGATCACAAACAGCAACGACGCAATCATCTGGCAAAAAAAGTAGATCATCACAATGACGGGCAGGCTGATACTTTTAGGTAGTACCAGAGTCGGAATAGCCAATGCCAGCATAAAATGGCTGCCCTTGCTGCCCAAAAAAATAGTCCATCCTGTGATCCCTTTGCGCGCCAGTCTTTCGGTTACTCGGGTTTGTCCGGCGCGATCTAACCAATCTACCAGCCAGATATACCAAGGAAAAGTTAGCGCGGCAACGACAGGCCAGTACCAGTGCTGGAGACGCATGAAAGGTTTCCATTGTTGAAAAGGTGTTTGACGCAATACGCCATTCTCATCAATGTCAGGGTCGTAACCGGAAATATTGGTATGAGTATGATGAAAAATGGCATGACGCACTCGCCAACTCTCTGGATCAAGCCCAAGAGGAATAGAAACCAAGCGGTTAATCAGTACGTTTGCCCAACTGGCGCGGAAAAAGGCATTATGAGAGGCATCATGCATTACATTAACGATCAGTAGCATACCGCTAAATATGAAGCCAAAGTACCAACCAAAAAAAGCCATACTTGTAGATTGTCGCAGGCTCATCCAGTAGCAACCCAAGCATATCAGCACCAGAAACCCCATTTTGGCAATGGTAAGTCCATCGGCGAAACGATGATCGTTTTTGTGGCGGAGATACTGATGTACCGCCTGTTTCAGCGCTTTATGTAATTCTAAATCATTGGGTTGGTAGGCCAGAGGCCTTAATGCTGTCTTGTGCTTCATATATCGCTCCTGGCTACAGCCTGTCGGCCCCAGCCGCATAACATGCCAATACCATGCAGCGTTAGCACCGACATCGTTCCAACCCAGAAAATCTGCGTCCAGCCTAGTGCTACGACAAACAGCAGCAGTAACGCAAGCGTCAGAGCAAACCACATCACAACGCCCCAATACTGCCCCTGGGAGATAGCACCCAGTGCGACCGGGCCGATTGCCAGAAGCACAAACAGTGCGATTTGTGGTACAGAGACATTGTCGTAGCCGTAGCCGTATAGATGGATATAGCCCAGCACCAGCGCAAACAGCGGGATAGTTCCACAAAAAAGCATCCATGAAGAAATCTTGAACTGGCGTGGCGACGACTGGCGGTTCAAAAAGCGCCAGAAAGGACGATTACTTTCGATAAACGGATTGTTTGTCGGTGGATTGCCTTTAACACCATAGCAATGAAGCTCCTGCGGCAAAGTTTTAAACGTGCCAAAAAGCTTATCCCAGAAAATAAATGTACCACCGTAATTGCTGTCCGCGTAGGTGCGTTCATTTATGTGATGCACTCTGTGGTGGGTGGGAGTGACAAAAATCTTTTCCAGAAAACCGAGTTTTGGTGTCAACGCATTGTGGTTAAAGAATTGGATGGTGTAGTGAAAAATTGACATGCTCAGATATACGCTCAGCGGTACACCCAGCCAGGCCAGCGTAATGAAAAACGGGATCGAGGTGAGCGACGAGTACCAAGAATTCCGCACTCCCAGCGACAAATTGTAATGCTCTCCCTGATGATGCACGACGTGCACCGCCCAAAGTAAACGCAACTGATGATGTAACCGGTGGAGCCAGTAGAAAGCGAAATCCCATGCAAATAGTGTAAAACACCAGACCCAGACTGGCGCAGTATCAGCAAATAATCCCAGGCTAAAGGAGTTTAATACCGCGCTAAAGCAGATCACTTCCAGGCCACGAAACAGCCAAAGCATAATATGCCCTGAGTTGAGGTTGAAAATCACGTCGTGCCAGTCAATCTGATGTTGACCGTTCAGGTTTAGCAGCACTGCTTCTGCGACAACAAACACCAACATAAATATGAAGGGCAAGGTTAATTCATTCACCAGACAACTCCTTTTTGTGTGTCAATCGCTGTGCCAGTGCACCGGCGATCCATGCCAGAACCACGCCACCTATCAGGTCGATAAATAAATGGCGCTTTAGCTGCAAAATAGAAAAGGCTATGACGAAGCCCCAGAGCATAAGGACCCAAGTCGTGAAACTCTGTCGGGATTTAGCTACCGCCCACACAGCAAGCAGGGTCAGAGTGACATGTAACGACGGTAGACAGTTTTGTGTCGAATCTGCCGCAATCAAGCCTTTTAGCAATTTTGAGGTTAGGCCATGCCCAGTATCGACGGGTGCCTGTAACGTGGTCGGCCACAGCAAATACACAGTACCTGCGCCCAGCGCGGCAATCTGCATCGCTCGGGCTAGCCAGCGCACGGCATTAAGCGGTGCCAGGAAATAGCCCAGAGGGATAATCAAGAAAAAGGAGAGATACGGCCAGATAGCGTTTGCCGA
Organism: Buttiauxella agrestis; assembly: GCF_900446255.1. Classification (NCBI taxonomy): domain Bacteria; kingdom Pseudomonadati; phylum Pseudomonadota; class Gammaproteobacteria; order Enterobacterales; family Enterobacteriaceae; genus Buttiauxella; species Buttiauxella agrestis. The sequence goes on along the minus strand of NZ_UIGI01000001.1, from coordinate 3,478,870 downwards.
AAAAGGGATGAACTCGTCAATCCATGACGGCGTGATAACCCGTCCGGTACCCTGTAGATGGTCGGTCAGATGATAAATCACGCCGACAAATCCCCACCCCAGCAGCAACTGATTGGCGCGATAAAACTGGTTTTTCATGCAACGTCCTTGCGGGTGATACGCCGCCTTTTGCTGTCGAACTGCGGGATTAGCGTTGTGCTTTCCAGCTTCCAACTGAGTTTTTGCGTATCAATGCCTTGCTGTTGCAGCATCGCCTGCAATGCAGCTTTACAATGTTCAAGCTCAGTCATTGAACAATCAGCTAGCAAATGCAGAGTGGTTGCACCGTGTTGAATGAGTCGATAATCCACCGTCAGAGGTAGGGAAATCGCCAGAGCTCGGCTACAAAGATCGGCGAATACGATTTGTGAATCCCCCTGACAATTAACCAACTTGAGTTGATCATCCCAACGGCCTTCAATGTGGCTTATCGCTCGGGCGGGATTACCACAGGGGCAAATTTTGTTACTGGCAACCAATACATCATCCAACCGATAACGGACGATAGGTTGAGTCTGGCGGGTGAAATCTGTGATAACCGGTGTGAAGCGCTGCTCATCAATCCACAGTGGTTCTATGTGCAGGCATTCTTCATTCAGATGCAAGGTTCCATGTGAACAGGTGGCAGCCAAAAAACCCTCTGTTGCCTGGTAGACTTCCCCCACGTTACCAAAGACCTCGTTCAGAAGCTGGCGGTCTTGTTGCTCCAGCACTTCCGCCACCGAAATAACCTTTTTCACTGGCAGCGTCAGTTCACCACGTTTTACGCGTAACGCCAGTTCGCGCAACACCTGCGCGGGCGCGACAATAATCGTGGGAGACTGTTGTTCAAGCGGGGAGTAATGAGAACACATCGGCTGAAAAAGGTCGTAAAAAGCCAGACTCAACCAGCGATTATTCACGCTCTGATACAGGTTGTTATTGGCGCGCAGAAACAGGGCAACCCTCTCTCCAGCAAACAAACCGTCTGGTAGCATTTTCGCCAGCATCCCCGCAGCCCAAAGTTGTTGCTCCTCAGGGTTGACGACGAATACACCCCGTTGACCTGAAGTCCCTGACGAAAGCCCGACGCTGAACCTGCCGCTCTTCCGGGAAAAATCGCGATCCTTTTCGCATTTCAGCGCGCAAGCAAGCAGTTTGTTACGCCGTAATCCTTGGGTGTTCATTTCGTCAAAGTTTTCCATCATCAGTGACTTATCCATTAAAGGCCAATTGCTGATGGGTTGAGAAATAAAGCGGTTAAACCAAGGGCTTTTGGTCAGGATTCGGCGAGTGAAGTGTCTGAGTTGTACCTGTTGGTATTTTTCCAACGCCTCGCGATTGGCAAAGCGGCGGTAACGAATACGAAAATAATGCCAGAGGGTACGAAACGGGATCATAAATCTCCCTCATGACATAACCGAATTTCACACTTTCCGCCCCGCCAGAGCTGGTTGAGTTGTTCCAGGGTCTGGTAAAACGCATATGAATTATCTATCACTATATTGGCTATACGGGACGGGCCACGCAACATCTGATAACTTACTGGCGACCAGGCTGCATCGCTGGCAAGCAATACCCAGCCATCATCCGTTTGCACAAATGCCCCGGTGTGTCCGGCCGCATGACCGGGTAGTGGCACCAGAATCACTTGCCCCTGGCTACCAGGTAATTCATAGCCTCGGGCAAAAGGAGTCAACTCTGCGGGCAGTGCAACGCGGGTGAAACTTTCAAAAAACTGTACTGAATCTTCGAATGACTCCGGGACAAGTCCCGGAATAAATGCCTGTCGCAATGCCGCCAGCCCGCGTAAATCACGGGTTTTCTGCCAGCCTTCACCGGAGCATATAAAATTGGATTCGGCAAAATCACGCAGTCCGGCAACGTGGTCAGCATGAAAATGGGAAAGGATCACCCCTTGAATATCCCTGCGGGCGTAGCCTTGCTCACGCAACTGGGCTGCCAGTGATTCTCGTGGGTCAAAATAGACTGGCGTGATTTTTCGATACAGTTGGAAAATACCCGAACGCGTATAATGCTCAAACCAGGTTGCGTAGCCTGTATCCCACAGCCAGCATTTATCTCCCGCTTTAATTAAATAAGCGCGAGCCGGAAATTTACAAACCCGAAAACCAGCCCCTTTCAATGCCATGCAACCAATATGGGTGCAGTAGCCTACTTCGAAGGTTGTGATATTAGCCATGGCGACCTTTTCCTTGTACCCGCAACCATTCGCCAGTCAACTCAATACCTTTTTCGAGTGAGTAGAGCGGGTGATAACCTAGCTCATTAATGGCCCGTTGAGAACTCAGTGTCATATCAAAATATACCGCGCCAACGCTGTAACGCGTGAGCAACGGCTCTTTGCCGGTTACTTTAGCGATCAGTTCCATAATTGATGCAGCCATATGCAGCAAGCTATAGGGAAGCGCTCGCAAGGTACAATTATAATTAAGCTTCTGATTTAGAAGTGAATCTACTATATCTGCCAATTTTTCTGGTTGATGGTTTGTGATGTTATAAACTGAGCCGGAATGCAGGCTTTGATTACGGGTAGCTAAGTCCATTGCATGCACAACATTGAGTACAAAAGTGAGATCAAGCAGTGCCTCGCCCCCGCCAGGCAAATGCAGGACATTGCGTTTTGCACTGAGTTGTTGCATTAAACGGGGCACAATCACTCGGTCGTGTGGGCCAAACAACCCACGGGGACGAAGGATCACGTAGATGGTGTCAGGGAAACGATCGACCGACTTTTTCAGTACTTGTTCAGCAGCATATTTGCTGGTGGCGTATTGGCTTGAAAAACGGCTGGCCCGGCAGGTTTCCACCAGATTGTGATGATGGCGAAAATCGAAATACACCGCTGGTGATGAGATATGCACAAAGCGTTCTACTCCTTCTCGCCCTGCAGCGAATGCCAGTTTTTCGGTGACAACCACATTAGTATTGAAGAACTCTTGCGCCTTGCCCCAAGGGGATGATTTTGCTGCACAATGCCAGACGGCATCACACCCCTGTACCAGATGAGAAAACATTTCATCCGTGCTCAGGGTTAAATCCTGGGCAATAAACATCGCTCCGAGAGCCTGTAATTCTGCTCCCACCTGCCGATTACGGCCAATGGCAATTACCCGATGTCCTTCCTCAAGTAACCATTGTGCTGCATTTCGCCCCAGCCCGCTGGTTGCACCGGTGACAAGAATTCTCATGGCTGAATAATCATTCCAGCCAGTGTCAATCCCGCGGCTGTGCCAATCAGCATTACGGGCTCACCGGCATTAAAACGGCCGGTAATCATCGCTTCATGTAGTGCGGTAGGAATAGATGCCGCGACCTGATTACCATGATAGCGATAGATATCAATCAGAACGTCATTCGAAACATGCAGACGCTTGCGCATATGTTCCAGAGATAAATGGCTGGCCTGATGGGGAACTACGGTGGCAATGTCATTCAGGGTCAGTTTGCTTTCATCCAGAAGGCGTTGGAAAAAATCTTCGATAATAGATGAGGCGTGACGAAACAGTTTTTTTCCCTGCATCTGGAAAAGGAAATCGGCATCTTCCATGCCAGCTCGTGGGTTGCATCGCGTTCCGCCAGCGCGTATTTCACACAGTTCGCTTCCGGAAGGATACATTTCCACCAGACTACCAAGAATACGACTTTGACCATCTCCACGTTCAACGATGGCGCAGGCCGCGCCGTCACCGAAAATTAACGAGGACTCTTCATGGTTCCAGTCGATACCGCGCGAAGCAATATCGGCGCTGACGATAGCAATGCGTTTATAGCTGCCAGTATTCAGTAAACCAGAGGCGACTTGCAGGGCTGAAATAAAGCTCACACAACTACTGTTGATGTCAAAACCCGCTGTTCCGGGTGCCAGTCTGGCGGCTTTCAGGATATGTACCGCAGTGCAAGGCAACGCCTGGTAGGCAATGGCAGAAGCTGAAATTAAGAGATCAATGGAAAGAGGATCAATGTTTTGGCGGTCAAGAGCATCATTCAATGCCGCCGCGGCCAGAACTGCCTGGCTGGCATTCTCACTGGCATGGAAACGATATTTTATGCCCGAGCGCTGTTCGACATATCCCACAGTTTTACCGAGCTTTCGATCCAGGGTTGAAGATTCCACCTTATCAGGCGGCAACGCAACTCCAGTGGCTATAATCCTTAACGCACCAAGAGGGCAGGAATAAGGTGAGGTGGGCATGTGTAACTGTTTCCCTTTACTACGTATGGCTATTGAGTGATTTTACTCGGGCGGAAGTATAACTTTGCAGCATAAATAACCTAGTCTTAAACCGGCCTTTTGGGATTAATCTTGTAGGCAGAGCGTGTTTTATATAAAAGCAAGATTGCGGGTTTCTCAGCACACCTATGCTGTCAAAGTCATACCATGACAGCAAAAAACAGGAGCCAGTCATGAAACAACTTTTTGACGAAGTCAGCGATGAAAGCCGCTGGCAGGCCGTGGAAACCCGTGATACTCGCGCTGATGAGCAGTTTGTTTTTGCCGTGAAAACGACAGGAATTTGCTGCCGCCCCTCTTGCAGCGCACGCCACCCATTACGCAAAAACGTCCTGTTCTTTGAAAATGTTGCCGCCGCAGTCGATGCCGGTTTTCGGCCATGCAAACGCTGCCAGCCAGATAAACCAGCGCCAGAGCAGCAGCGGATTGACCGTATCACCCAGGCCTGCCGAATTCTCGAAGCCAGCAGCGAACCGATTGCGCTGGCTGAACTTGCGGCACGAGTGGCAATGAGCCCATTTCACTTTCACCGCCTTTTCAAACAGGTCACGGGCTTAACGCCCCAAGCCTGGCAACAAGCGCTTCGTGCCAAACGCCTGCGCGAGCAACTCAATGATGGTGAACCAGTGACTCGCGCTGTTTTCGAGGCGGGCTATCAGTCCGGGAGCAATTTTTATCAGCAGGCGAATGAGGTTCTGGGGATGACGGCAAAGCAATATCGTCGGGGGGGAGTGCGCGCTACCATTCAATTTGTGGTTGGTTCTTGCCGACTGGGCGAATTCCTGGTTGCTCAGAGTGAGCGCGGGATTTGCGCCATACTGTTAGGTAACGATGCGCAAAGTTTGATTCACGAGCTGGAAACGTTGTTCCCGAATTCTTCACTTGATGTGGGCGATGAATCATTTGCCCGACGAGTGGCGCAGGTGGTGAGCGTGCTTGAACATCCGGGCCAGCAGGTTGCTTTACCGTTGGATATTCAGGGAACCGCATTCCAGCAACAAGTCTGGCAAGCGTTGCGTCAAATCCCGGCGGGGCAAACAGCGAGCTATAGCGATATCGCCCGGCGCATCGGTAAACCGCAGGCCGTTCGAGCCGTCGCGGGAGCGTGCGCGGCCAACAAACTGGCGGTTGTTATTCCTTGCCATCGTATAGTGCGTAACGACGGAGCGCTTTCCGGGTACCGTTGGGGGGTGGATCGTAAGCGTCAGTTACTTGAGATTGAAGCCAAACAGCGGGAGGAGTGATGCTTGATTTATTTGCCGATGAAGCGCCGTGGCAGGAGCCGCTGGCGGATGGGGCGGTGATTTTGCGCCGCTTTGCCTGTGCCGATGCGCGGCAGATTCTCGGGCAAATTTCTCTGGTGGCTGACCGTTCCCCGTTTCGCCAGATGGTCACGCCCGGTGGATACACCATGTCCGTGGCGATGACCAACTGCGGTGATGTTGGCTGGACAACAGACAGCCACGGTTATCTCTATTCGCCCATCGACCCGCTCACTTCGCAGCCCTGGCCCGCAATGCCGACGATTTTTCGTGAGCTATCGGATGCCGCATCAAAAGCGGCTGGATATCCTGGTTTTGAGCCTGATGCCTGCCTGATTAACCGCTACGCCGTGGGGGCTAAACTGTCGCTGCATCAGGATAAAGACGAGTTGAACTTGCAAAAGCCGATAGTTTCCGTCTCGCTTGGCCTCCCGGCTGTGTTTCAGTTTGGTGGCCTTAAACGCAATGACCCGCTTAAGCGTGTGATGCTCGAACACGGCGATGTGGTGGTGTGGGGCGGCGCTTCCCGCCTTTTTTACCACGGTATTTTGCCGCTTAAAGCAGGCCAACACAGCGCCACTGGCGAGTTTCGTTACAACATTACTTTCCGCCATACCCGTTAACACGAATATTAATAAGAATTATTCTTGCTGTTGGATGCCAGCCGTTTAAACTGCTCGCTGTTTTCGTTTTACGGGTTGTGAGTAATGGAACTTTTACGTGTGGTTTTCCGGCAGTACCGCTGGCCTTTCTTGATAGTCATGGCGCTGAGTTTGCTCAGTGCGGCGCTCGGTATCGGCTTAATTGCCTTTATCAACCAGCGCTTGATTGAAACGCCTGATATTTCCCTTTCGGTTTTGCCTGAGTTTCTGGGTCTGTTACTGCTATTAATGGCGGTGACGTTAGGCTCGCAATTAGCGCTGACCACACTCGGCCACCATTTCGTTTTCCGTCTGCGCAGCGAATTTATCAAGCGCCTGATGGACACTCACGTTGAACGCGTTGAACAACTCGGCAATGCGGCGCTGCTCGCAGGTTTAACCAGCGATGTACGCAACATTACCATTGCTTTTGTGCGTCTGCCGGAACTGGTTCAGGGCATTATTCTGACTTTCGGTTCAGCGGCTTATCTGGTATGGCTGTCGCCAAAAATGCTCGGCGTCACGGCGATTTGGGTCGCAGTGACCATCTATGGCGGCTATGTGCTGGTCGCGCGGGTTTACAAACACCTGGCGCAACTGCGTGAAATTGAAGACCAGCTTTATAACGATTATCAGACCGTGATTGAAGGGCGCAAAGAACTGGCGTTAAACCGCGAGCGTGCGGAACGCGTCTATGAAGACACCTATATTCCTCATGCCAACGATTACCGTAGCCATATTATTCGCGCTGATACCTACCATCTGAGCGCGGTGAACTGGTCGAATATTATGATGCTCGGCGTGATAGGCCTGGTGTTCTGGATGGCAAACAGCCTCGGCTGGTCTGATACCAACGTGGCGGCAACATTCTCCCTGACGCTGCTTTTCTTACGCACGCCTATGCTTTCGGCGGTTGGCGCATTGCCAACATTATTAACGGCACAAGTCGCGTTCAACAAACTCAACAAATTCCACCTGGCGCCTTACGATGCGGCATTCCCGCGCAGCAAAGAGCCGGTTCGCTGGCAAACCCTGGAAATGCGCGATGTGGTGTTCCAGTACGGCGACAACACATTCTCCGTCGGTCCACTGAACCTTAAAATTGAACGCGGTGAGCTGCTGTTCCTGATTGGTGGCAATGGTAGCGGTAAATCCACCATGGCGATGCTGCTGACCGGGCTATACCAGCCGGTGTCTGGCGCGATCTATCTGGATGGGCAAAAGATTGATGCCAGTAATCAGGATGATTATCGCAAACTCTTTTCTGCGGTATTTACGGATGTGTGGCTGTTTGACCGCCTGCTTGGCCCACAGGGCGAACAGGCGAATCCTGAACTGGTGGCGACCTGGCTTGAGCGCCTGCAAATGAGCCACAAGCTGGAGTTGGATAACGGCACAATCCTTAATCTGAAACTCTCGAAAGGGCAGAAAAAACGCGTGGCGTTACTGCTGGCGTTAGCAGAAGAGCGTGACATCATTCTGCTCGATGAATGGGCCGCCGATCAGGATCCTCATTTCCGCCGCGAGTTCTACCAGACGCTGCTGCCACTCATGCAGCAAATGGGTAAAACCATTTTTGCCATCAGCCATGACGATCACTACTTTATTCATGCCGATCGCTTGCTCGAGATGCGCCAGGGCCAGTTGAGCGAATTAACCGGTCACGAACGTGATAATGCGTCAAGGGATGCTGTTGCGCGAACCAGACACTAATACCTTTCATGTAAACCAGTCTTAATCGGCTGGTTTTTTGTTTTCTGTGCTGCAACAGGCTATAACTTAGCTCGTCGTTCACAGGGAAAACTGCCAGATGTCTGTCACTCCAAAGTACAGCACAAAACAGCGTGCGCAAGACCGAGCCAGAATCCTCCAGATTCTGTTAACCAATAAAGCTGTCGCTACCGGCATTCTCGATAAAATCCCACAGCCGGACGCTCATACCCCCGAGCAGGATATTGCCGAAATCGTGACCCTGGTGGCGCGATTGCCCGCCGCCGATCTGGCCGATGTGCTCGAAGCGTTACCGACGGAAGAGCGCCACGCACTGTGGAGTCTGGTGAAGGAAGAGAAGCGCGGCAAAGTGCTGATTGAAGCCTCGGAAACCGTCTGGGATGACCTGATTGAAGATATGAGCGACAAAGCGTTGCTCAATATCATTCGCCCGCTGGATATCGACGACCAAATTTACCTCGCGCAATATCTTCCCCGTGACCTGATGGGCCGCTTGCTGGCGACATTGCCGCAAGAACAGCGCACTCGCGTCAGACAAGTGCTGCATTACGAAAAGCACAGCGTCGGCGCCATTATGGATTTCGAAGTGATTACCGTGCGGGCCGATGTCACGCTGGCAGTGGTGCAACGTTTTCTGCGTTTGCGTGGCAAAGTGCCGCAAAACACCGATAAAGTTTTCGTCACCACGCGGGATAAAACCTTGTTGGGCGAACTCGGTCTTACCACCATTTTGCTGCATGCGCCGCAAACGCCGGTGATAAACGTTATGGACGACAACCCGACCTGTTTTGCTCCGGAAGATAATGATGAAGTGGCGGCGCGAACGTTTGAGCGTGATGACTTAGTCAGTGCGGCGGTTATCGACAGCAGCGGCAAACTGATTGGTCGCCTGACCATCGACGAAATCGTTGATGTGGTTTACGAAGAAACCGATAACGATTTGCGCCGTATGGGTGGTTTGAGCGCCGAAGAAGATGTGTTTGCCCCCGTCAGCAAAGCGGTTAAAGCACGTTGGGCGTGGCTGGCGTTAAATTTGTGTACCGCCTTTGTCGCCTCGCGCGTTATCGGCCTGTTTGAACATACTATTTCGCAACTGGTGGCGTTAGCGTCGTTGATGCCGATTGTTGCGGGAATTGGCGGTAACACGGGCAACCAGACCATCACCATGATTGTGCGTGCGCTTGCGCTGCAACACATTCAGCCGGGCAACTTCTCGTTTTTGGTGTTGCGCGAACTGGGCGTCGCCCTGATTAACGGCATTATCTGGGGCGGCGTGATGGGCGGCGTAACGTGGCTTCTCTATGACGACCTCGCATTGGGCGGGGTAATGACGCTGGCGATGGTGCTCAACCTGCTGGTGGCATCTCTGATGGGCGTGTTGATCCCTATTTTCATGATTCGGATGGGCAAAGACCCGGCAGTCGGTTCCAGCGTGATGATTACTGCGATTACCGACACCGGCGGTTTCTTTATTTTCCTCGGCCTCGCGACGATATTTTTGCTTTAGCGAGAGCGACTTGCATGCAGTTCGTGAATAAACTTTCCGCTCATTGTGCCGATAAGTTCTGTAATTTCTTTGCTTGCATCGTTATATTACACACTACATAACGAAACTCAGTGGAGTAAAACATGGCTAAGCAGTGGGTACGTCTCGCATTAGGCGCGGCATTGAGCGTCACGTTGGTCGGGCAGGCATTTGCCGATAACAGCAAAATTACCGTCTTTGCAGCAGCGTCATTAACTAACGCAATGCAAGATATTGCCACGCAATATCAGAAAGGCACCACGGTTCAGATCGCGTCTTCTTTTGCTTCATCTTCAACGCTTGCACGCCAGATTGAAGCTGGTGCTCCTGCGGATTTATTCATTTCTGCCGACCAGAAATGGATGGATTACGCCGTCAGCAAAGACGCGATTAAAACCGATTCTCGCGAAACGCTGCTCGGCAACAGCCTGGTTGTGGTCGCACCGAAAACCAGCAAAATTGGCGATGTCGCCATTGACGCTAAAACTGACTGGGCTTCATTGCTCAACGGTGGCCGTCTGGCCGTTGGTGACCCGGACCATGTTCCAGCAGGCATTTATGCCAAAGAAGCGCTGCAAAAATTAGGCGCGTGGGATACGCTATCACCAAAATTAGCTCCGGCAGAAGATGTTCGTGGCGCACTGGCTTTGGTTGAACGCGATGAAGCGCCGATGGGTATCGTTTACGGTTCTGATGCGGTGGCGAGTAAAGGCGTGAAAGTGGTTGGTACATTCCCGGAAGATTCCCACAAGAAAGTGGAATATCCGATTGCGATTGTCAAAGGCCACGACAACCCAACCGTGAGCGCGTTTTACACTTATCTGAAAGGACCGGAAGCGGGAGCTATCTTCCAACGTTACGGATTTACGACAATCAAATGATATTGACCGATCCCGAATGGCAGGCGGTACTGCTGAGCCTGAAAGTCTCAACCCTTGCGGTGCTATTTAGCCTTCCTTTTGGGATCTTATTTGCCTGGGTACTGGTGCGTTGCCGGTTCCCCGGCAAAGCCCTGCTCGACAGCATCATCCACCTCCCGTTAGTGCTCCCGCCCGTGGTCGTGGGGTATTTACTGCTGATTGCGATGGGGCGGCGCGGCGTAATTGGTGCCTGGATCTACGACGTTTTTGGAATCACCTTTGCGTTTAGCTGGCGCGGCGCAGTATTGGCGGCGGCGGTGATGTCGTTCCCGCTGATGGTGCGAGCCATTCGCCTGGCGTTGGAAGGTGTGGATATGAAACTCGAACAGGCCGCTCGCACGCTCGGTGCCGGGCGCTGGCGAGTGTTCTGCACCATCACCTTACCGCTCACATTGCCAGGAATTATTGCCGGAACCGTGTTGGCATTTGCCCGCTCGCTCGGTGAATTCGGCGCCACAATTACCTTCGTTTCCAATATTCCTGGCGAAACTCGTACTATTCCTTCAGCGATGTATACCCTGATTCAAACCCCTGGCGGCGAAAGTGCGGCAGCGCGTTTGTGCGTGATTTCCATTGTGCTGGCGTTGGCGTCTTTGCTGGTGGCGGAATGGCTGGCCCGACAGAGCCGTAAACGGATAGGGGCACTCTGATGCTGGAGTTAAATTTCGTTCAGACGCTGGGGGATCATCGTTTAGCCATAAATGAAACGTTGCCGGGGCAGGGGATTACTGCGGTATTTGGTGTTTCTGGCGCGGGTAAAACCTCGCTGATTAATGCCATTAGCGGCCTGACTCACCCGCAACAAGGGCGAATTGTCCTGAACGATCGCGTATTGAGTGATGCCGAGAATAAGCGTTTCCTGGCCCCTGAAAAACGCCGGATTGGTTATGTGTTTCAGGATGCGCGCCTGTTCCCACACTACCGCGTGCGCGGCAATCTGAAATACGGTATGCCGCGATCGGCCGCCGGGCAGTTCGATAAACTGGTGGCGCTGTTAGGTATTGAGCCGCTGTTAGAACGTTTCCCGTGGAGTTTGTCCGGTGGGGAAAAACAGCGCGTGGCGATCGGTCGCGCTTTGTTAACTTCACCTGAACTGCTGCTATTGGATGAACCGCTCGCCTCGCTGGATATCCCCCGCAAGCGTGAACTGCTGCCGTATCTGCAACGTCTGGCGCGGGAAATTAATATCCCGATGCTTTATGTCAGCCACTCGCTGGAAGAAATTCTGCATCTGGCGGATAAAGTGCTGGTGCTCGATGGCGGCGAAGTCAAAGCTTTTGGCAATCTGGAAGAAGTTTGGGGCAGCAGTGTGATGCACCCGTGGTTGCCTAAAGAGCAGCAAAGTAGCGTGCTGAAAGTGACGGTGCTGGAGCATCATCCGCATTACGCCATGACGGCACTTGCGCTCGGCGATCAGCATTTATGGGTCAACAAACTCGATAAACCGTTACAGGCGTCGTTGCGTATTCGCATTCAGGCATCAGATGTTTCGTTGATTCTCCAGCCACCGGTCAACAGCAGTATTCGTAACGTGCTGCGTGCCAAAGTGGCTCAGTGTTATGACGATGAAGGGCAGGTGGAAGTGCAGTTGGAAGTGGGTTCGCGAACGCTGTGGGCGCGGATTAGCCCGTGGGCAAGAGATGAGCTAATGATAAAACCTGGCCAGTGGTTGTACGCGCAAATCAAAAGCGTGTCGATAACGGCATAGCGGGATCGGTAGGGTGGATAAGCACAGCGTTATCCACCATTTTCACCGTTTTAAATCAAATGCTTATAAATCGTCTCAGCGATACCGGTTTCCAGATTGGTGCCAATCACCAAGTCGGCACGCGCTTTAATGGCGTCATCGGCATTACCCATCGCTACGCCAAGTCCGGCACTTTCCAGCATACTTAAATCGTTAAAGTTATCGCCGAAAGCCATCACATCGCTCATGGATAAGCCTTGTGATTCAACCCAACGTGCCAGGCGCATGCCTTTGCTGTTACCGCTTTGCGCGACATCAACCTGATCGTGCCACGACCATTCGCACGCCAGCCCCAATTCATGTTCAACCACCCGGGTGAAGTTTTTTAGCTTCACGGTGTCTTCATCCGTCAGCGCAAACTTCCAGATAGACTCAACATCATGCGCCGCTTCACGCAGTGAGTTCACATGGCGGAACACCGGACGCTGGGATTCTGGCAGCGATTTTGCCCAGTTTTCGGTACGCAAAACGTGCCCGGTGGTTTCCTGATACAGCATCGCTTCATCGACATACATCAACCCATGAACATTGTGGGCATCCAGCAAATCAAGCAGCTGGTTTGCTTGCGCGGGCTGCAACGGATCGGACTCAAGTACCTTTTTCGCATGATAATCATACAAATAAGTCCCATTACAGCAAATTGCAGGTGTTTCTAAAGCCAGTGCCTGATAAAAAGGATGGATGGCAACGTGATGACGTCCCGTCACAATGACAACTTTCACGCCAGCGTCACGTGCGCGTTGTAAAGCTGTCAGTGATTCAGGAAGAATAGTTTTTTGCGGCGTGAGTAACGTGCCGTCGAGATCAAGGGCGATTACGCGATAAGTCATTTAGGGTTCCAGTCAAATTCAGAATCATAAGGCCTGTGCCGATGTTACACCGCTTGCGGCGTTGTTCAAAATGACAACACGAGTCGGTAAAACGCACTACCCTTGTGACTATTACTCAAGACGTTGGGAGGAGAGAGATTTCATGAAACAAACAGTCTATACCGCCAGCCCGGAAAGCCAGCAAATTCACGTCTGGCAACTTAACCAAAATGGTGAACTGACCCTGGTGCAGGTTGTTGACGCCCCAGGCCAGGTTCAGCCAATGGTAATTAGTCCGGACAAACGTTACCTGTATGTGGGCGTGCGCCCTGAGTTTCGCGTTATTGCATACCGCATTACGCCGGATGACGGCACGCTAACGGAAGCGGGTGTGACGGCAATACCGGGAAGCCCAACGCATATCTCTACCGACCATCAGGGCCGTTTCCTGTTCAGCGCGTCTTACAATGCCGGAAGTGTCAGTGTGGTGAGTCTGGCTAACGACGGCCTGCCGGGTGAGGTTGTGGATGTGGTTGAAGGTCTGGAAGGTTGCCATTCCGCTAACATTTCGCCTGATAACCGCACGCTGTGGGTGCCTGCGCTCAAGCAAGACCGCATCTGCCAGTTCACATTGTCTGACGACGGTCATCTGGTCGCTCAAACCCCAGCGGAAGTGACCACCGTTGAAGGGGCTGGCCCACGACATATGGCGTTCCACCCGAACCAACAATACGGTTACTGCGTTAACGAACTGAACGGCTCTGTGGATGTCTGGGAGCTGAAAAATGCTTACGGCAAAATTGAATGCGTGCAAACGCTGGATATCATGCCTCCAGGCTTCTCAGACACCCGCTGGGCGGCTGATATTCACATCACACCGGATGGCCGCCATTTATATACCTGCGACCGTACCGCTAGCATCATCACCGTATTTAGCGTTTCGGAAGACGGCAGCGTGCTTGCGGTGGAAGGCTACCAGCCAACGGAAACTCAACCACGCGGCTTTAACGTAGACCATAGTGGTAAATATCTGATTGCCGCAGGGCAGAAATCGCACCATATCGCGGTTTATCAAATCACCGGTGAGCAAGGTTTACTCGAAGAGAAAGGCCGTTATGCCGTAGGGCAAGGACCGATGTGGGTGGTTGTTAACGCCCATTGATTTTGAAGCATAAAAAAACCTCGCGTGGGCGAGGTTTTTTGTTTTAAAGCGTTGGGTTATTTCGCTTCTTCAACCACCGAACTACCTACACCGCGGTTGTTGAATTCCCACATGCGGTTCGCGTTGGCATCATTCAGGTCGCGCTGAATTTCGCCTTTCTCGCCTTTGGTACCGATATTGCCGGTAAACGGACGCTTAGAACCTGCGGCATCGCCCCACGGTTTCGCGTTATTGAAGCCTTCGTTAATCACGCTGTCACGGATAACAACCTGGCCGTTAGACGTCTGGCCTGCGCTGTAACCGTTTTCGCTCGCTTCAACATCCCAGGCGCGACCCAACTGTGCGGTGTTATCGCCAGCAGCGCTAAAGCGGCTGTTGATGGCCAGGAAACCGTAATAAATATTCGGCAGAGTGGCAGGCGCGAACACGGAACCTTCTGGAGTACGGCTATTGACCAGGCGGAAATCAGTGTTATCAAACACCACCGCGCCACGGCCAGCCACCACATCCACATCACCCTCGATATAGCTGTTCGTCACCAGAGTACGCGGCTGGCGATCGGTCAACAGGCGGTTTTGCACATCGCTGTTGGTCACGAAGAAAGTATTCTGACGGCCCAGCAGGTGAACATTGTTCAACTGAACTTTATCGCCATCGGTACGCAGCGCCACTGCCTGATGATTAGACGCATCAACGCTGTCACCCAGGGTGTTGGCGATAGTCAGGTTTTGCATCTGCAAGCCATTGTTCTGTGACCACACTACCGCAGAACACATGATGCCAACGGTCGCGCTACGCTTGCTCTGGCAATTATCGAACATGTACCAGGCGGGTTTACCCGGCATATATTTGCCTGATGGGTTGACCGCACGACGCCAGGTATTCACGTCAATTTCAGAGTCCAGCGGCATCGTGATTTTGACATCACTTGCGTTATCGGTGGTGCCGTACAGCGTGACGCTACCGGAGCCTGCTGGCACATAAACGGTACCGGCATATTCGCCCGGCTGAATAGCAATGTACTGGCGCGCGTTGCTGTGCTTAATCATGGCTGCATCGACGGCGGCCTGAATCGAAGTATGCGTCACACCTTCGCCACCAGCGGCACCTACAACAAAGTCAGGTTGCGCAGGAATGCGAATAGAAGACGGTGTCCACGGGGCTTCATCTTTATTTTTAGACGAGAAGTAGCGCGCCTGAACAAAGTTCTGCGCTTCATCGCCTGAAAGAACCGGGCGGGATTGGGTACCAGGTGCCACTTGTGTTGAAGGGCGGTCTTCCGGAGGCGTTGAGCTACAGGCAGACAAAGCCACAGCAAAAGCGAGCATGGCTGCCCGACGAGTAACCGAAATTGTGTTCAAGGCTTGCTCCTTGCAGTGCAAATTAAAAAGAATGCAATTTTAAAAGGGATCTGAAAGCCTGCTTTTTTATACTAAGTTGAGCGAAACGGGAAGCCGATTGTGCAAATCGGCTTCATAAAAAGTGGATTAACTGAACATCGCGGTAATTGATGCACTGCCTAACGAGTGGAAGTGAACGTTAAAACCGACCATCGCCCCTGATGCATTCTCATCAACTTCAAGGGTTTCAACATCGATGGCGTGAACGGTAAAGATATAGCGATGAGTTTCACCTTTTGGTGGTGCGGCACCGCCATAGCCCGCTTGTCCGAAATCGGTTCGCGTCTGAACGGCGGGTTCTGGCAGGTCGGCTAACCCCGAACCCGCACCTTGCGGCAATACGCGCGTATCGGCAGGCAAATTCGCCACCACCCAGTGCCACCAGCCGGAACCCGTCGGTGCGTCCGGGTCATAACAGGTCACGACAAAACTTTTGGTTCCCGCAGGAACATCATCCCAGGCCAGATGCGGCGAAAGGTTATCGCCTTCGTAACCCATGCCATTAAACACGTGGCGGGCGGGGAGTTTGTCACCTTCTTTAATATCCTGACTAATGAGTTTCATGACCGCTCCCTTTAACTATAGATCGAGTAGTTTTAGCAATTCCTGGGCAGCAATAGCCGAAGACGCTGGGTTTTGCCCGGTGACTAAATGCCCGTCAACCACCGCATATTCGCCCCAGTCGTCGGTGCGCTCAAATAACCCACCGGCATTTTTCAGCTCATCTTCCACCAGGAAAGGCACGACAGCGCTTAAACCCACGCCATCTTCTTCGCTATTGGTAAAACCCGTCACCCGCTTACCTTTGGCCAGCGGCGTGCCGTCGGGTTTTAAAACTTTGCGCAAAACGCCCGGCGCATGGCAGACCGCGCCGACAGGTTTACCCGCAGCCCAGAATTGCTCAATCAGTTTGATGGAGTTTTGATCTTCGGCCAGATCCCACAATGGCCCGTGGCCGCCGGGATAAAACACAGCGTCAAAATCATCAGCGTTGATGCTCTCAAGTTTTTGGGTATTTGCTAATAATTTCTGGGCGGCGGAATCGCCACGGAAACGGCGGGTGTCGTCAGTTTGTGCATCCGGCTCATCACTTTTGGGATCAAGCGGCGGTTGGCCGCCTTTTGGCGAAGCGAGTGTCACGTCCAGACCGGCGTCATGGAAAACATAATAAGGCGCGGCAAACTCCTCAAGCCAGAAGCCTGTGGGTTTGCCAGTGTTGCCGAGTTTATCGTGCGAAGTTAAAACCATGAGAATTTTCATCTAAATCTCCCTGTTGGGCGCATGAAAAGATCCTCGAAGTGTAGTGCAAACTCGCGCGGCTTGCTGGTGCTCAGCTCTTGAAAAACGCCGGGTTTTCTACCGCAAGTGCTACGGCGTTGATCAATTTTGCCAGTTGCTCATGGCTGATAACGTATGGCGGCATCAGGTAAATCAGGCGGCCGAACGGACGAATCCACACGCCTTGCTCGACAAAAAATGCCTGAAGGGCGGCCATATCCACTGGTTGGTGAGTTTCGACAACACCAATCGCCCCCAGCACGCGCACATCCGCCACTTGCTCACTGCCCAGCAACGGTTTCAGCCCCGCAGACAACTGCTGTTCCAGGGCACTAACTTGCTGATGCCAGTGACCTTCTTCCAGCAAAGCGAGGCTTTCTGTTGCGACGGCGCAAGCCAGCGGATTCCCCATAAACGTCGGGCCGTGCATAAAACAACCGGCTTCGCCATCGCTGATGGTTTCGGCGACCAGACGTGTGGTCAGCGTGGCGGAAAGCGTCATCGTGCCGCCGGTCAGTGCTTTGCCGAGACACAAAATATCGGGTGAAATCCCCGCGTGTTCGCAGGCAAAGAGTTTCCCGGTGCGCCCAAAGCCGGTCGCGATTTCATCAGCAATCAGCAAAATACCTTCGCGGTCACACATGCGGCGAATGCGCTTAAGCCATTCAGGATGATAAAAACGCATTCCGCCAGCGCCCTGAACAATCGGCTCAAGAATAATTGCGGCAATTTCGTGGCGATGCGCGGCCATTAAACGGGCAAATGGCACGATATCCATCTCGTCCCATTCATCGTCGAAACGGCAATTTGGTGCGGGCGCGAACAGATGTTCCGGAAGATACCCCTGCCACAAACTGTGCATGGAATTATCCGGGTCGCAGACCGACATCGCGCCGAAGGTATCGCCGTGATACCCATGACGGAAGGTGAGGAAACGCTGGCGCAGCTCGCCTTTTGCGTGCCAGTACTGCAACGCCATTTTCATTGCCACTTCGACGGCAACGGAACCGGAGTCGGCGAGGAACACGCACTCAAGGTTTTCTGGCGTCATGGCAACTAATTTACGGCACAGCGCCACCGCAGGCGGGTGCGTGATACCGCCAAACATCACGTGCGACATCTGGTCAATCTGGTCTTTCATCGCCTGATTTAAGCGCGGGTGATTGTAGCCATGAATTGCTGCCCACCAGGACGACATCCCGTCAACAAGGGCTTTACCATCAGCAAGTTGTAGTTCGCAGCCCGACGCCGAAACCACCGGATAAACCGGTAACGGTTGGGTCATGGAAGTGTACGGGTGCCAGATATGTTGTTGGTCGAACGCTAAATCAGCAGGGGTCATAGGGTGACTTGTAAACCATTTAAAAAAGATTTAGGTTTACAAGTATAACGTCAATCAATGCCTAACAACACCCTTTTTGGAGACGCCCAATGGCTCACCACGCACGCTGGTCAATGTCGCAGGTTACTGCTTTATTTGAAAAACCTTTCCTCGAGCTGATGTTTGAGGCCCAACAGGTGCATCGCCAGCACTTCGATCCTCGCCATGTTCAGGTCAGCACGCTGCTGTCGATTAAAACCGGCGCTTGCCCGGAAGACTGCAAATATTGCCCGCAAAGTGCGCGCTATAAAACCGGTTTGACGTCTGAACGCCTGATGGAAGTGGAGCAGGTTCTCGACTCGGCGCGTAAAGCGTTGAATGCCGGTTCGACCCGTTTTTGCATGGGTGCTGCCTGGAAAAACCCTAACGATCGCGATATGCCTTACCTCGAGCAAATGGTGCAGGGCGTGCGCGAAATGGGGCTGGAAACCTGCATGACGCTCGGCACATTAACCGGTGCGCAAGCCGAACGTTTAGCGGCGGCGGGGCTTGATTATTACAATCACAACCTTGATACCTCGCCAGAATTCTACGGCAATATTATTACCACCCGCACCTATCAGGAACGCCTTGATACGCTCGACAAAGTGCGCGGCGCGGGCATTAAAGTCTGCTCTGGCGGCATTGTCGGTTTGGGCGAAACGGTGACAGATCGCGCCGGATTATTGCTGCAACTGGCTAACTTGCCGACCCCACCAGAAAGCGTGCCCATCAACATGCTGGTGAAGGTAAAAGGCACCCCGATGGCTGAAAACGAAGATGTCGATGCATTTGATTTTATTCGCACAATCGCAGTTGCGCGCATCATGATGCCCACCTCTTTTGTGCGTCTTTCCGCCGGGCGTGAGCAGATGAGTGAGCAAACTCAGGCCATGTGTTTCATGGCGGGGGCGAACTCCATTTTCTACGGCTGCAAACTGCTGACCACGCCAAATCCGGAAGAAGACAAAGACCTGCAATTGTTCCGCAAACTGGGGCTTAATCCGCAGCAAACCACCACTCATGCGGGCGATAACGAACAGCAGCAGCAACTCACCGATCAACTGCTCAACGCGGACACGGAGACTTACTACAACGCGGCGGCTGTATGACCTGGCAGCAACGCATCGACAGCGCGCTTGAACAACGGCGCGCCAGCGGCAGCTTACGAACCCGTCAGGCTAATCAGCAAGGTAGTGGCCGTTATCTGGTGCAAGACGCCAGGCGCTATCTGAATTTTTCCAGTAATGATTATCTGGGAATAAGCCAACATGCCAGAGTCATAACCGCCTGGCAGCATGGGGCCGAAATTTACGGCGTTGGCAGCGGCGGTTCCGGGCATGTTACTGGCTATAACGAAGCCCATAAGCAATTTGAAGAACAACTGGCGGATTGGCTCGGTTATCCGCGTGCGCTGCTGTTTATTTCAGGGTTTGCGGCTAATCAGGCGGTGATTGCGGCGCTGAGTGAAAAACCAGACCGCATTCTTGCGGATAAACTCAGCCATGCGTCGCTTCTGGAAGCCGCGATGCATAGCCCGGCGCAACTACGGCGCTTTGCCCATAACGATGTCGCTTCTCTGCAAAAACTGCTTGCGCAGCCAACGGAAGGGCAGCAATTGGTGGTGACGGAAGGCGTGTTCAGCATGGATGGTGATGAAGCACCTTTGGCTGAAATTGCACAAGCTACCCGGCACGCCGGAGGCTTGTTGATGGTTGACGATGCTCATGGCGTCGGCGTAATCGGCGATGAAGGGCGGGGCAGCTGTGACCAGCAAAACGTTAAGCCCGATTTGCTAGTGGTGACATTTGGTAAGGCGTTCGGTGCCAGCGGAGCCGCTGTGTTGTGTAGTGAATCGATGGCAGATTATTTGCTGCAATTCGCTCGCCATCTTATTTACAGCACCGCCATGCCGCCCGCACAGGCATATGCGTTATCGGCGGCATTAAATGTCATTCGCGAGGATGATTCCAGGCGTTCGCAATTACACGCCAACATCGCCCGGTTTCGTGCGGGGGCAGCACGCTTGCCGCTGGAATTAAGGGTCTCGCAAACCGCCATTCAACCGCTGATTGTGGGCGAAAATCAGGCGGCGATTCAGCTTGCCGCCACTTTGCGCGAGCAGGGATTCTGGCTGACTGCGATTCGCCCTCCCACCGTGCCGCAGGGGACTGCGCGGCTGCGTATTACGCTCTCCGCCAGCCACACCTTTGAGGACATCGACAGGCTGCTGGAGGCTTTGCATGACGCGACTTGTTAACAAAGCGGCTATCGCTTCTGCATTTGGCCGTGCAGCGACCACCTACGACAGCCACGCGCAATTACAGCGTGAGAGTGGAACACTGCTCGCAAAAATGATCGAAGGGCGGGAAATCTCAACCGTGCTGGACGCCGGTTGCGGTACCGGTTGGTACAGCCGCGTATGGCGTGAAAAAGGCTGCCATGTCACGGCTCTGGATCTCTCGCCTGCAATGTTGAAACATGCCGCACTCAATGGTTGTGCTGATTGCTATCTCGAAGGAGATATCGAAGCCATAGCGCTTTCGGAAAATCAGGTTTCCCTCGCCTGGAGCAACCTTGCTGTGCAGTGGTGTAGCGACTTACGAAGTGGTTTGAGCGAGCTTTACCGCGTCACGCGTGCGGGCGGGTGTGTGGCATTTACCACCCTTGCAGCCGGTTCATTAAGTGAATTGCACACTGCCTGGCAGGCGGTGGATGAACAATCTCATGCCAACCATTTCCTGCCTTTTACGCAGATTCAGGAAGCGTGTCATGGCTGGCGGTGTTCTCTGCAAATTCATGAGATTACCCAGTATTACGACAGCGTGATAAGTGCCATGCAATCGCTGAAGGGCATTGGCGCTACGCATCTTCATGACGGGCGAAAAACCTCGTTGATGACCCGTCAACAATTGCAAAAATTAAGTCTCGCCTGGCCGCAAAAAGAGGGGCAATTCCCCCTGACCTGGCAACTCGTTTGTGGAGTTATTGAACGTGATTAAAAAATGGTTTGTCACCGGAACCGATACAGAAGTAGGCAAAACCGTCGCCAGTTGTGCATTGCTACAAGCGGCTACAGCGGCGGGTTTCCGTACCGTGGGATATAAGCCGGTCGCGTCGGGAAGCGAGATGACGGCGCAGGGCATCCGTAATAGCGATGCGCTGGCACTTCAGCGCAATAGCAGCGTTAAATTAGGCTATGAACAAGTCAATCCGTTTGCGTTTCTGGAACCCACGTCGCCGCATATTGTGAGCGCGCAGGAACAACGGCCTATCGATTTTTCGCAAATATCGGCGGGGCTTGAGGCACTTTCAACGAAGGCAGACTGGTTGCAGGTCGAGGGCGCAGGAGGGTGGTTCACACCCCTTTCAACAACCACAACTTTTGCTGACTGGGTGATACAAGAACAACTGCCGGTAATTCTGGTGGTCGGGGTGAAACTGGGCTGTATCAACCACGCCATGTTGACGGCACTGGCAATTCACAACTCCGGCTTAAAGTTCGCAGGCTGGATTGCCAACGACGTTCAGCCAACGGGCAAACGCCATCAAGAATACATCGCGACGCTGTGTGATGTTTTAAAAGCCCCGATGCTGGGTGAAATTCCTTTCTGCCCGGAAATCAATGATCAAACGGTACTGGGTGCTCACCTGAATATTTCTCTTCTTTCGGCATAGCCCGCATTTCACTCGCATATTTCTGCAACGCCCGATAAATCTTTCGGGCGCTCTTCCTGACTCAATTAATCGTATGAATTTCTTGTTGTAGAAAACCAGGGCAGGAGTAAATTGCCTCTCAATTTATGTTGTCACATGACAACTTTTCTGAGAGTATCGACTGGAGGTTCTATGACGCGACGGTTACACCCGAATAAAGATATCGAGGCAGCATTGACCTATGCCGAATGTCAGGGCTGGCAAGTGCGGCCTGGTGGTTCGCACTGTTGGGGAAAGATGTATTGCCCATGGAATGATAAAGCCTGCCGTTGCGGTGAGTTTTGTATTAGCTGCATCTGGAGCACACCGCGCAGCGCGTATAACCACGCGCGGCAAATCCGCCGTGTTGTCGATAACTGTAGTCAACAGGGCACACCACCTATCATCAGGCATTGAGTTGCAAGGAGCAGAACATGTCAGAGTTTAGTTTTACAGTGATTTTTACACTGCCAGAAAAGAGCCAGAATCCGGAGCAATGGGTTGAAGCCTTAGGTGCTCAGGGTTGTGATGACGCGCTTGTTGGCGTGGGAGTGACCGGCCGCATTGCATTGAATTTTACTCGCGAAGCGCAAGATGCAAAGCAGGCAGTGGTTTCAGCAATTAAAGACGTCAAGCGTATTATTCCAGGGGCAGCATTGGTCGAAGTGATGCCCGACCTGGTGGGGCTTACTGATATCGCTGAACTGCTGGGCTTTTCACGCCAGTATATGCGCAAAGTGATGGTAAGCCGGGATGCATTCCCTCAGCCTGTGCATGACGGTAAAACAGCCATCTGGCACCTTGAGCCTGTGCTGCGTTGGATGCGTGAAGCGGGTGTATCGAAAGTCCCTTTGCCGCTGGTGGAATTATCAGCCATCACCCGCCAATGTAATTTGCAGAGGGAACTGGCTGATGTTGATGCAAACATACAGAAACAACTGGGCCAGTTGTGACGGCAGAACTTCTGTTTTGCTCTTGCCGTCGAATGGCACACCATCATGGATCTATCCAACTGGAAACCAGTTTGTCATCCAGTAAAGCCACGTTCCCCTGGGCCACATTTCGCCCACGATGCAGCAAGCAGAAGCGGTCTGCGACACGGCGAATAAACGATAACCGTTGTTCTACCAGCAGGATAGTCAGCCCAAAGTCACGGCTTAGCCTACGGATGATATTTCCCAGATCGTTGATAAAACGCTGGCCGCTGCCAAAAGTCGGTTCATCAAGAATCAACAGTTTCGGTTCAGTCACTAGCGCCCGTGCCAGGGCTAACTGCTGCTGAAGGTAGTCAGAAAGCTCTCCGCCACGCATGTGGCGCAAGCTGTAAAGTTCAGGGAAAAGCTCGTAGATCATATTGGGTATGGCGCGTGACGGTATACGAGCAGCCAATAGTGCAATTTGAAGATTTTCCTCAACGCTTAATTGGGAAAATATGCGTCTGTCCTGCGCAACGTAGCTCATCCCCAGCGCAGCCCGGCCTTCAATGGGCTGGGTCAGTAAATCTTGCGGAGGATGGCCTGCTTCAAGCCAGGTCATACTGCCACTTTGCACCGGCAGATAACCCGTGATGCAGTTGACCAGTGTCGTTTTACCCATTCCTGGTGCGCCCAGAACGCACGTGCACTCGCCGGGCGTCAGTTCGAGATCCAGATTCCACAGCACATGGCTTTCGCCATAAAACTGGTTAACAGCACGAAGACTCAACATCGATACTCTCCTTCTGGCAAGCTGAACAACGTAGGCTACTTCAGCGATTTGAAGCATGGCGTTTATCATCTGTGCAATTCTCCTGCCATGAACCGATGTTGAAGCCAGAACAATGCAACTTTGAGAAAAGACTCATAAAAAAGGGTGAATAACGCTTCTGCTGCTACGACTTTAAAAAGAGCGTGCACTTTGTCGGTGCCTGGCTGTTAACGTGTTTGGTGCAAGTCTGTGACACTCTTTTCTCAAATGCGCAATTCGTGAGCAGGATCAAAAGAAATATCCACCTCAGAACGGGTAAAAAAAAGCCAAAAATAATATGGAAAAATATTTTTAGCCTCCCGCACAGAGATTTTAGGGTTTTTTGCGGTCTGCGCTGCAAAAGGCCTGAGAGCAGTTATCCACTATTCCTGTGGATAACCATGTGCATTAGAGTTAGAAAACTTACGGTAAGCGAGAGCGGACGCGGGTTGCGCATGAATTGGCGCGAAACCAGACTTTCTAAAATAATCTTTAAAAATTAACGAGTTGAATAAAATCAATTGCTGCAATAAAAGTGCCACAGATGTTCCTTACGCTTTTATGACACTGCTTGACAAATGTTAAAAGGCAAAAAAATCTGGGGATAACCATTTTGGTCAGCGTAAACCGCTAAGAGTTGTGTGTTTTACATGCAAACCTGGCGGTAAATCGTGTCGGTATCATAAACGTGACGGCAAGGAACTGGTTTTTCATCCAGTATCTTTTTCTGGCAAAATTTCCTGTGCCGAGTAAAATTATCCTCCGGCCCGCTCGTTTCTTCATCAGGTAGCCTCTTCATGAGTAAAGCGTTCAAATTAAATTCAGCATTCAAACCTTCAGGCGATCAGCCTGATGCCATTCGTCGCCTGAAAGAGGGGCTGGAAGACGGACTTGCGCACCAGACTTTATTAGGTGTAACCGGGTCCGGTAAAACCTTCACTGTGGCAAATGTGATTGCTGATTTACAACGCCCCACTATGGTGCTGGCTCCAAACAAAACGCTGGCGGCGCAGTTGTATGGCGAGATGAAAGAGTTCTTCCCGGATAACGCGGTGGAGTTCTTCGTTTCTTATTACGACTACTACCAACCCGAAGCCTATGTTCCAAGCTCTGATACTTTTATCGAAAAAGATTCCTCAGTGAACGAGCACATCGAGCAAATGCGCCTGTCAGCAACCAAGGCTTTGCTTGAGCGGCGTGATGTCATTGTGGTGGCGTCGGTGTCTGCGATTTACGGTCTGGGCGACCCGGATTTATATCTGAAGATGATGCTTCACCTGACCAAGGGGATGATCATCGATCAGCGTTCCATAATACGGCGCCTGACGGAGCTGCAATATACCCGCAACGACCAGGCATTCCAGCGCGGTACTTTCCGCGTGCGCGGTGAAGTGGTTGATATCTTCCCGGCCGAGTCGGACGACCTCGCATTACGCGTTGAGCTTTTCGATGAAGAAGTGGAACGGCTCTCGCTGTTTGACCCGCTGACAGGGCAAGTTGACCAGGCTATCCAGCGTTTCACTGTCTACCCTAAATCGCACTACGTCACACCGCGCGAACGTATTCTGCAAGCGATGGAAGAGATCAAAGTTGAACTGGCTGACCGCAGAAAAGTGCTGCTCGCCAACAACAAACTGCTTGAAGAGCAGCGCCTCACGCAGCGAACTCAGTTTGATTTGGAGATGATGAACGAATTGGGTTACTGCTCTGGCGTTGAAAACTACTCGCGCTTCCTTTCTGGCCGTGGGCCTGGCGAGCCGCCGCCAACGCTTTTCGATTATCTGCCAGCCGACGGCTTGCTGATTGTTGATGAATCTCACGTCACTATTCCGCAAATCGGCGGGATGTATAAAGGGGACCGTTCGCGTAAAGAAACGCTGGTGGAATATGGCTTCCGTCTGCCTTCAGCGCTTGATAACCGCCCATTGAGATTTGAAGAGTTTGAAGCACTCGCCCCGCAAACTATTTATGTTTCGGCAACGCCCAGTCATTACGAACTAGAAAAATCGGGTGGCGATGTTGTCGATCAGGTCGTCAGGCCAACCGGTTTGCTCGACCCAATCATCGAAGTTCGCCCGGTGGGGACACAGGTCGATGATCTGCTTTCTGAAATTCGTAAACGTGTCGAAATTAACGAACGCGTTTTAGTGACGACGTTAACCAAACGAATGGCCGAAGATTTGACGGAATATCTCGAAGAGCATGGCGAAAGGGTGCGCTATCTGCACTCGGACATTGATACCGTCGAGCGTATGGAAATCATTCGTGATTTGCGCCTTGGCGAGTTTGACGTGCTGGTGGGTATCAACTTGCTACGTGAAGGCCTGGATATGCCTGAAGTGTCGCTGGTGGCGATTCTGGACGCCGATAAAGAGGGCTTCCTGCGCTCCGAGCGTTCGTTGATTCAGACCATTGGCCGCGCGGCGCGTAACATCAATGGTAAAGCGATTCTGTATGGTGACAAAATCACCCCGTCGATGGCGAAAGCGATTAGCGAAACGGAGCGCCGCCGTGAGAAACAGCAGCGTTACAACGAAGAAAACGGGATTACGCCGCAAGGGCTAA
Organism: Buttiauxella agrestis; assembly: GCF_900446255.1. Lineage (NCBI taxonomy): Bacteria > Pseudomonadati > Pseudomonadota > Gammaproteobacteria > Enterobacterales > Enterobacteriaceae > Buttiauxella > Buttiauxella agrestis. Next base: position 3,452,776 of record NZ_UIGI01000001.1, on the reverse strand, counting down.
ATAAGAAAGTGGTGGATGTCCTCCAGCTTGGCGAAGGCATGGCGAAAACCAAAGGCCGGATGAAGAGCAAAGCGCGTAGCGTGATTGAAGATGATGAAATCATCCTGACGCCAAAAGCGTTGCAGCAGAAAATCCATCAACTCGAAGGGAAGATGCTGGAGCACGCGCAAAATCTGGAATTTGAAGAAGCCGCGCAAATTCGTGACCAGCTTCATCAGTTACGGCAATTGTTTATTGCAACCTCATAATGTAAGCGCCTTCGTTAAGAAGGCGTTTTTTTATCCGAGTTGCTGAATAGCTTTTTCAAGTGCCTGGCGAAGCAGATGCCTGTCGTGGCGATACCGAACGTCACTCGCCTCCAGTGGTTCCTGAATCACCACGCGGTCTGTAATCTCAGAGACATCTGTCTGCGGGCCAACCACCACCGCATCAACAATACGTTTACCGATTCGCTGTTCCATGACGTCCAGCGTCTGTGCAAGTGACAGGCTGGCTGCGGCGGTGCTCAATTCCTTGCCCAGATTGCCAATGAAAACGACCGGGGCCGGGGTGCGGCGTAGCGCCTGGTCCATATCCTCAAGCAAAAGTATCGGCATTAGGCTGGTGTAGAAACTGCCGGGGCCAATCAAAATCAGGTCAGCTTCTGCAATCGCTTGTACTGCTTCACGCGTGGCGTGGGCTTTCGGGTATAACGACAGCTCCTGCGGTGGCGAAGAAAGCTGGTCAATATTCACTTCACCATAAATAAAATGGCCATCTGCATCCGTTGCCATCAAATCTACCGGCTGCTCGGACATTGGAATCAGAAATGCGTCCACTTTAAGCAGGTTGCGAATAAGATTGATGGCTTCTAAAGGCCGCACGCTCAGGTGATCCAGCGCCTTTAACATCAAATTTCCGAGGTTATGACCTGAAAGTTCACCATTACCGCCAAAACGATACTCAAACATTGCTGAAGCAACGCTTTGTTCGGTAATTAATTGATTTAAACAGTTGCGCATGTCACCCCAGGCGATGCCTCCTTCAGAGCGTCGAATGCGCCCTGTAGAACCGCCGTTATCGGTGGTGGTAACAATACCGGTTAAACGGGAACCCAAAGAGGAGAGGGATGACATGACCCTGCCCAGACCGTGCCCACCGCCAAGGGCGACCACCCGGTCCAAATCCGCAAACGTGCGATTGCGCATAGCTATTCCTTATGACGAACTATCGAAATAAGGTAGCGCAAATGCAGTCAAAATACGATTCAGCTCCGGTTGTTAATGATGTATATCAAAGCAAAAGTTCACTTTTCGCGTAGTCTGTGGCGAAATTGAACGATTAGTTCGTTATGTATATACTTATATAGCGAAAGCTGTTATGGCGAATAATACCATCACGCGCTACTATCGCCGTAGTCGTTAGCATTCAAGTGGCAGGTAGGCGGCAAGGGAGTGAATCCCCTGGAGCTTACTAAAGTAAGTGACCGGGGTGAACGAGCGAAGCCAACACCCCTGCAGCTTGAATGATGACGGATATAAAACACACTAAGCCTCTGGACCTAAGTCGAAAGATACGGTGCTTTGGCCGTGACCTTGAGTCACCAGGGTGCAGTAAGAAATGACTGCATCTCCCGTATTTGGAAGGTGTACATGGCTACCCAACTTACCGATGCATTCGCGCGTAAGTTTTTTTACCTGCGTTTGTCTGTTACCGACGTTTGCAATTTCCGTTGCAACTATTGCCTGCCGGATGGCTACAAGCCTCACGGTGTGGCGAACAAAAGTTTCCTCAACGTTGATGAAATTCGCCGCGTCACGCGCGCATTTGCCGCCCTGGGTACTGAAAAAGTCCGTCTGACCGGTGGCGAACCCTCTTTGCGTAAAGATTTCACCGACATCATTGCCGCCGTACATGAAAACGCCAGTATTCGCCAGATTGCGGTGACGACTAACGGCTATCGTCTGGCGCGTGATATCCAGCAATGGCGTGACGCCGGGCTGACCGCGGTGAATGTCAGCGTCGATAGCCTTGATGCTCGCCAGTTCCACGCTATTACCGGGCAGGATAAATTCCGCCAGGTAATGGATGGCATCGACGCTGCTTTTGCCGCGGGTTTCGAGCGTGTAAAAGTGAACACCGTCCTGATGCGTGGCGTAAACCACCACGAACTCGATACCTTCCTTGCGTGGATCAAACCGCGCCCGATTCAGCTGCGTTTCATTGAACTGATGGAAACCGGCGACGGCGGCGAGCTATTCCGCAAACATCATATCTCCGGCAAAACCATCCGCGACCAGTTACTGGCGCGTGGTTGGGTTCACCAGCTACGCAGCCGCAGCGATGGCCCGGCGCAGGTCTTCTGTCACCCCGATTACGCGGGTGAAATCGGCCTTATCATGCCGTATGAAAAAGACTTCTGCGCCAGCTGCAACCGCCTGCGTGTCTCATCGGTTGGAAATCTGCATCTATGTTTATTTGGCGAACAGGGCATTTCCCTGCGTGATTTGCTGGCAAGCGACGAGCAAATTGACGAACTTGAAGCGCGCATAGCCGAAGCGTTAACGCATAAAAAACAGACCCATTTCCTGCATGACGGTGATACCGGAATCACTCAAAACCTGTCTTATATTGGCGGGTAAACCAGATAAAATCAGACCAAAAGGAAGAATTTCATGAGCCAGGTAAGCAGTGAATTTATCCCGGTACATATTGCTATTCTGACCGTTTCAAGCCGTCGCGGTGAAGAGGACGACACTTCAGGGCATTATCTGCGCGAAGCCGCCACTGAAGCGGGCCACCATGTGGTAGCCAAAGCTATCGTCAAAGAAAATCGCTACGCCATTCGCGCCCAGGTTTCCCAATGGATTGCTGATGATGAAGTGCAGGTGGTGTTGATTAACGGTGGCACGGGCTTCACTGAAGGCGACCAGACTCCCGAAGCGTTACTCCCATTGTTTGACCGGGAAATCGAAGGTTTCGGTGAAGTGTTTCGGATGCTCTCGTTTGAAGAGATCGGCACTTCTACGTTGCAATCACGTGCGCTTGCGGGAATGGCAAACAAGACACTGATTTTTGCCATGCCCGGTTCCACCAAAGCATGTCATACCGCGTGGGACAACATCATTGCGCCGCAACTGGATGCCCGCGTGCGCCCTTGCAATTTTCACCCTCATCTCAAGAAATAAACTATGTCGCAACTCACTCATATTAATGCCGCTGGCGAAGCGCACATGGTGGATGTTTCTGCCAAAGCAGAAACGGTACGCGAGGCGCGAGCAGAAGCGTTTATCACCATGGAAGCCGCTACGCTTGCCATGATTATTGAAGGCAGCCACCACAAAGGTGATGTGTTCGCCACGGCGCGTATTGCAGGTATTCAGGCGGCAAAACGCACCTGGGATTTGATTCCCCTTTGCCACCCGCTGATGCTCAGTAAAGTCGAAGTCAATTTAGCCGCCGAACCCGAGCACAACCGCGTGCGTATCGAATCTGTCTGCCGTCTGACCGGTAAAACCGGCGTGGAAATGGAAGCGCTGACTGCCGCATCGGTCGCAGCATTAACCATTTACGACATGTGCAAAGCGGTGCAGAAAGATATGGTGATTGGCCCGGTGCGTTTGCTGGCGAAAAGCGGCGGTAAGTCTGGCGACTTTAAGGTGGAAAGTAAGGCGCAGAGCGAGGTGGTTGAGCATGATTAATGTTCTGTTTTTTGCTCAGGTGCGTGAGCTGGTCGATTGTGACCGTCTGCAACTGGACGCCACTTTTAGTGATGTCGAAGAGTTGCGTGCTGAACTGGCAAACAGAAGCGAGCGCTGGGCGTTGGCGCTGGAGTCTGGCAAATTGCTGGCTGCGGTCAACCAGACGCTGGTGAGTTTTGATAGCCCACTGACTGACGGTGACGAAGTCGCTTTCTTCCCGCCTGTTACCGGAGGCTAAGATGGAAAATACCCGAATTCGTGTTAGCCACGAAAACTTCAATGTTGGCGAAGAATACCAGTGGCTTGCGCAGTGCGATGAAGACGGTGCGGTAGTGACATTTACGGGCAAAGTGCGTAATCACAACCTTGGCGACAGTGTCAGCGCCTTAACGCTTGAGCACTATCCGGGGATGACGGAAAAAGCACTGGCGGAAATTATCGAAGAAGCTCGCCAGCGCTGGCCGCTGCAACGCGTTAGCGTGATTCATCGTATCGGCGAGTTGTGGCCTGGTGACGAAATCGTTTTTGTCGGCGTGACCGGCGCGCATCGCAGTTCTGCGTTTGAATCCGCACAATTCATCATGGATTATCTGAAAACGCGTGCGCCATTCTGGAAGCGTGAAGCCACGGCTGACGGGGATCGCTGGGTCGAAGCCCGCGAAACCGATAAGCAAGCTGCGAAACGCTGGTAACAGGCACCTTCATGTAGTTGTGTTAATCTTAAGGTACAGGCCTTTGAGCCTGATATTCGGTCAACGTAATTCACTTAAGGAAGCATCATGGATCGATTCCCACGTTCCAATGACACCATCGTGCAGCAATCCCGTACCGGTTTGCAGGCATATATGGCACAAGTTTATGGCTGGATGACCTGCGGCCTGTTACTGACGGCATTTATCGCCTGGTACGCCGCAAATACGCCAGCGGTGATGGAATTTGTCTTTTCCAGCAAAATCACCTTCTTTGGGCTGATCATCGTGCAATTGGGGCTGGTGTTTGTGCTCTCTGGCATGGTGCATAAGCTCAGTGCGGGTATGGCAACCAGCCTGTTCATGCTCTATTCGGCACTGACGGGTCTGACGCTTTCCAGTATTTTTATCGTCTACACCTATTCGTCTATCGCCAGCACGTTCGTGGTTGCAGGCGGGATGTTTGGCGCGATGAGCCTGTACGGCTACACCACCAAACGCGACCTGAGCGGCTTTGGCAATATGCTGTTTATGGCGCTTATCGGTATTGTTTTAGCTTCACTGGTCAATATGTGGCTGAAAAGCACCGCGCTGATGTGGGCGGTGACGTACATCGGCGTCATCGTGTTTGTCGGTCTGACGGCCTACGACACGCAGAAGCTGAAAAACATCGGCGAGCAAATTGATACCCGCGATACACAAACCATGCGCAAGTATTCGATTCTTGGCGCATTGACGCTGTATCTCGACTTCATCAACTTGTTCTTGATGTTGCTGCGTATTTTCGGCAACCGCCGTTAACTGCGTATAACGTAAGGCGGATATCTCTCCGCCTTACGCATTCTCTCCCTGCTTCTTCTCGTTCTTCACTCGTATCTTCTTCGCCCGACTCTCAAGCCCTAAATAGCACACAATCGCCAGCAGCAGCGGGGCGATAAAATAAAGCATTCGGTAGGCAATCAGTGCCGCAATAATGGTGCCGTTGCTGACATGCTCCCCGGCAAGCAGTGCGATAAACACGGCTTCCAGCACGCCAATCCCGGCAGGGATATGCACAATCACTCCGGCGATACTGCTCACTAGCAGCACGCCCAGCACGAAGAAATAATTCACCTGCTGACCCAATAACAGCCAAATAATTGCGCCCATCACCATCCAGTTACTACTGGAAATGACGAGCTGCATCAGCGCAAATTTGAACGATGGCAACACCAGGCGCTGGCCTCTAATCGTCATATGACGGTGTTTGGCAAACGCGCAGAACCACAGATAAACCGCAATAATTGCCAGCAATACGGCACCTAAAATCCGCAGCGTGGTTTCGTCGATGTACCAGTGATCCGGTAACTGCACCACACCCACGGTAAAAATCACCCCGGCCAGCAGAATGTAACCCAGCCAGTTTGTTGAAATACTCAGTGAGAAAATGCGCGTGATTGTGGCGCTGGGTAGCCCAAGCCGTGAATAAAGCCGATAGCGCATGCCAATGCCACCCACCCAGGTACTGAGCGTAAGGTTGAATGCATAGCAGATAAACGACACTAGCATCACCTGTCGTTTTGCGAGTTTGTGCCCACAATACGAGCGCGCCAGCAGGTCGTAACAGCCGTAAATCAGATAGCTCAGGATAACCAGTCCGACCGCGCTAAACAGCGCCAGGCGGTTATAGTTGCTAATAACCTCCCAGACCTCCTGCCAGTCAACCTTTGTGGCATACACCACCAGCAATACGATAACGGCGATAAAAAATAGCCAGGTGAGGATTTTCTTTGCTTTGCGCCATTTAGGATGAGAGTGCGACATCAGTATTTCACTCCCTGGTTTTCCGTTTCAGCGTCGCTCTCAATACTGGCGGAAACCGGATTCCCCATATCAACTCTGTCCTGAGTTTCCATATGCGGCTGCGCCGGGGGCATGACTTGCGCAAGTTTGGGCGTGTGTGCAGGCAACCAGCCGACCATGGCCGGGAAGTGGCGCAAAAAGTGGAACGCCAGCACGCTTTTACCCAGATTCCACCAGGTTCGTTTTGGCAGCATTGATTCAACGACCGGATGGCAGTCTTTGGCAATCAAACTGGTCAGATTGGCACGCAGCGTGTCATTAAACGTGCGGTCGTAAATAATCAGATTCGCTTCGAGGTTTAGCGACAAACTCAGCGGGTCAAGATTACTGGAGCCGACGGTGGCCCAGTGGTCATCCATAATAGCGACTTTGCCGTGCAGCGGGCGGCGGTGGTATTCGTAGATTTTCACCCCGGAGCGCACCAGGTAGTTGTACAGCAGACGAGCACCGACTTTGACTATCGGCATATCCGGCTCGCCTTGCACGATGAGCTTCACCGAAACACCGCGCCGTGATGCGTTACGCATCGCATGTAGTAACCTGTAGCCAGGGAAGAAATACGCGTTAGCAATAATCACTTCGCGTTTGGCTTTACTGAGCATTTTCAAATAATAACGCTCAATATCATCACGATGCTGGTCGTTATCACGCCATACAAACAATGCCTGCGCTTCACCAGGGGTGAGGTTTTCTTGTGCAGGATTCCGGCGGCGTCGCCACCACTGGCGCTTGTGGTCATTCCCCGGCAAGTTAGAAATCACATACTGATAAATATCGTCCACCACCGGCCCTTCGACTTTTACCGAATAATCCTGCTTGGCTTCCGGGCCGTAATCGCTCATCTGTTCTGCGGAATAGTTAATCCCGCCGACAAACGCCACCGAACCGTCAACCACCACGATTTTTCGGTGCATACGGCGAAATAAATTAGTGCGCATCCCAAACACCAATGGGCGAGGGTCGTAATAGCGGAATAGCACCCCAGCCGTTGTCAGCTGTTCTACGAATTTGTCGCTTAAATCGGGTGAACCGTAGCCATCAAGCAGAACTTCAATGCTAACGCCGCGCTGTGCCGCATCGAGTAAGACTTTATGTAACTGCTTGCCGACATCGTCTTCAAACCAGATAAATGTCTCGAGGAGCACTTTGCTGCGCGCATGTTCAATAGCTTTGAATACCGCAGGGAAAAACTGATCACCGTTTTCAAGCAATGAAATCCGGTTCCCGTCGCGCCAGTTATTTTTCATAGATGAATCTCCACGGCGAGGGGCGCATGGTCCGAGAGATGCCGCCATTGATGCAACGGCAGGGCGGTTGGTGCGCTCGCGGAAGCGTTTTTCACATAAATTCGGTCCAGGCGCAGCAGTGGGAAGCGGGCAGGGAAAGTGCGAGCCGGACGGCCTGACGCGCGGGTAAACACCTCATCCAAACCCGTTTGCTTTAATTGCCGGTTGGCGCGTTGCTGCCAGTCATTGAAATCCCCGGCAACCACCACCGGCTCGCCTTCCGGAAGATTATTCACCAACTGACACAGCATATTGAGCTGCGCCTGACGGTGTGCATCACGCAAACCGAGATGCACGCAAATCACATGCACGCGCACATTTTTGCCCGGCACATTCATCTGGCAATGCAGCATGCCGCGCTTTTCGTGGCCTTCGACCGAGATATCACGATTTTCGAAATGATGGATAGGGAAGCGAGACAGCACCGCGTTCCCGTGATGCCCTTCGGGATAAACCGCGTTGCGGCCATAGGCAAAATCGCTCCACATCGTATCGGCGAGGAACTCGTAATGACTGGTTTCCGGCCAGTTTTCAAAACGCACCGAATGCGCTTCGTGGGCGCCCATGACCTCTTGCAAGCAGACGATATCGGCGGAAACTGCGCGCACCGCATCACGCAACTCCGGCAAAATAAAGCGCCGGTTGAGTGCGGTGAAACCTTTGTGTGTATTAATTGTGAGCACTTTAAAGGAAAAGTGCTGAGACTTGTTACCCATGCTTCTCCCGGCATTGTTAACATCCTGATGAAAATAAAGTGTAGTCTCTGTCACAAATAGGTGCCGCGTTACGGAATTTTCCGCATACTGCGGTACTCTGAAAGACAGGAAATAGCGGCCAGGAGAGAAATAATGAAATGGCAACAACGTGTACAAGTGACGACAGGCCTAAGCTGCTGGCAGATAATGCTGCATCTGGGTGTGGTCTGTGCGCTGCTCGTTGGCTGGAAAACTGCAACCCTCATACCGGTCGGCATAGGGCTATGTTTGCTGTATGCAGCAACAGTGATTTTGATGTTCGCCCTGCACCGTGTGCGTACAGGGCGGTTACGTGATATCGGTGATTTTCTTGAAGAGCTGACCACCACCTGGTATTTCGGCAACGCGATGATTGCCCTGTGGTTGTTGTCACGCGTCGTCGAAAACAAGTTTCTGCTCGTTGGTGCGGGTATTGCGATGATTGCCGGGCCGATTATTTATTCGCTGCTCGCCAAAGATAAAACCTCAGGCAATTTTGCGCCGAAACATCCAGTACGCCGCTGAACCCGTGGTGGCCGCGATAACCAATAGCGGCCACACACTTCCCCAGACAATATCAAAACTCGCGTTCTTCAAATAAATCTGCTTGGTGATATCGGTGAAATGCCGAATCGGATTTGCCCACGTCAGGTTTTGCAGCCACACCGGCATATTCTCTACGGGTGAAACATACCCCGAGAGCAAAATCGCTGGCATCATAAAGACGAACACGCCGATAAACGCCTGCTGTTGCGTTGAGCACAGCGCTGAAATCAACAAACCAAATCCCACCAGCGACAACCCGTAAATCAGCATCGTGAAGTAAAACAGCAAAAGCGAGCCGGAAAACGGAATGTGATAACCCCAGATCCCCACGCCCAGCACAATGGTTGCCTGGCCAATCGCCACAATTTGCGCAGGCACTGCTTTGCCAACAAAGATTTGCCAGGTTGCCAGCGGAGAAACCAGCAGCTGATCAAGCGTACCTTGCTCGCGTTCGCGGGCGACCGAAAGTGACGTCACAATCATCACGCCGATAGTGGTGATCATTGCAATCAATGACGGCACTACGAACCATTTGTAATCCAGATTCGGGTTATACCAGTTGCGGACCACCAGTTCGCTGTTATTCGGTTTGGGCTGCCCGGACACCAGCTCCTGCTGGTAATTCTTCACAATCTGTTGCAGGTAATTTGCGGCAATTTGCGCACTGTTTGAATTACGCCCATCGAGAATAATTTGCAGTTTGGCTTGTTGAAGGCTGGCGATATCACGTGAGAAATCGGCCGGGAAGCGAATCAGCAGCAGTGCTTTTTGGTTGTCGATGGTCGGCTGGATTTCCTGCGGGCTTTTTAGTAACAGCACATGGCTAAACGCTTTGGCGCGTGCAAAACGTTGAGTCAGCTCCACCGAGTGGCTGCCGTTATCTTCGTTATAAATCGCGATAGTGGCGTTGGTAACTTCAAGTGTGGCGGCAAACGGGAACAGCACCACCTGCAACACCACGGGCAGAATCAAAATCGCGCGGGTTTGCGGCTCGCGCAGCAGGGATTGCAGCTCTTTGCGAATTAAAGTCCAGAGTCGATAAAACATCGCGTTCCCCTAGTCGAGACGGCGTTTAGTCTTTAACGCCGTCAGGCCGATAAACATCACCGCCGAAGCAATTAAAAACAGCACGTTGATAATCAATACAGTCGAAATATTCCCCGCCAGAAACAGACTTTGTAGCGTGCTGACAAAATAACGGGCAGGAATCACGTAAGTCACCGCGCGGATAATCGCCGGCATACTGTCAATCTGGAAGATAAAGCCGGACAACATGATAGACGGCAAGAATGCAGCGTTGAGCGCCACCTGGGCGGCATTAAACTGGTTGCGGGTAATCGTCGAAATCAACAGCCCCATACCCAATGTGCTGAGTAAAAACAGGCTGGTTACAAAGAATAGAATCAGCAGCGAGCCGCGATAGGGCACGCCGAGAATAAACACCGACACCAGCATACACAGCAGCATCGCCAGCATTCCGAGCACGTAATAGGGCAGGAGTTTGCACAGCAGTAATTCGGTGCGTGTGACCTGTGTCGAGAGCAACGCTTCCATGGTGCCGCGCTCCCATTCCCGCGCCACCACCAGGGAAGTCAGAATCGCGCCAATCACCGTCATAATGATGGTGACTGCGCCGGGGATAATAAAATGCTGGCTGATAGCCGCCGGGTTAAACCAATAACGGAGCTGCACGTCGATCAGCGGTTCAAATTTTTCGCCCCGGTCTTCCGCGCGTTGCTGTTGCCATATTTGCCAGATACCCTCCATGTAACCTTGCACAAAGTTGGCGGTGTTCGGTTCGCTGCCATCGGTAATAACCTGCACCGGAGCCGTCGCACCTGCGCGTGCCATGTTTTGCGCGAAGTCGGTTGGGATAACCACCAGACCGCGAATTTTGCCCGCCTGCATCAACTGAATAAGATGCTGACGGTTATCGCTAATGGTCGGGTCGATGTAAGGTGATGCGGTAATGGTGTGGGCGAAATTCAGCGCTTCCTCGCTTTGCTGTTCCAGCAATACGCCAACGCGCAGGCGGCTGGAGTCCAGGTTGATACCGTAGCCAAAAATAAACAACAGCAGTAACGGAATCACCACCGCAATTAACCAACTGCTGGGGTCGCGTACGATCTGGCGAGTTTCTTTCACGCACAGGGCGCGCACGCGCCGCCAGGAAACGGCCTGATTATGTTCGCTCATGCTCGTGATCCTTATCCCATTGATGAATCAGCGTAATAAACGCCTGTTCCATCGTCGGGTCAGTTTGCTCGTCATCGGCCGCTTGCTCTTTCAGGTCGTCTGGCGTGCCGCTGGCAATCAGCTTGCCACGATACACCAGCCCAATACGGTCACAGTATTCCGCTTCATCCATAAAGTGCGTCGTCACCATCACCGTGACGCCTTTTTCCACCATGCTATTGATGTGCAACCAAAATTCACGACGCGTAATCGGATCAACGCCTGACGTCGGTTCATCGAGAAACAAAATGTCCGGCTCATGCATTAACGAGCACGCCAGCGCCAGGCGTTGTTTAAAACCGAGCGGCAGTGCATCCGTGGAGCTGTTCATAATGGGTTGCAGGCTGAAGGCTTCGCTCATGCGATTGATTTTTTCCTCCTGCGCTTTGCCACGCAGGCCGTACACGCCGGAGAAAAATCGCAGGTTTTGCGCCACGGTTAAGTTGCCGTAGAGCGAAAATTTTTGTGCCATATAACCCAGATGCTGGCGTGCCTTGCCGGAACTGGTTTTTAAGTCCATATCCAGCACCAGCGCTTTGCCGGAAGTCGGCACCAGCAAGCCGCACATCATTTTAAAGGTGGTGGATTTCCCGGCGCCGTTCGGCCCCAGCAGGCCGAAAATCTCTCCGCGCTGGACGGTAAAGTCCACATTGTCAGTCGCCGCAAAATCGCCGAATTTTTTGGTTAATGATTCGGCTCGGATCACCGTCTCACCTGGCGTGCCATCTACCGTATGCAGGATTTTCCCCAGCGGCGATTCCTGAGTGGCGGCACCGCCGAGCAGGTCGATAAAGGCATCTTCAAAACGGGGTTCGGTTTGTGAAATGCTGTCGGGTGGCACATCAAGCGCGTGGCTGAGATCTTCAATAGAGGCGTCTTTGGCGAGGATCAGGCGCACCGAGCGCCCCTGAATCACGCCGTCGCTGACCTGCGGCAACTTCAACGCACGTTGCAACAGCTTGCGATTATTTTCCTCACCGTGACTCACCAGCAGCGAGCGCCCGGCCATTTGCTGCGTCAGCTCTTTCGGCGCGCCATGGTAGAGCAGTTCGCCTTCGTTCATCAGCAACACATCGCGGCACTGTTCAGCTTCATCGAGATACGACGTGCTCCACAGAATCAACATGCCGTCACCGGCCAGTTCGTGCACCATTTGCCACAGTTCGCGGCGCGAAATCGGGTCTACGCCGACGCCGGGTTCATCAAGCAGCAGCACTTTTGGCTGGCCGACCAGGGTGCAGGCGAGGCCGAGCTTTTGCTTCATGCCGCCGGAGAGCTTCCCGGCAAGCCGGGTGGTAAACGGCCCAAGGGCGGTGAATTCCAGCAGGCGCTTAAATGTTTTTTTGCGTTCCTCGCCCGTTACGCCACGTAAATCGGCGTACAAATTCAGGTTTTCCATCACCGTTAAATCTTCATACAGGCCAAATTTTTGCGGCATGTATCCCAGAACGGCGTGTAGAGCGCGGTCGTCTTCTACCGGATCAAGCCCAATCACGCTGGACGTGCCTTCTGTAGGTTTTAATAAACCGGCCAACATGCGCATTAGCGTGGTTTTCCCGGCACCGTCAGGGCCGACCAGACCGGTCACTGAGCCGGTATGAATCTCGCATTCAAGGCGTGCGACCGCAGGCTTTTCCTGCCCCGGGAACTGTTTCATTAGCCCGTGCAGGGCAATGATGCCTTCCTGGCTACTCATGCGCGTTCTCATCATTGAATTTCACCGTGACCGGCATTCCCTGACGCAGTGCATCATCGGCGTCGGTGACGATAATGCGCAGGCGATATACGAGATCGGTGCGCAAATCCGGCGTTTCGACGGTTTTCGGTGTGAACTCAGCGGTTGGGGAAACGAAACCAATTTTGCCGTGATACGGTTTATCCGGTCGGCCATCGGTGTAAACCAGCAACTCGGTGCCTGGTTTCGCCTGATTCAGGCTCACTTCGCTGACGTAAGCTCGCACCCAAACCGGGCGAGTCAGAGAAAGCGTTAACACGGTGCTTCCGGCATTCAGCATGCTGCCAGGTTCAACTGCGCGGGTCAGCAATGTGCCATCGGAGGGCGCAACCAACGTGGTGTCCTGTAAATCTAATTGTGCCTGAGCAAGTTGGGCTTTCGCCTGTTGCAGGCTGGCCTGCGCCTGGGCAATTTCCTGCGGACGGTTCCCGGTGCGGTACTGGCTCAATTTGTCGCGCGCTGCTTTCAGCGTGGCTTTGGCCTGGTCGCTGGATGAACGGGCGTTTTCCAGCTCGTTGGCAGAAATCACGCGTCTGGCCCATAAACCCTGCTGGCGCTGATAAAAGTTCTGCGCGTAATCAAATGCCGCCTGGGCCTGATTGACCTGCGCTGCGGCCTGGGCAATTTCTTCATCGCGATATCCGGCGATGATCAAATCAAACTTGGCCTGTGACGCGGCGACGTTAGCTTGTGCCTGAAGCAGGGCATTTTGGTATGGCCCCTGGTCCAGCTCACCCAGCGTTTCGCCAGCTTTAATCGCGTCGCCTTCATCCACCTGGAGTGCTGCAAGACGCCCGCCCACGCGAAAACTCAAATTGACGGTGCGAATATCCACGTTACCGTACAGCGTCAGCCCTTGATCTTGCTGGCTTTTGTACCACATCCAACCGCCTGTTCCGGCGGCGATAAGCGCGATAACCACCACGGCGATAACGATCGGCTTTTTACTTTTCATTGCTGGCATTTCCTCGTTGGCTCGATAACCCCTGCAAAATGAAATCGATATGGCTGCGCACCACATCGCTGATTTGTTTCACGCTTTCTTGATCAAACGTTGTCCAACCGGCGCGGAGCAAAATGGTTTCCCGCCCCAGACGAAACGCCAACACCTGCCCGAGCAGCGCATGGGTGTGAAGAATTGTGGCGGTGTCATCGGGGCGGCGACCCGTATAGTGCCCAACGAGCGTGGTGAGATGCGTGTGCATCGGCGCAATCACTTGCTCGTGAATCAGTTGATAGGCCGGAGTGGGCGAAAGCTGTTCGCGCGATATAAATTTGCTCAGGTTCAGCGTTTCATCGGCAGTCAGCAGGATAATCATGTGCTCGCACGCGGTATGAATCAGCTCGCGAATCTGCGGTTTGTCCGGATTTTCCTGGCTGAGAATAGCTTCGGCACGTTTGACGTGAGGCTGGAAATTGTGGGTGATGAAATCAGCAATCCATTGTGCGGACGCCATATACAGCTCTTCTTTCGAGCCGAAATAGTAGGTGATGGCAGCAATGTTTTGCCCGGCGAGTGCGGCGATATCGCGAGTCGTGGCGTGCAAGCCATATTCGCCAAATTGCGCGATGGCGGCTGTAATTAGCGTGTTTTTTGCCTGCTCACCACGGGAAGTGACCGGCGTCGGTGTCGCGTTCATACCGACCTCTTAAAAAGTTAATCAATCGATTGATTAAGAGTAGGCTCTCGATATCGCAGTGTCCAGTTCCAAACATTTATCTTGTGAATGCATCGAAAAATAGAATTTGTGCGCAAAGTCACAAAACCTGTTACACTGCGCGGCTTACGGCACCGTGGTTTGTGCCCCTCTCTTGCGCCAGAATGACTGGCGTCATACGAACCCCTGGAAACTACACCGCACCTCGCGGTCAGGGCGATTCTGGAGTACCTATGTCTTTTGATTCTCTCGGCCTGAACGCCGATATTCTGCGTGCAGTGGAAGAGCAGGGCTATCGTGAGCCTACCCCTATTCAACGTCAGGCGATCCCGGTTGTTTTAGCCGGTCGTGACCTGATGGCCAGTGCCCAAACCGGCACCGGCAAAACCGCTGGTTTCACCTTGCCGCTGTTGCAGCGCCTGGTAGACAAACAGCCGCATGCGAAAGGCCGTCGCCCGGTGCGCGCGCTGATCCTGACACCAACCCGTGAGCTTGCTGCTCAGATTGGCGAAAACGTCAGCGACTACAGCAAATATTTAGATATCCGTTCGCTGGTGGTTTTCGGCGGCGTGAGCATTAACCCACAGATGATGAAACTGCGTAGCGGTGTCGATGTGCTGGTGGCAACACCGGGCCGTCTGCTGGATTTAGAACACCAGAACGCAGTCAAACTAGACCAGGTAGAAATCCTGGTACTGGATGAAGCTGACCGCATGCTGGACATGGGCTTTATCCACGATATCCGTCGCGTGCTGGCAAAACTGCCCGCTCGTCGCCAGAACCTGCTGTTCTCCGCGACCTTCTCTGACGATATTAAAGGCCTGGCTGAAAAGCTGTTGCACAACCCGGAAGAAGTTTCCGTGGCGCGTCGCAACACCGCTTCTGAGCAAGTGACCCAGCACGTTCACTTCGTTGATAAGAAACGTAAAAGAGAGCTGCTATCGCAGATGATTGGCGAAGGTAACTGGCAGCAAGTGCTGGTGTTTACCCGTACCAAACATGGTGCAAACCACCTGGCAGAACAGCTGGGCAAAGACGGTATCACCGCGGCGGCCATCCACGGTAACAAGAGCCAGGGCGCGCGTACTCGTGCATTGGCTGACTTCAAAAACGGTGGCATCCGTGTGCTGGTAGCAACGGACATCGCCGCGCGTGGTCTTGATATCGAAGAACTGCCACACGTTGTGAACTACGAACTGCCAAACGTACCGGAAGACTATGTGCACCGTATCGGCCGTACTGGCCGTGCTGCGGCAACGGGTGAAGCGCTGTCTCTGGTGTGTGTTGATGAACACAAACTGCTGCGTGACATTGAACGTGTACTTAAGCGTGAAGTGCCGCGTATGGCGATTCCAGGGTACGAAGTGGATCCAACAATCCCAGCCGAGCCTATCGTTAACGGTCGCCAGCAGCAGCGTGGCGGCGGTCGTGGCAACGGCGGCGGTCAAGGCCAGGGTCAACGTCGTGGTGGCAATGGTGGCGCATCATCTGAGCGCAGCAATGCACCGCGTCGCCCATCTCGCCCACAGGCAGATGGCGCAAAACCCGCGGGCGCTAATGGTCGTCGTCGTCCGCCACGCAAGCCAGCATCAGCATAATTAATTAGGCTTTGCCAACTCAAACAGAGGCGCTAACATAGCGCCTCTTTTTTTTACCGGGAAATGTTATGCGCGTGCTACTGGCACCAATGGAAGGCGTTCTCGACTCGCTCGTTCGGGAACTGCTGACAGAGGTTAATGACTACGACTTGTGTATCACCGAGTTTTTGCGCGTGGTCGATCAGCTTTTGCCAGCAAAATCCTTCTATAAGCTTTGCCCGGAACTGCATCATGCCAGCCGCACATCGTCCGGCACATTAGTGCGCATTCAATTACTAGGGCAACACCCGCAATGGCTGGCTGAAAACGCGGCTCGCGCGGTGGAACTTGGCTCCTGGGGCGTAGATCTCAACTGCGGTTGTCCCTCTAAACTGGTGAACGGCAGCGGTGGCGGTGCCACTCTACTCAAAGATCCCGACTTAATTTACCGTGGCGCGAAAGCGATGCGTGAAGCGGTGCCTGCGCACTTACCTGTCACCGTTAAAATCCGGCTGGGTTGGGACAGTGATGCCCGGCAGTTTGAAATTGCTGACGCCGTACAGCAGGCCGGTGCAACCGAACTTGTGGTCCACGGGCGAACCAAAGAAGACGGTTATAAAGCCGAGCGAATAAACTGGGCGGCGATTGGCGAAATCCGCCAGCGTTTGTCGATTCCAGTGATTGCTAATGGCGAAATCTGGGACTGGCAAAGTGCTCAAAATTGCCTGGCAGCAACAGGCTGTGATGCGGTAATGATTGGCCGTGGCGCGCTTAATGTGCCGAATTTAAGCCGCGTGATTAAATACAATGAGCCGCGGATGCCATGGACGGATGTGGTGAAACTGCTGCAAAAATATAGCCAGCTCGAAAAGCAGGGCGACACGGGGATGTATCACGTGGCGCGTATCAAACAGTGGCTGGGGTATTTGCGTAAAGAATATGTTGAGGCAACGGATGTCTTCGTGAAAATCCGTACGCTGAAAACGTCGAAAGATATCGCCCTTGCTATTCAGCAGTTGTAATCTTCCGGCTCCTGGAAATAGCCCCGGAGCCGATTAATCTTATTTCGGAATTATGCGCCATTCATTTATTTGGTGAATATATTTACCCCTGTTGATGCTTGTCTATTAATCTTCTTCTTTTACGACACTTCTCACACTTTAGAATATTATTACCTTTCCCCTCTGGATTAATAATAAACGCAATGTTAGCTTTGCGAATAATTGATATCAGGATTGTGACTGTCTGACAGGCAAAACCTAATCACTTAATGCCATGCTTTGGCGTTAGGTGATTAGGTTTTTTTTTGCTTTTTATTTAGCACTCCGGGTATTAAAAAGTGAATGTTCTTATCTGTCTTTAATAAGAGAGGGTGTAAGCGCTTGTCGTAATAGCGCGTGTTTTTTCCGTTTCTTGTTTACGTGTGGATAATAAAAATAACAGGATGCTTATTATGCTCTTACATCACAAATCAATACCTCTGGTTATTTTGACGGCGGGCTGCTGTTTTATGCCGTTGGCAGAAGCAATGGACTATTCCACCGGCGGCTTTCTGGAAGATAGCCACCTGGATCTCATATTACAAAACGTCTGGATGGTGAATACCACCGATCAGCTTGCAGACCAGGGGGTTGGCGATCAGAACGCCTGGGCTCAGTCATTGCATTTAAACTGGCAAAGCGGGTGGCTGTGGGACACCGTGGGTGTTGATGCCTCCTGGTATGGCGTGGAAAAACTCTATGCCAATGATGCGTTCTACGGCCGTGATTTGGTGCGCGATAATAACGGCCATGCGGAAGGCTTTAACAAGCTCGGGCAGATTTACGGCAAAGGGCGCTGGGGCGATAAAGCGCAGCATCTGTCTCTTTGGGCAGGCTGGAAAGAGATGTATAAATTCGGCACGCTTACCTCGTCCCGCAGCCGCGCCACGCCGAGTACCTGGGAGGGAATCAGTTCTGAAGCCGTGTGGGACGAAGTCACCCTACGCGGTGCTATTGTGACTCGTTTCTCAGAACGTGATGAACCAGAAAAACGCCGTTTTACAACGCTTGTCAGCAATCAGCAAATTGATTACATCGGCACGGGTGATGTCAGTTGGTCACCCAATAAAGGCACAAAAATTAGCTATGTTGTGGGTGAAGCCAAAGACTATTTGTTGCGTCAGGGGCTTGAAGCTAACGCCACCTGGCCAATAAATGACAAATTGAATTTGCTGACCCGTGGCGTGTTTTATTACAACCGTGGATTAAGTTCGTGGGAACAAACCCGGGCATTTAATCATGACGCGAAGCATTTCTATGCTCAGGTAGGATATCAATATGGTGCTTCTGAATCGGGCATCGGTTGGTCGAAAACCCAGGCTTCGTTGGATAATGGTTTAGGGTATTTCTATTGGCACTTTGGTAAAAATACCCGTGGCGCATTTAATAGCCCGGCTGATGGCGAAGGGAACGATTATATAAATGACGGCGAGCAAATGGTGTATTTGTACAGCAAATATAAATTCTCGCCAGAACTGGTTGTCGGGGTGTACGGCAACTATGGTTACGGCATGGAATATCAGGATGTCGCTTTGAAAGAGTGGGAATACGGTGGATATTTCCTATGGTCGCCAGCTCAAATCAAAGGATTTACTGTATTTGCGGGCGTTGGGCCAAGTTATAGCTGGAAACTTACCAGCAAAAAAACGCCTTCCCTGAGTGATGATAAACGAACATTTCACCGGGCAAAAGGGGTTGGTTCTGCGCTGCGGTTTGAATATCAATTCAACCTGTTTTAATGACCTGGCGTGACTTCCAGTAACGCTCTTGAATTAATCAATAAGGAATATTAAATCATGAAGAAATACCTGCCAATATTACTTCTTCCACTGATTTACGGGGGAGCCCATGCGGCAGATCGCCCCATGCGTATTCTTATCGTCAATGACGATGGTTGCGAATCAGTGGGCACCACTTCTTTGCAAGAAAAGCTGGCGGCCAAAGGCTATGACGTCTGGATGGTGGCTCCCTCCACCAACCAAAGCGGCGTCGGGACGGCAATCACGTTTAAGCCCAATAAAATTTTTGATGTAAAAAAGGTGGCAGAAAAGCGCTACTGCTTCCCTGGAACTCCGGCAGATTCTGTTGATTTCGGGCTGTTTGGTATTTTGAAAGATAACCCGCCGGACCTGGTGATATCAGGCGTGAATGACGGGCCGAATACTGGCGCGGCGCAGCTTAATTCTGGCACTGTTTCCGCCGCTGCACGTGCGGTTCGCTACGGCTATCCGGCGATTGCGGCAAGCATAGGCTACATCTTTACTGAAGAAGAGATGAAAGCAAAATGGCCTTCTACACAGCGCTATTGGCCGGATGCCGTGAATTATGTGGTAAGCCTGGTGGACACCCTGAATGTTGGATGGCAGCCGGGTAAAGTGCCGTTGCCAGCAGGATCTGGCTTGAGTATTAACTATCCGCCACTGGATAAAAGCGCGATTCACGGCGTCAAAGTTGTTAAGAATGAGCCGCATCCGAAGCCGCAGCTTGCCTGGAAAATCCTTGAGGACGGCAAAGCGCAACAGCTAATGAGTGCCGATGCGATGAAGCCAGGCCCAGCAGGCACGGATACTGCCTGGCTTAGTGAAGGCTACATTACCTGGACACCCTTCGACGGCCAGTGGAACGCGTCCGAGTACGACAATCAGTATCACAAGCTGATTATTCCTCAGAGTAAGTGAGCGTGCTCAACCCGCAGATAGCGATCTCCGTCACGCTTCTATCAACGCTCGGTTGTGGAGTAAAACGAAGCTGGTAGATTTGTTAAATTGGATTGTTACTGCGTATGCAGGCAAAACCTGATGTTCTGGCTCCGGTCGGATGTCAGGTTTTTTTGTTTCTGGGGTATGGATAAAGCACAGATGAAAATCGCCAAAATACTCAATAACAACGTCGTGGTGATTCTGGACGAGCATGGGCGCGAGCAAGTGGTCATGGGGCGCGGTCTGGGTTTCCAGAAACATATTGGTGAGCCGCTTGAAAAGGAGAAAATTGAAAAGGTTTTCGCCCTCAAAAGTGACGAACTGGTT
Source organism: Buttiauxella agrestis (assembly GCF_900446255.1). Classification (NCBI taxonomy): domain Bacteria; kingdom Pseudomonadati; phylum Pseudomonadota; class Gammaproteobacteria; order Enterobacterales; family Enterobacteriaceae; genus Buttiauxella; species Buttiauxella agrestis. Next base: position 3,432,728 of record NZ_UIGI01000001.1, on the reverse strand, counting down.
GCGCGGTTAGGCGAGTTACTTAGCCAAATCCCGCTGGAAGTGATGACTACCTGCGATCGTATTATTGAGCTTTCGCGTCAGCGTCTGGGCAAGTTACAAGAAAGCCTGTACATCACGTTGACCGATCACTGCCATTTTGCTATCGAGCGGCAAAAGAAGGGAGTGGTGATTCGCAACGTCTTGCTGTGGGAAATTAAGCGTCTTTACCCCAAAGAATTTTTGCTCGGCCAGGAAGCGTTGACCATCATCGAAAAGCGCCTGAATGTTCAATTAGCGGAAGATGAGGCAGGGTTTATTGCTCTGCATCTGGTGACTGCGCAGTTGAATAGCGAAATGCCGGAAGTGATGCACGTGACCCGTGTGATGCAGGAAATATTGCAGATCGTGAAATACCAACTGCGGTTTGAGTATGACGAAGAGAGTCTGAGTTATCAGCGCTTTGTGACGCATCTGAAGTTTTTTGCCCAACGAATGCTGAGCCGTAACGTGGTGGCAGATGACGATGTCACGCTACATGCGGCGGTGAAAGATAATTACCCGCAAGCCTGGCGTTGTGCTGAAAAACTCAGTCGCCATCTGATGACGGAATATCAGCGAGAGCTAACGACCGAAGAAATTATGTTCCTCGCGATTCACATTGAGCGGGTGCGCAAAGAGAGTCTTAAAGTTTCATAACGCCGTGCCGAAAGGCCGACGAAAACAAAAACGGATTGTTACTGCTAAGGCAGGCAAAACCTGAGCACCGGCTTCTCTTTGAGCGAAGTCGGTCTCAGGTTTTTTTTTACTTTACTCAGTCATATATGCCGAAAGGTGAAAGGAAAGAATGATGGGATATCAAGACGTTGCAAGAGATATTCTGACCCATGTCGGTGGGAGAGAAAATATTATCAGCCTGGTCCACTGCGCCACGCGCTTACGTTTTAAGCTCAAAGATCAGAAAAAAGCAGATGCGCAGGCGCTGAAAAATAACCCCGGCGTGATTATGGTGGTGGAAAGCGGCGGGCAGTTCCAGGTGGTGATTGGTAATCATGTTCACGATGTTTACAACGCGGTGTGTGCTGAGGCCGGAACGGTTGAAGATGGCGTTCAGCCAGCGTCTGAATCGGGCGAAAAGGTCAATATTCTCAGCCGCTTGATTGATATTGTGTCAGCGGTATTTACGCCGTTTATCGGTGTGATGGCGGCCTCAGGTATTCTCAAAGGTTTGCTCGCCGTGGCGGTTGTTCTTGGCTGGCTAACGACCGAAAGCGGGACATATAAACTGTGGTTTGCCGCCAGTGATTCGCTGTTTTACTTCTTCCCTCTGGCGCTGGGTTACACGGCGGGTAAAAAATTTGGCGGGAATCCATTCGTTACTATGGCTATCGGTGGGGCGCTGACGCATCCGGTGGTGATGCAGGCCTTAGAGGCCAGTAGCCAGGCGGGAGCCGTCACCGAATACTTCCTCGGTATTCCGGTCACTTTCATTAACTATAGCTCTTCAGTTATCCCGATTATTTTCGCCGCCTGGGTCAGTTGCTGGCTGGAAAAACAGGGCAACAAGCTGTTGCCCTCTGCGATGCGTAACTTTTTTTCCCCGCTGTTTTGTCTTGCCATCACGGTTCCACTGACCTTTCTGCTGATTGGCCCGGTCGCGACATGGCTAAGCCAGATGTTAGCTAATGGGTATCAGGCAATTTATGCCCTGGCACCGTGGCTTGCAGGCGGCGTGATGGGGGCTATGTGGCAGGTGTGCGTCATCTTCGGACTGCACTGGGGATTAGTCCCGCTGATGATTAACAACCTGAGCGTGCTCGGTCACGACACGATGATGCCGCTGTTATTGCCCGCCGTTATGGGACAAGTGGGCGCGACCTTAGGTGTATTTATTCGTACCCGCGATGAGAAGCTTAAAGTGCTGGCAGGCTCCGCGTTCACCGCAGGGATCTTCGGTATAACTGAACCTGCTGTGTACGGGGTGACGCTGCCCAATCGCCGCCCGTTTATCTTCGGCTGTGTAGCTGGTGCCGTTGGCGGCGTGATTGTTGGGTTCAGCCAGACAAACGTCTATTCGTTTGGCTTCGCCAACATCTTTTCCTTCGCGCAAATGATTCCGCCAGGCGGCGTGGATGCAACCGTGTGGGGCGCTGTTTTCGGAACGCTGTTGTCGTTGGTATTGGCCTGTGTTCTGACATGCATCGCGGGTTTACCGCGTACAGAAGTTAACGTGCCTGTTGTGACGAAAGCGCGCGCGAACGACATCCTTGCGCCGATGAGCGGAACAGTACTGGCGATGGATCAGGTTCCAGATTCCACTTTCGCCAGCGGCTTGCTTGGCGAAGGGGCGGCGATAATTCCGCTGACAGGCAAAGTTATCGCACCGTTTTATGGTGAAGTCGCCTCGTTATTCCAGACCCGCCACGCCATTGGCTTACTTAGCGATAGCGGCATCGAAGTGCTGATTCATATTGGTATTGATACGGTAAAACTGAATGGTCAGCACTTCACCACCCATGTGAAAGTGGGGGACAAAATTAAGCCAGGCGATTTGCTGATTGAGTTCGACAGGCAAGCGATTCTGGATGCCGGATACGACCTCGCAACCCCCGTCATTATCAGCAATAGCGACGAGTACGCGAGTGTGACGCGAAATACTAATGACCATGTAATTGATTCAGGTATGCCGTTCCTGACGGTTCTAAACAAAGGAGAAGTAAATGAAAGCATTTCCTAAAACGTTTCTGTGGGGCGGCGCGATCGCTGCAAATCAGGTAGAAGGCGCATGGCTTGAGGATGGGAAGGGCATTTCGACCTCTGACCTGCAACCGAATGGCGTATTAAGCGACACCGTTGAGCGCAAGCCGGGTGATTTTGGCCTTAAAGATATCGCGATCGACTTCTACCATCGTTACCCGGAAGACATCGCGCTATTTGCGGAAATGGGGTTTAGCTGCCTGCGCGTGTCCATTGCCTGGACGCGTATCTTCCCGAACGGTGACGAAACTCAGCCTAACGAAGCGGGTCTTGCATACTATGACCGTCTGTTCGATGAGCTGGCGAAACACAACATCACGCCGATGGTCACGCTTTCGCATTACGAAATGCCGTGGGGCCTGGTGAAAAACTACGGTGGCTGGGGCAACCGTGAAACCATCACCTTCTTTGAGCGTTATGCGCGTACCGTATTCACACGTTTCAAAAGTAAAGTGAAGCTGTGGCTGACGTTTAACGAAATCAACATGGCGCTGCACGCGCCGATGACGGGCGTTGGGATCTCTGAAACCAGCAGCAAAGCTGAAATTTACCAGGCGATTCACCATCAACTCGTCGCCAGTGCGCTGGCGGTAAAAGCCTGCCACGAAATCATTCCTGATGCGCGTATCGGCAACATGCTGCTGGGCGGCCTGGTGTATCCGTTGAGCTGCAAGCCAGAAGATGTGCTGGAAACCATGCAGGAAAATCGCAACTGGTTGTTCTTTGGCGACGTGCAATGTCGCGGTGAATATCCGGGTTATATGCTGCGCTATTTCCGCGACAACGGCATCAAGCTGGAAATCTCTGAGAGCGACCGCGAAGCGCTGAAAGCGACCATCGACTTTATCTCCTTTAGTTACTACATGTCTGGATGCGTCACTGCTGATGAAGAACTCAATGAAAAAGCGCGTGGCAATATTTTAAACATGGTGCCAAACCCGCACCTGGCGAGTTCCGAATGGGGCTGGCAAATCGACCCAATCGGCCTGCGTATTTTGCTCAACAAGCTATGGGATCGTTATCAGAAGCCATTGTTTATTGTTGAAAATGGCTTAGGGGCGAAGGACAAACTCGAAGCCGACGGCACGGTCCATGATGACTATCGCATCAGCTATCTCAACGACCACTTAGTTCAGGTGCGCGAAGCGATTGAAGATGGTGTTGAGGTGCTGGGTTACACCTGCTGGGGACCGATCGACCTGGTAAGTGCTTCGAAGGCGGAGCTGTCTAAGCGCTACGGGTTTATCTATGTGGATCGTGATGACAAAGGTAACGGTACGCTTGCGCGTTCACGCAAGAAAAGCTTCAACTGGTATAAAGAAGTGATCGCCACGAATGGCGCGAGTTTGAAAGAATAATTGTTGGGGCGGGGGTTAACCCCGCTCACTCACCATTCGCTTAATAAACCCGCGCACCCACATCAGCGCCGCATCACTGTTATGGCGCTGATGCCACAACAACGCCACTTCAAGCGGCGCTATTTCTAGCGGCACAGGGCTGCTGCACAGTCCCCAGGTTTTCTGCCAATTTTCACACAACCCCTGCGGCACAGTTGCCAGTATCGGCATCATGCTTAATAGTCCCGGCAGCGCGGAAAAGTGCGGGGTGGTGTAGTTAATCTCACGTTTCAAATTTTGCCGGGCTAACACGGTGTCGATATGGCTGCTGGTCGCTTCGCGGTAGCTTACCAAAACATGCTGTTGCGCAGCATAAACCTCCGCAGAAAGCGGGGCGGCGAGTTGCAACTGCGACGGATGCCATAGCGCAGCAAACTCCATCGGCGTCAGAAGTTCGCGTTCCATCCACCGTGCGGATTGGTTTGCCACGCTGATGGCCATATCCAAATCCCCACCTTCCAGACGCTGCGCATCCGTAAAAGGGTCACTGGCGACGACATTCAGGCGCACGCCTGGCGCCTGCGCGCGCAGCGCTGGCAACAGTTGTGGCATCAGCCACATTTCTACCCAGTCAGTCATGCCGATGGTGATTGTCGCTTTTGCTGAAGCGGGGTGAAACTCCGCCTGCTGGAACAATGCGCTTTGCAATTGCTCGAGCAGCGGCATCAATTCGGTATGCAGTTCTGTTGCACGCGCCGTGGGCTGCATACGATGGCCGCTGCGAATAAAGAGCGGGTCATCAAACATTTCACGCAAACGTGCCAGCGAACCGCTGACTGCGGGCTGGCCGAGATGTAGCTTATCCGCCGCCAGAGACACGCTCTGTTCGCGAAATAAAACTGCAAAAGCAATCAACAAGTTGAGGTCGATTTTGCGGAAATCACTTTCTTTGATAGTCATTATTTCTCCAATCAATTGGAGTGATAATAAAGCTTCGCGGTCAGTGTCCGCAAGGTGAACTCGATTTTGACTGGAAATGAATACACAAGAGGAAGCGAGGGGACGACGCTAACAAAGGGGTGCCGCCATTGTGGTGGCACCCGCTGTTTTAGAAAATCATCTTAAACACGCCAGTAACGACCAATAAGCCAATAATAAAGATAATCAAAATTGCCCAAAGAATAATTTTCATCACGACTCCCTATCTTATGGCTAGTGTTTAAACAGTATAGGCAAGGAAGTGCGGGGCGGGGGGAGTTGCCTCCCCATAAACGCAAATTGAGATAAATTGAAGTGAATTAGATTAGAGGCTTACGCGCAGCCAACAGGAAAATCATCGGGCGTTCTTTTTCTTCATCCAGCGCCGGGTTCTGGGCGATTTGTTCAGCGTCTGGCCCCCATTCATCAAGCTTTTCGATAATAAAACCGCTGGCAATAAGTGCGTTTATCCAGCTCGAAAGTTTGCGATGTTGTTTCTTTACGCCATCGGCAAACCAGTTGCTGATACGCACGCCTTCCTGCTGATAATTATTCACCGGCCAGGATTTTTGCCCGCTCTGATCGGTAACCCAACCTTGTTGCAACGGGGCGGTATAAATCGGATGCTCTGCCGAAAACACCAGCATGCCACCGGGAACCAGCGCCTGATAAAGCGTGTTGAAAAGTGCCGGAATATTTTCCAGATAATGCAGCGCCAGCGAGCTGTAAAACAGGTCAACACTTTGCCCTTCCGGCTGTAACTGCTCCAAATCTTCACGGCGATAAACAATGCCTGCGCCCGTCGTCATTTCCTGGGCCTTTTCGAGCATTTTCAATGAGACATCCAGCCCTAAAACCTTCACCGCACCCTGGTCACGTGCGTAGCGGCAAAACCAACCGTAACCGCAGCCTAAGTCCACCACAGTTTTACCTTGTAACGGCGGTAAAAACGTTTGCATGGTTGCCCATTCCGGCGCGCCATCTAGCCCTTTAATGGAGCGGTCGAGAGTGGCGTATCCTTCAAAAAATGCCGGGTTATCATAGATATTTTGTGTCATTGCAACTCCTGTTCGCAAAGCCATGATTGGCGGACGAAGTCTAATAAAGTTAGGAGCAAGGGGAAAGAGTTTGCGGGAAAAGTAGACTAATGTCGTGAATGATTGCCATGGTTATTTATAGGTGAAAAATAATAATATACATAAACTAGTTTCAAATTGTATCCCTTATTAACCTCGTGTGTATTGCCACTGATACCTAAACTTTTGCGTAACGGAATGCGTAACCTGAGCACTTTCTTTTACTCTGTGGTTAATTATGACTTCCTCACGTTTCCCTCTCGCGGCGACTGGCGTCGCGTTAATGCTCGTTTTGTCCGGCTGCGCGCCAATGCACAATGACGATGCACCTCTCGCTCAAAAAACTCCTCCACAACAGTTGGATACCAAACTACCTCCTGAACTGGCGCACGGCTGGCCGGGCAGTGACTGGTGGCGCGATTATCATGACAGCCAGATCACTACGCTGGTCGAACGTTCGCTGAAAGATTCTCCGGATCTGGCCGTCGTGCAGCAGCGCATTAAACTTGCGCAGGCGCAAACGCAAATGCAGGAAGCCAGTGACGGCCCGCAAATGGATTTCTCCGCCAATATCGAGCGTCAGAAAATGTCTCAGGAAGGGGTGATGGGTCCGTTTGCGTTGACTGACCCGGCGGCTGGCACTACCGGCCCGTATTACACCAACGGTACCTTTGGGCTGACGGCAAGCTGGGATCTGGATTTGTGGGGCAAAAATCGCTCGGAAGTGGAAGCGAAAGTAGGCGTCATGAGAGCGAAACAGGCTGAACTTGCCCAGGCCAAACAGGTGATTTCGGCAAACGTCGTGCGCTTGTACTGGGATATGCAAACGCTGCTGGCGTTAAAAGATGTCAAACAGCAAACCCTCGCGGCACAGAAAAATATCGTTGATGTTGAGACAAAACTTTATGCGCAAGGGATCAATTCATCGGTTGATGATGTTGAACCGAATATTGATTACGTGAAAACCCAGCAGCAACTCGATGAGATCGAAGGGCGCATCAATATTGCTAAAGCGCAGCTTGCTGCAATTACCGGCGATGCGCATGCAGCTTCAAATATCCGACGTGTTGAACTGCCGAAGGTGAAATCGAGCGTGCCTGAACATATGGGGTATGAACTGCTGGCTCGCCGCCCGGACCTTCAGGAAGCGCACTGGTATATCGAATCTTCACTGAGCAGTGTTGATGCCGCAAAAGCTGCGTTTTACCCGGATGTGAACCTGGGCGCGTTCCTGCAAAATGATGCGCTGCACCTGAGTGATTTGTTCCGTGGCTCGGCGCAGCAAATGGGCATTATCGGCGGCTTCACGTTGCCAATCTTCGACAGTGGCCGACTGAACGCGAATCTCGATATTGTTCGCGCAGAAAGTAATTTGTCGATTGCCAGCTACAACAAAGCGGTGGTCGGTGCGGTGAATGACGTTGAAAAAGCGGCCAGCCAGTTGAACGCCGTAGCGGCTGAAAACCAGCATCAGAAGACGGTATTGCAAGGCACTCATAAACTCACAACTCTTGCTCAGGCGCGTTATAAAGCAGGTGTGATTTCTGGGGCCAGATTCAGTGCTGCAACCTTGCCGGAGCTGTCAGAACAGGCGAAAGCCATTCAACTCCACGGGCAGTGGCTCAATGCTGACGTGCAGTTAATCTCCGCGCTCGGTGGTGGTTATCATCAATCTGGTAAGGCATAACAGACGCGATTCTCTCGCCACCTCCTATAATTAAAAGCTGATTGAACTTAGCCTGGAGGTGGTGATGAGTACGGCGAATAAAGTGGTTATCGTCACGGCGTCGGATTCCGGTATCGGCAAAAAATGTGCGTTGATACTGGCAGAGCAGGGGTTCGATGTCGGCATCACCTGGCATTCTGATGAACAAGGCGCGCAAGAAACGGCGCGTCAGGTCAGAGGGTCTGGCAGGCGGGCGGAAACGGTTCAACTCGATTTAGCCCATCTGCCAGACGGTGCGGCGGGAATTGACGAGCTGATTGCTCGCTTCGGGCGCGTCGATGCGCTGGTGAATAACGCCGGGGCGATGAGTAAAAATGCGTTTCTTGATGTCACTCTCGAAGAGTGGCGAGAGCTGTTTACTGTGGACGTGGACGGCGCATTTTTATGTTCACAAAAAGTCGCGCGGGCAATGGTTTCGCAGGGGCAAGGTGGGCGGATTGTGAATATTACCTCCGTTCACGAGCACACGCCGCTGCCGGATGCCTGCGCTTATACTGCCGCCAAACATGCACTGGGCGGACTGACTAAATCAATGGCAATGGAACTGGTTCATCACAAGATTCTGGTGAATGCGGTGGCACCAGGCGCTGTCGCCACGCCAATGAATAACATGAGCGAAGGTGACGGAGCCAAAAGCAAAATCCCTGAAATCCCGCTCGGGCGAGCAGGGGAAACGGAAGAAATTGCTAGCCTGGTCGCATGGCTATGTTCAGACAGCGCCAGTTATACCACCGGGCAATCGTTTATCGTGGATGGCGGTTTTATGTTCGCCAACCCTCATTTCAAACCCAAAGGCTAATCTTGCTGTTTGCTCTCGCGGTGTTTAAACCAGTAACGCATCAGCCAGACCACGGCAACCACGCCCAGTAGCCAAATCCAGTGCTTAATATGTTGGTCCAGGTTATGTAGCCATGGGCCAACCACTTCTCCCCCGACATACCCCAGTGTTGTAAACAGCGTTGCCCAAAGAATGGCGCCCAGAATGTTGAGCGGCAGAAATATCTTTGGTGGCAGGCGGCTGGCCCCAATCAAAATGGGGCCAATCACACGAAAACCGTACATAAAGCGCGAGCCAATCACGAACCAATATGGATGGCGGTTGATAAGCCGCTGCGCTTTATTGATTTTCTTTTGATGTTTTTTGAAACGCTCTTTAATTGAGCCGCCGAAGCGGCGGCCAATCAGATACAACAATTGGTCGCCAATCATTCCGCCGAGCGCCACAGACAGCACCACCAGTGGGAATTTCAACAGCCCCTGGTGAGCCACAACGCCGCCTAGCAGCGTCACGGTTTCCCCTTCAGCCATACTGCCGATGATCAGTGCGGCATAACCGTAATGCTCAATCAGATTATTAATATCCACAGTGAATTATGTAACTCCTTGTTGTTGTTCAACAACAGTATAGCGCTTGCTGCTGTATTCCTCCGTATTCGCTATTCACTCCTGAACGCGGCTGACTTTTGTTTTAACCCATGCCCGCTGAACGACAGCACAACAATCAGTGCAAATCCCGCCCCGCTGAACAAATAAAGTGCGTACGCCACGCCAAAATATTGGGCGCTGTAACCTGCTCCAACGGAAACCACCGACGTGACGATCATTTGCCAGCGATAGCTTTTGGCCATGGCTCCGGGAACCAGGTCTTCATCAAATTTTCTCAGGAGGGCATAAATCGCCAGCGAGGCAACGACATTCGAGAATATGTGGGCGGTAAATATCAGCATCAGCGCCGGATATTGTGATGGCATTAAAGGAACCAGCCCGTAACAGGCGATAAAAATGAACAGGCAGCCGAGCATCAGCAGATTGCTGTTGCTGTATTTTTCGAATTTTTCCGGGTTCAGAATCAATGGTCCCACTAATTGCCCAAGACTGCGGGCGAAAAGTAAGGCCAGCGCCAGGCTTTGTGCTTCACGAGCTGAAAATGTTGCTGGAACCAGACTCGGCAACAGCGCCATTGCCGGTGCACCGGCACAGGCCAGCAACGGTAAAAGCAACATCGCTCGTCGTTGTGTGCCGGAAATCGATCGCCAACTGACTTTTGCCCCGGATACGGATACGACAGAGAAACTCTGGCGAAACTGTGACTTAGACAAACTCAGCAATATCAGTGCAACAGCGAAGCTTCCCAGGTCGATGAACAGTAATGTGATAACGCTGATATGCCCCAGCAATATCAGCCCAAGTCCAACGCCAAATATGACATTGCAGGCAAATATTAGCGTTTCGAGTGCGGTCGCAGCCGGAAGCTCTTTCTCGCTCAGCCCCGTTTTAAATATTTTACTGATGGCCGGGAAGGTCATGCCGAGGGTAAACGCGGAAATGCTCTGTGCGACAAAGAATAGCGCCACAGAGCCATTCATCACCGCAATAAAAGGGGCAGCAAGCCCTAAAAGCCCGAGGCATTCACCGGCAATCAGAATTTGAAATGGGTTTCCCTGCCTGCTAAACCGTTCACCGATTTTGCTGCCGATTAAACCGGGTGCGGTGGATAGCACGTAGGCGATAGCCAGCGACGCAGCGGGCACAGAAAGACGAATTAATTCACTGAAAATAACGATATAGGTCAGGCCGTTCCCGATAGAGGACACAATAAAAGACAAGCCGAGTAATTGCAGCCATGGCTTTCCAGCCAGAGCCTGGTGAAGTGCTTTTAACATGATGTTTTCCGTAAAAATCCAATAAGTGTGCGTTTCTCACCGCGGGTGAGAAATAACAAGGTCATCTTGTGACGACAGGCTCATTGGTTACGGCACTACATCGGGAACAATCCTGGAAGGAATTAGTCGGTAGGTTATTTAAATATGACGCTTTTGCCGTTTCGTCAACGTAACGGCATTAAATTCGCTAACACTCTCTCCCTGATTATTTTCAAATGATTAAAAAACAATCAAGCCGCTGTGCATTATACTTGGACTGTGCTCAATCGTTTGTCAGGAGGCGTTATGAGTCATGTCTGGGGATTATTCTCCCATCCGAATCGTGAAATGCAGACCATAAAACGCGAGAACGAAACGGTATCGCATCACTACACTCACCATGTGCTAATCATGGCGGCCATTCCGGTTATCTGTGCATTTATTGGCACAACCCAAATTGGCTGGAACTTTGGTGACGGTACGTTCGTTCAATTGTCGATGTTTACCGGATTCTATTTAGGCGTACTGTTTTATGCACTGATGTTGGCAGGCGTTGCCGTGATGGGGCGCGTTATCTGGTGGATGGCGCGAAATTATCCGCATCGCCCGTCACTGGCTCGCTGCATGGTGTTTGCGGGCTATGTCGCAACCCCGCTGTTTTTAAGTGGCCTTGTGGCACTTTATCCGCTGGTGTGGTTGTGTGTGCTGGTGGGAGCGGCAGCCTTAATTTATACCGGCTATCTGCTGTATGTCGGCGTACCTGAGTTCCTGGGCATCAATAAAGAAGAGGGGATGAGCTTTTCCAGCTCAACGCTCGCCATTGGTGTGCTGGTTCTGGAAGTGTTACTGGCCCTGAGTGTAATTCTCTGGGGTTATGGATATCGACTATTCTGATAATTGTTACGAATCAATGGTGGCAGTTTTCCGGGGCGTCAGCGTATTATGCTGGCGCCTCATCTATTCATACGCGCTGTGAAGAGATTCGAAGGACACATTATTTTTTTGAATAATTACAGAAGTGTCACCATGCCGACAAAAATCCGCCTTTCGTTGCTCAGCCTAGCGCTGATGATTGCCGTACCATTCGCATCTCAGGCCGCGAATAAAGCTTCCGTATCATCGACCGTACAACAGTCTGCCGGGCAGGAAATTGCTTCCGGTAGCGCCATGATTGTCGATTTGCAAACCAATAAAGTTCTCTATTCCAGCCATCCGGATTTGGTCCGTCCCATCGCATCCATTACCAAATTGATGACGGCGATGGTGGTGCTGGATGCCAAATTGCCAATGGATGAAATGCTGAGTGTCGACATCAGCCAGACGCCTGAAATGAAAGGGATTTATTCTCGCGTTCGTCTGAATAGCAAAATCAATCGCAAAGATATGATGCTGCTGGCGTTGATGTCATCGGAAAACCGTGCGGCGGCGAGCCTCGCGCACCATTATCCTGGCGGCTACAACGCATTTATTCGGGCGATGAATGCGAAAGCGAAATCTCTGGGCATGACGCACACACGTTATGTGGAGCCAACGGGGTTATCGATTCAAAACGTTTCTACGGCGCGTGATTTGTCCAAACTGCTGATTGCTTCGAAGCAATACCCGCTGCTTGGCCAGTTGAGCACCACCAAAGAAGATATGGCGACCTTCGCCAATCCGCCGTATACGCTACCATTCCGAAATACCAACCATTTGGTTTACAACAACAAATGGAATATTCAGCTGACCAAAACCGGCTTTACGAACAACGCGGGCCATTGTTTAGTGATGCGCACCATGATTAACAATCGTCCGGTGGCATTAGTGGTGCTGGATGCATTCGGGAAATATACGCACTTTGCGGATGCAAACCGTCTGCGTAATTACCTGGAAAGCGGCAAGGTGACGCCAGTCCCAGGTTCCGCTCTGGCTTATAAAAAGCAAAAAGCGGCGCAAATGGCGAACAATAGTTCGCAAGGCAATGCCCTGGATGACTAAGGGCTAAACAACTGGCGGCGTCCGGTCCCCATCATTGAGCGGACGCTGCATAATCAACGTATCGCGCCACGCCCCAAGCTTATATCCTACACTTCGCAACTGCCCGGCCACTTCAAAACCTAACTGCCTATGCAGACGACATGAACCCGTGTTGTTTTCACCGTCGCCAATAATGGCCACCATTTGTCGCCATGGGCCTTGCTCACAGATAGCGATCAATTGGGTTAATAACTCGCGCCCGACACCTCGCCCGGTCATGCTGGCGTCAATGTAAACGGAATCTTCAAGCGTAAAACGGTACGCCGGACGCGGGCGATAAGCGGTTGCGTAGCTATAACCCACCACAATGCCGCTATGCAAGGCGACCAGCCAGGGAAGTTCCTGGGAGCGAACGGCTTGCAAGCGTTCAGACATTTGAGCCTGCGTGGGCGGCGTTTCTTCAAAAGATCCACGGCCATGTAAAACATGCCATTCATAAATAGCAGTGATGGCCGGGATATCATCAGGCGTTGCATCACGAACCTGCAACCGCGTTATCGGCAATGTTTCGAGCACTGACATTTCTCGCTCCTGTACGCAAAAAACTAAAGTGATCTATTGGTAGGTCGTACAGCAGCGCCATCCGACACAACTGACGCAAAGGGTGGATGACGCTCTCGCCTATCCACCCTATAACACCTGTTTAGGGACCTAATCTAGTACGAAAAGTATGCGAAGAATAGCCCCCGATCTGGTGGTTGACACCCAAACTTAATGGGGATTGTGGTGATGAGTATGGTTACAGGTTTGCTCCTCCCACCATTTATGCTTCGTGGTTTTGCCAATGCCTGGATTCATACTGTTTGTAGGGTCATTTGCCTGATAAAACTGTTTTAAGCTGTCTGGGGCTTCGTATAAATGCCCGACGTTATGTTCCGCCGGATACTGCGCGCCCCGGGTGCGGAGCAGTTCAAGCATCTGCTCCTTCAACGCGTGAACATCCACCCCTTTTTTGACGATGTAATCCTGATGGAATACATGACACATAAAGTGGCCGTAATACAGGCTGTGACTAATCTGGTTGCTGATTTCCGCTGGTAATTGCTCGAACCATTCCTGGTCATTACGACGCAGGGCAATATCGAGCGCCAGAATATCTTCCACTTCATTGGCATGAACGGAGTGATAGCGCACGGCGGCTCCGGCTGCGGCGAAACGGTGTAAAAACGCTTTTGTGCCTTCGGTTGGGGTACAAACGAAAAAGTCCCCTTCGGCCTGCTGGAAATAGCTCTCAAGCCAATTGCGTGCTTCGCTAATACCATCACCAGACATCTTCAACAGCAGATGATGTTCGTACTTACTGCGCCACTCTTTCATGCGTGGTGGCAAATGGCTCGGGCACCAGGCGCTTACGCGCTGTAGCACACGGTCGGTAAAGTGAGGTTTAACAAAGGGGACTTTTTCAAACCAGGCGTCAGTACGGCCTTTCAGTGTGAAAAACAGCGGCATCTTGTCGGTGCCCAGTTTGTCGATCATCATGAAAGTGTCTTTGCCATACACTTCGGCAATATCGTAAATATCGCGGTGCATGTATTCGCCCGCCACCGGCAGGTTTTCAAAATTAGCCAGAATATGCCGGCGGATTTCAGTTAGCACCTCCGGTTGATTGGTGCCGATATAAAAGACTTCATTTTGCTTTTCGGCTACAAACGTATCGAGGCGTACCGCAAAAACGGCCAGTTTCCCGGCGCAGCCTGAGGCTTCGAACAGGCGGCTTGGGTCGGCGTTAAAGCGTGATGGCGTGTCGGCATCCACATCGCGCACGCGTTCGGCGTAATCTTTATCGGACGCCTGGCGCTGGTCATGCAGCACGTTTTCAGGCTTCACGCGTTCATCATCGAGCTTCCCGAGAATCTGCTCCGGCGTGACACCCAGATCAATCCCCAGATGGTTCACCAGCGTTAACTTGCCTTGCTCATCAATGCGCGCATACAGCGCCATCTCGGTATACGCCGGGCCACGTTTCACCAGCGAGCCGCCGGAGTTATTACAAATCCCGCCGATCACCGACGCGCCAATGCACGACGAACCAATCACCGAATGGGGTTCACGTCCCAGTGGTTTCAGCGCTTTTTCCAGTTGATACAACGTGCTGCCAGGGAAGGCCAGCACCTGCTTGCCGCCATCCAGCAGCTGCAATTTATCCAGACGCAGGGTGCTGATAATGACAATTTCACGGTCATAATCGTTGCCGTTCGGCGTCGAACCTTCGGTCAGTCCGGTATTGGCCGCCTGCATCAAAATGATTTTGTCGGTGCTGACGCAGACGCTCAGTACGCGCCATAACTCAAGCAGCGTGCCGGGGAAAACCACGGCTAACGCGTTGCCCTGGCCGGAGCGGAAACCTTTACGATAGCGCGCGGTTTTAGCCGCATCCGTTAACACATGCTGGCTGCCCACCAGACGGTTCAGTTCGTTTATAAATGTTTGTTTTTGGGATGGGGTAGGGTTAGGCATTTATCCGCTCCTTGGGAAAATATTGACGACTACAAGCATAGCTCGCAAATCGATAATGAATCTTCTTAAACGTTCGGAAAATCAGCATATAACACCGGGGCGACTCTTCTTACCGCTTTAACCTTGTGGCACACTGCACGTCTTATCACTTCGTGCTGCCCACCGCGGCGGCCTGAGCAAGAGAGTAATGTCGATGAAATGGCTCTGTTCTGTAAGTATCGCAGTTAGCCTTGCGCTGCAACCTGCGCTGGCGAACGAAATGTTTGGCCCGCACCCGCTAACGCCAGAAGCGCGTGACGCGTTTGTCACTGATTTGCTGAAGAAAATGACCACCGATGAGAAAATCGGCCAGTTGCGTTTAATCAGTGTCGGTCCGGATAACCCGAAAGAAGCCATTCGCGAGATGATTAAAGACGGGCAGGTGGGCGCGATTTTTAATACCGTCACCCGCCACGACATTCGTACTATGCAAGATCAGGTGATGAGCCTTAACCGCCTGAAAATCCCATTATTCTTTGCTTATGACGTGGTTCATGGTCAACGTACCGTGTTCCCAATCAGCCTCGGTTTAGCCTCTTCATTCAACCTCGATGCGGTGAAAACCGTAGGGCGCGTTTCGGCTTATGAAGCCGCAGACGATGGCCTGAACATGACCTGGGCACCGATGGTCGATGTCTCGCGTGACCCGCGCTGGGGCCGAGTTTCCGAAGGCTTTGGTGAAGATACCTATCTGACTTCAATTATGGGGCGCACCATGGTTGAAGCGATGCAGGGCAAAAGCCCGGCAGATCGCTATTCCGTGATGACCAGCGTGAAACACTTCGCGGCCTATGGCGCAGTCGAAGGCGGCAAAGAGTACAACACCGTTGATATGAGCCCGCAGCGGTTGTTCAACGACTACATGCCGCCGTACAAAGCCGCTCTGGATGCGGGCAGCGGTGGCGTGATGGTGGCGCTGAACTCGCTGAACGGTACACCTGCTTCTTCTGATTCATGGCTGTTGAAAGATCTGCTGCGCGATGAATGGAAATTTAAAGGCATCACGATTTCCGATCACGGTGCCATTAAAGAGCTGATCAAGCATGGTGTGGCAAGTGACCCGAAAGATGCGGTGCGTATCGCGCTCAACTCCGGCATCAACATGAGTATGAGCGACGAGTATTACAGCAAATACTTGCCGGAACTGGTGAAAAGCGGTGCAGTGCCGATGGCGGAATTGGATGATGCAACCCGCCACGTACTGAACGTGAAATACGATATGGGCCTGTTTAACGATCCATACAGCCACTTAGGCCCGAAAGAATCAGACCCGGAAGACACCAACGCCGAAAGCCGTCTGCATCGTAAAGAAGCGCGTGAAGTTGCGCGTGAAAGCATGGTTCTGCTGAAAAACCGTCTGCAAACATTGCCGCTGAAAAAATCCGGCACCATTGCCGTGGTTGGCCCGCTGGCTGACAGCAAACGCGACATGATGGGGAGTTGGTCTGCCGCAGGGGTTGCCGACCAGACTGTTACCGTATTGCAGGGTATTAAAACCGCGGTGGGTGACAACGCTAAAATCGTGGTCGCCAAAGGCGCTAACGTCACCGACGATAAAGGCATTGTTGAATTCCTCAACCAGTACGAACCTGCGGTTTCCGTGGATAAACGTTCTGCGAAAGAGATGATCGACGAAGCGGTTAACACTGCAAAATCTGCCGATGTGGTTGTGGCGGTGGTGGGCGAAGCGCAAGGCATGGCGCACGAGGCATCAAGCCGTACCGACCTGGTTCTGCCGCAGAGCCAGCGCGATCTAATCAGCGCGTTAAAAGCCACCGGTAAACCGTTGGTGTTGGTATTAATGAACGGTCGTCCGCTGGCGTTGGTGAAAGAAAACCAACAGGCCGACGCGCTGCTGGAAGCCTGGTATAGCGGGACTGAAGGCGGTAACGCGGTGGCCGATATCCTGTTTGGCGATTACAACCCGTCAGGCAAGCTGCCGATGTCCTTCCCGCGCTCTGTGGGCCAGATCCCGACGTACTACAGCCACCTGAACACCGGTCGCCCGTACAATCCGGAAAAACCGAACAAATATACCTCGCACTACTTTGATGAAGCTAACGGCCCGCTGTTCCCATTCGGTTACGGCCTGAGCTACACCACGTTCACCGTTTCTGATGTGAAAATGTCGGCACCTTCCATGAAAGCGGATGGCAAAGTAGAAGCCTCTGTTGAAGTGAAAAACACCGGCGACCGCGCAGGCGAAACCGTGGTGCAGATGTATTTGCAGGATGTAACAGCTTCTATGAGTCGCCCGGTTAAAGAACTGAAAGGCTTTAAGAAAGTGACGCTGAAGCCTGGCGAAACCCAGACCGTGAGCTTCCCGATTGACGTTGAAGCGCTGAAATTCTGGAACGCACAGATGAAGCACGTCGCTGAACCTGGCAAGTTTAACGTGTTCATCGGGCTGGATTCTGCGCGCGTTAAGCAGGGTGAGTTTGAATTGAAGTAATGGTGGTGTCGGATGACGCTTCGCTTATCCGACCTACAAACTGCGTCCACGCTCCTGGCGCAACTCCAAATCAAGAGCCGGTTTTCCGGCTCTTTTCTTATTCTTCCCCGTTTCGCCCAGCCAACCTTAAAATTCTCAGCTAAACTTTTGCGACTCCATGATTTTTAAGCAAAGAAAAACAGTGAGGAAGCACGATGAACTTAGCAGCGCGTTGGAGCATGGCAGGTTTAGCATTGTTAGCCGCAGGGGCGCAGGCCGCAGAGCCAGTCAAAGTCGGCTCTAAGATTGATACCGAGGGGTCGTTGCTCGGTAATATCATTTTGCAGGTACTGGAGAGCCACGGTGTTAAAACCGTCAATAAAGTGCAACTTGGAACCACTCCCGTTGTGCGTGGAGCGATAACCGCAGGCGAGCTGGATATTTACCCGGAATACACCGGTAACGGTGCGTTTTTCTTCAAAGATGAAAAAGATGCAGCGTGGAAAAATGCGCAGCAGGGCTACGAGAAAGTCAAAAAACTCGATGCCGAAAAAAATCACCTGGTGTGGCTAACACCCGCGCCCGCAAACAATACCTGGACCATTGCGGTGCGCAAAGATTTGGCTGAAAAAAACAAACTCACCTCGCTTGACGATCTCAGCGCGTATCTGAAAAAAGGCGGCGAATTCAAACTGGCGGCTTCCGCTGAATTTATCGAACGCTCCGATGCGCTTCCTGCCTTTGAAAAAGCCTACGGATTTAAACTCGAACAGCCGCAATTATTGTCGCTGGCAGGGGGTGATACGGCTGTCACCATTAAAGCGGCGGCACAGCAAACGTCTGGCGTGAACGCAGCAATGGCCTATGGAACGGATGGCCCGGTTGCGGCACTCGGTTTGCAAACTCTGAGCGATCCGAAAGGCGTACAGCCAATCTACGCGCCAACACCTGTCGTGCGTGAAGCGGTGCTAAAAGCCTACCCGGAATTGGACGCCTGGCTAAAACCTGTGTTTGCATCTCTGGATGAAAAAACGTTACAACAGCTTAACGCCAGTATCGCGGTGGAGGGGTTAGATGCCAAAAAAGTGGCGGCTGACTACCTGAAACAAAAAGGCTTCGTAAAATAGCTTTTTGTGGGATAAATCAAGGACGTACGTTTGCTCAAAATTCATAATCGCGTCCTGCTACTGCTGGTTTTTTTGCTGGTAGTGGCGGGCGCAGTATTACCGTTTATCAACTTTGCGCCCAACCGCCTGGTTTCCGGGGAGCCTATCGCGCTCAGCCAACTCCCGGCGCAAACCTGGTTGCTGTTCTGTGTCCCAGTATTCGTTCTGGCAATCCTCGCGCTGACACCATGTCGGCCACTCCCATTATTGCTGACTCTCATGGTCGGCGAGTTCCTGTTCATCGCCATTTTGTGGCGGCTTGGACAAACGGCGACGCACTTTGCTCAGCAAGGCAGTACGCTTGCGCGGACATCACCCGGTAGCGGACTGTGGATGTCGTTAACGCTGTGCTTGCTGCTGTGTGCTGATGCTATCAACCGCCTGTCGGCAAAAGCGCTGTGGCGATTGCTGCTTAATCTGCAAATCTGGATTGTGCCTCTTGGTCTGTTACTCAGCGGGTACTTTGCCGATCTTTCCTTGCTAAAAGAGTATGCCAATCGGCAGGAAGTTTTTGACGATGCCTTATTGCGCCACCTGGCTTTGCTGGTCGGAACGTTGTTGCCCGCATTACTGATTGGCGTGCCGTTAGGTGTGTTTTGTTATACCCGTCCGGCCTGGCAATCCTCGGTGTTTTCGGTGCTCAACGTCATTCAAACCGTGCCGTCGGTAGCCTTATTTGGTTTGTTGATTGCGCCCCTGGCGGGGTTAGTCAAACTGGCGCCATGGTTGGCTTCGCTCGGCGTGAGTGGGATTGGCATCGCTCCGGCGTTAATCGCCCTGGTGTTGTACGCGCTGTTGCCCCTGGTGCGTGGCGTGGTCGCCGGATTGCAGCAAGTCCCGCGCAATATTATTGAAAGTGCCGAAGGCATGGGCATGTCGCGCTGGCAGATATTCTGGCAGGCGGAAGTGCCACTGGCGCTGCCGGTTTTGTTGCGAAGCCTGCGCGTCGTCTGTGTGCAAACCATCGGTATGACGGTGATTGCTGCGCTGATTGGGGCCGGTGGTTTCGGGGCCATCATTTTCCAGGGGCTGCTCAGTAGCGCGCTGGATTTAGTGTTGCTCGGCGTGATTCCGGTTATTGCATTGGCGGTTATTTTTGACGCACTTTTTAAACTGTTTATCTCATTGCTTGAGGAAAAACAGCCATGATTGAATTTGAAAATGTCAGCAAGTTTTTCCAGGGCGAGGCGGCGGTCAGTGATTTGTCGCTGAACATCAAAGAAGGGCAGTTCACGGTGCTGATTGGCACTTCCGGCTCGGGCAAGTCCACCACGCTGAAAATGATTAACCGCCTGGTGGAGCATGATACCGGGCGCATCCGCTTTGCGGGAGAAGAAATCCGTAATTTTGATGCGAAAACGCTGCGCCGCCGTATGGGGTATGCGATTCAATCTATTGGCCTGTTCCCGCACTGGAATGTGGCACAGAACATTGCCACCGTGCCGCAATTGCTGAAGTGGCCAAAAGCGCGAATCAACGCGCGTATCGACGAATTGCTGGACTTACTCGGCCTTGAAGCCGCGCAGTTTCGTGACCGTTATCCGCATCAGCTTTCTGGTGGGCAACAGCAGCGCGTCGGCGTGGCACGGGCGCTGGCGGCTGACCCGGAAGTGCTGCTGATGGACGAGCCATTCGGCGCGCTCGATCCCGTCACCCGTGGGGCGCTACAGCAGGAAATTATCCGTATTCACCAGTTGCTCGGGCGCACCATTGTGCTGGTCACGCACGATATCGACGAAGCCCTGACGCTTGCCGACCGTATTGTGCTGATGGACAACGGGCAGGTGATTCAACAAGGTACGCCGTTGGAACTGTTAACCCGCCCGGCGACGGATTTTGTGCGTGATTTCTTCGGGCGCAGCGAGCTGGGCGTGCGTCTGCTTTCGCTGCGCCATGTTGCCGACCGGGTGCGAACTCATGAGCGAATAGAAGGTGAGCCGATAAGCGAATCCGTCACGTTACGTGAAGCGCTGTCGTTGTTTGTTCATCGCCAGTGCCAGCAGTTACCGGTGGTGAATCAGCATGGCGAACCCTGCGGTGTACTGCATTTTAGTGATTTGGTTGAGGGTGAAAATGCGCCTGCTACGTGATCCCTTATTGTGGCTGATTGCGGTATTCATCGCATTATTAGCGGTGATGCCGTACAGCAGCACGTTGTTCAGCTGGCTGTTTCCAGAACTGGAAAGGCCGGTTTATCTGCAAGACAGTTTTATGGCGCTGGCATTTAAACATTTGATGCTGGTCGGCGTTTCCAGCGTGGTGGCGATTGTGATTGGCGTCGGGTTGGGCGTTGCAGTAACGCGCCCGGCGGGGCTGGAATTTCGTTCACTGGTTGAAACCATAACCGCTGCCGGGCAAACCTTCCCGCCGGTGGCGGTGCTGGCGATTGCCGTTCCGGTGATGGGTTTTGGCCAACAGCCTGCCATTATCGCGCTCGTGCTTTACGGTTTGTTGCCCATTTTACAAGGGACGTTGGCAGGAATGGGCGCGGTGCCGGAAGCGACAAAAGAGATTGCGATGGGGGCCGGAATGAGCCGGTGGCAAATGCTCAGAAAAGTGGAGTTGCCGCTGGCGGCACCGTTGATTCTGGCGGGTATCCGCACATCGGTGATTATTAATATTGGTACTGCGGCGATTGCTTCAACCGTGGGTGCCAGCACTTTAGGCTCACCGATAATCATTGGCCTGAGCGGTTTTAACACCGCATACGTGATTCAGGGCGCTTTGCTGGTTGCGCTGGCGGCAATTGTTGTCGACCGCCTGTTTGAGCGCGTTTTACGTCACATCACGCGCCATGCAGAATAACGATATAACCTACCAGCATCACGCCGCCAATTCCGCCGATAGCCATGACCAGCATGCCGCCCACGAGGGCAATTTTACTCAGTTTCATCTTCGCTCCTTATATTGCGGGGGAGATTATAAGATGAAGCCGGCTTGTTAATGAACCTTTAAATTTATCTTATGCGTGCTCGGTCGAATGGCCGTTGCTCATCAGCGGGAAAATTTGCAGGCCCGCGCAGCGCCAAAGTTCCAGTTGGTCGAGCTGGTGAGGGGTGGGCGTATCGCCACACCATACCAATAATGTCTGTTGGGCGAAGATCTCAGGGCGAAGCTGATGCAGCGGGTGCGCCAGCACATCAATCCGCCAGCCTTGTTGGATTGCCATCCATGCCGCCATCCACAAACGCGTGGTATCTGGCGTGTCCCAGCCCACCAACAACGCATCTTTACCGCTCCGTTTACGGGCCGATGACAGGCATAACGCGATGTAATTAATCAGCGCGCCGTCCAGCAGGCTTAACAGGGTATTGAGGGTGACTTGTTGGCATTGAAGGCGACGACGCAGAGGGGTGTAGAGTTGTTGAACAAGCGTTTCAGCCGGATAATCACGGCCCACATCCGCAATCCAGGCGCGAAGACGAGAAGGGTTGCCGCTTTGCAAATGGTGAAGTAACAGTTCCTGGCGTTCTCGCCAGCCACTTTCCATATCCTGAAGTTCGCCGCTCAGAAGGGCTTTCACCTTGCTGACCTGAACCCCATTTTCAATCCAGTGTTTGATTTCACGGATGCGTTCGATGTCGGCATCATCAAACAGCCGATGGCCGCCATCCGTTCGCTGCGGTTTCAGTAGCCCGTAACGCCGTTGCCAGGCACGCAACGTTACGGGGTTGATATCACAAAGCACAGCCACTTCACCAATGGTAAAAAGTGCCATGTTATCCCCACAGTTTGCCCGGGAAGCCCCCGTATAACTGTAGTCAGTCGCATAGACTCTGTGTAATTTTTAGTTACCGATGTAACAAAAAATTAATCGTCGAAGTACCAGTAGCCCTGATTAACCAGTTCGGTCAATACGTTAACAAACTCGGGGTTTTGCAGCGCATCGCCCAATTCGTTTTGGCTTACCGTGGTGTAACGGCACAATGCATCAGCCGCCTCTTCAACCGGGGCTTCCATAGGTTCGCTATTGACGAAGAACTGACCATCAACATTGAGAACACGTAAACCACTTAAGCGCGTCAGACATTCGCCGCCGAGCAAAGCGTCGACGATTTCGTCTTGCTGGTATGGCGGTTCAGCCGGTGCGACATCGAGTTCGTGACGCGGAGTGGTGACGAAACGGCCAAACCACTGTTTGAAATCTTCAGGCTGGCTGATGACTTCCATCATCATGTCGCGCAGACGATTAAGCTCATAGCTTTCAACTTTGCCAGGATGCTCGCGAACGGTGAGATCAGGATCGCTGTAGTGCTCGCCACCTAAATCGTTTTCCAGTGCGTAATCCGCAAAGCTGCTGATCAAATCGCGGCCATTTGGCCCACGGAAACCGACGGAATAGTTAAGCGCCGTTTCATGCGTGAAGCCATCGTGTGGGAAACCAGGTGGAATATACAGGATGTCGCCAGGTTCCAGATCTTCATCAATAATCGGTTCAAACGGATCAACGTGCAGCAAGGCGGGATGCGGGCAGAACTGGCGCATTGGCAGTTTGTCGCCCACACGCCAGCGACGGCTGCCCATCCCCTGAATGATAAACACATCGTATTGGTCGATATGCGGACCCACACCGCCACCCGGCACCGAGAAGGAGATCATCAGGTCGTCTAAACGCCAGTCTGGTAATACGCGGAACGGGCGCACCAGCTCAGCAGACGGCGCATGCCAATGGTTTACGGCTTGAGCCAGTAGTGACCAACCGGTATCACCTAAATTGTCAAAATGCTCAAATGGCCCGTTAGCGGCTTGCCATTGGCCATTGGTATGGCTAACCAGGCGGCTGTCCACTTCTGCTTCCATAGCAAGACCGGCTAATTCGTCCGGGGTAATCGGATCGACAAAATCAGGAAACGCATTTTTTAAAACGACTGGCTTTTTCTGCCAGTATTTCGCCATAAACTCAGGCCAGTCTAAATTGAGTTGATAATCCATTTTTTGATACCAGTGGGAAGATAAACGGGCTCGATTATAGAGAGGAACCACCCCTGGCCACTTTGTCATGCGTCAAGCCTTGCTGTAAGACTGCAAAAAGTGGGAGAATAGTGGTTGTTTATACAGTGAAAGTGGTTTCCATGGCCTTGTCCTCCGCGCAAAAAGAGCAAATCGCCGCCTGGTATAAGGCGCTACAACAGCAGATCCCGGACTTTATTCCGCGCCCACCGCAACGGCAGATGATTGCTGAAGTGGCGAAAACACTGGCGGGTGAAGCGGGGCGTCATCTGGCGATTGAAGCACCGACTGGCGTGGGGAAAACCCTTTCTTATCTGATTCCGGGCATTGCGATTGCCCGCGGCGAACAAAAAACGCTGGTGGTCAGTACCGCTAACGTCGCGTTGCAGGATCAAATATTTAGCAAGGATTTACCCTTGCTACGCAAAATTATCCCTGACTTAAAATTCACCGCCGCCTTTGGGCGCGGGCGTTATGTATGCCCGCGTAATCTTGCTGCGCTGGCGACGGACAACCTGGCGCAGGGCGATTTGTTGGCGTTTCTCGAAGATGAAATGGCTCCGACCAGCAAAGACGAACAACAGCGCTGCGGCAAGCTGAAAACCGATCTTGATGCTTACAAGTGGGACGGGCTGCGTGACCATGCATCACAAAATATTGAAGATGATTTATGGCGGCGTCTGAGCACCGACAAAGCCAGTTGCCTGGGGCGAAATTGCCATTGGTATCGCGAATGCCCGTTCTTTGTGGCGCGGCGTGAAATAGACGATGCCGAGGTGGTGGTCGCAAATCATGCGCTGGTCATGGCGGCAATGGAAAGCGATGCCGTGCTACCGGAAGCTAAAAACCTGTTGCTGATTCTGGACGAAGGCCATCATTTGCCCGACGTCGCCCGCGATGCGCTGGAAATGAGTGCGGAAGTGACGCCCGGTTATAGTCGTTTGCAGTTCGATCTCTTCACCAAACTGGTGGAAACCTGCATGGCGCAGTTCCGCCCGAAAAGCCCGCCGCCGCTGACTTCCCCGGAACGTCTGACCAATCATTGCGATGAAATTTACGAACTCTTAAGCTCGTTTAGCAGCATTGTGTCGTTATGGCTGGCGGGGGAACAAGAAGCCGAACATCGCTTTGAAATGGGCGTTCTTCCTGAAGAACTGATGGTGATTTGCAAACGGCTGGCGAAACTGATGGAAGGGTTGCGCAGCCTGTCAGAAGCGTTACTCAACGATTTGGGCGAAAAAACCGGTAGCCACGATATCGTGCGTTTGCACCGCGCGTTGCTGCATATGAACCGCGCCCTGGGTTATTTCGAGACGCAGAGCAAACTGTGGCGGCTATCAGCGATGGAACAGGCTTCTGGGGCGCCGGTGTCGAAATGGGTGACGCGTGATATCCGTGAAGGCCAGCCGCATCTGTTCTTCCATTGCGTCGGCATTCGCGTTAGCGATCAGCTTGAAAAACTGGTGTGGCGCAATGTGCCGCATGTCATCGTCACTTCCGCCACGTTGCGTTCATTAAATAAATTCGACCGTCTGAAAGAGATGAGCGGGTTAGACGAACATGCGGGCGACCGATTTGTCGCACTGGACTCGCCGTTTAACCATGTCGAGCAAGGCAAACTGGTCATCCCACAGTTAACCGTCGAACCAACGATGGAAAACGAAGCCCAGCATCTGGCTGAAATGGCAGCGTTTTTCCGCGCTGAACTGGCGAAAGGTGAACATAAAGGCATGCTGGTGCTATTTGCCAGCAACCGTGCGATGCAGGTGTTTTTAACCCATGTCACCGACTTGCGTCTGACGTTATTAGTGCAAGGCGATCAGCCACGTTATCGGCTGGTGGAGATGCACCGCAAGCGCGTCGAACAGGGCGAAACCAGCGTGCTGGTTGGCCTGCAATCTTTTGCAGAAGGCCTCGATTTAAAAGGCGATTTACTCAGCCAGGTGCATATCCACAAAATTGCTTTCCCACCGATTGATAGCCCGGTTGTGCTTACCGAGGGCGAGTGGCTAAAAACCCTGAAACGCTATCCTTTTGAAGTACAGAGTTTACCGAGTGCTTCGTTTAATCTTATTCAGCAGGTTGGGCGCTTGATTCGTAGCCACGGTTGTTACGGCGAAGTGGTGATTTATGACCGCCGCCTGTTGACCAAAAATTATGGGCAGCGTTTACTGGGTGCATTGCCGGTGTTTCCGATAAGTCAGCCTGAAGCGCCATCAGCTAAACCGATTGATACCAAACCTAAAAAAACGGTGCGGCGCAAACGTGTGAGCAAGAAATAGAAAGGAGAGTCTGAATGGATTACCGTAAAATAATCAAAGAAATAGGGCGCGGTAAAAACCATGCCCGCTCCCTGGATTTTGATACCGCTCGTGGCTTATATGCCCATATGCTCAGAGGCGAAGTACCTGAACTTGAACTCGGTGGCGTGTTGATTGCGTTGCGCATCAAAGGCGAAGGCGAGGATGAAATGCTCGGCTTCTATGACGCGATGAAGCACCATGTCATCCCCCTGACGCCTCCGGTCAACAAGCCGATGCCGATTGTGATCCCTTCTTATAACGGCGCGCGTAAACAAGCCAACCTCACGCCATTATTAGCGATGTTACTCAACCGCCTCGGTTTTCCGGTGGTGGTGCATGGCGTCAGCCACGATCCCACTCGGGTATTAACCGAAACCATTTTTACGCTGATGGGCATTGAACCCACGCTTCATGCGGGCCAGGCGCAAGCTAAACTGGACTCGCATCATCCGGTCTATATCCCGATCGGTGCGCTTTGCCCGCCGATGGAAGATCAGCTCGCCATGCGCTGGCGAATGGGGGTGCGTAATAGTGCGCATACGCTCGCCAAACTGGCGACACCGTTTGAAGAAAATGCCGCACTTCGTCTAGCCAGCGTTTCCCATCCTGAATATGTCCCGAAAGTGGCGAAGTTCTTTGCTGATATTGGCGGGCGTGGTCTGTTGATGCACGGAACAGAAGGGGAAGTTTATGCGAACCCACAACGCTGCCCGCAGATTACGCTTATTGATAGTTTAGGATCACGTGTTGTGAGCGAACGTCAGACAGATATCAACGAAGATGAAATCGTGTTGCCAGCGGGTAAAGATCCCGACGTGACCGCCCGTTGGATTGAGCGCTGTGTGGCGGGTGTTGAACCTATTCCGCAATCATTGAAAATACAAATGGCATGCTGTCTGGTGGCGACGGGTGAAGTGGCGACGTTTGAAGACGGTTTAGTTCGCATTAATCAGACATTCTGAATAGCTGAATGCAAAGCAAAAAAAAGCCCGCGGTAAATGGCCGCGGGCAACAAGGGTAATAACAGGGTCAAGCAGGGTGGAGCATCGCTCCAAAAATGAGGGTGTATCTCAGGGCAATACCGCAGGGTTATTTATAGATAACCGCAGTACCGCTCATTTTGCCGTTGGTGTTAGCAGAAGTAATTGAGTACGCTTTTGCGCCTGCTTGTTCTGCTTTAGAAGCCAGTTGCGCTTCCAGGCCATCCAGAGTCGTTGCGTTATCAGCCGAAACCACACCGATTTTATTCATGTTCTGTGCTTCAGATGGGCTGATAGATTGTGCAGCGAATGCGCCGAAAGAAAGAGTGGTCAGGGCGATGGCGGCTACAGCATATTTGATGGTTTTCATAGTATATTTCTCGCAGGTTATTCTGTTTAAGGTGACGTTGTTCCGTCGATGTGATTATGGTCACACTTTTAGGCAGAAGAATAAATCGAATAGAATTGACGGCCTTGTTCAAATTTTTTGAATTTAAGTTAAATCATTGAAATAAGTGATGATTAGCACGCGAATCATCATTGTTGATTGTGTGATCCAGATCTCGCTTCGCTTTCCGCATTTTTTGCTACTTTTTTTCATAAGATAGAACTGGTCTGGCCTGCAATCGCTTGCGCACTCTTTTTACGATTATGTGTGGATTTGCTCTTTCCGCTGAGTCACTTACTTTTATAATGAAGACCTTACTTAACTCATGACTCAAGAGGTTCGATGGAGATCAAGCTGCACTCCAACGCCACCACCACGCCGCGAACCCGCAAATATATTCAAAGCTCTGACAAAACCGACGGTGAACTGGCGGAGGAGTTGAATATTTCTGTGGATACCGTCAGGCGCTGGCGTAAGCGAGATGACTGTTATGACAAATCTCATCGGCCTAATACCATTCATCGTGCGTTGAGCCATGAGCAGGAGGCGATGCTGGTCTTTCTGCGCGTGCGTTTGTCACTTTCCCTGGATGAGCTTGTGGAAGCCGCGCAATTGCTGGTCCAGCAGGGTATTTCGCGCGCCAGTGTCAGCAGAACATTGCAAAACTGGCAGCAATCCCGGCTCGCTAAACCTGATTTAAAGCAGCCGGTCGGACATTTGCGCCTTGATGTGTTTTCGCTTCCTGAAAGCATTAGCCATAAACACGGCTCGTTGCTGGCATTTAGCTGTCCGGTTTCAGGTTTTTTGGCCGTGGCGCTTCGCGAGCGGGGTGAACAGCAATCGCTTGATGCTCTGGTCGGTTTTTTGCAGCAGGGTTTGCTATTGAAAGTGCGGTCATTAACGGCCTGTTCTACCACGCTGACTCAACAACTGGCGCAACAACTTGGGGTTCCCTTGCATGAAGCCGAGCCAGAAGCCTGGCAGGAAAGAGCCGCAGAGGGTGAGTGGACGCAAACGCTGGAACAGTTACTTAACGGTGAGCGTTACGATAAGCGCCTGGGTTTTGGCGCGGTTTTGCTGGAGTTTGAAGAATTGCTGAACAAGCGAATTATCCGCAGCCGACTCAAGAATCTGACCCCGGCTGCGTGGCTCAAGAATATTTAGTCGATCAGGCTCAACGCGTGGTCGAGGATCTTCTCTCCGTTTACCATGCCGTAATCCATCATATTTATGGTTTCAACACGCTTATTAAGCGGCGCGGCAATCTGTTTGCAGTCTGCGAGCTTATAGGCGATTTGCGGGCCAAGCAGTGCGCAGTCAAAAGCAGTAATCGCGTTTTTAAAATCGCTCATTCCTTTCGCCTGAATCTCGACTTCAAGCTGGCGTTTCACCGCCGCTTCCTGCATACGTTTGACGACCAGACTGGTCGACATGCCTAAATCACATACCAGTAGAATCTTTTTCATTTGTCTTTCCTTTGCAGATGTCGAGTAAGAATTGCGTCAGTAACAGAGCAGGGCGGCCGCTGGCCTGGGTGAATTTACCCCGGCTCAACGCGGTGCCGCTCACATCTAAATGCGCCCACGGCGACTGGTGGCAAAACTTACTCAAGAATTGGGCGGCGGATACCGCGATGGCCGCGTTATTGGGCGGTGTATTCGTGAGGTCGGCAATATGGCTTTTGACTTGCGAATCAAAGCTTTCGTCGAGCGGCAGCGGCCAGATTCGGTCCTGGGTTAAATCGGCTGCCTGCTGCAATTGGCGGCTAAGGGGGGAATCATTACTCATCAACCCGGAGATGTCATACCCCAGGGCTTTGACTACCGCTCCGGTCAGGGTGGCGACATCAATTAACGCTGCCGGATTAAAGCGCGTGGCGGCGTAACTCAGCGCATCCGCCAAAACCAGGCGACCTTCGGCATCGGTATTTATAATTTCGACGCTATGACCGGCGTGCGATTTCACGACATCACCCGGCAGCATGGCGTTAACGCCAGGCATGTTTTCGGCCAGCGCCATCACAGCGACAACATTAAGCGGAAGTTGCAGCGTTTTGACGATTTCCATCAGCCCGAACACCACGGCAGCACCACACATATCGTATTTCATGGTGCGCATTCCTTCGCCTTCTTTCAGCCACATCCCGCCGGTATCGAAGGTAATGCCTTTGCCGACAAACGCGTAATACGGTGCGTTTTCAGCGCCACCTTGCCAGCGTAGCGTCACCAGCCGGGGCGGGTTGTCGCTGCCTTTTCCTGTGGCATCAAGACAACCTAAACCCTGCTCGCGAATGGCGTTTTCATCAAGGATTTCACAGTGCGTTTGCGGATGCTCGCGCGCCCAGCTTTCAGCTTGTTGGGCCACATCATGCGGGCGGCAGTCATTTGCTGGAGTGTCGGCCAGTTTGCGCGAAAGCAGCATCCCTTGAGCCACTGCCTGCGCTTGCGCAGCCAGGTCTGACGATTGCGGATTGTGTTCTGCCACCAGCAATAGCAGTTGCCCGTGACTTTGCGCTTGCTGGGCGCGATATCCCAACTGCGGCAACTGATAGAAACGGTTCATCACTGCCACCAGGAGGGTGCGCAGGCGTGCAAAAACGACACGGTTTGCCAGGTCAAAACCTGAGATATCGACGGCGACAGGGTGTGAAAGCGGGCCTGGCAAAACGCTATTCAGATATTCTGTTAACTGGCGCAACGCTTCAGGACGCTCAATGTCGGCCGAAGATAAAAGGGTTAGTTGCAGGCATTTGCTGCTTAAACCGAAAGTGGTGGTTTGCGATTCACTGGAAAGCGCCATTTCATCCAGCAGCGGGCGCAGTGTTTGCGGCCACGCGTTGGCGTGAGCTTTCCACAGTATTAAATGCGCATCTGCCGGGCATTGCGTAAGGGTGGTTAACTGGCATTTCATACGATCACCTCGGCGGTAATACGTTCGATATAGGCATCAAGCCACGCCTGGTCTGCCGGGCGAATCAGGGTGTGTTTTCCTTCGCGGGTGGTCAAAAATACCGCTGGCGTTTGCGCTGCCGTGGCGACTGAAAACGAGAAGTTATCAATGGTCGTGGCTGCACCGTATTCACCGCGGTTATTCATACACACCACCGACAAATCACCGGCGCGACCATAGCGGGCAATCAATTGGCTTTCGAGGTCGTAAACCGCTGATTCAGCCGCCTGTTGTGGTGACATTCCGCGCCCCATGCGGCTGACGATTT
Source organism: Buttiauxella agrestis (assembly GCF_900446255.1). Classification (NCBI taxonomy): domain Bacteria; kingdom Pseudomonadati; phylum Pseudomonadota; class Gammaproteobacteria; order Enterobacterales; family Enterobacteriaceae; genus Buttiauxella; species Buttiauxella agrestis. Next base: position 3,402,289 of record NZ_UIGI01000001.1, on the reverse strand, counting down.
CGTAGCTGATGCATCCTTTCATCAAGTCTTCGCCAAGGCCGGTGGCGGTGGCGGCACCAATCTGGCTGTCGGCATAAAAACCGGAACCCGATACCGGCGAGTCGCCCACGCGCCCAGGGCGCTTCATAAACAAGCCGCTGGTGGAGGTGGCGACGCACATCTGTTGATTCTGATCGAGGGTGATCACGCCAACGGTATCGTGCCCGGTGTACGGGCTAAGGCCGCGATCCAACGTTTCACGTTTACGCTTGAGATAATGCTGATGGGCGCGATCGGTCAGCATGTTTTTGCGCTCAAAACCTTGCGCGAGCGCCCAGGTTTGTGCGCCTTCGCCGACCATAAAACTGTTGAAGCGCTCGCGGCTTAAGGCTTGCGCCACCAGAATCGGGTTAGCGATATCGCGAATACTGGCAACCGCGCCTATGGCGAGCGTTGAACCGTCCATAAACGCAGCGTCCAGTTCAACCACACCTTGTTCGTTAGGCAAGCCGCCGTAACCAACTGATTTATAAAATGGATAATCTTCTACACAGGTGACTGCGCGAACCGCAGCACCACTGGCGTCGTTGTTCCTTTGCAATAACTGCGCGGCTTCACTGACCCCTTCCCAGGCCATACGCCAGGTCGCTATCACGCCCCAGTTTTTCGATAACGTCATGTTTTTACTTACTCCGTGGCGGGTTTAGTGGTGGCTGAAATTTCCGGGGTTTCATTCGCCCGGTATTGCTTGTCCACGACTTTAAGGAACGGCAGGTAGATGATGGCGCCAATCAACAGATTGATAAGCTGAATTACAGCGCCGCTGAGATGCCCGGTAACGATAAACCCGCTTAATACTGGCGGCAGCGTCCACGGGATATAGACCCCAGTGGTGGTGGCGACCCAACCTATCGACATGGTGATGTATTGCACCGTCACCAGCACCAGCGGGACCAGGTTGAATGGGATAAGCATTATTGGGTTCATGATGACCGGCAGGCCAAACAGCACCGGCTCGTTAATGTTGAAGATGGAAGAACCTGCAGCCAGACGCGAAACGTTCTTAATATGCTGGCTGCGGGCAAACAGCAGCATAGCAATCACCAGAGACAAGGTGGCTCCCGCGCCGCCCATCCAAATCATGTCGTAGAACTGTTCGGTGACAACATGCGGAGGCAGCAATCCTGCCTGTGTTGCGGTCAGGTTCTCCATTTGGTTTTCCATCCAGAATGGACGCAGGATGCCGTTGACCATCGAGCCTGAGTTAATCCCGACCGACCACAGGCTGGTAATGCTAAAGCACGTAAACAACGCGCCAACATAGGAAGTCCCGAAGTGGCGAATTGGCGTAGCCAGCACTTCGTAAACAAACTGGTGAATAGTGTGGTAATCCGTGCGGGCGAACAGCACGCGAATCGCGAGCGCAATCACCAGAATCAGCAGTGATGGAATCAAAGCCGCGAAGGATTTTTGTACCGCAGGTGGCACGCCATCCGGCATACGGATCACCCAGTTGCGGCTTAGCATCCAGGCAAATAATTCAGTGCTGGCAATCGCACCGAGCATCGCGACAAACAACCCCTTTGAACCCAACCACTCCATCGGAATAAGGTTGCCAATTTCCTGGGTTTTAGCGAAGGGGGTGAGAATCAGGAAGCAGGAGAGAGACAAAATCCCGGCGGACATTTTGTCGATGTCATAACGCTCTGCAAGACGATAAGCGACCAGGAAACTAATGAACACCGCCATGGTCGAGAAGATGGCATTAAACGGGATTTCGATAGTTGCAGACCAACCTTCACCAAAAATCGACGCCATAAACTGTTGATAGGCAGTGCTTGGGAAAGAGGAGATAACCAGCAGAATTGAACCGACAATAATAAAAGGCATAAACGAGATATACGCATCGCGAATGGCCCCGAGGTGGCGTTGTTGCGCCATTCTTCCGGCAAGGGGCATCAGCTTTGCTTCTATTGCGGCCATCAGGTTTTTCATTGTTACCGCTCCGTAAGTAATCACAAGAGACAATTCTTGTGCTGCATACAGTAGACATTGTTAGCGGCGAATAAAGTGAGTTAATTCACAGATGGTTAATAAAAGTATCAAGTGATTGCTTATAATAAATCAACAAGTAAAAAGCGACCCGAAAGTCGCTTTCAGAAGGCAGGAATTACATCAGTCCCAACAGCCGAGGAATAAACAGGGAAATCTCAGGAATGTAGGTAATCATCATCAGTGAGACAAACAGCGCGGCATAGAAGGGCAGCAACGGTTTGATCAGATTCTGAATTTTAACGCCCGTGATGGAACAGCCGACAAACAGTGCGCTGCCAACCGGAGGAGTCAGCAAGCCGACGCACAAGTTAGCGACCATCATGATGCCGAAGTGAACCGGATCCATCCCCAAATCTTGCGCAATAGGCAGGAAGATTGGCGTAAAGATAAGCACCGCTGGCGTCATATCCATAAAGATGCCGACAATGAGCAGCACGATGTTGATAAGCAACAGAATCACCAGCGGGTTATCCGAGACACCCATCAGCGCATCGCTAATCATGTAGGGAATATCCGCGTTGGTCATGGCCCAGGACATGCCAACTGAGAAGCCAATGAGCAGCAGAACAATCGAGGTTGTCACCACCGAATCAAGGATGAGCTTTGGTAAATCACGCCATTTCACTTCGCGATAGATAAGCACCGAAAGGACGAAGGTGTAAACCACCGCGATGGCTGAGGCTTCCGTTGCGGTGAATACGCCGCCCAGAATCCCGCCCATGACGATAATCACCAGTAACAGGCTTGGCAACGCGTCGAGGAACGCTTTTGCTGCTTGAGCGCAGGTTGGACGTGCGGAAACCGGATAGCCGCGGCGCCGGGAGATAATCCAGCACACCAGCATGATTGACAGGCCCATTAAGATGCCCGGCAAGTAACCGGCCATAAATAACGATGCCACCGATACGCCACCCGCCGTCAGCGAGAACACAATCAGCACGTTAGAAGGTGGAATCAGCAACCCTGTAATGCACGATGAAACGTTGACCGCCGTTGAAAACGCCGGGTCATAGCCTTCTTTGTTTTGAATCGGGGAAAGTGTTCCCCCTACGGCTGCGGCAGCGGCAACAGCCGAACCGGAGATGGAGCCAAACATCATATTCGCCAGCACGTTGACATGGCCAAGAGAACCGGGAATACGGCCAACCATAATTTGTGCAAGATTAATTAAGCGGATGGCTATTCCGCCGCTGTTCATCAGTGTTCCGGCAAAAATAAAGAACGGGATCGCCAGTAGCGCAAAGTTATCCAGGCCATTGGCGAGACGCTGCGAAACAGTGATAACCGCCACGTCCCATGGGAACATCAGCAACATAGAGGAAACGGTGGCAATCCCAATCGCAAACGAAATAGGCACCCCGATAAACACCAGAACGAAGAACGCACCAAATAAGGTGAGGGCGATATAAGTTTCCATTATTTCCCTTCCTTGCTGACCAGAGTGTGAGCGTCGGTCAGGATAAAATAGAGCGAGTAAAACATCATAATTGCCCCGCTTAATGGCAGCACAATGTAGACATAACCCATCGGGATTTGTAACGCCGCTGAGAGCTGCGAGGTGGCTAATGTTTTTTCAATCAGCTTCAGGCCGCCGTTGACAATAACCGTGGATGAAAACAGTAATATCAGCGCGTTAATCACGATGTTAAGCAGCGGTTTTTTATTATCTGGCAGCATCATCGAGAGGAAATCGATGGAAAGGTGGCGTTGTGCGCCAACGGTATAAGATGCGCCCAGCAGACCCACCCAGATCATCAGAAAACGTGCCAGTTCATCGGTGAGAGTACTGGGTTGGTTGAGGACGTAGCGGCTGAAAACCTGCCACACCACGCAGACAACCAGAGCGACCATCACCAGTACAGAAAAAGTGGCAATAGTCCGGTCTACCGCAAGCTTTATGGGCTTAAGTATCATGTTTGCATACCTGGAAATAATATTGATGACACGCGTTTTAGCTGGTCGGGTAAGCGTCACCCGACCAACAAAACCTTAAAATCACTCGGCAGCGGCTTCGAATTTAGCCAGCAGTGCGGCTTGTTTTGGATCTTTGGCGAAGTCGTCATACAGCGGTTTTACTGCGGCGCGGAATGGGGCTTTATCTACGCTGAGGATAGTCGCGCCCATGGCTTTAGCCTGAGCACGTGAATCAGCATCGACTTTCTCCCAAAGCTTTTGTTGATACGCTTCGGAGTTTTTCGCCGCTTTCATCAGGATTTGCTGCTGTTCAGGTGATAGCTTCTGCCAGGTTTTCGTGGAGATAACGAGGAAGTCAGGAATGGAAGTATGTTCATCTTCCGAGAAAACTTTAGCGATTTCGATATGACGAGTCTGAACCCATGACGGCACGTTATTTTCTGCACCATCAACCACGCCTTGTTGCATCGCGGTATACACTTCACCGAATGAAATAGGGGTAGGTGAGCCGCCCATTAATTCAACCATTTTTAATGTTGTAGGGCTTGCCTGGACACGAATTTTAAGACCTTTTAAATCTTCTGGTTTGGTAATCGGTTTTTTAGCATAGAAACTACGGGTGCCGGCAACATAGGCGGAAATACCAAAGAACCCTTTATCTTTCGTTGATTCCATAATTTCTTTGCCGACTTCACCAAACACCACGCGATTAAAATGCTGCTGGTCTTTAAATAAATACGGCAAATTATAGATAGCGTAAGTATTGTCAAAAGATTCCAAATCACTGGCCGAACCTTTCGTCATATCCAGCGCACCATTTTGCAAAAGCTCCAGTGTTTCGCGCGCGCTGCCCATTTGGCTGCTAGGGTAAATGCGAATACGCATATTACCGTCTGAAAGTTGTTGTACCTCTTTGGCCAATTCTTCAAATGCCAGATGCACAACATGGCTGCGCTCCAGATTATGCGCCAGTTTTAGGGTGATTTTATCTGCCGCATTTGCGCCAGTGGCACATAAAGTCATTAGCGAGGCACAGAGTAATTGGCGAGGTAGAGTTAAAAATTTCATAAATAATGCTCCCTGCATAAAATATTAAGTGAGGATGAGAGATTTCTATTGCTGTATGACAGCTTATTGTATTTGTCCGATAACCAGGGTGTGTCGAGGTCACACTTTTAATTTAATGGGATTGGTTTAGATCTTTTTTGTGCCCTTGCTCACCTTTCCGGGTTTATTAATAAATGCAATTTTTGTTGCGAGAGTGATTAATTTTCGGATTAAAGCGATGAATACAAGGAAATGCCGATGTTTTAATGCGGAATTAGTATGGTTGTTTATTAATGTGTTAATTAACACTTAAACTTAACAATAAAATAACGGTCTCCTGGTATGGAAACCGTTATTAGTGGAACCCCTCCGGGGATTTCTTGAGACTATTTATAAATAGTCGCGGTGCCGAACATACGTTCATTTCCGCTAGCCGAGTTAACAACAAAACCTTTTGCCCCTTCTTCTTTCGCTTTCTCTCCAAGTTTGGCCTGTAGATCATCAAGGCTTGAAGCACCCGTGACAGAAACGGTTCCTGCCGGACGTAGCTGACCTGTGTTCATATCACTCATTTCTTGGGCTGCCATGGTAGCAAACGGTAATGCCGCAAGGGTGACAACCGCAGAAAAATACAGCAATTTTTTCATAATCACATCCTCATCGCTTTTAGGGGGTCGATTAAAAAAACATCAACACTGAAAGTGTAGGTCTAATGTGATAATTAAAGGACGCAAAAAATTGATGAACTCATGCTCATTTTTTGAACGACATTACTTGACGAAATGCTTACAAATCAGTCAGATACAGGTGCATGATTTTTCTGGTTTTATCGTGCATCCGGGCGAGTCAGATCGAAGCGGTGCGCTTCATCAATGGTGTAATAAGCTGACGGGCCACCCGCGCGCAGCACAGGTTTCGCCAGCGCAGTCTGATAAATGCCGTCTATCAGCAAGGCTTCATCAATATGCACCGCGACAACTTCGCCCAGTACCAGCCAGCTATCAATCGCTGTACCGTCGGCACTCGTTAACTGAATGCATTGCGACAAACGACATTCAAAGTTAACCGGGCTTTCTGCGACCCGACTGGCTTTAACTTTTTGACCAGGAACGGCAGTTAATCCGGCGCGGGTAAATTCATCTTCACCGTGTGGAATGGACGCTGAGGTTTCATTCATCTGCTCCGCCAGTTCGCGAGTCGCCAGGTTCCAGACGAACTCTTTGGTGTCGAGAATATTTTGCACGCTGTCTTTCCAGCCGCTGCTGGCAAAACCAATAATCGGTGGGCGATAATTAAAACAGTTAAAGAAGCTATACGGGGCCAGATTACGGTTCCCGTGGCTGTCATACGAAGCAATCCAGCCGATAGGGCGAGGGCCGACGATCGCGTTAAGGGGATCATGTGGTAAACCGTGGCCATCGGCAGGTTCATAGTAATAGCGTTTCGCGGACATAAAACCTCTGCTTGCGTGATGAAATTGACGTGGCGTGTTTACGCCGCTGGCTTCACAGAGTATCTTACGCGCCCACACAAGGAGAAGCCGCAATGAAAACCTCTGCCACCACCAAACCGGGTCTGCACCCACGCAACCGCCATCGTAACCGTTATGATTTTCCGGCACTTGAACAAAGTAGCCCGGCGCTGAGCGCATTTTTACGCCCAGGCCCACACGGCGAAACGACTGTTGATTTTGCCGACCCACAGGCGGTGAAAGCATTGAACCAGGCGCTGCTGGCACATTTCTACGGTGTGAAACATTGGGATATTCCAGAAGGTTTTCTTTGCCCGCCAGTTCCGGGTCGCGCTGATTATATTCACCATTTGGCCGATTTGCTGGCGGAAGGGAATGGTGGCGTTGTGCCTTCTCAGGCTTCTGTGTTGGATGTGGGCATGGGCGCGAACTGCATTTATCCGCTTATCGGGCAGCATGAATACGGCTGGCGTTTTACCGGGACGGATGTTGACCCGGAAGCGATGCGCAGTGCGACCGCAATTATTGACGCTAATCCGGGGCTTTCGCGCCTGATTCGTGTGCGCCGCCAAAAAAATCCTGCGGCTATCTTGCCGGGCGTGATTCATAAGAATGAAATGTTCGATGCCACGTTGTGCAACCCTCCTTTCCATGACTCGGCGCAGGCGGCACGCAGCGGCAGCGAGCGTAAACGCGTTAACCTCGGCCAGTCTAAAGACGGCGCACTGAATTTTGGTGGTCGTGAGCAAGAGTTGTGGTGCGAAGGTGGCGAGGTCGCTTTTGTTAGCCAGATGGCGAAAGAGAGCAAAGAATTTGGCCGCCAGGTGCAGTGGTTCACGTCATTGGTCTCCCGAGGCGAAAACCTGCCGTTGATTTATCGCGCATTGCAGGAAGCGGGCGTGGAGAAAGTGGTGAAGAAAGAGATGGCCCAGGGGCAGAAACAGAGTCGTTTCATTGCCTGGACCTTTATGAACGACGCACAGCGCGTTCGTTGGGCCGCTACGCGTTATAAATAGTCACACCGTAGGATTTGCTGGTGGCAGCATTCCCGCTGCCGCCTGCGCATCCTGTAGCGCCTGAGTGGCATCGGCACCCGGTTGCATCACTTGCACTGTTTGCACTGGCGGGCGAATGCCTGCCGCATCAAAGTGCTTTTTCACCATCCCATCTAATGCAAATCGCACCGACCACTGCTTCAGCGGCTGGGTTGTGAATGACACACGCACCGTAAATGCCTGATTAGTCAGCCCGACAATCCCGGCAAACGACGGTTCGCCAATCACCAGTTTGCGAATATCTTCCTGCTCCATCAGTTCATGCACCGCTTCTTTCAGAATACGGTTGGCTTTGTCGACATCCTCCTGTCGGTCTACGTCATAGTTGGCAACAAACGAACCAATGCCGCGCACAAAGTTGGCGAACGTGGTGATCGATGACCACGGAATGATGTGATACGCCCCGGTGTCCTGGCGCACACCAACCGAACGAATCGACATGCGCTCAACGCTGCCGGTAATCGGCCCGATAGTGACTAAATCTCCGGTGTTCATCCCATTTTCAAACTGAATAAACACCCCGGTAATAATATCCTTCACCAGCGTTTGTGCCCCGAAACTGATGGCTAGCCCCAGAGCGCCAGCCCCGGCGAGTAGCGGCGCGATATTCACCCCAATTTCTGACAATAAAATCATAATGGTTATGGTGCTGATAACGACCGCCAGCGCGTTACGGAACAAGGTGAGCAGCGTGCGGGTACGTGCGCTGGGCATCGGGCGACCATGAATATCAGACGCCAGGCGGTTTTCAATCAGGCTTGCCAGCAGCGTCCAGCCAACGGCTGAGAACAGCAAAATCAGCACAATGCGGATGAGAATGTCGATAGTTTTCTCACCGGCACCGTTGGTGAGCCATGCCCACATATCAAACAGTCCCCAGGCATTGAGCAGCATCATCACGGCAACGCAAACCGTCAGAATACGCGCCAGTTTCAACAGCGCTGAAATCCAGCCATTCAGCCGTTTTTGCAGTTCCGGGTAATTGCGCTGAACCTGTGGTGAAAGAGAGATGGTTTTCGCCAGCCAGCGTGACAGCATTCCTGAGATAAACGCCGCAATACTGATAATCGCCAGGCTATGCAGAGAAGCCGCCATCATCCATTTAAGGCTGTTACCAGGATCGAATAGCGAGAAGAAGAACAACACCACAAAGTAAGCGCTCGCCAGCCAGTGCCAGACCAGCGCGAAGGCGCGAATAAACAGGCTGAAAAACGCCATCGAGCGGTCAGCCAGTTGAATCAGGCTTTGTTGAATATGGCGTTTATTGGTGAATATCAGATACAACGCCCAAAGCATGATGCACAGCATAATCAAAACATTGGTTATCGCGCCGACCTGCACGTTGACCTGGTTGGAGATAATCGGTACGGCGACCAAAATGCCGTAGCCAATCAGGCTGCTCAAACCGGCAAGGCGAATGTTCCAGTATCGTGCATTTTGGTCACTGACCGGGAAGGGACGTAAATCGGGGAAACGCGGGCAGAATATTAATCGCAATATCGCTTTGAAGAATTCTATTAACGCAAAGGCATTCAGGAACAGCCCCTGCTGGCGGGCGATGGTGCGACTGCCTGCGTTCATCATGTCGCTAAATATTTGTCCAACGAAAATCGTTAATGCCAGGAGCAGCAAGTCGATGATAAATGCGCCAATGATCATCAGCGGCAGATGGAACCAGCTCGAGCGGTCGCGGTTCTTTTTGCGCCCCCATTTACCCATGCGCGTCCAGACCGGCGTCATACAGGTGCGAATCAGCAAGTAGAAAGCGAAAACGCTGACGGCGAGCATCGTAAAATGCGTGAGCGCGTTATAGAAAGTCTGTGAATTAAACGACTTATGCGGAGCACCGGTAATATTGCGGTGCAGTTGAGCAAAGCGCTGCGCTAATTCACCGCCGTAATGGCGACTGACATCGGTGACATTTTCGAGCACCGTTTTGTCTTCGCTCAGTTGCTCAGGTGGCACAATGGCGGGAACCGGCTCTGGCGGTGGCGTGGCGGCTACTTTGCGTAGTTGTTCAATTAACTCATTGCGCGATTGCGAGTTATCCAGCACATCGGCCAGCGCGGAATAGGCTTTCTTTTTTTCTTCAAGATTAGGTTCGGCGGGTGGGGCGGTAGTGCTCTGTTGAGAGGAAGCCGCAGCCGCAGCAGGGGGGCTGACAGCCTGAGTTTGAAAGCTAAACATGCACAGCAGGAGCAAGAGTAGCGGCACGGCGTTCCTCCAATCTGAAAAGTCAGACAAAGGAATAAGTATAGAGGGGAGGGTTTTGCGGTCGGAAAAACAGGAATTATCTGGAGCGACGTCCCTCACCCCGGCCCTCTCCTGGGGGAGAGGATTAGGGTGAGGGTGAAAACTCAGGAAACGTGCTGCAAGAATTCCTGTAAACGCTGGCTTGGCGGGTTCTCAATCAACTCTAGCGGGTTGCCATCTTCAGCAATGCGGCCCTTATCAATAAAGATCAGGCGCGATGCGACTTTGGCAGCAAAACCCACTTCGTGAGTCACGATAACCATCGTCATGCCTTCTTCGGCCAGATCCTGCATAACCTTCAGAACTTCATGGCGCAGTTCCGGGTCAAGTGCAGACGTTGGCTCATCGAACAGCATCATTTTCGGCTTAACCGCCAGCGCACGGGCAATGGCCACACGCTGTTGCTGACCGCCGGAAAGCTCTGAAGGATAGTGATGCGCACGCTCGGCGAGGCCCACTTTTGCCAGCAGTTCTTTAGCCAGTTTATCGGCCGCGTCTTTTTTCAAACCACGGACACGAATCGGGCCAAAGGCGACGTTTTCCAGCGCAGTCAGGTGCGGGAACAGATAAAACTGTTGGAACACCATGCCTGCTTCCTGACGAATCAGGCGCTCATCAACTTTCGGATCGTTTACTTTCAGACCATCAACGAACAGGTCGCCGCTGGTGATATCTTCAAGTTTGTTAATGCAGCGCAGCAGCGTGGATTTACCCGAACCTGACGGCCCGATAATAACGACGACTTCACCTTGTTTAATATCGAGATCGATATTGTGCAGCACCTGGGTTTTGCCAAAGTGCTTAGAAACATTTTTAAATTCAATCACAGGATTTTCATCCTTCTTTCAAGGCGACGCAGCACGAAGCTCAGCACCAAAGTAATAATCAGATAGAAGACCGCAACGGCGCTCCAGATCTCCAGCGCACGGAAGTTTCCGGCAATAATTTCTTGCCCCTGACGGGTCAATTCAGCCACACCGATAACGATGAACAGCGATGTATCTTTGATACTGATAATCCACTGGTTGCCCAATGGCGGCAGCATACGACGCAGCGCCAGCGGCATAATCACGTGGCGAATAGTTTCACGCTTAGACAAGCCCAATGCCAAGCCTGCTTCCTGAAAACCTTTATGAATCGACAGCACCGCACCACGGGTAATTTCCGCAATGTACGCGCCGGAGTTGATCATAATCGTCACGACGGCGGCGCTGAACGGGTCGATGCGCAGGTCGTTAAAGGCCATTGGCAGGGCAAAGTAAATAAACATGACCTGCACCACAATTGGCGTACCGCGAATCACTTCAATGAATACTAATGCGATGTGGTTGGCAATCCAGCCGCCATAAGTACGGGCGAAGCCTGCGACCAGACCAATTATCAGACCGCCGCAAAGCCCGAGGACCGAAATCCACAAGGTCATTTTGGCGCCTTCAATTAAAAGCGGGATTGCAGGCCAAATGGCACTCCAGTCGAACTCCATGATTATTTCCTATTGTTAACCCTTCATACTTCAAGCTGCCTCTTTGTTGGCTGCAATCACTCACCCGAATCACTTACTTATGTAAGCTCATCGGGACTCGCTCTTTTGCCGCCGCGATGTAACTCGAATTATTTGGGTTGTTATACCGTGGTTCAAAAATAGCAGGGGCGAAAGTCGCCCCTGAGGTCTTACTTAAATCATTTTAGAATTATTATTTTGGCTCAGTGCCGAACCATTTTTTGTAGATTTCGTTGTACTTGCCGTTCTCTTTAAGGGTTTTCAGCGCGCCGTTAACTTTAGTGCGCAGGTCGTCGCTGCCTTTAGGGAAGGCGATACCATACTGCTGTGCTTCCAGAGAATCGCCCACGGCTTTGAATTTGCCCTGGCCCGCAGTCTTGATGAAGTACAGGATGTTTGGTGTGTCGTGCAAAACGGCATCAGCACGGTTGGTGCCCAGTTCCATGTAGGCGTTGTCGATATTCGGGAACTGACGCAGGTCTTTAGTTTTGATATTCGCTTTCGCGTAATCAACAGAACCGGTGCCGCCCTTAACAGCAACAACTTTACCATCAAGGTCTTTCACGCTTTTTACGCTGTCGTTGTCGGCTTTAACCATCACCAACAGGCCGCTTTTGTAGTAGCCATCAGAGAATTCGATCGCTTTTTTACGTTCTTCGGTGATGGTGATACCCGCCAGCGCGAGGTCAATGTTTTTGGTTTGCAGCGCAGGAATGATGCCGCTGAAATCCATAGGCTTAAGGGTGTAATCCAGTTTTAATTCTTTTGCTACGGCATCCCACAAATCGATATCAAAGCCGACGTATTTATCGCCTTGTTTAAACTCGAAAGGAACAAATGCGGTGTCGGTCGCAACGACCAGTTTCTTATCAGCGGCGTGGGAAGAAACCGCAAAAGCCAGAGTGAGTGCAGCCAGTGAAACTTTCAAAATCGACTTCATAGCATTTCCTTGTTTATCCATGGGGCAATCCCCTGCATCAGTAAGCCGCAGCATGGAAGAATCGTGCCAGATCTACAACATACTGTTTTGCAAGGATGTGAATTTGTAACATTGCACAAAAATGGTTGCAAGCCAGTTGCAACGCACTGTTGTGGTGCCCAATTTTGGTGCGAGATTGCGTGAGCAAGAACGATGTTTAGTTTTACCGCAGTTTAAGGTGGTAAAACAATCATCCGTTAACGATTGTGTGAAGTGATTATTACAAATGAGTAACTTATGCGGCAGGGATAAACAATTAGGTGCGCTAAAATGGTGCAGGCATCCTCCCGAAAACGGGAGGATGAGATAACAATTTAATCCCCAGACAGGGATTTAAATGGCCATTAATCGATATTTGATTCGATAAACCACAGGAATTTATCCAGATCGCGTGAAGCGGCAGTCAGGATGTCTGCGGTATCTTCATCTTTAGCTTCGCTGATAGCCTTACGCACATCGTTTGCCACAATCGCGTAACGATCGGCCAACTCTTTCAGGTGATCCTGAACGCTGTGGATATCCAGCGGATAGCTTTTTAATGGCGTTTTGCTGTTAATGACCTGGGTGGTACCGAGAGCCACGCCTCCGAGTTGAACGGCGCGTTCTGCCATGGTGTCAAGATGGTCGGTAAGAGCTGTGCGGAACCCGTCCAGCATTTCATGAACGGCAATAAAGTTTGCACCACGCATGTTCCAGTGCGCTTGCTTGGTAATCAACGACAAATCAATGAACTGAATAACCTGGCGATTAAGCAGCTCAACGGTGGCTTTCTTTTCGCTGTCTGCAACATCATTACGGGTATGCAGTAAGGTAGTAGATTTGGTTTTTACCAGTTTAGCGGTAGTCATAATCTTTCGTCCTCTTGATGTTATGTCCAATGAATTACCGGAAATAAGTATAGCACCGGTTTTAATTCTTGTTGGAGCAGGTAATACCTATCAGATTAATAGCAGAGGCCGGATGGATTCTAGTAACTCATTGTTAGTAAATTACTTTATATTATTTATGACGAGGTTTAACGATAATAAACAAAAGATGCGCTGTGAATGGGAATTATTTTTATTTAAATCTAAGAGTAATCCTGAATATAAAGTCTTGATCGGTGATGAATATTTACCGTGATCGCAATAACCACGGTAAATAATGAGGAGAATTAATTTACATCAACACTGGTAATCTGCGGTTCGCGCTTAATCGTCAGGGTTGAACCGATGGAAGCCGCGATGATAGAGAGCAGCGCCAGCCATTGCACCAGGGTCAGATGCTCGCCGAGGAACAACATGCCAGACAACGCGGCAAGCCCCGGTTCCATGCTCATTAATGTGCCAAATGTGCGTGTTGGTAAACGGGTTAGTGCAATCATTTCCAGCGAGTAGGGAAGTGCTGTAGACAGAATCGCTACACCCAGGCCGAGCGGTAAAAGTGACCAATGCCAGAGCGCTTCACCGGCTTGCCATGCGCCAATCGGTACAAAAATAACGGCAGCAATCAGTGAACCGAAGGCAACCGTTGCCGGGCCATGGTCAGCGCCTGCCTTTTGGCCAAACAGAATATAAATCGCCCAGCAAGCCCCTGCGCCCAGTGCAAAAGCGGCACCGGTTAAATCGACGCTCGAAATTGATTGCCCCAGAGGCAGCAAGAACCACAGCCCCAGCACGGCCAGAATCACCCAGACAAAATCCACCGCCCGTCGGGAAGAGAACAATGCGACGGCAAGCGGGCCTGTGAATTCCAGGGCAACGGCAATGCCCAACGGCACCGTCTGAATAGACAAATAGAAGAGGTAGTTCATCCCACCGAGCGCCAGTCCATACATTAATAATGGGAAGCGTTGTTCGGCTTTAAAGCGTAATCGCCAGGGTTTAAAAATTACCACCAGAATCAATGTACCCAGAGTCAGACGCAGTGCCGTCACACCGGGTGCGCCGACGAGCGGGAAGAGTGATTTTGCAAGTGATGCGCCACTCTGAATGGAAGTCATGGCAATCAAGAGAACAACAATGGGCAACCATACTGGGGTTTTACGGGGCGATAAGGGCATCCTGCTTCCTGTCAGTCAAAGTCTGTTTGGGTAAAGAAATTTCAGTTAGCCCCAGTGTAATTGATTAACTTATGACTGGTTGAGAATTCATTGAAAAAAATAATCGCGTGATGCAGTAACATAACTGTGTGATTGCATAAGATTTGTTCAAATATGTTTAAGAATTATCTGGATGACGATGTTGCAATTTATGCCAATAATTGTTCCGGTTTATGGCAAAAAGGCTATGAATTGAAGGAGCTATGATGTAATGGAAATGTTCTGTTACATGAAAGGATTCCTTAGACAACATAAATGTCGCAGAGTTTCTTACACAATTTTGATATATTAAAAACTTAGAAGTTACTTGAAGCACATTTGAGGTGGTTTATGAAAAAAATTGCATGTCTTTCAGCACTGGCTTGTGTTCTGGCCGTTTCCGTTGGTACCGCATCTGCAACTAGCACCGTAACCGGTGGCTACGCACAAAGCGATATGCAGGGCGTTGCTAACAAAGCTGGCGGTTTCAACTTGAAATACCGTTACGAAAACGACACTCAGCTGGGTTACATCGCTTCTTTCACTCACACTGAGAAAAGCAACACCGAAGATGGCGTTTACAGCAAAGGCCAATACTACGGCATCACTGCAGGTCCTGCATACCGCATCAACGACTGGGCTAGCATCTACGGTGTAGTCGGTGTTGGTTACGGTAAAGCACTGGCAACCGCATACCCGGACAAAGATTCTTCTAGCGATTACGGGTTCTCTTACGGTGCTGGTCTGCAGTTCAACCCAATCGAAAACGTCGCTCTTGACGTTTCCTACGAGCAGAGCCGCATCCGTAACGTTGATGTTGGCACCTGGATCGCAGGCGTGGGTTACCGCTTCTAATTTCACTCTTTAATCGAGTGAAAAAAATCCGCCTCTCGGGGCGGATTTTTTATGCGTTGAATTTGAGTTAACGCGTTTGCGTTTCAAACACATCCGTCTGCAAATGAGTATAGTCCACCTTCTTGAGCTTAAAGTTGGTGATATAGATTGGCCCCGCTTTTTGCTCAGAGATGAACTTGTATTTCGGTGTTAACTCTTTGGTTTTAATCCCGGTCCACGCTGAGAAGAAGTTCAGGAAATCATTGGCTGAACGGCGGGCTTTAATCTGACGATGCGCAGTATCATCGCTTGAAAGCACCATAAACGGCACCTGGAAGTTTTGCTGGAACTCGTCATCATGTGCCAGATATTGCACATCGGTGCCACGTTCTTTGAACGCCAGCCCGTGGTCTGAAAAATAAACCATCGAGAAACTGTCACCGGTATTTTTCAGTTGCTGATAGAGTTGTTTGAGCAAGTCGTCGGTCTGCGTCATGGTATACAGATAACAAGATGTCTCTTTCGACTGTACAAAATCTTTGTATTTGCCCTGAGTCCGGTCGCAGGCCTGTGGATGCGAACCCATCAAATGCAGCACAATTAATTGCGGGGTAGTGTGCTGGGTGGCAAACACCTGCGCGGTCATCTTTAATAATGCTTCGTCACGAGTATTTTTATCCGCTTCAAAATCACCATTTTTCAAAAAATGCACTTCATCCGCACGCTTGGCGATGCTGGCAATTGCGGTATCGTATTCACCGATTTGCCCCTGGTTTGAGAACCACCATGTCTGGAAACCAGCGCGGTTGGCGAGGGTGATAATGCTATCCTGATATTGCGGTTTGCCGTCAATAACGCGGTTGAGCGTCATCCCCAATGATTTCTGCGTTGAACCACTGGCGGCGACGTAATCCATAAACAAGTTGCCATTGACCTGGCTGGCGAATGGGGTGTTATCCCAGTGACCACCGAAAGCGCCAAGAGCATCACGCCGTGCGCTCTCACCAATCACCACCACATAAGTGTGATATTTAGGTTTTACTGCCAGCACATTCCAGGTGTCCTTCATCTGAGCGAAGGCCTGCATCCGCGTTTGCTCGTCGATGACTTCCTGGTTATTGACCACCACATCTTTGACAAAGCGAAACACCGGATAACCGGAATCTTTGAATTTAAATACGCCACCGTAAGCCAGGTTTTGCACCGGAGCCACAAAGAAACAAACCACGCTGACAACCAGGCATAAACTGTCGAAATGACACCAGTTTCTTTTCTTCGGCGCGACTTTACGACGCACGGCAATAACGCCAAGCGCCAGAATAAATACCGACACCAAATAGCTGTACCACGGGAAGATGGTCATTAATTCCGTGGATTCTTCGAAGTTGGTCGAATGCAGGGCGAGCAAGGTATTAAAGTTGGGCGAACCGTAGGCCTGACCAAACGGGAAATACATCGCGGCTATCAAACTACAAATTGCCAGCAAACCCTTCTGGAATTTAGGTGCGCTGCGCCAAAGCAGCAGCAATACGCAGCTAAAAGCCACCGCATACAGAATGCTAAATTCATAACCGAGAGCGAAGTTAATCAGCAAAGACTGAAGGAAATAAAAGCCAGTCCACGGATTGAGCGCAATTGCGCGGGTCGTCAGGGTTTCTTTAACCGTTAAATTCATGTTTACCGAGATCTACTAAACGCCATGCGAAAACCCTGGCGACGAGGGTAAGAACCTGCCTGACAGACGGAAAAGAAGGGGAACTGGACCGCATCTGCGAGCCGCTTCATGTGCAGGGCTGCAAGAAGATAGAGCGGTACGATAAGAAGATCAACTGATAAGAGAAATGTGTTTTGCGAAGCAGGTAACAAAACCGACAAATGGTAGGGTTAAAGTGCAGCTAAACGGTAACTTCAGGGAATCTAATGGAAGGAAAAGCTAGCAGCTGGGATAGCCGACGTGAGTCAGACTCATAGTGAAGAAGGCAGGGCGGCTGCCTAAGACTTCGGTTTTTCGCTCTGCTGTGGTTTGCCGGAAACCCAATCACACAACATATTGAGCAGCATCAGCCGCACCTGGAACGGGGAATGTGTAAACACGCTCATGCACCTCTTAAATTCATTCATTTTGTCCTCCTCATAACCTCTGCTGCCTTCAATTCCTTTTAAGGCTGACTGCATTACATACAGATATAGCACAGGCTATATTGTATAGCTATTGCTAATTCGTTAAATTTTTGTGCTTGGGTGATGCTGGTTTACAATGGGGCCAAAGCTCGTCATTGGACGATGCCGCACCCCTGCATGAGGAAGCATCATGAGCCGTACGCCAGGCCAAAAAAATAAACCAAAAATGACGCAGTTGGTAAACGTTGAAGAGCATGTCGAAGGCTTTCGGCAGGTGCGGGAAGCGCATCGCCGTGAATTAATTGATGACTACGTCGAGCTGATTTCTGATTTGATTCGGGAAGTGGGGGAAGTTCGCCAGGTTGATATGGCGGCAAGGCTTGGTGTCTCTCAGCCAACAGTTGCCAAAATGTTAAAAAGACTCGCCTCGGTGGGGCTTATTGAGCAAATCCCGTGGCGCGGCGTATTTCTGACGGCGGAAGGTGAGAAGCTGGCACAAATGAGCCGTGAGCGTCATCAGATCGTTGAAAACTTTTTCCTCGCACTGGGCATCAGCCCGGAAACGGCCAGAATTGACGCCGAAGGTGTTGAGCACCACGTGAGTGAAGAAACGCTGGAAGCCTTCCGCTTGTTTAGCGAGCAGCGAGGATTTAAGTAGCAATGTTACTGAACCTGGTGCGCCCGTTTGCCCGCGATCGTTTTCTTCATCTATTGCTTATCGTGGGCGTTATTCTGAGTTTTGCCGCGCCTTTTCAGCCACAGCATTGGGTTCATGCCATTGACTGGCACACTATCATTACGCTTGCGGGCTTAATGATGTTGACCAAAGGCGTGGAACTGAGCGGTTATTTCGATGTGCTTGGCCGCCGCATGGTGAAGCGGTTTGATAATGAACGAACGCTGGCGATATTTCTGGTCAGCGCTGCGGCATTACTTTCAACGTTTCTGACTAACGACGTCGCGCTGTTTATTATCGTGCCGCTGACCATCACGCTGAAAAAATTGTGTGCGATACCGATTAATCGTCTCATCATATTTGAGGCTTTAGCGGTCAATGCAGGCTCGATGCTCACGCCCATTGGCAACCCGCAAAATATTTTGCTGTGGGGACGCTCGGGTTTATCGTTCGGTGAATTTACCTGGCAAATGGTGCCGCTAGCGCTGGCGATAATGTTCAGCTTGTTGGTGCTCTGCTGGTTCTGTTTTCCGCGTAAAAAGCTCACTTATCGCACTCACGACAAACTTCATGACTGGCAGCCGCGTCTGGTGATGAGTTGCATCGCGTTCTACATCATCTTTATCGTCGCCCTGGAATTAAAGCAGGAAACCTGGGGTCTGGCCGTGGTGGCTGTGGGCTTTTTACTGCTGGCAAGGCGCGTATTGCTGAGTATCGACTGGAGTTTATTGCTGGTATTTATGGTGATGTTTATCGACGTCTACCTGATTACGCAGCTTCCTGTATTACAACAGGCTTTATCAGGAATAAATCAACTCCCGGCCGGTGGATTGTTTGCGTTAGGAATAGGTCTCTCACAGTTTATCAGTAATGTTCCATCGACCATTTTATTACTGAATTACGTTCCTGCATCCCTGTTACTCGCCTTTGCAGTCAACATCGGTGGTTTTGGGTTATTGCCGGGATCGCTGGCGAATTTGATTGCACTACGCATGGCAAATGACCGCCGCATCTGGATTCGCTTCCATTATTATTCACTGCCAATGTTGTTATGGTCGGCACTGCTGGGATACGGTATTTTGCTGGTGCTTAAGCAATTATAAAAAAAAGGGGCTTTTCAGCCCCTTATTCAATATTACGCGTTAAACGGCGCTTCTTTTTTCAGCGCTCGCTCAATCACATTCAACACGCCTTGTTCATTGCAATGCCCGGTCTGATAAGCGGCGATTTGCTTAATTTTTTCCGGCGCATTCGCCATCGCAAAACCATATTTTGCCTGGCGTAGCATTTCGATATCGTTCCCACCATCGCCAAACGTCACCACTTCGCTGTCATCAATGCCCCATTTTTCCTGCAATATTCGCAAGCCATTCGCTTTGTGAACACCGGGAATAATCAGGTCAATCGAGCCATGGCCGCTGGTGACCGGCACCATAATTCCGTCGAATTGCGCGGCCAAAGAATCCATGGTGTCGTCTAATAAACTGTCTGGCAGATTCAGGGCGAATTTAAAGAACACGTCATCCAGATTTGAGAAGTTTTCGACCACTTCCAGACGGTGATAATAACTGCGCGCCATTTTGATAAACGCGTCATCATAGCTTTTCAGGGTATAACCGTTGTGTTTGCCGCAAGCGATGATATCCACATGCGGCAACGTCAAAAGATGATCGATGACGGTGTTGAATTCCTGCTTTGTCAGCTCACCGTTAAAAGTATCTTTGCCCTCGCTGACCACCCAACCGCCATTATCGGCGACGAAAGAAATCTCGTGGGCGATCTCCGGGAAGAATGAAATGAGCTGGTAATATTGGTTGCCGCTGGCGACCACAAATCGAATGCCTTGTTCTTTCATCTGCGCATAAAGCTCCGCAAAACGCGCACGGTTGTACTCTTTATTATCGTCCAGGAACGTACCATCCATGTCGACGGCAATTAATTTCACACTCATCGAACTCTCCCTTCAAGCGAGTTGGTCACAAGATCGGTTGGTTTCGCGACGGCTTTCGCAACCAGTGCGGCGACCACCATTAAACTCAATACCACTAACATAGCCAGGCGCAGGCCGTAATGTTCGCCTAAGAAGCCCAACAACGGCGGACCAACTAAAAACGCGATATAGCCGGAAGCCGCCACCACACTGACGCGAGTCGCCGGGTCCGGGCCGGTATCGCCCGCAGAGGAAATCGTTAATGGGAAACCGAGAGAGGTTCCCAGTCCCCATAAAATAACGGAAATACCAGCCACAAAAGTGTTATCCACAAAGATGATTAAGCCGATGCCTAAGATCCCCATCATTGCGCAGGCGCGAACCACGGCTACACGACTGTAGCGATCGATAAACCAGCCGCCGGTAAAACGCCCGACGGTCATGCCCAGAGTGAAACCAACATAAATCATTGAACCGGAGGTTGGGCTAAAACCATGGCCATCGACCATCAGCAGTGGCAGCCAGTCGTTGGCAGAACCTTCAGCAAACGCCATCGCCAGCACAATCGTGCCAATTAATATCAGCTGTAGATCTTTATAAAAGGGCGGATGAGGTTCGTGTCCATTATCAGTATTAGCATCGGCATTATTTTTCCCGACACCGTGTGGGATCGCAGTAATGGCAATAATAATCGGGGTGATAACCACCAGGCCAATCACTAAAAGATGCCCATACGCGGTGACGTTAAGGGCGGTCAGACTCATGCCAATTCCCGCGCCTGCTAATGTGCCGAGGCTATAAAAGCCGTGCATCATGGGTAATACGGTCTTTTTTAGCAGTCCTTCAACAATCGCGCCTTCGACGTTCATCGCCACTTCAGCCGAACCTAGTCCCGCCCCGAGGATTGCCAGGCCAGTTGCGAACAGAACAGGCGAAGCAAGGAACAGCGCGGCGCCCATCACCAGCATGCCAGTGACCATCAGCGTCATGCCGCTGCGAATAATATTGCGCGTACCAAACCGCTTAACCAGCCAGCCGGAACATAAAATGCCGCTCATCGAACCAATCGACAGGCCAAATAGCACGATACCCATACCGGCAGTTGAAACGCTAAGTGTGTCACGAATGGCTGGCGTACGGGTGGCCCAGGAGGCCATGACAAGGCCGGGCAGGAAGAAAAAGGCGAACAGCGCCCAGGTGCGACGTTGAGTCGCTTTGCGATGACTAATGGCGGCAGACATGGAAGTACCGGTTGGCGGCGAATGGAAATTACACTAGCAAGTTTGTGTACATTTGTACACATTGCCTGGTAAACTCTTTTGAGCCTGTTTTTACCGAGCGAAAATGATGACGAAAGCTCCGCGACGCAACGACCCCGACCGCCGTTCACGTATATTGCACGCCACGTTGGATATGCTGGTGGAACACGGGATTAGCCATATCACGCACCGCAAAATTGCCGAAGCGGCAGGTGTCTCGCTGGGATCGATGACCTACTATTTCGACGGCATCGAATCGCTTTTGAGCGAAGCCTTTACACAGTTTGCGCATCAAATGTCTGACGATTATCGTTGTCGCATTGAGCAGGCCCGTAATCGTGATGAGGCCTGCGAAGCGATAGTCGACATGATTTGCGGTGAGAAAATCGCCACGTCATACAACCTGCAAGTGATGTATCAACTCTATGCTTACGCTAATCGCACTCCTGAATTAAAAATCATCATGCAGGATTGGATGTGTCGCAGCCAACAGGCGCTCGAGGCCTATTTTGACCCGATAACCGCTCGCATGCTGGATGCTTTTATCGAAGGTATGACGCTGCATTATGTGACGGACAGGAACCCGCTGAGCCGGGATCATCTCAGCAGGATGCTGGCAAAAATTGCGCGTTAGTTTCGATAGCGTAGGCTATCAGTCAATCGTCGTACCCGCAGTCATATTAACCACCGTTGCCGTCATCGCCCCTGCGCTTTCTGACGCCAGAAATGTCATTAACTCTGCAATCTGCGAAAGCGTGGGCAGACGTTTTAACATCGTACTTTGTGCCGCGCCTCCTACCCACTGTTCCACGCTCAAACCCATCGCCTGTGCCTTTGGCTCGAAAATTTCTCTGGTATAAGAACCGGCCTGAACGGCATCAGAAATGGCGTGCGAGCGCACACAGACGACGCGAATATTCTTCGGAGCAAGTTCGCTGGCGAGCGCTTTAATGAAGGCTTCTGTGCCAGCGCAGCCGACGATATGACCAAGATGGCCAGGTATTGCCATTGAGCCTGCGGGAGCAACGACCGATAAGATGACTCCGGCACGCTCGCCACCCATGTAGAGACTGACTGCTTTTGATACAGTGAATTGTGCCGACAGGAAAGGGGTAATTCCCTGCATGAATTCGGCGAGGGATAATTCCGCAAGTTCTTTGCCTTGATCGTGCATGAAACCCGTTGCGTTCACGACGACATCAAAGCCGCCTGTTTGCCGGGCAAGATGAGTAACCTGCTCACTCATGGCTTGCTCGTTGAGGACATCAATAAGGAATGTTTCGACCGTTCCACCTGACTTGCGGACGTTGTCAGCGGCTCGGTTCAATTTCTCCTGGTTGCGTGCGCCCAGATACACCCGCGCCCCTTCGCGGGCCATCACCTGCGCCACCGTGCTACCGATAGCGCCGCTGCCCCCGAAGATCACCACGATTTTGTCTTGAAGTAACATCATGAACCCTCGCTCATTAGCTCTCAATTTTCAAATTATGAACGATGGATTTAGATTTGGCTGTGATTAAGGCGCGTATGCAGCAGAGAAGGGCAAGAGTTTGATTTGAAAGGGAACACGAATTTCAGGCAATAAAAAACCCATCAACCTTGAACCAAAGAGGCGGGGTTGATGGGCTCCACAAATTGGGGACATCAAAGAAAAGCAGTGGCACTAATTAAGACTTTGTCTTGGGTAAAAAGTTCGCACCGTCATAAAAAAATCTTTTTTCTTTGTCTGCGGTACGGATCACAAACCAGGCCATATGATTACGATAAGCGTCCCCGCCAACGTTAACAACACGTTAGCGATAGCGTAGGTTCCGGCGTAGCCAAGGGCAGGGATATTGCTGCGCGCGGTGTCGCTGATGATTTCCATCGCAGGGGCACAGGTTCGTGCGCCCATCATCGCCCCGAATAGCAATGCGCGGTTCATACGCAATACATATGCGCCGAACAGGAAGCAGATAACCACTGGTACCAGGCTGACGATTAGGCCTGCAATCAACATTTGCCCGCCGACGGCACCTAAACCATTGCCAATGCCGCTACCGGCACTTAACCCGACGCCCGCCATAAATACCATCAGGCCGAACTCTTTCACCATGTTCAACGCCCCTTGCGGGATATAGCCGAACGTGGGGTGGTTGGCACGCAAGAAGCCCAACATGATGCCTGCGAACAGCAAGCCGGCGGCGTTACCGACACCGAAACTAAATGAGCTGAACTGGAAGGTGATCATGCCGATCATCAGGCCGATAATGAAGAAGGCGCAAAAAGCGAGCAGGTCGGTAATCTGGCTGTGAATCGAGATAAAACCGATGCGTTCCGCCACGGTTTTCACGCGTCGAGCGTCACCGCTGACCTGTAAAACGTCGCCTTTGTTCAGCACGATATTGTCGTCGATAGGCATTTCAATCTGGCTGCGGATAACGCGGTTCAGGAAGCAACCGTGATCGGTCAGCTTTAATTGCCCCAGGCGGCGACCTACGGCATTGTGATTCTTCACCACGATTTCTTCGGTGACGATGCGCATGTCCAGCAGGTCACGGTCGAAAACTTCTTTACCATTACGGAAGCTTGGGTCGAGGCGAGAGTGTGCGTCCGGATAACCGACCAGCGCGATTTCATCCCCTTTTTGCAGCACAGCGTCACCGTCCGGGTTTGCCAGAATACCGTTACGGCGAATACGTTCGATATAGCAACCGGTCTGGCGATAAATACCCAGTTCACGCAGATTTTTGCCATCCGCCCAGGCAACCAGTTCAGAACCTACACGGTAGGCACGGATAACGGGTAGGTAAACTTTGCGTGCGGCATCGGTATCCAGACCGCGTTCACGAGCGATTTGTTGAGCGCTGGTTTGCAAATCCTGGTGCTGAAGTTTTGGCAGATAACGCGCACCCACAATTAAACTCACCAGACCGATAAGATAAGTCAGCGCGTAGCCGAGGCTAAGATTATCAAGAGAGGCGGCGAGTTCGGTTCCCGCTATGCCGGAATGGCGCAAGGTATCACCTGCACCGACCAACACGGGGGTAGAGGTCATCGAACCAGCGAGCATACCGGCGGTGAGGCCAATATCCCAGCCAAAGAGTTTCCCCAATCCTAATGCAAGGAGCATGGCGCTGCCGACCATCACCAGTGCCAGCATTAAATAATTTTTGCCGTCGCGGAAGAAAATTGAAAAAAAGTTTGGCCCAGCTTCCACGCCAACACAAAAAATGAACAGCATGAAACCCAGATTTAAGGCGTCTGTGTTAATGGAAAAATGTTGTTGTCCGAGTAATAAAGAGACCACTAAAACACCAATGGAATTACCCAGTTGGACAGGACCGAGGCGTAATTTACCCAGACATAAGCCTAAGGTCAGAACAACAAATAATAACAGGATGTAATTCCCGCTTAACAAATCTGCGACGTTTATATTCACGAAGGATAACTTCTTGTTTACTAGTAAGCTGTTGAAAGAAATGGTTTTTTGGGTTAGGGTTTCTACTAATTACAACGCAATTTAATGTATTTTTATTGCATTAAAATATCCAGTGCACAGACCTGATAATAGCCGCTAGTTTAATCTTTATGTAGTTTTACGGCTAGTAAGAATATTGTGCGAATTGCACTACTTATTTTTGAGCAGGGATTGCTGAAACTTATCTGACCCGGGCTGTTCTGCGTGCAGAACTGTAATTTTAAGTTCGATACAAGCGATCGTCAGGAGGATGTGTGTTCATGCGTGGACAACGTTGGTTTGGAGTCATTTGTTGCTTCGTGTTGTTTGTTGGTGTGTTTTTGTCTCAGAAGTTGAGTGCCGCCAATAGCTACCCGGGTGATAGACATTCAGAGTGGGGATTGCTGTTTTTTATCCTTCCGGGTGTTATTGCTAGCGTGTTTTCACGCCATGGCCGAGTGATCAAACCGCTGATGGGCGCAGTACTGGCTTCACCGCTTTGTCTGTTAATCATTCACTTTTGGCTTTCGCCAACGCGAACGTTCTGGCAGGAAATGGCCTGGATGTTTAGTGCTGTGTTTTGGTGTGCTCTTGGAGCATTGAGCTACTTATTTGTTCGTACATTGCTCCGCCGTCAGCGGCGATAAAAAAACCGGCTCAGTTTTTATATCCACTGAGCCGGTTTTTTTTATCTCTGTCTGATGCTTATTCCGCGTTCTGGAACAAACTCAGGTGTTCTTTCGCGTAAGCTTCAAAATCAGTGCAACCACCGATATGTTTCTGGTCGAGGAAAATCTGCGGTACGGTTTCAACAGGTTTACCTACGGTTTTTTCCAGATCGGCTTTGCTGATGCCTTCTGCGTGGATATCAACGTAACGGAAGTTGAAGTCTTCACGTTCAGCGGTCAATTTCTCAGCCAACTCTTTAGCACGAACACAATATGGGCAGCCTGGGCGACCAAAGATTACTGCAAACATAGAATCTCCTTTATTTTTGTGGCCGATACGTACCGGCGAATGGCAACTATAATGCCGCTAACCGGGGGGAATGGAAAGAAGGTCTTGCCTCTTACATTGATATTCATCATCTATATTGCAACGTAAGAGTCAGGCGCAACCAGGTTATACTCAAGTGATAATTGCCTGTGGAGACAAGCGGATGCGTTCACTCGGTGCCTTACCGAAACCTGTGTTAATCCTCGAAGTTATCGGTATCGCCTTTTTATTGCTTTCTTATCTTTCCCTTAACGGTTATGTGGCATTACCCGCACCCTTTGGGAATGCGACGGCGGCCATCATCATGGTATTTTTAGGGATTGCATTCATGATCCCGGCAGCGGCATTCATGGTGTGGGCGATGGCTCAAAACGTTGCACCGCTGCTGACCAAAGGGCAATCGCCCGTTAAGAAATCTCTTTCAGACAAGCCAAAGGATAAACACGATGACGCCGACCATTGATCTGCTGCGTTCACACCGTTCCGTTCGTCGCTACACCGACGAGCCAATTACTGATGAACAGCGTGCAGCGATTGTTGCCAGTGCCCAGGCGGCCTCAAGTTCCAGTTTTTTACAATGCACCTCAATTATTCGTATCACCGACAAATCCCTGCGTGAGCAATTGGTTCCGCTCACCGGCGGGCAGAAGCATGTCGCGCAAGCTGCAGAATTTTGGGTGTTTTGCGCCGATTTCAACCGTCATCTACAAATTTGCCCGCAAGCACAGTTAGGTCTGGCCGAACAGCTGCTCCTCGGCGTGGTTGATACGGCTATTCTTGCGCAAAATGCCTTTACCGCAGCGGAGTCGCTGGGATTGGGTGGCGTGTATATCGGCGGGCTGCGTAACAACATCGAAGCGGTGACGGAATTACTGAATATCCCAAAACACGTGTTACCTCTGTTTGGTTTATGCCTGGGTTGGCCTGATGAAGACCACGGTATTAAACCGCGCATTCCGGCGGCCATGATCATGCATGAAAATAGCTATCAGCCGGTCGATGAAAACGTGCTGGAGCAATACGACGAAGAGATGGCGCAATACTATCTTTCCCGTGGCAGCAATACGCGCCGCGACACGTGGAGCGACCATATTCGTCGCACAATCATCAAAGAAAACCGTCCATTTATTCTCGATTATTTGCACAAACAGGGCTGGGCTACCCGATAACAGCATCTCGCGGTGGCGCTCGCCACCGCTGATCAATACATTTTCGCTATCAATCACCCGCCTAAACGGTATTGGTTTTGCACTATTGTCAGTCGGTATAACAGAGTTAACGCAAATTCTGATTATTCGACTCATGACAAGGAGCACCTGATGCCGATGACTACTCTTGATAACTCTCCGTATTACGCCGCAGATATTATCCGTTCCCGTATTAATGGCCTGGTGCCGCGCGTGGCTTTCATTCTTGGGTCTGGCCTGGGTGAGCTGGCTGAGAAAATCGAACAACCTATTGTTTTCCCTTACGATGAACTGCCAGGCTTTCCGGTAAGCACTGTGCATGGCCACGCTGGCGAGCTGGTGGTAGGGACGCTTGCGGGTGTTCCTGTCGCTTGCATGAAAGGGCGCGGTCACTTCTACGAAGGGCGCGGTATGTCAGTGATGACTAACGCGATTCGTACGTTTAAATTGCTCGGCTGTGAAATCCTGTTTTCCACAAACGCCGCGGGTTCATTGCGTCCTGAAGTGGGGCCTGGCAGCCTGGTTGCGTTGAACGACCATATTAATACCATGCCGGGTACGCCAACGGTCGGCCCTAACGATGACCGTTTTGGTGAGCGTTTCTTCTCTCTGGCAAACGCTTATGACGCCGATTACCGTGGCGTATTACAGCAAGTCGCAAAAGAGCAGGGCTTCCCACTCACCGAAGGTGTGTTTGTTTCCTATCCTGGCCCCAACTTTGAAACCGCAGCTGAGATTCGCATGATGCAAATCATCGGCGGCGATGTGGTGGGTATGTCTGTTGTGCCAGAGGTGATCAGCGCTCGCCATTGCGGCCTGAAAGTGGTGGCGGTTTCGGCGATTACCAATCTTGCTGAAGGCCTGGGAAGCGTGCAGCTTTCTCATGCGCAAACGCTGGCGGCAGCGGCACTTTCGCGCCAGAACTTTATTAATCTGATTTGCGGTTTCCTGGGCAAACTCGCCTGAGGCACTACCAACACACCGGGTAAAACACATGGCGATTAACGTTTTGGCGATTAAACCTCGCTTGAAAATCATGTTGTTTTTGCAGTATTTCATTTGGGGCGCATGGCTGGTCACACTAGGCTCATACATGATTAACACCCTCGGTTTCCGGGGGGCTGATGTCGGTATGGTCTACAGTACCAAGGGACTTGCGGCGTTATTAATGCCGGGGATCGTCGGCATTATTGCCGACAAATGGCTGCCTGCGAATCGTGTCTATGCACTCTGCCACCTGGTGTGCGCCGCAATGCTGGCCTGGGCTGCCAGCATTAATCAGCCGGGGCTGATGTTTTGGGTGATGCTGGGTAACGCGATGGCGTTTATGCCAACCATTGCCCTGTCGAACACCATCTCGTATGCCAGCCTTGAAAAAGCCGGGCTGGATACTGTCAGCCATTTCCCACCGATCCGCGTTTTCGGCACTATCGGTTTTATCGCCGCGATGTGGACGGTGAGCCTGATGCGATTTGAGCTGAGTAATCTCCAGCTATATATTGCAGCGGGAGCCTCGCTGGCGCTGGCGTTGTATTCCCTGACTCTGCCAACCATTCCGGTGGCGAAGGGCGGCGTGTCGCGCTCGTGGGTGAGCCGTCTGGGTCTGGATGCGTTTGTATTATTCAAAAATCCGCGCATGGCTGTTTTCTTCTTATTCGCCATGCTGTTAGGTGCGGTTTTGCAAATAACCAATACTTTCGGCAACCCGTTCCTGCATGATTTTGCGCGTAACCCTGAATTTGCCGATAGCTTCGTGGTTCAGTATCCGTCGATTCTGCTTTCAGTTTCGCAAATGTCTGAAGTGGCATTTATCCTCACCATTCCATTCTTCTTACGCCGCTTTGGTATTAAACAAGTGATGTTGATGAGCATGGTGGCCTGGGTGCTGCGATTCGCCTTGTTTGCCTGGGGGGACCCGTCTGCATTCGGTTTCGTATTACTGCTGCTTTCGATGGTGGTTTATGGCTGTGCGTTCGACTTCTTTAATATCTCGGGTTCTGTGTTTGTGGAACAAGAAGTTGATAAACGTATCCGGGCCAGTGCGCAAGGGCTATTTATGACGATGGTTAACGGGATTGGTGCCTATCTCGGGGCCATTCTCAGTGGCTATGTGGTGGATTACTTTAGCGTTGATGGCGTCAAAGACTGGACGACGATTTGGTTGGTGTTTGCCGGATATGCATTAGTGCTGGCAGTTATTTTCCACTTCAGTTTCCAGTATCGACACAATCCTTCGCTCAAGGCTTCGGCACCGGTCGCACATTAACAGTCGGCTGGATTACAGCGAGCGGCAGGAGTGATAGTTTATGGGGCTGCCAGAACAAAGGGAGCCTCATGAGCATTTCACAGCGAGTTTATCGTACCGATTTAAAACTATTGCGCTATTTCCAGGCTGTGGCAGAAGAGCTGCATTTTGGCAAAGCTGCGGCGCGCTTAAATATGTCCCAGCCACCGCTGAGTTTTCACATTAAAGAATTAGAGTCCCAGCTCGGCACCGTTCTGTTTATTCGCCATTCACGTAGCGTCGCGCTGACTTATGCTGGTGAAATTTTACTCGAAGAAACCCGGCGTTTGCTCGATAGCGCAAACCTCGCCCTGGCCCGAGTCGAACAAATAGGTCGTGGCGAAGGGGGGCGAATTCACCTGGGCATCGTCGGCACCGCTATCTGGGGTGGGTTACGTCTGGGGTTGCAACAATTTATCGCTGATTATCCCGCTATTGATATTTTATTCCGCGAAAAGTCACCAGGCGTCCAGCTTTCTTTAATTGAACGCCATGACATCGACGCCGGGATCTGGCGTATGGAAACCAATCCACCTCCCGGTTTACGCAGCGAAAAACTTCACGACGCGACGTTTTTAGTGGCCTTGCCAGAAAAGCATCCCCTCACAAAACAAACCGCCATTGATATCGAGCAGTTGCGTCATGAGGCTTTTGTCACCATGACGGCAGTGCATTCTGACTGGACTTTTTTGCAGGGGGTCTGTCGGGAAGCGGGGTTCACGCCGCGAATAGTCAGGGAAGCCGTCGAGCCGCAAACGGTGCTGGCATTGGTGAGCATCGGCATCGGATTAACCATCATGGCCGACAGCTACGCGCAAATGAACTGGCCGGGCGTTACCTTCCGCCCGCTCACAAAAGCGATCCCGGCGGATCTCTATGTGGTCTACGATCCGCATCATCTGGCTTCGACAACACGCCATTTAATTGACGTGTTAAAACAGTCGCCGGACACATTGCCCGTTCGTTGAATCAGGATGGCAGTGCTATGATATCCGCGCTGTCATTATTAGACTGGAAACGCTGAGGTGCAGGGTGAAAATCGCCATTTTGTCCCGGGATGGAACGCTTTATTCTTGTAAACGGCTTCGTGAAGCGGCATCGCGCCGGGGTCACGCCGTCGAAATTATCGATCCCCTTTCTTGCTATATGAACATCAATCCGGCAGCACCCTCTGTGCATTATAAAGGCCGCCAGCTCCCGCATTATGATGCAGTTATTCCACGTATCGGCTCGGCAATCACATTTTATGGCACTGCCGTTTTGCGCCAGTTTGAAATGCTGGGCAGCTATCCACTCAATGAATCTGTCGCGATTACCCGTGCGCGCGACAAACTGCGTTCCTTGCAGCTTATGGCGAGGCAGGGCATTGATTTGCCCGTCACCGGTTTTGCTCACTCACCTGATGACACCAGTGATTTAATCGACATGGTAGGTGGTGCTCCGCTGGTGGTGAAACTGGTGGAAGGGACACAAGGGATTGGCGTCGTGTTGGCTGAAACCCGTCAGGCGGCAGAAAGCGTGATTGATGCCTTCCGGGGTCTTAACGCTCATATTCTGGTGCAGGAATATATAAAAGAAGCGCAGGGTAGGGATATCCGCTGTCTTGTGGTCGGCAACAACGTGGTGGCGGCAATCGAACGCCAGGCAAAACCCGGTGATTTTCGCTCCAACTTGCATCGTGGAGGCGTGGCGAATCAGGTTGAAATCACCGAACGTGAACGCGAAATCGCCCTGCATGCGGCTGCAACGCTCGGGTTGGATGTGGCGGGCGTTGATATTTTGCGCGCCGAACGCGGCCCACTGGTTATGGAAGTCAACGCGTCGCCAGGTCTGGAAGGCATTGAAAAAACAAGCGGTGTGGATATTGCGACACTGATGATTAAATGGATTGAGCAGCAAGCGCAGCCGGGATATTGCCTTAAAACAGGCGGCTAAATTCGAACGCATGAGCCATTGGGCGCATAATATTAGTATGAGGCGTTATTTTTGCGTAAGCTATGGCGCGACTTACTCACCCTTATTTAAGAGGCTACGGCATTTATGGATTCACTCGTTGTCCCGACTCTGGACATCTTACGCCGCTGGCTTGACGAAATCGGCGTGACCATTTTCGAGTGCGACACTTGCCAGGCGCTCCATCTGCCCCATATGCAGAATTTTGATGGTGTCTACGATGCGAAAATCGATCTGGTCGATAATATCGTCTTGTTCTCAGCGCTGGCCGAAGTAAAGCCTTCCGCTTTGCTGCCACTGGCATCTGATTTGTCCTCTATCAACGCCAGTTCGTTAACCGTGAAAGCGTTCCTGGATATCCAGGATGACAATTTACCAAAACTTGTGGTTTGCCAGTCGCTGCAAGCATCAGTCGGCATTACCCGTGAGCAGTTTGCTGCCTTCGTAAAACAGAGTGAAGAGCAAATCTCTATGGTGATTCTGGAAGCGTGTGCCAACCAGTTGCTCTTTATCTCTGAAGGAGAAGAAGAGCAAGATGACGCCGTTATTCAAACCCACTTCCTGCACTAATCGTTTCTTTCCTGACCGCAGCGGCTGCCATACCCGCTGCGTTCCATGTTTTTTTATTCTGCCTTAATAGCCTCCGACCAGAATTATTCTCGCCACTCCTGCCCGTTTTGCGCCACACCATAGATGTTTTATGCTTAAAAAATTGATAAAAGTCACTTTTCTGCGTGGGCTATAGTCTCGAAGTCTGGCTACAGTTATTCTTGCGGGACGCTACAAGCGTGCAACATCTGCAGCAAGGCGTCTGTACTTTTTTTACTGCCGTTTGCATAGAGATGCATGATTCTTGCATGCCCCAACAGCGAGAAGAAAATGCTTAAAAGTATGATTGAGTAAATTATGCTCGCGAAAGCGGGAATTAGACTTTTTCAGAAGGAATCACATATGTTTACCCAACGTAAAAAATTGTTATCCGGGGCGGTGGCGGGGTTGTTGATGGTCGTTTCTACGACCACGTTTGCCGCTGAACAAAAGACGCTGCACGTTTATAACTGGTCCGATTATATTGCGCCGGATACGCTGGCAAACTTCACCAAAGAAACCGGTATTAAAGTCGTTTATGACGTCTTCGACTCCAACGAAGTGCTGGAAGGGAAGTTGATGGCGGGAAGCACGGGCTACGACCTGGTTGTGCCTTCTTCGCAATTCCTCGAACGTCAGGCCCAGGCCGGGATTTTCCAGCCGCTGGATAAAAGTAAACTCCCGAACTACAAAAACCTCGATCCGGAAATGCTCAAGCTGGTCGCGCACAACGACCACGACAATAAATACGGCATTCCGTATATGATGGTCACAACCGGTATCGGTTACAACGTCGAAAAAGTCAAAGCGGCACTGGGCAAAGACGCGCCAGTGGATAGCTGGGATCTAATCCTGAAACCCGAAAACCTCGAGAAGCTGAAAAGCTGCGGTGTCTCCTTCCTTGACGCACCAAGCGAAGTCTATGCCTCTGTGTTGCACTATCTGGGCAAAGATCCTAACAGCACCGACCCGAAAGATTACACCGGGGCGGCGAACGATCTGCTGTTGAAACTGCGCCCGTCTATCCGCTATTTCCACTCTTCTCAATACATCAATGACCTGGCAAACGGGGACATCTGCGTCGCGATTGGTTGGTCGGGCGATATTCTCCAGGCAGCGAATCGCGCCAAAGAAGCAAAAAATGGCGTGAATATTGCTTATACCATTCCTAAAGAAGGGGCGATGGTGTACTTCGATATGTTCGCCATGACGGCAGATGCGAAAAACAAAGACGAAGCCTATCAGTTCCTGAATTACCTGATGCGCCCGGATGTCGTGGCGAACATCAGTAACCACGTTTATTACGCTAACGCGAACAAAGAGTCGACGCCGCTGCTGAACGCGGAAATTCGTGACAACCCTGGTATTTATCCGCCAGCTGATGTGCGTGCCAAATTGTTCACTCAAGGTGTGCAATCGCCAAAAGTTGACCGCGTAATTACCCGAGCGTGGACTAAAGTTAAAACAGGCAAATAAGTCAACCTGTTAGCGGCTTAACAAGGTTTGCAACGGAGTGGCGCACCGAAACAGTGCATGCGCTCCAACACGAGCAGAGGCCCAGGCCTCTGTCTCGTCATTAGTACGGCAACCGGGTCGTACATCTATTTCGTTTTTGCCGGAGAGCAACATATTGAACGACGCAACTCCTCGTCCACACGCGAAAACTCGCAAAGCGCTCACCCCGCTGCTTGAAGTACGCAACCTCACAAAATCCTTCGACGGGCAACACGCCGTTGATGATGTGAATCTCACCATTTATAAAGGCGAAATTTTTGCGCTGCTCGGGCCATCCGGCTGTGGTAAATCAACACTTTTACGTATGTTGGCAGGTTTTGAGCAACCGAGTGCCGGGCAGATCGTGCTTGATGGCGTCGATTTGTCGCATGTGCCGCCTTATCAGCGGCCGATCAATATGATGTTCCAGTCGTATGCGCTTTTCCCACATATGACGGTTGAACAAAATATCGCCTTTGGCCTTAAACAAGACAAACTGCCGAAAAGTGAAATCACTCAGCGCGTGCAGGAAATGCTGACTCTGGTACATATGCAGGAGTACGCGAAACGTAAGCCGCACCAGCTTTCTGGCGGCCAGCGCCAACGTGTCGCGCTGGCACGAAGCCTGGCTAAACGGCCAAAATTGTTGCTGCTCGATGAGCCAATGGGCGCGCTGGATAAAAAGCTGCGTGACCGTATGCAACTTGAAGTCGTCGATATTCTTGAGCGCGTGGGCGCGACCTGCGTGATGGTGACGCACGACCAGGAAGAAGCGATGACTATGGCGGGGCGTATCGCCATCATGAATCGCGGCAAGTTCGAGCAAATCGGCGAGCCAGAAGAAGTTTATGAATACCCGGCAACGCGCTACAGCGCTGAATTTATCGGTTCGGTAAACGTCTTTGAAGGTCTGTTGAAAGAGCGTCAGGAAGATGGACTGGTGATTGACAGTCCAGGGCTTGTGCATCCATTGAAAGTAGATCCGGATATTTCAGTGGTCGACGGTGTGCCGGTCTACGTTGCATTGCGCCCGGAAAAAGTAATGCTTTGCGATGAACCCCCTGCCGATGGCTACAACTTTGCGGTGGGTGAAGTGGTGCACATTGCCTATCTTGGCGACTTGTCGATTTATCACGTCCGCCTGAAAAGTGGCCAGATGATCAGCGCACAGTTGCAGAACGAGAACCGCAATCGTAAAGGAATGCCGACATGGGGCGACGAAGTGCGCCTGTGTTGGGATGCTGAAAGTTGTGTGGTGTTGACGGTTTAAGGGGGCGAAATGAGCACGATAACTGAACGCCCGGCGGAGCCACCGGCAAGCGGTTTTAAATTGTGGCTGGGAAAAATGCAAATGCGCCATGGCCGCAAGCTGGTGATCGCTTTGCCTTATCTGTGGCTGATTTTGCTGTTTATGCTGCCATTCTTGATTGTCTTTAAGATAAGTTTTGCAGAAATAGCGCGATCCATTCCACCTTACACCGATCTCGTCACCTGGGCAGACGATCAGATTTCGCTTGCGCTGAATCTGGCTAACTATCTTCAGCTAACTGACGATCCGCTATATGCCGAAGCCTATCTGCAATCGCTGCAAATGGCGGGCGTTTCTACAATTTGCTGTTTGCTGCTGGGCTATCCGTTGGCCTGGGCGGTGGCTCACAGTAAATCCTCAACCCGTAATATTCTGTTGTTATTGGTTATTTTACCTTCATGGACCTCGTTCCTGATTCGCGTGTATGCGTGGATGGGGATCCTGAAAAATAACGGTGTGCTTAATAACGTGCTGATGTGGCTGGGCGTTATCGATCAACCGCTGGTGATTTTACACACCAATCTCGCGGTTTATATCGGTATTGTTTATGCCTATTTACCCTTTATGGTGCTGCCGATTTATACCGCGCTGACCCGAATTGATTACTCGCTGGTGGAGGCCTCTCTGGATTTAGGTGCCCGGCCGCTGAAAACGTTCTTTAGCGTTATCGTGCCGCTCACCAAAGGCGGGATTATTGCCGGCTCGATGCTGGTGTTTATTCCGGCGGTAGGGGAGTTTGTTATCCCGGAACTGCTCGGCGGGCCAGATAGCATCATGATTGGCCGCGTATTGTGGCAGGAGTTCTTCAATAACCGCGACTGGCCAGTGGCCTCAGCGGTGGCGATAACCATGCTTATCCTGCTGATTGTGCCGATTATGTGGTTCCACAAATACCAGAACAAAGCAGCGGAGGACCACGCATGAACAATTTACCGGTAGTGCGTTCACCGTGGCGTATTTTGATTTTGGTGATGGGTTTCACCTTCCTGTACGCCCCAATGTTAATGCTGGTGATCTACTCATTTAACAGCTCCAAACTGGTAACAGTATGGGCGGGGTGGTCTACACGTTGGTATGTCGAGCTATTCCACGACTCGGCGATGATGAGCGCGGTGGGGCTGAGTTTGACCATTGCAGCTGCGGCTGCAACAGCCGCGGTTATCCTCGGCACCATTGCTGCTATGGTGATGGT
Source organism: Buttiauxella agrestis (assembly GCF_900446255.1). Lineage (NCBI taxonomy): Bacteria > Pseudomonadati > Pseudomonadota > Gammaproteobacteria > Enterobacterales > Enterobacteriaceae > Buttiauxella > Buttiauxella agrestis. The sequence continues at coordinate 3,366,714 of NZ_UIGI01000001.1, read as the reverse complement.
GCGTTTTGGTAAGTTTCGGGGCTCCACAGGTTTTGCCTTTATGCTCACCGCGCCGCTGGTTATGCCTGATGTCATTACCGGTCTGTCGCTGTTATTGCTGTTCGTCGCGTTAGGGCATGCTATTGGCTGGCCAAGTGACCGCGGCATGTTGACCATCTGGCTTGCGCACGTCACTTTTTGTACTGCATATGTTTCGGTTGTGATTAGCTCACGCTTGCGCGAGTTAGACCACTCAATCGAAGAAGCCGCAATGGATTTAGGCGCCACGCCGCTGAAGGTGTTTTTTGTGATCACCGTTCCGATGATTGCTCCGGCGATCGTTTCCGGCTGGCTACTGGCGTTTACCTTATCGCTCGATGATTTGGTTATTGCGAGTTTCGTCTCAGGGCCTGGGGCGACAACCTTACCGATGCTGGTATTCTCGAGTGTCAGAATGGGGGTCAACCCGGAAATTAACGCTCTGGCATCTATCATTTTGGGTGTCGTCGGGGTTATTGGCTTAATTGCATGGTGGTTTATGGCGCGGGCAGAAAAGCAGCGTCTGCGCGATATCCAGCGTGCAAGGCGTAGCTGAAAGGTTTAAAATCTGATAAAACCCTCAGTGCCGCGCCAGACGCGGCACTGTGACGTATGGAACACGAGGTTTGCGGAAATTTTCAGGAAACGAAGTCAAACTCAAGCCAAATTGAATGCCCCCACACTCGTTCTGGTGGCGGGAATCGCTATTCTTACTACGCGGATGCTCGATCTTATGTTGCTGTTCAACATGCTCGGGTTGCGTGGAGTGATTGATTTTGTTCATCGCAGTGTGCAAACCTGGAGCCTGACGCTGATTTTCCTTGGCAGCCTGGTGATGCTTTGCATCGAGTTACGTTGTGCGTTTGTCATCATGAAAGGGCGCAACTGGGGGCGCTGGGTATTCCTTGCCACGCAGGTTATTGCGGTCTCATATTTATGGGCGGCGTCGCTGGGTTGGGGTTATCCCGAACTTTTTAGTATTCCCGGCGAGTCGAAACGTGAGATATTCCGCTCGTTAATGATGCAGAAACTCCCCGATTTACTGGTGTTGTTCCTGCTGTTTGCCCCTTCGCGCAGTCGGCTTTTTTTCAAACTTCAATAACCGCGTAGTGTTTTGCTCTGCGCCCTTCAGGATTTAATTATGCATTGCGCGCTATACCAGGCTAATCGTTGCCGTTCTTGTCAGTGGATTGAACAGCCGATTTCTGAACAGCTCACCGCCAAAATGAACGAACTTCAGCAATTACTGGAGGGAGTTGCGGTGCAAGACTGGCGCGCGCCAATCAGTGGCCCTGAACACGCTTTTCGTAATAAAGCTAAAATGGTGGTCAGCGGCAGCGTAGAAAAGCCATTGCTCGGCATGCTGCACCGCGATGGGACGCCTGAAGATTTAACCGAATGCCCGCTTTATCCTGCTTCTTTCCAGGCGGTTTTTGCCGTACTGAAACCTTTTATTGCTCGTGCGGGTTTGACGCCCTATAACGTGGCGCGTAAACGTGGCGAACTGAAATATCTGTTGCTGACGGAAAGCCAGTTAGATGGCGGTATGATGCTGCGTTTTGTACTGCGTTCCGATGCAAAAATTGAGCAACTGCGTGTGGCGCTGCCGTGGTTGCAGCAACAACTCCCACAGCTTAAAGTGATTTCCGCCAACATCCAGCCAGTGCATATGGCGATTATGGAAGGCGAGCAGGAGATTCCGTTCACCGACCAACAATGGCTTGAAGAAAATTTTAACGACGTGCCGTTATATATCCGCCCGCAAAGTTTCTTCCAGACCAACCCAACGGTTGCAGCGTCGTTGTATGCCACCGCCCGCGAGTGGGTGCGAGAATTGCCCGTCAAACATATGTGGGATTTATTCTGTGGCGTTGGCGGCTTTGGGCTGCACTGCGCCACACCGGATATGAAACTGACTGGAATTGAAATTGCCCCAGAAGCGATTGCCTGCGCTCGCCAATCAGCCGAAAAACTCGGCTTAACCGATATTCACTTCCAGGCGCTGGATTCCACGAAATTTGCAACTGAGCAGGAAGATATTCCTGACCTGGTTTTAGTGAATCCGCCAAGACGTGGCATCGGCCAGGCGCTGTGTTATTTCCTGAACAACATGGCTCCGAAATACATCATCTATTCAAGTTGTAATGCGCAGACGATGGCGCAGGATATTGCTTCGCTGGCGGAATATCGGGTTGAAAGAGTACAGCTGTTTGATATGTTCCCGCATACGGCACATTACGAGGTGTTGGCGTTGTTGGTGCGCGGTTAGTTTTCCCCTCACCCTAACAGGGAGAGGGTAGGGTGAGGGCAATAATTACTGCGGGAACCACTGGTCGCTGATTTTCTTATACGTCCCGTCAGCTTTGATTGCAGCCAGCGCGGTATTCAGTTTGGCCAGCAACGCCTGATTATCAGGACGCACCGCAATACCCAGCCCGGTACCGAAGTATTCTGCATCAGTCACGTGCTCGCCCACCGTCCCTAACTGCGGGTTGGTTTTCAACCATTCGTTCACGACCGCCGTGTCGCCAAATACGCCATCAATACGGCCATTTTTCAGGTCGATAATCGCATTCTGGTAGCTATCATAAGAAACGGTTTTAATTTCCGGGTGTTTATCCTGGAGATATTTCTGATGCGTGGTGCCGTTTTCCATGCCGATACGTTTGCCTTTCAGTTCGTCAAAAGACTTAAACGCCCCTTTTTTGGCAATCACCACCGCTGAGTTGGCATAGTACGGTGCAGTGAAGGAAACTTGTTTGCTACGTTCAGGGGTAATATCCATGCCGGAAATGACGGCATCGTATTTACGGAATTTAAGCGACGGGATCAGGCTGTCAAATGCATGGTTAGTGAATGTGCATTCAGCTTGCATTTGTTTGCATAAAGCTTTTGCCAGGTCGATATCAAAGCCGACAATCTGATTATTGGCATCCAGCGATTCAAATGGCGGATAAGTTGCCGAAGAACCAAAGTTGATTTTGTCGGCCGCAGCCACGTTGAATGCGGCTGTAGCGAACAGTGCGGCCAAAATAAACTTCTTCATGTGTGTAGCTCCCGTCTGTCGTGTTTTATTGTATTCACCGTTTCCCGGTGTCAAAAAATCATGCCAGTAAATGAATTTATATGCAAATTAAATGTATAATTATATTAATCAGGATATAAAAAAGGCGGGGAAATTCCCCGCCGTTTTCTATGATTCGCAATCGTTTAATTTCGACGTTCAAATGCCAGCGCGCGACGTTCTACCACACGCATTATGAGCGTCAGTAAACCGTTCACGACCAGATAAACCAGGCCTGCTGCACCGAACACCATCACATCGTAAGTCCGTCCATACAGCAACTGCCCGTGGCCCATCACTTCCATCAGCGTAATGGTGTACGCCAGAGAAGTGCTTTTAAACACCAGAACCACTTCGTTCGAGTACGACGACAGTGCGCGTTTAAATGCATAAGGAAGCAAAATGGCGAGTGTATCTTTTTTGCTCATCCCCAATGCGCCACACGATTGCCACTGCCCCTCAGGAATCGCGCGAATCGCGCCGTAAAACAGTTGTGTGGTGTAAGCCGCACTGTTCAACGAAAGGGCAATCAACGCGCACAGCCATGGCTCAGAAAGCAGATGCCACAACACCGGGTAATTTTGAATCGACGGGAATTGACCTGGGCCGTAGTAAATCAGGAAGATTTGCACCAGCAAAGGCGTACCAGTAAACAGGGTGATGTAGACACGTACAATATGAACCAATACCGGTGTTTTCAGCGTCAAAACGATGGTGAAAAACAGCGATAAAATCAACGCGACCACGATTGACGCTACGGTCAGAGTCAGGCTGGTATGCAGGCCTTTAAACAGCTCCGGTAAATACTCAAGCATCAGCCGGGTCTCCGTTCAAAACGAGTCGCTCTCTGGTCAATACGTTTGAGAACGTACTGGCTGATGAGGGTGATCACGAGGTAGATCGCGGCAGCGACCACATACCAGGTAAATGGCTCTTGGGTACGGGTGGCGATACTCTTGGTTTGTAACATCAAATCATTGACGCTTATCAGCGAAACCAGCGCGGTATCTTTAAGCAAAACTAACCACTGGTTGCCTAAACCTGGCAGCGCATGGCGCCACATTTGCGGCATCACCAGACGGAAGAAAATCGCTGCTTTCGATAAACCTAATGCCTGGCCGGACTCCCATTGTCCAATAGGTACGGCTTTGAGTGCGCCGCGCAAAGTTTGCGAAGCATAAGCCGAGTAGAGCAGGGAGAGTGCAATGACGCCGCACAAGAACGGACTGACATCGAAATTCTCGATCTGTAATTGGATGGGGATCTGCGCAAAACCGAGATTGAGCGTGAAGCCATCTGAGAGGATAAGCAGTAACTGTGAGGAGCCGAAATAAATAAACAGCACCACCAGAATTTCAGGTAAGCCGCGCAGCACCGTCACCCAAGCTGAACCCAGCCAGGCTATCGGACGCCATTTTGCAGACTCCCATACGGCAAAAATCATCGCCAGAGCCAGGCCGATGATTAGCGCACAAACGGCAAGGCCGACGGTCATCCCGGCGGCGCTTGCTAAAGTAAACATTTCGTTCATTCAGATTACTTCTGGAACCATTTTTCGTAGATGGTTTTGTAGGTACCATCTTGCTTCACTTTCTCAAGTGCAGTGTTGAACTTCGCCTGCAGGTCAGTGTTGCCCTGACGAACAGCGATGCCCAGGCCTGTACCGAAGTAGTCTTTATCGGTAACTTTATCGCCAATGGCGGCCAGTTTAGGATCGGCTTTCAGCCATTCGGTAACGACAGCAGTGTCACCAAATACCGCGTCAATACGGCCACTTTCCATATCCAGCTTGGCATTCATGTAGCTGTCGTAAGGAACGGTGGTGATTTCTGGATGTTTATCCATGATAAATTTCTGGTGCGTGGAGCCGTTCTGCATACCCACTTTTTTGCCTTTCAGCGCACTGATATCAGCAATTTTGCCTTTCTGGCCGACAAACAGCGCAGAGTTTTCATAGTATGGGCTGCTGAAAAGTACCTGTTTTTCACGCTCAGGGGTGATGTCCATGCCTGAGATTACCGCGTCGATACGGCGGAATTTCAAACTTGGGATCAGACTATCAAATGCTTGATTGCTGAAAGTACAGGTTGCATCGATCTCTTTACACAACGCATTGGCTAAATCGACATCAAAACCAACAATCTTGTTGCTGGCATCCATCGATTCAAACGGAGGGTAAGACGCTTCCATAGCAAAACGAATAGTTTGTGCAGCCGACGCGGAAAGGCTCAGGCTGGCTAATAATGTGGCAAGCAGAACTTTTTTCATGGTTATTTTCCCGGATACATCAGTGTGACAGATAGAATTTAAACGCTTCGGTCTGTGGTTTTGCGAAGCAACTCGCATCACCTTGCTCGACGATGTGGCCATTTTCCATGTAAACCACACGGCTTGCGGTTTTACGCGCAACTTCCACTTCGTGGGTCACGATGACCTGAGTGATGTTGGTTTCTGCCAACTCACGAATGATGCTGACGATCTGCGCGGTGATTTCCGGATCCAGTGCTGCGGTGGGTTCATCGAACAGCAGGATCTGCGGTTCCATCATCAAGGCACGTGCAATCGCGACACGCTGCTGCTGGCCACCGGAAAGGTGCAGCGGATAGCGGTCCATATACGGTTTCAGGCGTAAACGCTCAAGCAGTTTGTCGGCACGCTGACGCGCTTCATCTTTGCTGATCCCCAGAACGCGACAAGGCGCTTCCATCAGGTTTTGCAGCACAGTGAGATGAGGCCAAAGATTATATTGCTGGAACACCATGCCAACATTGCGACGCAATTCACGAATGGCTTTATCGCCAGGCGCTTTTGCAAAGTCAAAATGGTTATCCGCAATGGTGAGTTGCCCGGAGCGCGGCATCTCAAGCAGATTGAGTACGCGCAGAAGCGAGCTTTTACCTGCGCCGCTTGGACCAAGCAGCACCAGCGTTTCGCCCTGTGGGCAACTAAGGGTGATATCGAACAGCGCCTGGTGTGCGCCGTAAAAACAATTAATGCCGTTTAGTTGAATACTCATGCGCATAAGTTGAATAGCAATTGAAGCCGCAAAGGGTACCTTTAACAGAATAGTTATGCAATCTTTGTGCGTTAAAACCTAAAAATAACTACTCACATGCATTAAAGGTAGCACAATATAGCGGGGCGGGGTGAAGGTAAGAATAAATGTCGGAGTTATGTCAAAACTCCAGACTATTTACATGGGTTATGAATTTCACCCCGCCGATTGTATGAATGTTGTACAGTTGTCAGTTGGTTTCTATTGCCTGACGCAGGCTGCCTGACGGTGCATGGCTGTTTTCGCCTAAATAGCGCACGTCATCCACTGCCCAGCACTGACCCTCACGAATCATCAACACTTCATCGCTCCAGCTTTGACTGCCTTTGGTCAACTTCACACGCAACGGAATATTACGTGCATCGGTGTTGGGAATGGTTGAAGCAGAAGCCACTTCGGCGGTGTCTGCGCCATCTGCGTTGCTGGTAAACATATTGCTGCGCATAAATTCATTCTGCGCGTTTGGCGAAGCGCTGGCTTTTTGCATTTGCTGCGCCAGAGAATCGCTCATATAAGGACGTAAGCCGGTAATGGCGCTGCTGCCCTGGGTTTTATGGCTTAATTGATAATCGTAAAATTTCTGTGCCACGCTATCCGGGCCGCCCTCAATACAAGGGCCGCTGCGGGTGCCAATATCTTTAAAAGCGGGAGTAACGGGAGTGGTGCAGGCCGTGAGGAGCAGAGCGCACGGAAGAAGAACCAAAACTGAGCTGCGCATTTTTATTTCCTTATTTTCTCAGGAGGACTCACTTAGCATAGCGTATCGCTGTCAAAACCCGTCATACTTCGAGCTGCCTCTTTGTTGGCTGCGCGAACTCACCCGAATCACTTAGTTTACTAAGCTCATCGGGATTCGTTTACTTGCCGCCGCGATGCCGCTCGAATTATTTAGGGTTTAATTTGTTGATTCAAAAAAGAGAGAGGGAAGCGAATGCAGTGGCGAATTAGCCTGATCATTTTTGTAGCTTTGCTGGCGGGATGCGCCAGCAAGCCTGAAGTTGCTGAAAAAACCGTCGTTGATAAAGGCGATTTTAAAGTCGATACCAGCCGCACCGCGAGGAATGCCTATCCACGGGTAAAAGTGTTGGTTATTCACTACACCGCCGATGACTTTGCCGGTTCGCTAACCACTTTGACTGAACAAAATGTCAGTTCACATTATCTCATTCCTGATACCCCCCCGGTATCCGGCGGCAAGCCTGTTATCTGGCAATTAGTGCCTGAGAGTGAATTGGCGTGGCATGCAGGAGTGAGTTTTTGGCGTGGCGCGACGCGGATTAATGACACCTCGATTGGTATAGAGCTTGAGAATAAAGGTTTCACACGTCAGGGCCGTGTAAAACTGTTTTACCCCTTCAATGCGCCGCAGATCTCGGTGCTGGAGAAACTGGCGAAAGTGATCATCGCTCGTTATCAAATCCAACCGCAGAATGTCGTCGCTCATGCGGATATTGCTCCGCAACGTAAAGTTGACCCCGGTCCGCTATTCCCATGGCAGCAACTGGCGCAACAGGGCGTGGGTGCCTGGCCGGATGCAAACAGAGTGGCCTTTTATCTGAATGGTCGTGGGCCTTACCAACCCGTGGACAGGCGAGGTTTGCTTGAGTTGTTATCGCGTTACGGTTATCAGGTCACGCCTGAAATGTCGTGGGAGCAGCAAAAGAGAGTGATTCAGGCTTTCCAGATGCACTTCCGCCCAACCAAATATTCCGGTGATGCGGATGCGCAAACTGAGGCAATAGCGGAAGCGCTACTTGAAAAATACGGGCAAGGTTGATTAGCGATGCAATAACGTACCGTGGTCACGCAGCCAGAGCGCGGTACGCCGGATACCTTCATCAAGCGTAACAACAGGCTGATAACCTAATTCCGTTTCAGCGCGTGTCGTATCGAGCGTTAAATCAAAATTAAGCTTCGACACGCCATAGTGCGTGAGCACCGGTTCTTTGGCTGATTTACTGCCAAAACGCTCCATGCTTCGGGCAATCATATCCAGCATCGGATACGGTACCGAACGGATCCTGCATTGAATGTCTAATTCATCAATCAGCTTTTGCACGATAACCCGCAGCGGGCGAGCTTCCATGTTAGTGATGTTATAGGCACGCCCAGATGGCTGCGTTTCGCACTGAGTTGCGAGCCACATCGCATGTACGGCATTTTCGATATAAGTCATATCGACCATCGCATCACCACCGCGCGGCAACAGCACACTGCCGTAATGACGCATCATCTGTACCAGACGTGGGAAGAAAACTTTGTCGTGTGGGCCGAACAAACTTTGCGGACGCAGAATCGTAAAGCGCGTGTGTGGATTCGATTGTGCCAACAGTTGAATCACTTCTTCGCTCGCGGCTTTGCTGCGGGCAAATTCGTTGGCAAAGCGCACCGGACGGAAGTCCTCGCTGATATTGCGATGATGGTGATAATCAAAATAGAGTGAAGGTGAGGAAATATGCACGAAGTTGCGCACGCCCCACGCCACTGCCCATTCACCTAAGCGGCGAGTTGCCCGAACATTGGCGAGATCAAATGCTTCCTGCGTTCCCCATGGTGAAGTAAAGCTTGAGCAATGCCAGAGCGTGTCAACATCGGCCAGCATGACTTTGGCCTGCGAGGAAACCAGTTCCGTCAGGTCGGCATGGACGAACTCGGCACCCATTTTTTCCAGCAGTTTGCCCATGGCTTCATTGCGCCCGGTTGCCCGTACGCTGATGCCCTTAGCGCGAAGAAATTCGACCGCGTTTCGGCCTAAACCGCTGGTGGCGCCCGTTACCAGTACCTTCATGTCGACCAACTCATGGTAATTGAGATTTACGCTGCGCATTTTTCCGTGAAATGGCAGCGCTTGCAATGGGGAAAGCCAAAGATTCGGATGAGTTAACGGACTTTATGTGACATTTGTTCGGAAATCTGGCAAATCCGTCGGGCCATACCACGGAAAATGAACAGATGCGCGGGGATCATCACCAACCAGTAGAACAAACCTGCTGTTCCATGCGGATGCCACCAGGCGCGAACATCCAGCGTGCGATGTGGGCCGTGGTCACGCAAAGTGAAAGAAAGCCGCCCAAGTCCGGGGGCTTTCATGCCAAACAATAGCGTCAGCTCTTTTTCGGGTTCGACAATAATCACTTTCCAACTATCAACCCGATCTCCAACTTGCAGCATTTCCCGCTCCGGGCGTCCTTTCGCCAGTCTGTGACCGACCAGCAAATCCATATATCCTCGGGTTTGCCACAGAATGTTGCCGAAGAAATACCCTTCTTTGCCGCCAATCTGATTCACCACTTGCCACAAATCTGCCAGCTCAGCGGAGGTCGTTAACGTACAACCTGCCTGTTTGGGGAAGAAGCCATATTCCGGACGCCAGCGCGCGTACGCCTGAGCGTCGTAACCCCAGTCCTGCGAATTTGCCAGCTTGTGTTCATCTTCAAGTGTTGCGCGAACGGCATCGTCAAAGGTGAGCAGGGGTTGCGGGATCAGCGCGCGTAACTCGCGATCGTCAGCCAGAAGATCGTGTTTTAATCCCTGAATTAGTGCCTTGGCGATGGTCGGCGGCACCGAGGTGATCATGTTTAAAAACCACACCGAGATCCAACTCGTTGGTAGCGGGATGGGGATCAGTGGGCGGCGTTTACCGCTTATTGCCATAAACCGTTCAAACTGCTGCTGATAACTCAGCACGTCAGGCCCGGCGGCTTCAAAAACACGGTTCTCCTGCGCAGGATGTTTCAACAATTCAACCAGATAATAGAGCAGGTTTTTCAGTGCGATAGGTGTGGTACGCGAACGCACCCAGCGCGGGGGGGTGAGCACCGGCAAGTTATAAACCATGTCGCGCATCACCTCAAAGGCAGCGGAACCGGCACCAACAATAATACCGGCACGAATTTCGGTAACGGGAACGCCTGCATCACACAGAATATCCGCCGTTAGCTGGCGGGCGCGTAAATGCTCGGAGTCGCCATCACCTTCAGCGGCTTGCAGAGAACTGAGGAATATCAGCTGTTTTACCGGATGGGCACGCAGCGCATCACGCAAATTCAGGGCAGTCTGGCGTTCATGGGCCACGAAATCGGCTCCGTCGCCCATGCTGTGCACCAGATAATAAAGCGTGTCGACGTTTTCCAGAAGCGCAGGTAGCGTTGACGGCCACTGTAAATCGACGTGGCGGCAGTCAACGCCCGGCCAGGGTTGTTTTTCCAGCCACTCAACGCGCCTTGCGGCCGCCGTGACATGATGCCCGGCGGCGGTAAGTTCCGGCACAAGGTGTTGCCCGATATAGCCGCTTGCGCCAAGCACCAGAATATTTTGTGGCTGTGTCATCTTCCCTGACCCTCCGGTTAGCGTTGTAAAAATGCCTGCCAGTGGGAAACCACTTCGGTCAGTTGCTGGCGATTCACATCAAGATGAACAACCAGACGAGTGACGGGCCCTGCGCTCATCAGCACACCGCGTTCTTTCATAAATTTGCCGAGGCTCTCAGCCTGCTCAACCGGCACGCGAGCAAACACCATATTGGTGTCCTGACGTGTCACATCGACGCCAATTTCACGTAATTCACCCGCCAGCCAATGCGCGTTGTTGTGGTCTTCTTTCAGGCGCTGCACGTTATTCTCAAGGGCGTACAAACCTGCGGCTGCCAGAATACCGGCCTGGCGCATACCGCCGCCGACCATTTTGCGCCAGCGCGTGGCACGTTTAATGTATTCGTGGCTACCGACTAACAAAGAACCAACTGGCGTCCCAAGACCTTTTGAGAGGCAAATCGTGAAGGTATCGCAGTAACGCACCACTTCTTCCAGCGTGCAGCCATATTCCACCACGGCGTTGAAGATGCGCGCACCATCAACGTGTAATGCCAGATTATGATTGCGGCTAAACTCCCACGCCTGCTTGAGATACTCGCGCGGCAGAACTTTGCCGTTATGGGTATTTTCGAGACTCAGTAATTTAGTGCGTGCGAAGTGGATATCATCAGGTTTGATTTTTGCCGCGACTTTATCGAGTGGCAGCGAACCATCGGGATTGGCGTCAATAGGCTGCGGCTGGATGCTGCCTAATACTGCAGCACCACCCGCTTCATAGAGATAATTGTGTGCCAGTTGCCCGACAATATACTCTTCGCCACGTTCGCAATGGCTTAACAGGGCCACCAGGTTAGCCTGGGTGCCCGTTGGCAGAAAGAGCGCGTCTTCTTTGCCGCTGATTTTGGCCGCGTATTCTTGCAATTCATTGACCGTTGGGTCATCACCATAGACGTCATCGCCGGTCGGCGCTGCCATCATACGCTTGAGCATTTCTTCACTCGGCCGGGTTACTGTGTCGCTGCGCAAATCAATCACGGTGGTTCCTTATTATTATCCTCAATTAAAGGAATGTTTTACCGGAACCAGTTCGTTTTCGCCAGTTCGATAACTTCATCGCCGCGCCCGCTAATGATGGCGCGAAGCATATACAGGCTGAATCCTTTGGCTTGTTCGAGTTTAATTTGCGGCGGGATCGCCAGCTCATCTTTGGCAACGACCACATCTACCAAAACCGGGCCGTCGATGCTAAAAGCACGTTGCAGAGCGGTATCTAACTCTTCCGCTCTCTCAACGCGGATGCCGGTAATACCGCAGGCGTTAGCGATATTGGCAAAGTTAGTGTCGTGCAATTCGGTGCCGTCCGTCAGGTAGCCGCCAGCTTTCATTTCCATTGCCACAAAGCCCAGAACGCTGTTGTTAAACACCACGATTTTGATGGGTAGTTTCATTTGCACGACCGACAAAAAATCGCCCATCAACATGCTAAAACCACCATCGCCACACATCGCGATAACTTGCCTGTCGGGTGCAGTGGCTTTTGCACCGAGGGCTTGCGGCATGGCGTTGGCCATTGAACCGTGAGTGAATGAACCCAGCAAACGGCGTTTGCCGTTCATTTTCAGATATCGTGCGGCCCAGACGGTCGGCGTGCCTACGTCACAGGTGAAAATGGCGTCATCATCAGCGTAATGGCTGATTTGTTGTGCGACATATTGTGGATGGATGACTTTGCCATCGCCCTGTTGCGCGAGTTCGTCCAGGCCTTCGCGGGCCTCGCGATAGTTATCCAGGGCTTTATCCAGGAAGCTGCGGTCGGTCTTTTCTTCCAGAAGCGGAATCAATGCCGCAAGTGTGGCTTTAATATCCCCGACCAGCGCCATATCCACTTTACTGTGCGCACCGATGCTGCCAGGGTTGATGTCAATCTGAATGATTTTCGCGTCCGTCGGGTAGAAAGCGCGATAGGGGAATTGAGTGCCGAGCAGAATCAGCGTGTCGGCATTCATCATGGTGTGGAAGCCGGAAGAAAAACCAATCAGCCCGGTCATGCCTACGTCATAGGGGTTGTCATATTCAACGTGCTCTTTACCGCGCAGGGCATGGACAATCGGCGCTTTAATCGTGGCGGCAAACTGCACCAGCTCCTCATGCGCACCTGCACAACCGCTGCCGCACATCAGGGCGATGTTGTCGTTGTAGCGTAATAACTGAGCCAGTTTTTGCAGTTCTTCGTGTGCGGGAACAATCACCGGTTGCGGCGCGGAATACCAGTGGGTGCTGGCGCTTTCAGGAGCGGGTTTAAGCGCCACATCGCCAGGGAGCACCACCACAGAAACGCCACGGTTAAGGACCGCTTTGCGCATTGCGATTGCTAACACCTGGGGAATTTGTTCCGGGGATGACACCAGCTCGCAATAATGGCTGCATTCGCGGAATAACTCTTCGGGGTGGGTTTCCTGGAAATAGCCGCTACCAATTTCACTCGATGGGATATGGGCGGCAATCGCCAGTACCGGAACGCGGTTGCGATGGCAGTCGAACAAGCCATTAATTAAATGCAGATTACCAGGGCCGCAGGAACCGGCACATACCGCCAGTTCGCCGGAAAGATGGGCTTCTGCACCCGCAGCAAAGGCGGCGACTTCTTCATGACGAGTGGGCATCCATTGAATAGTGTCCATGCGGTTCAGGCTATCGGACAGTCCGTTGAGGGAATCACCGGTGACGCCCCAGATGCGTTTCACGCCTGCACTTTCGAGAGTTTTTGCCACATAAGCGGCGACGGTCTGTTTCATTGCTTCTCCTTGTCACGATTCAGTTAACGTAATCAAGCTTAGTCAAGGAAACAGAAGAGGCGGGGCAGAAAGTGCCACCCACAGTCGGGTGGCATGGATTTGATCAGGCGAGAACTAAGTCACTTTGCGGATGGCATGAACAGGCCAGCACATAACCGCTGGCGATTTCGGCTTCGGTCAACGTCATGGAACTGCTGACGGTATACTCACCAGATTCGATTTTGGTTTTACAGCTACCACAAACCCCGGCGCGACATGCCGCGTTGACGAGTACGCTATTGCTCTCCATTGCCGCCAGCAACGTGCTGCCAACGGGCGCATAGAACTCGCGCAGCGGTTTTAGCGTGGTAAATTTCAAACCACTTTCGACAGGAGCGGCGACGGGTGTGAAGAATTTCTCAGAATAAAACTCAGTCACCCCCAGGGCTTTGACTTCTGTTTCGACCAGTTCCATATACGGTGCTGGACCACAGGTCATAACGGTGCGCGAGGCAATATCCGGCACGGTTGCCAGAATTTCGCGGGTTAATCGCCCGGCGATAAAACCGTGCGTCGCGTTATTCTCGGCAATCAGCGCGACCGGGTAATTGCGCCATTCGTTTGCAAAAATCACGTCTTCTGGCGAGCGAACGTTGTAAATAACCTGTACGTCGGCCAGTGGACAATGCTCTGCCAGCCAACGACGCATCGCCATAATCGGCGTCACGCCACAACCTGCCGCGATTAACAGATAGCGATCGGTGTTCAGATTTTCACAGGTGAATTCCCCCTGGCCTTCAGATAGCCACAGGTAGTCACCTGGTTTCACATCCTGCGTCAGCCATTGGGAACCAACGCCATTCTCGATACGACGAATCGTCAGCGTGATAAACGGGCTGAGTCCCGGCGTGGAAGAGATCGTATAAGCGCGTAGTGTCTCATCGCTATTACGAATACTCACCAGGGCGTATTGCCCGGCTTTGTATGGATAGAAATCGTGATTAATCAGCGATAGCGTCCAGACATCCGGCGTTTCCTGATGAATATGATGCACCTGCATACGATGCGGACACAGTGGCGTTGGCATAGTCATGGCGTCTCCTTATGCACTCATCAGCTGTTGAATGTCTTGCTCAACGGTAGTGATGGCGCGCAGGCCAAATTTCTCGTTCAGCACCGCCAGCAGATTTGGCGTCAGGAAAGCGGGTGTCGTTGGGCCAGCGACGATATTAGTCACGCCCAGTGAAAGCAGAGTCAGCAGGATGACAATCGCTTTTTGCTCAAACCAGGAAAGCACCAGACTTAGCGGCAGATCGTTCACGCCGCAGCCGAGTTTCTCAGCAAGCGTGACGGCAAGAATGATCGCAGAGTAAGCATCGTTACACTGGCCTGCATCGACCAGACGTGGCAGACCTTCGATATCGCCGAAGTCCAGCTTGTTGAAGCGATATTTACCGCAGGCCAGGGTCAGGATCAGGCAGTCTTTTGGCACGCTGGTGGCAAAATCAGTGAAGTAGCTGCGTTCGCCACGCTCGCCGTCACAGCCGCCGACCAGGAAGATGTGGCGCAGTTTTTCACGGCTGACCAAATCAATTAGCGTATCGGCAGCGCCCAACAGAGTCTGGCGACCAAAACCCACAGTGATCAGGTGCTCGATTTCGCTGTATGGGAAGCCTGCCATTTGCTGCGCCTGAGTAATTACAGGGGCGAAATCATCGCCTTCGAGATGGCTCACGCCCGGCCAGCCAACAATGCTGCGTGTCCAGATACGGTCAGTATAAGAACCCACTTCCGGGTTGATGATGCAGTTGGAAGTCATCACCACCGGGCCTGGGAAACGGGCGAACTCGGTCTGCTGGTTTTGCCAGCCGCTGCCGTAGTTACCGACCAGATGCTTGAATTTACGCAGCTCAGGGTAGCCGTGAGCTGGCAGCATTTCACCGTGGGTAAAGACGTTAACGCCGGTGCCTTCGGTTTGCTCAAGTAAGTTGTACAGATCTTTCAGGTCGTGGCCGGAAATCAAAATACATTGACCCGCCACCGGACGCACATTCACTTGTGTTGGCGTTGGGTGACCGTATTTTTCCGTTTCGCCGAGATCCAGAATGCTCATCACTTTGAAGTTCATCTGGCCGATTTCCATGGAGCACTCAAGCAGTGCGCCCATGTCAGCAGGCCAGGTTCCGAGCCACGCCATAATTTTGTGGTATTGCGCGTAGATATCGTTGTCGTATTGGCCGAGTACGTGAGCGTGTTCCATGTAGGCCGCCGCACCTTTCAGGCCGTACAGACACAGCAGACGCAGGCCAAGAATATCTTCGCCAATTTCTGCTTTATCGCGGTTTGGCGCGAATTCAGCCGCCTGGCGTTGTAAATCACCCAAATCTTTGCTGACCAATTGCAGCTCGGCCATTGGGTTGGTAACGATCAGATTAGGGTTAATCGCCAGGCTGCGTGCCTTCAGGCTTTCGCGCAGCGTAATAGCTTCCTGCGCGTAGCCCACAATGCGCGGGGAGTCGAAGTTAACGTTGGTCAGGGTAGAGAAGAAAGCGCGTGGCGCAAAGTTGTCGATGTCATGGTCGATGATGCCAACTTCACGCGCAGCAATTGCCCATGCAGATAGCCCTTGCAGCGTGGCAATCAGCAGATCCTGGAGATCGGAAGTTTCGGCAGTTTTGCCACACATCCCCTGCGCATAAGAGCAGCCGTTGCCAGCCGGGGTGCGGATTGTTTGTTCACATTGCACACAAAACATGATCGTACCTTTTTAAAGTTATATTTAATATACATGTTTAAGATTATGCTCAGTACGACACCGGGAAAAGGGATTTTTAATGCAACTTAGAGGGAGATTGATTTAGCGCAATTTCGGCGGTAGAAACCTACCGCCAATGAGGTATCAGGAGGCGAAAAAGGCCATGAGTAAAGGTGTCAGCAAGCTGAGAATAAAGCCGTGAACGATTGCCGCGGGAACAATTTCTAAACCGCCGCTGCGTTGCAGAACCGGAAGCGTGAAGTCCATCGACGTTGCGCCAGACAGCCCCAATGCGGTTGATCGGCTGCGGCGAACCAGGCCAGGAATCAACATGATGGCCACCAATTCACGCGCCAGATCGTTAAAGAACGAGGCGCTGCCAATCACCGGACCGTATGATTCGGTCATTAAAATACCCGAAAGTGAATACCAGCCGAATCCTGAGGCCATCGCCAGTCCGGTCTTAATCGGCAGGTCGAGAATAAAGGCATTGATAACGCCACCGGCGAGGGAACTGAGTGCGACGACCACGGCGACAATCATGCCCCTTCGGTTCAGAACGATCTGTTTTAGCGTCATCCCGCTATTACGTAGTTGGATACCGACCAATAGCAGCAGGAAGATTAATGTGTATTCGCTGGCATCGGTTGCGTGCTGCAAAATAGGCCATCCCGCCAGGCCTAGCAGAAAACCGGCTACCACTACGCCGCATAATTTGAGCGATTCCAGTGCCATCGCAATACGTGAAGGGAGTTTTTCTTGCTCGTGGTTATGTCGCCACGGCATTGAACGCTCAAGCCAGAGCAGTGCCGCTGCATTGCACAACAATAACACCACGACAGTGACCGCCGCGTAATGAAAAATTGCCAGCAGATTACTTGCCAGGTTGTCGAGAAATGCGAGGCTGATGCCCATGAAAAACAAAATAACGTACACAATCCAGCTTAATAAGCGATTGATTAGCTTTAGCAGACTGGTTTGTTTTAATGGAATGAGATAACCGATAATCAGCGGCACTAAGATAATTAACAATCCCGAAAACATGGTGCGGACAATCCTTGCAATAAAAGTAACGACATATGTCACACTACCCAAAGTTCGGGAATGAGTAAAGCTACGAAAAAAAAGGATTTTTATGCAGGGGGAAGATTGGCGAAGAGCGGTGGGAAAGCCGCGTCACTTGCCAAAATTCGGCAGGTGACGCGAAAGTCTGATTAGTGACGTTTTTCCAGCAAAGTACGGTAGATAATGCCACCCAGGATACCGCCAATAATTGGCATTACCCAGAACAGCCAGAGCTGCTGAAGTGCCCAACCGCCCTGGAAGATGGCGACCGCAGTACTACGGGCTGGGTTCACAGAGGTGTTAGTGACAGGAATACTGATTAAGTGAATCAGCGTCAGCGCCAGGCCAATAGCAATAGGTGCGAAACCTGCTGGAGCAAGCTTGTCTGTTGCGCCATGAATAACAATTAAGAAGCCACAGGTTAATACGATTTCAATAATGATGGCTGACAACATGGAATAATGGTCCGGTGAATGCTCGCCATATCCATTCGATGCAAAACCGCTGGCCGCTGCATCAAAACCGCTTTTCCCGCTGGCAATTAAATAGAGAATACCTGCCGCAACAATACCGCCAATGACTTGCGCAACAACATAGCCAATCACTTCTTTTGCCGGGAAACGTCCGCCTGCCCATAAACCGAGAGTCACAGCCGGGTTAAAGTGGCCGCCGGAAATATGCCCGACGGCATAGGCCATCGTTAATACGGTTAAACCAAATGCTAATGCGACACCTGCAAAACCTATCCCCAATTCAGGATATGCTGCGGCGAGAACCGCACTGCCACAACCACCAAATACTAACCAGAACGTACCAAAGAATTCTGCTGCTAATTTCCTGAACATAACCACCTCTGCGTTTCATAATTTTAACTGCGGGTAGGGTAAATAAACGCACCCATCCGATTATTTTTTGTCACAACTATTTAAGGCGTAACGTAAATAATAAAAGAGCAGTAATGTTAATGAGATCACTAAGTCAGAACCAGCCTATAAAATCCTAAAAAATTGATTTAGGGCAATGAGATGGCATTCCTTACAAGGATAAACACGTAGAAAGTATAGAAGAGTTTTTAATAAAGTAAGAATCTTCAGCTATTGAATGCATTTTATGATAATCATGACGTTGGCAAGTATTAACTACAGGATTTTTGGCTTTTATTAAATAAAATAAAAATTGAAATTTAGATAATCCCTGCTACTTCATAAATTACCCGTAACGCTCACCTGCAACCTGTGGTACGAAGGGTATATACTCAGGTTATGCGTTGAGCCGTGCGGCTAATGGAAAGCATCAACCAATCTGGAGGGATTATGTTTCTCGAGCGAGTAGAGATTGTCGGATTCAGGGGTATTAACCGTCTTTCGTTAATGCTTGAGCAAAATAACGTGCTGATTGGCGAGAACGCATGGGGTAAATCGAGCCTGCTGGATGCCTTAACCTTGTTGTTGTCGCCGCACGAAACGCTTTACCATTTTAATCGTGATGATTTTTACTTTCCGCCGGGCGACGTACAAGGCCGGGAACACCATTTACACATTGTTTTGACGTTTCGGGAGACCGCTCCAGGGCACCATCTTGGGCGGCGTTACCGTTCACTTGCGCCGGTGTGGGTTGAAGGTAACGACGGCTTTCAGCGCATTATGTACCGTCTGGTGGGTGAGCTGGCGCCAGACAATTCGATTTTGACGCTTCGCAGTTTTCTCGACGAGAAAGGCCACGCAATCGATCTTGATGATATTGATGACGTGGCAAAACAAATTACCCGCCTCAATCCCGTTTTGCGCTTACGTGACGCGCGTTTTATGCGTCGATTACGCAATGACAGCATACCCACGATGCCAGAAACCGAAATGACGGCTCGCCAGCTTGATTTTCTTTCGCGTGAACTGGTGTCGCGCCCACAAAATCTTACGGATGCGCAGTTACGCCAGGGCTTGTCAGCGATGGTGCAATTGCTTGAGCACTATTTTTCTGAGCAGGGGGCAGTAGCTCACCAACGTTTATTACGCCGTCGCTCCCACGATGAACAACGCAGCTGGCGTTATCTGGATATCATCAACCGGATGATAGATAAGCCTAATAGCCGGGCGCATCGGATGATTTTATTGGGAATGTTCTCCACGCTTTTGCAAGCGAAAGGCAGCGTGGCGCTGGATAAAAATGCGCGGCCTTTATTGCTGGTCGAAGATCCCGAAACCCGACTGCATCCCATTATGTTGTCGGTGGCCTGGCATTTACTAAACTTGTTGCCGCTGCAAAAAATCACCACCACCAATTCGGGTGAATTGTTATCCCTTACGCCCGTCGAGCACGTCTGCCGACTGGTGCGTGAATCCTCTAAAGTCGCAGCCTGGCGGCTCGGCCCCGGTGGCATGAACGCCGAAGACAGTCGCCGCATCGCATTTCATATCCGCTTTAACCGTGCTTCTTCGCTGTTTGCCCGCTGCTGGCTATTGGTTGAAGGGGAAACAGAAGTGTGGGTGATGAACGAACTGGCGCGCCAGTGTGGGCACCATTTCGACGCCGAAGGGGTGAAGGTTATTGAGTTCGCCCAGTCGGGGCTGCGGCCATTGATTAAGTTTGCCCGACGTATGGGTATTGAATGGCATGTGCTGGTGGATGGCGACGAAGCCGGCAAGAAATATGCCTCCGTCGTGCGCGGCATTCTGGAAAACGATCGTGACCAGGAACGCGATCATTTAACCGCATTACCTGCGATGGATATGGAGCATTTCATGTATCGGCAAGGGTTTTCCGATGTCTATCACCGGGTGGCGCAACTCCCTGAAAACGTGCCGATGAATATGCGCCGGGTTATCGTCAAAGCAATTCATCGCTCCTCAAAACCCGATTTAGCGATTGAAGTGGCAATGGAAGCCGGAAGGCGGGGTGTGGATGCGGTACCGTCACTGCTGCGAAAGATGTTCTCGCGAGTGTTGTGGCTTGCACGTGGCCGGGCTGACTAACCCGGCCGTTGGACTAAAGCTGCTGCTCAATTTGCTCCATCATCTCATCTAACAAACTGTAGCGGCGGCGATACTCAGCGCGTTTTTTGCTGGCGATATCCTCAATGGGTTTGCGTGACACATTAAGTGGCAGTTCAAAGAAACCTTCAGGCGTTAATTCCCCGCTCATTGATTCCCAGAAGCTATCGTAATCGGCATGGATTTTGTCTTTCTTCTTTTTCGAATAACGCCAGGAACGATAAATATGTGCGTTATTACTCACTGCCAGAATCTGGCTCATGCCTAAATGATGCGCCAGCAGACAGGCCGCTTCCAGCACCAGACGCTTCGGGAATAAGCCATGACAGGCTTTTGTCGCAATCTGAATGTATTCATGCGGGATATCACTTTTAGCGCCCTGTAGCCCACCGATGAACAAAGTCGGCTTATCATGATGTTGGCATAGTGTGAAAGTTAACCCGGCGAGGGCAACCCCATCATCACGGCTCAGGGTTATTGTCGCTTCACCTTCTTTATCCACATTGGCGATAGCGCATAAATCAAGATGGTAGAAGTTCTCATCTTTACCCGTTATTGTTGCCAGTCGCACACCACTGGCTGAATAGTGCTGCTGTAACAAGTGCTCAGGCAGTACGTGAGTTAAAGCGTGATAGTGGAAAGACAATGCATTAACGGCATCCTTACGGTTAAAATTTGCCGTTAAATAAGGACGGTGCGCACGACAGGGTAAACCCGGCTGCACGGCGAGCAGTTTTTCCAAAAAAGGTTGGTGGGCCAAATCGGCCAGTAAACGAGCCGTCGCGAGCGGAGTAGTCAGAGAACGCAGGACGAATTTCCGACGATAAACCGGATTTTGCCAGGCGCTTCCAGGCATCCATTGTCCGGTGGCTAAAGAGAGAAATAACTGCCAGCCATTGCGTTGAGTATTGGGTATAAATTCGTTTACGGCAGTTGGATACATGGTTGAGGCCTGGTTAAAGGGTTATGGCGTAATTTCACCATTTGTTTGCTCAACGAATGTTCAATCGCCAAACAGGTCGATAAGACCATATGGTTTTTGTTGATACTTCGTTTAATTTGCCAGTTTGTTTGTAGGATACCTATGAGATTTAAGGGAAAAATTAAAAAGCGTTATTGGCTTCTGGGCCTGCTGGTATTACTCCTGGTGATCTGGCTGTGGCAGTTTTTAAATGCGCCAGCGCCGGTCTATCAGACGATGATCGTGCGTAAAGGCGAGCTGCAACAGAGCGTGTTGGCGACCGGCAAACTGGATGCTCTACGCAAAGTTGACGTCGGTGCACAGGTCAGCGGGCAGCTCAAAACGCTGTCGGTCAATATCGGCGATAAAGTGAAAAAGGATCAGCTGTTGGGGGTTATAGACCCGGAACAGGCGCAAAACCAAATCAAAGAAGTTGAAGCGACACTCATGGAGTTGCGTGCGCAACGGCGACAGGCCGTGGCTCAGGCGAAACTCGCGCAAGTGACGTTAAATCGCCAACGGGCGCTGGCAAAAACTCAGGCGGTTTCGCAGCAGGATTTGGATACCGCAGCGACCGATCTGGAAGTCAGGCAGGCGCAAATCGGTACCATAGACGCGCAGATTAAACGCAATCAGGCCTCGCTGGACACGGCAAAAACCAACCTCGATTACACCCAGATTGTGGCTCCAATGGCAGGTGAAGTGACTGAAATCACCACCAAACAAGGCCAAACGGTAATTGCCGCGCAGCAAGCGCCAAACATTCTGACGCTTGCCGATCTCGGGACCATGTTGGTTAAGGCGCAAGTTTCTGAAGCGGACGTGATTCACCTTAAACCGGGCCAGAAAGCCTGGTTCACGGTGCTGGGCGATCCATTAACGCGTTATGAAGGCGTGCTCATTGATATTCTGCCGACGCCGGTAAAAGTGAACGACGCGATTTTCTATAACGCCCGTTTTGAAGTGCCGAATCCGAAAGGCGTGTTGCGTCTTGAAATGACAGCGCAAGTGCATATCCAACTTGGCGGCGTAAAAGACGTGCTCACTATTCCACTTGCTGCTTTGGGCGAGCCAATTGGCGATAATCGCTACAAAGTTTCGGTATTGCGCAACGGTGAAACGCGTGACCGTGAAATTACCATCGGGATGCGTAATGACACGATAGTGCAAGTCGCCAATGGACTGACTGAAGGTGAAGAGGTGGTGATTGGGAAAAGCACCGCCGGGAGCGCACCATGACGGCACTGCTTGAGCTACGGGATATTCGCCGTAGCTATCCGTCGGGAGACGAACAAGTTGAAGTGCTTAAAGGCATTAACATCACCATAGAAGCTGGCGAAATGGTGGCGATTGTTGGGGCGTCTGGCTCCGGTAAATCGACGCTGATGAATATTCTCGGCTGCCTGGATAAACCGACCAGCGGTAGTTACAAAGTGGCCGGGCAAGATACCGCAGTTCTCGGCAGTGACGCGCTCGCCACGTTACGTCGTGAACATTTTGGCTTTATCTTCCAGCGTTACCATTTGCTTTCGCATCTCAATGCCACTCAAAACGTTGAAGTGCCTGCGGTGTATGCCGGAACCGCGCGGGTTTACCGCCAGCAACGGGCGCGAGCTTTGCTGATGCGCCTCGGTCTTGCCGAGCGTGTGGAATACTTGCCGTCACAGCTCTCAGGCGGCCAGCAGCAGCGTGTGAGTATCGCCCGCGCCCTGATGAACGGCGGGCAGGTGATTCTTGCGGACGAACCGACAGGCGCGTTGGATAGTCATTCCGGTGAAGAAGTGATGGCCACGCTTAAGCAACTGCGTGAGCAGGGGCATACCGTCATCATTGTGACGCATGATCCTTCCATTGCTGCGCAGGCGCAGCGTGTGATTGAAATTCGTGACGGTGAAATTATCAGCAATCCTCCCTCGGTGGCGCAAGAATCTGCCGCGCAGAAAGAAGTGAAAACTCAGCCAACCAATTCTGCGATTCAGCAAACTATCAGCAGCTTTCGTGAAGCATTCAGCATGGCCTGGCTGGCGCTGGCGGCGAATAAAATGCGCACTTTGCTGACCATGTTGGGGATTATTATCGGTATCGCATCCGTGGTGTCGATTGTGATTGTTGGCGACGCGGCGAAACAGTTGGTATTACAGGATATTCGCTCGATTGGCACCAACACGATTGATATCTATCCGGGTAAGGATTTCGGCGATGACGATCCGCAGTATCAACAGGCGCTAAAATATGACGACCTGGCGGCTATCAGCCAGCAGCCGTGGGTCAGTTCAGCCACCCCGGCGCTCTCGAGCAATTTACGTGTGCGTTACGGCAACGTTGATGCGGCGGCAAGCGTGAATGGTGTCAGCAGCCAATATTTTAACGTTTACGGCATGAGCTTTAGTGAAGGCAATACCTTCAACGAGGAGCAATTGGCCGGGCGTGCACAAGTGGTGGTGCTCGATAGCAACACCAAACGCCAGCTCTTCCCGAATAAAGCCAACGTGGTCGGCGAAATTATTCTGGTGGGGAACATGCCTGCGACGGTTATCGGCGTGGCGCAAGAAAAGCAGTCGATGTTTGGCAGCAGCAAAATTCTGCGTGTCTGGTTGCCTTATAACACCATGGCCGGGCGAGTGATGGGGCAAAGCTGGCTTAACTCGATTACGGTACGGGTGAACGAGGGTTATAACAGCCACGAAGCCGAACAGCAGCTCAATCGGTTGTTGCAGTTACGTCACGGTAAGAAAGATTTCTTCACCTACAATATGGACGGGCTGTTGAAAACGGCAGAAAAGACCACACGTACTCTTCAGATGTTCCTGACATTAGTGGCGGTGATTTCGTTACTGGTGGGTGGGATAGGCGTGATGAATATCATGCTGGTTTCGGTGACAGAACGTACCAAAGAGATTGGCATTCGTATGGCCGTGGGAGCCAGAGCCAGTGATGTATTGCAGCAATTTCTGATTGAAGCAGTGCTGGTGTGTCTGGTGGGCGGTGCGTTGGGGATTTCGTTATCCTTGTTGATTGCCTTCACGCTGCAACTGGTTTTACCCGGCTGGGAAATCGGGTTTTCGCCGATGGCGTTACTGACCGCATTTGTGTGTTCGACCGCTACGGGGATTATATTTGGTTGGCTACCGGCAAGAAATGCCGCGCGATTAAATCCAATTGATGCGTTAGCGCGTGAATGATTTTAATCTTTGGTATTACGTTTGGTTATAAAAATGCCAGCGTACAAGCTGGCATTTTGATTTAGGGATGTACACAATGAAACAAAAGGTCAGGCGACCGCTGCTTCGAGTTCAAGAGGCACAATCAAACTAGCGTGATTGCCTTTTGGCCCCTGATGCACATCAAACCTGACAGTTTGTCCGGCTTTAAGCGTTCTGTAACCATCCATCTGAATGGTGGAGTAGTGAGCGAAGATATCTTCGCCGCCGCCCTCAGGGCAGATAAAACCGAACCCTTTGGCGTTATTGAACCATTTAACTGTACCCGTCTCCATGCTTCTACATCCTTCGTAAATCTTATAAGTGAGATGGAAAGAACCGGTGGGTGAGGGCGGGCTGTTCAAAACCTCGCCAACTCACGCTTGTACAATGTAGATAATTTAACCATGTCGTCAAGCGTTGCACGGGGGGGTAAGAATGAAAATGAATCAAAAATTTGAAGCAGTTAACGCTATTGTGATTAATGTGACGAATCTCTCGATTGCGATTTACCGTCCCTTTTAAACACAATGAATCACGTTAACTGAAAGCGTATTACACTCAACCTATGGGCTTCGCCTTCATGACAAAGGGCGATTAAACATGATGACGATTTGCAATGGGTAAGACGAACGATTGGTTGGATTTCGACCAGCTGGTGGGCGACAAACTGCGCGAAGCGCTCAAACCACCGTCGATGTATAAAGTGATGTTAATGAACGATGACTACACGCCGATGGAATTTGTTATTGACGTGCTGCAAAAGTTCTTTTCTTATGATGTAGAACGTGCAACGCAATTGATGCTCACTGTGCACTATCAGGGTAAAGCTATCTGTGGCATTTTTACTGCAGAAGTAGCGGAAACCAAAGTCGCGTTAGTGAACCAGTATGCAAGGGAGCATGAGCATCCGCTGCTGTGTACGCTAGAAAAAGCCTGAAGAAGGCAAAATTTGGGGGAGGTGCCTATGCTCAATCAAGAACTGGAACTCAGTTTAAACATGGCTTTCGCCAGAGCGCGCGAGCACCGACATGAGTTTATGACTGTCGAGCATCTGTTGCTGGCTTTACTCAGCAACCCATCAGCTCGTGAAGCGCTGGAAGCGTGTAGCGTAGATCTGGTGGCGCTGCGACAGGAACTCGAGGCCTTCATCGAACAAACCACACCGGTTCTGCCAGCCAGTGAAGAAGAGCGCGATACTCAACCGACGCTCAGCTTCCAGCGTGTGCTGCAACGTGCGGTGTTCCACGTCCAGTCTTCTGGTCGCAGTGAAGTGACTGGCGCAAACGTGCTGGTGGCTATTTTCAGCGAACAGGAATCCCAGGCAGCGTACTTGCTGCGCAAACATGAAGTCAGCCGCCTTGATGTGGTGAACTTCATCTCTCACGGCACACGTAAAGACGAACCAAATCAGGCTCCGGGGGCAGAAAATCCGGTCAATGAAGAGCAAGCAGGCGGGGAGGAACGTATGGAAAACTTCACCACCAATCTCAACCAGCTTGCACGCGTGGGAGGGATAGACCCCTTAATTGGCCGCGATAAAGAGCTTGAGCGCGCCATTCAGGTTCTGTGTCGTCGCCGTAAAAACAACCCGCTGCTAGTGGGTGAATCCGGGGTGGGTAAAACCGCCATTGCCGAAGGACTTGCCTGGCGTATTGTGCAGGGCGACGTTCCGGAAGTGATTGCCGATTGCACGATTTACTCGCTGGATATTGGTTCGCTGCTGGCGGGCACTAAATACCGTGGTGACTTTGAGAAACGTTTCAAAGCGCTGCTTAAACAGCTCGAGCAGGATCAGAACAGCATCCTGTTTATCGATGAAATTCATACCATTATTGGTGCGGGTGCCGCATCCGGTGGGCAAGTTGATGCTGCAAACCTGATTAAGCCGCTGCTGTCGAGCGGCAAGATTCGGGTTATCGGTTCAACTACGTACCAGGAATTCAGCAATATCTTCGAAAAAGACCGTGCTCTGGCGCGTCGCTTCCAGAAGATTGATATTACTGAGCCAAGCGTTGAAGAAACCGTTCAGATTATTAACGGCCTGAAACCGAAGTACGAAGCGCACCACGACGTGCGTTACACCGCGAAAGCGATTCGTGCCGCGGTGGAGTTGGCGGTGAAATACATCAACGATCGTCATTTGCCAGATAAAGCGATTGACGTTATCGACGAAGCGGGCGCTCGTAGCCGCCTGATGCCGGTGAGCAAGCGTAAGAAAACGGTCAATGTCTCTGACATCGAAACCGTGGTTGCGCGTATTGCGCGTATCCCGGAGAAAAGTGTTTCAGCAAGCGACCGCGATACGCTGCGCAGCCTGGACGATCGCCTGAAAATGCTGGTGTTTGGCCAGGATAAAGCCATCGAGGCGTTAACTGAAGCCATTAAAATGAGCCGCGCCGGGTTAGGGCACGATCATAAACCTGTGGGTTCCTTCTTGTTTGCCGGGCCAACCGGTGTGGGTAAAACAGAAGTCACCGTGCAATTGGCGAAATCGCTGGGCATTGAGCTGCTGCGGTTTGATATGTCCGAATACATGGAACGCCACACCGTGAGCCGTTTGATCGGCGCACCTCCAGGCTACGTTGGTTTCGACCAGGGCGGGCTGTTGACGGATGCAGTGATTAAACATCCTCACTCAGTGTTGCTGCTTGATGAAATCGAAAAGGCGCACCCGGATGTCTTCAACCTGTTATTGCAGGTTATGGATAACGGTACGCTGACCGATAACAACGGGCGCAAAGCCGATTTCCGTAATGTGATTCTGGTGATGACCACTAACGCCGGCGTGCGTGAAACCGAGCGTAAGTCTATTGGCCTGATTCGTCAGGACAACAGCACCGATGCGATGGAAGAGATCAAAAAGATCTTTACTCCAGAGTTCCGTAACCGTCTGGACAACATCATTTGGTTCAACCATCTGTCTACGGATGTGATTCACCAGGTTGTCGACAAATTTATCGTCGAGCTTCAGGTGCAATTGGATCAGAAAGGTGTGTCTCTGGAAGTGAGCCAGGAAGCCCGTGACTGGCTTGCGGAAAAAGGCTATGACCGTGCAATGGGTGCTCGCCCAATGACGCGTGTCATTCAGGACAGCCTGAAAAAACCGCTCGCTAACGAACTGCTGTTTGGTTCACTGGTGGATGGTGGTCAAGTGACTGTGGCTCTGGATAAAGAGAACCAGAAACTGACTTATGACTTCCATAGCGCTCAGAAGCATAAACCAGAAGCAGCACACTAATTCATTCGTGTTGCCATAAAAAAAGGCCAGGTTATTAACCTGGCCTTTTCATTACTAAATTGTCTGCGCCGCATGTATCTATGCAGCGCTAAATAAAACTATCAGCGACTACGGAAGACAATGCGGCCTTTGCTCAGGTCGTACGGGGTCAGCTCTACAGTGACTTTGTCACCCGTCAGGATGCGGATATAGTTTTTACGCATTTTACCGGAGATATGAGCGGTTACCACGTGCCCGTTTTCCAGCTCAACGCGGAACATGGTGTTAGGTAACGTATCAAGAACGGTACCCTGCATTTCAATATTGTCTTCTTTGGCCATCTAATCCTCGAGGGTATCACTACCATAGTTTTGAACCGGCAAGATAATGCCCAAGTTCACGTATCATGTAAAGAATTGTTGGTGAAATCACCAGCGAAAGTGCAATTTGCACATTACCCAAAACCCACTCAAAAGCTGCACGGATTGTGCCTGCGATGAGGGCTGCGAAGAGATAAACGATGGGTTGTCCCTGTTAAAGCTAATCCCAAACGGCGGCGGGGTAATGAGCAGAGCTCACTCTGCGGGGCTAATTATAACACTCTTAACAGTAATGTGCCGTAAACATTATCGTTACGACAGGATTTGTGGCACCCAACAATACGATGCCAGATGTTGTGGACGAAATATCGACAGATGTTCCAGATATTCCCGACGCGGAATTTCAATTGCACCTAAAGATGCGGTATGCGCGTTAAGAACCTGGCAATCAATCAATTTCCCGCCGTAGCTTAGAAAGTGTTGGCAGAATACCAGTAACGCAGTTTTGGATGCATTTTCCCGGCGGCTGAACATCGACTCACCGCAAAACAATGCACCTTGCGCCACACCGTACATTCCACCAACCAGTTCATCTCCTTCCCAGACTTCAATAGAATGAGCGTGACCTAATTCGTGCAGTCGCGTATAGGCGTCGATAATCTCGGGCGTAATCCATGTACCTTCTTCACGGTCATCTGCGCAGTCGCTGATAACACGCTCAAAAGCATGGTTTAGCGTGACACGATAGGGCGAGTCGCGATGGAAGCGCTTCATACTGCGACTCAGGTGAAACTGTTCCGGGAAAAGCACCGCACGCGGATCGGGCGACCACCATAAAATCGGGTCGCCAGGCGAGAACCACGGAAAGATGCCGCGCTGATAAGCCATTAACAAACGAGCCGGACTTAAATCGCCGCCAAGTGCCAATAACCCATTAGGTTCACGCAACGCGCCTTCCGGGGAAGGGAAGGCGATTGAGTCACGAGAAAGCTGAATAAGGCGCATGACGACACGGCTCCACGGCTAGCAATAATTATTGATAATAGACCAATTACACAGGCTACAAACGCTGATGAAAATGATAATAACGACCTGCGCTAGCCATCAAATCTGCGTGATTACCTTGCTCAATAATTTGCCCGTTGTCCATCACAATTATGCTGTCGAAATTAGCCAGTCCGCGTAGGCGATGAGTGACCATTAAGACGGTTTTCTCTTTGGTCACTTCTGCCAGTAAATCAAGTATTTGACGCTCAGTTTCTGCATCCAGACCTTCGGTCGGTTCGTCGAGCAAAAACAGTGGCGCATCGTGCAGCAATGCACGCGCAATGGCCAGGCGGCGCAGTTCGCCACCAGAAAGCTGGCGGCCACCTTCACCCAACCAACTATTAAGACCTGAATCGTCTAACAACTTCTCAAGACCCACGCGGGTAAGAACCTGCTTCAGCTCATCATTGCCGGCGTCAGGTGCGGCGAGTAGAAGATTGTCGCGCAGTGTGGCGCTAAACAAATGCACACGCTGCGACACGACGCTGGTTGAAGTCCGTAAAGCCGTTTCATCGAATTGGCTGAGCGCCTCACCATTAAGCCGAATTTCGCCCTGCTGGGGTTCCCAGGCGCGGGTTAGCAACTGAAGCAGTGTCGATTTTCCGCACCCGGTTCGACCCAAAATAGCGACGTGTTGACCGGCTTCAACCTGCAACGAAATATCACGCAGCGCCATTTGTGACTGTTCGGGATAAGCGAAGCTGAGGTTGTGAATCTCCAGTGCTACACGCTCAGGTACCGCATGAGTTTTCTCGGTGAAAATAACCTCAGGTTTCTGGCTGGTAATTTCAGTCACGCGCAAGGCCGAAGCAATCACTTGCCCCAAATGCTGAAATGACCCGGTGACGGGAGCCAGCGCTTCAAACGAGGCGAGTGCACAGAACACAAACAATGCTATCAGCGCACCCGGCGTGGTATTTCCACCCACACCTGCGGCGGCCATCCACAGCATCAGAATGACGGCGATTCCGCTAACCAGCAGCATAACGGCCTGCGACAATGCCGTAAGTTCAGCCTGGCGGCGTTGCGCTTCTTGCCAGTTGTCTTCGCTCGCTTCAAGCTGCTGGCGATAACGTTGTGTCGCACCGAAAATGGTCAGTTCCGCGTGGCCCTGTAGCCAGGCTGTAAGCTGCTGGCGATATTGCCCCCGTTGAACGGTAATCGCTTCACCGGTTTTTCTGCCCGCAAAATAGAACACGGGTGGCAGCAGAACTAATGTAGCCAATAAAATGCCGCCGAGCGTGAGCGCCAGGTGCACATCCAGCCAGCTTAATCCGAACGTGACGACCACAATCACGACAAACGCACCGACCAGAGGTGAAATTACGCGCAGATAGAGGTGGTCTAAGGTATCAACATCGGCGACCAGACGGTTAAGCAACTCACCCTGGCGGAAACGAGCCAACCCGGCAGGGGAGAGCGGCAGCAATTTGCTAAAGGTAGAAACACGTAAGTGCTGGAGGACGCGGAAAGTCGCATCGTGGCTCACCAGTCGCTCAAAATAACGGCCCGCGGTACGGGTAATCGCACCGCCACGAACGCCTGCGGCAGGCAACATGTAGTTGAAGCTATAAATGCCTGCCACGCCGACTACCGATGCGGCGGAGAGGAACCAGCCTGATAGTGTCAGCAGCCCGATACTGGCTAAGAGAGTAATAATCGCCAGCACAACGCCCAGCGTCAGTAACCATTTGTGGCGGCAATAAAGCGCAAGATAGGGGAGTAGCGCGCGCATTAAATCTCCTCCTGGCGATGAGCCAGTAACGTTGCAAACGGGCCTTCCTGAGAGGCCAGCGTTGCGAAATTCCCTTGTTGCACGATACGTCCATCACGCATCACCCAAACCTCGTCCCAATCGTTGATGTAATCTAACTGGTGCGTCACCATCAGGGTGGTTTGCTGACGGGAGGCATTGCCCAGCGCTTCCATTACACGCTGTTCGCTATGCGCATCCAGGCTTGCGGCAGGTTCATCGAGCAATAACAATCCGCATGGCATTAATAAGGCGCGCGCGACGGCAACTCGTTGTGCTTGTCCGACGGATAAGCGTGCTGCTGACTCACCCAACGGTGTATCAATCCCTTGCGGTAACAGCGGCAGGAATTCATTGACTGAAGCTTTTTCTAACGCAGCGGCTAATTGTTCGGCGCTGGCATCCGGCAGCGCTAAAAGCACGTTCTCACGAATAGTGGGGGCAGGGAGTTGCGGATTTTGTCCGACCCAACTCAGTTGTTCGCGCCACCATTTTGGATCCAGCTCTGAAAGCTCAACCCCGTTGACCAGAAGCTGCCCCTGGTAAGGTAAAAATCCAGATATCACATTGAGAAGAGAGCTTTTCCCGGCACCACTTTGCCCAACCAGCACCACGCGCTGCCCGGCAGAAAGGGTGAAGTTCAGCGGGCCGGCGAGTATTTTCTCTTCGGTCGAAAGAATCACCAAATCACGCGCTTCGATGCTGACAGGCTCGTTATTATTGAACCGGGCAGTTCCTTGTTTACGCTGCTGTAGCGGAGCATCAAGGAATGTCATCAGGCTATCCGCTGCACCAACGGCTTGCGCTTTGGCATGATAAAAAGTGCCTAAATCGCGTAACGGTTGGAAAAATTCAGGAGCCAGAATCAAAGCCAGGAAACCAGCAAATAGCGTAACGCCAGTGCTGTAATGGCCAAAATTCAACTCGCCTAAATACGAGAAGCCGAAGTAGACCGCGACGACGGCGATGGATAGCGAGGCAAAGAATTCCAACACGCCTGAAGACAGAAATGCGAGGCGCAACACTTCCATTGTCCGCTGGCGGAAATCCTGAGAAGCCGCACGAATATTCTCGGTTTCGGCATTTCCACGATTGAACAAACGCAACGTTTCCATGCCGCGCAGACGGTCAAGAAAATGGCCGCTCAGACGCGCGAGTGCCTGGAAGTTACGACGGTTAGCATCTGCGGCACCCATCCCTACCATCGCCATAAACAGCGGAATCAGTGGTGCAGTACACAGCAGAATCAGTGCGGCGACCCAGTTAGACGGGAAAATCACGATCAGAATCAGCACCGGCACCATCACCGCAAGCGACATTTGCGGCAGATAGCGGGCATAGTAATCGTGCATATCTTCAATTTGTTCCAGCACAAGCGTAGCCCAACTGCCCACAGGCTTACCCTGAATCCAGGCGGGGCCAGCCTCATGAACGCGGTCGAGCACTTTGCGCCGAATTTCTTGCCGTATGTGCAACCCGGCGTAGAAACCCGCTTTTTCACGCAGCCAAACCACCCATGCGCGCAATACAAAAATCAGTATCAGGATGACAAAGAGCAGAAGCAGCGCTTCGCGAGGAATGTTTTCCATGATCATGTGCTGCAACATCCGGGCTAACAGCCAGGCTTGAGCAACAATTAAAAGTCCACTGATCAAACCCAAAACGCGGGAAAGCCCTAACCAGCGGCGCGAAATAATGCTTTGTTGTTTTAGCCAGCGGCTAAGTTTTTGTTGACGGGTTTTGTTCATGGGTTGCCAGTGCAGGTAAATAATGAATTATCAGGCAAAATTTGCGGGCAATGTTACAACGCAGACAAAAGAAAGGCGACCTATTCAGTCGCCTTTACGTATCTTCAAACTGCCGGTGAAGGCGCTAAGAGTTACTTATTCTGTTCGGCCAGGCCGTCCAGGTAGCGCTCGGCATCCAGTGCAGCCATACAGCCCGTGCCTGCAGAGGTAATCGCCTGGCGATAGATATGATCCATGACGTCGCCTGCCGCGAACACGCCAGGGATGCTGGTTTGTGTTGCGTTGCCGTGAATACCGGACTGCACTTTGATGTAGCCGTTTTCCAGCTCGAGCTGGTCGGCGAAAATCCCGGTGTTCGGGCTGTGGCCGATTGCGACGAACAGACCTGCAACTTCTAACTCTTCAGTCTGGTCAGTATTATGTGCATCGCGCAGACGCAGACCACTCACACCCATCTGGTCACCGGTCACTTCATCGAGCGTGCGGTTAGTGTGCAGTACGATATTGCCGTTCTTCACTTTCTCCATCAAACGATTGATGAGGATTTTCTCGGCACGGAAGCTATCGCGGCGGTGAATCAGGTGCACTTCAGAGGCGATATTTGCCAGATAAAGTGCTTCTTCAACCGCAGTGTTACCTCCGCCGATAACCGCAACTTTTTGATTGCGATAGAAGAAACCGTCACACGTTGCGCAGGCAGAAACGCCACGACCTTTGAACGCCTCTTCAGAAGGCAGACCCAAATAGCGAGCAGAAGCACCGGTGGCGATAATTAACGCGTCGCAGGTGTATTCGCCGCTGTCGCCCGTTAGACGGAACGGACGGCTTTGCAAATCCACTTTAGAAATGTGATCGAACAGAATTTCTGTTTCGAATTTGGTCGCATGTTCGTGCATGCGCTCCATCAACGCTGGGCCTGTCAGGTCATTAGGATCGCCAGGCCAGTTCTCAACTTCAGTCGTTGTGGTCAACTGCCCACCTTTTTCCATCCCGGTAATCAAGACGGGCTTGAGGTTAGCGCGTGCCGCGTAGACTGCTGCGGTATAGCCCGCAGGGCCGGAGCCAAGAATTAGCAATTTACTGTGTTTAGCGGTGCCCATGAGATCCTCATTGTTCGTTGGCAGTCAATCGAGGGATTGTAGGGAATTTGGCGGGTTAAAAAAAGGGTACAACGGTGGTGATGGGTAATAGTGTTAACGATATGTGCAATAGTCGTGTTCAATCAATCCCTGCAAATGAATAGAAAGCGCATAGAAATCCATCAGAACAGGGTAATTAGTCACGCCACTAAAGTGATGAATAATCGTCAAGTCGCCGGGATATATGGCACGTTCCACTAATTTTCGATGTTTTGCTTTGACAATCCGCTAAGCATTTGCGAAAACATTCGAGGAAGAAAAACATTTGGTGTGAGAGCAGTAAAATAATCACGCATACCTGATGCAATTTTACCGGGTTATTGAAATCTACTCATGGCGTGGACAGACGCCATGAGTGATGTCGATAGCGGCCATTGGGCACCGGTCTTCTCACGTACACTCGGAACATTGACGTTGACCGGGTTATGGCAGGTGAAGGAAGGAACAAAGAGAGACAATAATAATGGTAGATAGTAAGAAGCGCCCTGGCAAAGATCTCGACCGCATCGATCGT
This sequence comes from Buttiauxella agrestis, assembly GCF_900446255.1. NCBI lineage: Bacteria > Pseudomonadati > Pseudomonadota > Gammaproteobacteria > Enterobacterales > Enterobacteriaceae > Buttiauxella > Buttiauxella agrestis. Next base: position 3,332,781 of record NZ_UIGI01000001.1, on the reverse strand, counting down.
AACATTCTGAATGAACTGCAGAAGGACGGACGTATTTCCAACGTCGAGCTTTCGAAGCGAGTAGGGCTTTCACCGACTCCGTGCCTTGAGCGCGTGCGTCGTCTGGAACGACAGGGTTTCATTCAGGGCTACACCGCTCTGTTGAACCCGCATTATCTGGATGCATCACTTCTGGTTTTTGTTGAGATTACTCTGAATCGTGGCGCCCCGGATGTGTTTGAGCAATTTAACGCCGCAGTTCAGAAACTTGAAGAAATTCAAGAATGTCATTTGGTATCCGGCGATTTCGACTATCTGTTGAAAACCCGTGTACCTGATATGTCTGCGTACCGCAAATTACTAGGCGAAACCTTGTTGCGACTGCCGGGTGTGAACGATACCCGTACGTACGTAGTGATGGAAGAGGTCAAACAGAGCAATCGTCTGGTTATTAAGACCCGTTAACACGGGCCAGGTGCAAAATCTGCGTATTTTGGTTACACTCCTGGTAATTCATACAGCAACAGTGCCGGGAATGCCCGGCACTGTTGCTCTCCATATTTATTAAGGACCTGGAGAGTCTTACTTGAGCCAGGAATACACCGAAGAAAAAGAAGTTACATTGAGGAAACTCAGCAGCGGGCGTCGTGCGTTAGAGGCGTTACTGCTTCTTGTTGCCATTTTTGCCGTCTATTTGATGGTGGCGTTGCTCAGTTTTAATCCTTCCGATCCGAGTTGGTCACAAACCGCATGGCACGAACCTATCCATAATCTGGGTGGAATGCCAGGTGCGTGGCTGGCTGATACTCTGCTATTCATCTTTGGCGTGATGGCCTACACCATCCCGGTAATCATTATCGGTGCGTGTTGGTTCACCTTCCGTAACCGTGATAGCGAAGAGTTTGTTGATTACTTTGCCGTTTCCTTGCGCCTGATTGGTGTATTGGCCATGGTGCTTACGGCCTGTGGCCTGGCGGCGATAAACGCAGATGATATTTGGTACTTTGCCTCAGGTGGCGTAATAGGAAGTTTGCTCAGCACTGCGATGATGCCTTTGCTTAATAGCAGCGGCGGCACAATTGCGTTGTTGTGCGTTTGGGCGGCAGGTTTAACCCTGTTTACCGGCTGGTCCTGGGTCAGTATTGCAGAGAAAATTGGCAGTGCGACATTAAGCGTACTGACTTTTGCCAGCAACCGTACGCGCCGGGATAACACCTGGCATGACGATGATTACGACTATGAAGATGAAGAACATAACGAAGAACACGCTCCAGAAGTAACGGAAAAGCGTGAGTCTCGTCGTGCGCGTATTTTGCGTGGAGCATTGGCACGTAAGCAGCGTATATCTGAGAAATTCTCCAATCCTAACGCGCGTAAAACAGACACTGCACTGTTTTCTGGTAAGCGTATGGATGATGCGGAAGATGACGTTTTATTCTCGGGAAATAAAGCGACGCCGCCTGAGGACGACGTTTTGTTCTCAGGGAATAAAGCAACACTACCGGAAAGCGACGAATACGATCCCTTATTACACGGGCAGTCTATCGTTGCCCCGGTTGCGGCAACTGCCGCCGCTGCAATGGCGACCCCTGCCTATGCCGCTCCCGTTATGCCAACCGCGACCGTATCACCAGTAGCTGCTCCGGCACCAGAAGTGGATCACCATCCCGCGATTGCCTGGGAACCTGCGCCTACAACGGTGACGCCTGAGCCCGTGATTGCGCCTGCGCCTGAAAGTTACGACGCGCCTCGTCCGGCGGATCAATATCATCCGCAATACTCTGCGCAACAAAATCCACAGCAGCATCCGCAGCAAGTCACCAGCCATTGGTCAGAACCGGCTGTGGAGCAACCTTTTGTTGAACCGGCTTACTATGAACCAGAGGCTCCAGAGCCTGTTGTTCAGCCTGAGCCAGTTGAAGAATTCAAACCCGCTGTTCGCCCGCCACTGTACCATTTCGAAGAAGTCGAAGAGCGTCGTGCGCGTGAACGTGAGCAACTGGCAGCCTGGTATCAGCCGGTAAATGAGCCTAAGCCTGATCCTTATGGCTATGACAGCTCACCCGCTTTTGCATCTACAACATCTACGGACGCTTCGCGGATTGAAACACCGGCTATGCCTCAGGGGATGTCCAGCGTAATGCCGGAAGTTCCGATCGTGCCAACGCCGGAAATTCCGCAAGGAGTTAAAGATGCTGCAAAAGTCGCAGGTGTCGCGGCAGCCTTTAGCCCGGTGTTTAGCATTGCCAGCGACGCGCCTCGCCCTCAGGTCAAAGAGGGGATTGGCCCGCAGTTGCCACGTCCAAATCGTGTGCGCGTTCCGACTCGTCGTGAGCTTGCGTCCTATGGCATCAAGTTGCCTTCTCAGCGAATGGCTGAAGAAGAAGCGCGTCGCCAGGGCGGGATGGATATGGAAGACGACTATGCTGACGATGCCGAGGAAATGGAACAGCAGGAACTCGCTCGCCAGTTCGCGGCTCAGCAACAACAGCGTTATGGTGAAGAGTATAAAGACGATGCGACGCAGCAAGATGAAGCAGAGGCTGAGCAGGCAGAATTAGCTCGCCAGTTTGCAGCGCAGCAGCAACAGCGTTACTCCGCGGAACAACAGCAACCGACTCAGCAACAGCCAAATAATGTGCCGTTCTCACTGGATGATTTTGATTTCTCGCCAATGAAAACGTTAGTTGATGATGGCCCGAGTGAGCCGTTATTTACGCCGAGTCCGGTTGAAGCACCAGCCCCTGTTCAACAACCGCAAAGTTGGCAAGCCGCGCCGCAGTCGCATGTGCAGCAGCAACCGCCAGCACCTGCTCCTGTTGCAGCACCTCCGGTGCAAGAAAGTTTGATTCACCCATTCCTGATGCGTAATGGGGACGATCGTCCACGGCAGCGCCCAACAACACCATTGCCATCGCTGGACTTGTTGACCTCACCACCAGCAGAAGTGGAGCCGATTGACACCTTCGCGCTAGAGCAAATGGCTCGCCTGGTAGAAGCTCGTCTTGCCGATTACCGGATTAAAGCCGATGTGGTGGATTACTCTCCAGGTCCGGTTATCACCCGTTTCGAGCTGGATTTAGCGCCAGGTGTCAAAGCTGCTCGCATTTCTAACTTGTCGCGCGACCTTGCGCGCTCGTTATCAACAGTTGCGGTGCGTGTCGTTGAAGTTATTCCAGGCAAACCCTATGTGGGCCTTGAGTTACCAAACAAAAAACGCCAGACCGTTTACCTACGCGAAGTTCTCGACTGCGCTAAGTTCCGCGAAAGCGCTTCTCCGTTAACGGTCGTCCTGGGTAAAGATATCGGTGGCGAACCGGTGATTGCCGATCTGGCGAAAATGCCACACTTGCTGGTTGCGGGTACCACCGGGTCCGGTAAGTCTGTTGGTGTGAACGCCATGATCCTCAGTATGTTGTATAAAGCGACACCTGAAGAAGTGCGCTTTATTATGATCGACCCGAAAATGCTTGAGTTGTCAGTGTATGAAGGTATCCCACATCTGTTAACGGAAGTCGTAACGGATATGAAAGATGCGGCCAATGCATTGCGCTGGAGCGTGAACGAAATGGAACGCCGCTACAAACTGATGTCTGCTCTGGGCGTTCGAAATCTGGCAGGTTACAACGAACGTGTGCTGGAAGCTGAACGCATGGGTCGTCCAATTCCAGATCCATTCTGGAAACCAGGCGACAGCATGGAAGTTTCCCATCCAATGCTCGAAAAGCTGCCGTATATCGTTGTGTTGGTCGATGAGTTTGCTGACCTGATGATGACGGTCGGTAAGAAAGTAGAAGAGTTGATTGCCCGCCTGGCGCAAAAAGCGCGTGCTGCGGGTATTCACCTGGTGCTGGCCACTCAGCGCCCATCCGTTGACGTTATTACAGGGTTGATCAAAGCGAATATCCCGACGCGTGTGGCGTTTACCGTCTCAAGCAAAATCGACTCCCGAACCATTCTTGATCAGGCTGGCGCTGAGTCGCTGCTGGGAATGGGTGACATGCTTTATTCCGGGCCAAACTCGACGCTGCCTGTACGTGTTCATGGCGCGTTTGTTCGGGACCAGGAAGTCCATGCTGTGGTCCAGGACTGGAAAGCGCGTGGTCGTCCGCAGTACATCACGGGTATCACTTCCGATAACGAAAGTGAAGGCGGTGCAGGTGGCGGGCTTGATGGCGACGAAGAGCTTGATCCACTGTTTGATCAGGCCGTTTCCTTCGTGGTTGAAAAACGTAAAGCTTCTATTTCCGGTGTTCAGCGTCAGTTCCGCATTGGCTATAACCGTGCAGCCCGTATTGTTGAACAGATGGAAGCGCAGGGGATCGTGAGTGCGCAAGGTCACAACGGGAATCGCGAAGTGCTTGCACCACCGCCATTTGAGTAACTTTTTGCATCAGAGCCGCAGTTGCGGCTTTTATGCAAAGAAGGGTAAATTACCGGAAAATCAGCTTTTTCTTCTGTTGCTCCCCAACATTTCTCGACTAGAGTGGGCAGCAGAAATGCCACAGTGCAGTCGCTATGTGGCGCATGAATTTAAGGGATCGTAATGAAGAAAATCGTTATTACTTGTGCTTTATTGACTGCTCTGACCGCAACTGCTGCCTGGGCTGACGCCGCGGGCGACCTGAAAACGCGTCTGGATAAAGTCAGCAGCTTCCACGCAAGCTTCACACAGAAAGTCACCGACGGTGGCGGCGCTGCAGTGCAAGAAGGTCAGGGTGATCTGTGGGTTAAGCGCCCAAACTTATTCAACTGGCACATGACTCAGCCAGACGAAAGCGTCCTGGTTTCCGATGGGAAAACATTGTGGTTCTACAACCCATTTGTTGAACAAGTGAGTGCTACCTGGTTGAAAGATGCGACCGGGAATACGCCGTTTATGCTGATTGCGCGCAACCAAAGCAGCGACTGGCAGCAGTACAACATCAAGCAAAACGGTGATGATTTTATTCTGACGCCTAAAACCAGCGCCGGTAATCTTAAGCAATTCACCATTAACGTTGGACGTGATGGAACCATCCATCAGTTCAGTGCTATTGAGCAAGACGATCAGCGCAGCAGCTATGCGTTGAAATCTCAGCAAAATGGCTCGGTGGATATGAGCAAGTTTACGTTTACCCCGCCTAAAGGCGTGACGGTGGACGACCAACGTAAGTAGAGGTATGAGTGAGCAACTTGTCGCTCGATTTTTCTGAAAATACCTTCCAGCCTCTGGCCGCGCGTATGCGGCCGGAGAACCTCGCGCAGTATATCGGCCAGCAGCATCTTCTCGCTCCAGGCAAACCTCTCCCTAAAGCTATCGAAGCCGGGCATCTCCATTCGATGATTTTATGGGGCCCCCCAGGCACAGGTAAAACCACGCTTGCGGAAGTCATTGCGCATTATGCGGACGCTGATGTAGAACGAATCTCTGCTGTTACCTCTGGTGTAAAAGAAATCCGCGAGGCTATTGAGCGCGCGCGTCAGAGTCGTAATGCTGGGCGACGCACGATTCTGTTTGTTGACGAAGTCCATCGCTTTAACAAAAGCCAGCAAGATGCTTTCTTACCGCATATTGAAGACGGCACGATAACCTTTATTGGCGCGACCACTGAAAATCCCTCATTCGAGTTGAACTCCGCTTTACTTTCACGTGCCCGGGTTTATTTGCTCAAATCGCTGACCACTGAAGATATTGAAAAAGTTCTCGATCAGGCGATGAATGACACGGCTCGCGGCTACGGCGGGCAGAATATTGTCCTGCCGGACGAAACTCGTCTGGCTATCGCTCAACTGGTCAACGGTGACGCTCGCCGCGCACTGAACACGCTGGAAATGATGGCTGATATGGCCGAAATTGATGTGAGTGGAAATCGTGTGCTACAGATTGCGCTGTTGACTGAAATTGCAGGCGAACGCAGTGCGCGATTTGATAACAAAGGCGACCGTTTCTACGATCTGATTTCCGCGCTGCACAAGTCAGTGCGCGGTTCCTCGCCGGATGCTGCACTTTACTGGTATGCGCGCATTATTACGGCGGGCGGCGATCCTTTATATGTTGCCCGGCGTTTGTTAGCGATTGCGTCCGAAGATGTCGGCAATGCCGATCCACGTGGTATGCAGGTCGCTATCGCTGCCTGGGATTGCTTCACGCGCGTTGGCCCTGCAGAAGGGGAGCGCGCCATTGCACAAGCTATTGTTTATCTTGCTTGCGCGCCAAAAAGTAATGCAGTTTACAAAGCTTTCAAGGCAGCAATGGCTGATGCCCGTGAGCGCCCGGATTACGACGTTCCTGTTCATCTTCGTAATGCGCCAACCAAACTGATGAAAGAAATGGGGTACGGCCAGGAGTATCGCTATGCTCATGACGAACCCAATGCTTATGCTTCCGGAGAAGTTTACTTCCCGCAGGAAATGGCACAAACACGCTATTATCAGCCTACAAACAGAGGTCTTGAGGGCAAGATTGGTGAAAAGCTCGCCTGGCTTGCTGAACAGGATCAAAATAGCCCGACAAAACGCTACCGATAATTCAGGCGTTGCGGTAAGGTTAGCAAGACTATCAATGCGGTTGCAGGCTGTGACCGCTATCCCCTTCATTTAATTCGATAAGCACAGGATAAGCATGCTCGATCCCAATCTACTGCGTACAGAGCCAGACGCAGTCGCTGAAAAACTGGCACGCCGAGGCTTCAAGCTGGATGTAGAAACGCTGCGCTCCCTGGAAGAGCGTCGTAAAGTATTGCAGGTTAAAACAGAAAATCTGCAGGCTGAGCGTAACTCGCGATCGAAATCCATCGGCCAGGCGAAAGCGCGCGGGGAGGACATCGAGCCATTGCGTCAGGAAGTTAACCAACTCGGTGAAGAACTTGATGCGGCGAAAACTGAACTTGATGCCCTGCTGGTAGAGATCCGTGATATCTCGCTGACTCTGCCTAACCTCCCGGACGATTGCGTACCGATGGGTAAAGACGACAGCGAAAACGTTGAAATCAGTCGCTGGGGTGAGCCACGTAAATTCGATTTTGAAGTGCGTGACCATGTGACGCTGGGTGAGATGGCTAAAGGCCTGGATTTCGCTTCTGCGGTTAAACTGACCGGCTCTCGTTTTGTTGTGATGCAAGGGCAAATTGCTCGCCTGCACCGCGCACTGAGCCAGTTCATGCTCGATTTGCACACCGAACAGCATGGTTACATTGAAAACTATGTCCCGTACCTGGTGAACCAAGAAACGTTGTACGGTACGGGTCAGTTGCCAAAATTTGGCGGCGACTTGTTCCATACTCGTCCATTGGATGAAGAGGCTGACAGCAGCAACTATGCGTTGATCCCAACCGCTGAAGTGCCGTTGACCAACCTGGTGCGTGACGAGATTATTGATGAAGAATCTCTGCCGCTGAAAATGACCGCTCATACGCCATGCTTCCGTTCAGAAGCGGGTTCTTACGGTCGTGACACCCGTGGTCTGATTCGTCAGCACCAGTTCGATAAAGTCGAGATGGTTCAGATTGTGCGCCCTGAAGATTCTATGGATGCACTGGAAGAACTGACCGGGCACGCTGAGAAAGTGCTGCAATTGTTGGGTCTGCCATACCGTAAAGTGCTGCTGTGCAGTGGCGATATCGGTTTCGGCTCGGCTAAAACCTACGATCTCGAAGTCTGGTTGCCGGCGCAGGACACTTACCGTGAAATCTCTTCTTGTTCGAATATGTGGGATTTCCAGGCGCGCCGTTTACAGGCTCGTTGCCGTAGCAAAGCGGACAAGAAAACCCGCCTGGTACACACTCTGAACGGTTCAGGTTTGGCTGTGGGCCGTACTTTGGTTGCAGTACTGGAAAACTACCAGCAAGCTGATGGACGTATCGAAATTCCAGAAGTGTTGCGTCCGTACATGAAAGGCCTTGAGTACATCGGCTAATCATTGCGGCTAATACATTAGTTCTGTTTCATACTTAAAAAGCGCCTAAGGGCGCTTTTTTTATGCCGTAATTATTCTCATTCCCACAGATAATCCTCCTTTATTGATACCAGGCAATAACAAATACCCCTATATGAGTATCATTGCCTCCAGAAAGAGAGTGATGATGACAAATACAACTCATTCAGTTCCCTTATCATTTTGCCGTTTGAAGTTACATGACGTGACCGGACAGCCAATCCTGGGACTGACATAAATTAAGACACTCCTTTCTCTTTTTGGCTGAGCAACGGAAACGCGGGCCTATTTCCCTGAGTAACCTCTGCCAGCTTGTTCAAACGTGAGCACGAAACAAGTGGGTCATTATGAAAGAGAAAACTTCTAATGCGGTTCTAAGCGCACAAGTTAGCCGCCGTAAGCTGGTGAAAACCACGGCTATCGGTGGGCTTGCAGCTGCGAGCGGCGCATTAACACTCCCCTTTAGCCGTCTGGCTTTCGCACAAACTGCCGCTGATACGGTCAGTGCCGCTGAAAATGTGGTATGGAGCGCTTGCACAGTAAACTGTGGCAGCCGCTGCCCATTGCGCATGCATGTGGTCGATGGCGAAATCAAATACGTCGAGACCGACAACACCGGTGATGATGATTATGAAGGTCTACACCAGGTGCGCGCCTGCCTGCGAGGTCGTTCAATGCGTCGACGTGTCTATAACGCCGATCGCCTGAAATATCCGATGAAGCGCGTGGGTGCTCGTGGAGAAGGGAAGTTTGAGCGAATCAGTTGGGATGAAGCCTTCGATACCATTGCCAACAGCATGAAAGGCATTATCAAAGAACACGGCAACGAAGCCATTTATCTGAACTACGGCACAGGGACGTTGGGCGGCACGATGACTCGCTCCTGGCCACCAGGTTCCACGCTTATTGCTCGCCTGATGAACTGCTGCGGTGGCTATCTAAATCATTATGGTGATTACTCAACCGCGCAGATTGCTGCTGGTCTGAATTATACCTACGGCGGTTGGGCGGATGGCAATAGCCCGTCTGATATTGAAAACAGCAAACTTGTTGTGTTGTTTGGGAATAACCCGGGTGAAACGCGCATGAGTGGCGGCGGGGTAACTTATTACCTCGAACAAGCGCGTGAAAAATCTAACGCTCGCATGATTATCATTGACCCGCGTTATACCGATACCGGTGCGGGTCGTGAAGATGAATGGATTCCAATTCGTCCAGGTACAGATACCGCACTTATCTCCGCCCTCGCTTGGGTGATGATCGCTGAAAACCTCGTTGACCAGCCATTCCTCGAGAAATACTGCGTCGGTTATGACGAAAAAACGCTACCAAAAACGGCTCCGGCGAATGGCCATTACAAGGCTTATATCCTCGGTGAAGGGGCTGACGGTGTAGCGAAAACCCCGCAGTGGGCAGCAAAAATCACGGGTATTCCTGCTGAGCGCATCGTGCAACTGGCTCGTGAAATCGCCACGGCTAAACCCGCGTTTATCAGCCAGGGATGGGGACCTCAGCGCCACTCCAACGGCGAGCTGGTTTCACGCGCAATCGCCATGTTATCGATCCTGACGGGTAATGTGGGGATCAACGGTGGTAATAGCGGTGCACGCGAAGGTTCTTACAGCCTGCCATTTGTGCGTATGCCGACCCTGGAAAACCCGGTGCAAACCAGTATTTCGATGTTCTTGTGGACGGATGCTATAGAACGCGGCCCAGAAATGACCGCGACCCGCGATGGTGTGCGCGGTAAAGATAAACTCGATGTGCCGATCAAAATGGTCTGGAACTACGCCAGTAACTGTCTGATTAACCAGCATTCTGAAATTAACCGCACCCATGACATCCTTCAGGATGACAAAAAATGCGAGATGATTGTGGTTATCGACAACCACATGACTTCTTCTGCGAAATATGCGGATATCTTGCTTCCAGATTGCACCGCTTCTGAACAGATGGATTTCTGCCTCGATGCGTCTTGCGGCAACATGGCTTACGTGATTTTTGCAGGCCAGGCCATCAAGCCACGCTTTGAGTGCAAAACCATTTACGAGATGACCAGCGAGCTCGCCAAACGAATGGGGGTTGAGCAGCAATTTACCGAAGGTCGCAACCAGGAAGAATGGATGCGTCATTTGTACAAACAATCGCAAGAAGCTATTCCAGAACTCCCGAGTTTTGAAGAATTCAGCAAGCAAGGCATCTTCAAGAAACGTGACCCGGAAGGGCATCACGTTGCCTATAAAGCTTTCCGTGAAGACCCTGCTGCCAATCCGCTGACGACCCCTTCCGGGAAAATCGAAATTTACTCAGAGCAACTGGCTGAAATTGCCGCGACCTGGCAACTTAACGAAGGGGATGTCATCGATCCGTTGCCGGTTTACAGCGCTGGCTTTGAAAACTACGGCGATCCTTTGGCAGAGAAATGGCCATTACAGATGACCGGTTTCCACTATAAAGCGCGTACTCACTCAACCTACGGCAACGTGGAAGTGTTGAAGGCCGCCTGCCGCCAGGAAGTGTGGATCAACCCGATTGACGCCCAACAGCGTGGGATTAAAAACGGCGACATGATCCGCATTTTCAACGGACGTGGTGAAGTTCATATCAACGCGAAAGTGACACCGCGCATCATCCCCGGTGTTGTCGCGATGGGGGAAGGGGCGTGGTATAGCCCTGATGCCAATAAAGTTGACCATGCTGGCTGCATTAACGTGCTGACCACCCAGCGACCATCGCCACTGGCGAAAGGCAACCCATCCCACAGTAACCTCGTCCAGGTCGAGAAGGCGTAAGGAATAGCTGATGACAACCCAATACGGATTTTATATTGATTCCAGCCGTTGCACCGGTTGCAAGACCTGCGAGCTGGCTTGCAAAGATTATAAAAACTTAGGCCCGGATGTCAGTTTCCGCCGCATTTATGAATATGCGGGCGGCGACTGGCAGGAAGACAACGGTGTATGGCAGCAAAACGTGTTTGCCTATTATCTTTCGATTGCGTGCAATCATTGTGAAGATCCGGCTTGCACCAAGGTTTGCCCGAGTGGCGCGATGCACAAGCGTGAAGACGGCTTTGTGGTCGTCAACGAAGACGTGTGCATTGGGTGCCGATATTGCCATATGGCTTGCCCTTATGGCGCGCCACAGTACAACGCAGAAAAAGGGCACATGACGAAATGCGATGGTTGCTACTCGCGTATTGCTGAAGGTAAGAAACCCATTTGTGTGGAATCTTGCCCGCTGCGTGCGCTGGATATGGCTCCCATTGCTGAATTGCGTGAGAAATATGGTGAGCAGGCAGCGATAGCTCCGTTACCGTCAGCACATTTCACCAAACCAAATATCGTCATTAAACCCAACGCCAACAGCCGTCCTTGTGGGGATAAAACCGGCTACCTGGCAAACCCGAAGGAGGTGTGAGATGGGTAACGGATGGCATGAATGGCCTTTAATGGTCTTTACGGTTTTGGGGCAGTGCGTCGCAGGTGGTTTCATAGTGATGGCGCTGGCGTTGCTGACAGGCATCTCAGATCGCGTACAACAAAAGCGCGTGCGCTGGGCGATGATTGTGCTTTGGGTGCTGATGGGCATTGGCTTTATGGCCTCCGTTCTGCACCTTGGTTCACCGCTGCGGGCCTTTAACTCGCTTAATCGTATCGGTGATTCTGCATTAAGTAATGAGATTGCCAGCGGTTCGGTGTTCTTTGCTGTGGGTGGTTTCTGGTGGTTGGTTACAGTGCTGGGTAAAATGCCTCAGGCGTTGGGCAAAATCTGGATGGTGCTGACCATGATTCTGGGCGTGGTTTTCGTCTGGATGATGTGCAAGGTTTACCTGATTGATACCGTGCCAACGTGGTATAGCGTTTATACGCCGCTCACTTTCTTCCTGACGATGTTTATTGGTGGCCCACTTCTCGGTTATTTACTGCTGCGTGTTGCGGGCGTAACGGGCTGGGGGATGCGACTTCTTCCCGCTATTTCGCTCTTAGCGATTGTGGCGAGTGCAGTCGTTGTGATGTTACAGAGCACGGAACTGGCAACTATTCACAGTTCTATTGCGCAGGCATCAGCACTCGTGCCGCAATACGGTGCGTTGATGTCGTGGCGATTGCTGCTGCTTTCTGCTGCATTGATTTGCTGGATTGTTCCACAATTAAAAGGTGGGCTGGCAAACCCGGCAGTCCTGACGTTTGCATTCGTGCTGATGATTGCTGGAGAGCTTATCGGACGCGGCGTTTTCTACGGCCTGCATATGACCGTTGGCATGGCGATAGCGAGTTAATAAACTTCTGATATTAAATGCGCCTCCGGGCGCATTTTTTTTGCTCTTGCATAAGAAAATTTCATCTGAATCACCATGAAATTTTTCATCTAATCCGCTTCGATTTACAATTGCAGATGCTATCAAAAACAGAGAGATAGCATTTTGGCGTTGTACTTCGCTCGTCACTTGGATAAGTTTTTCAAATCGACGGCTTTCAAATCGTGCCAGGCCCCTTCAGCGCTGGATTGACAATCATTTTTCCAGTGGCATGATGCGCACAAATTATTCTCTTCCTCGCGGTTTTTTACATGTCCACCTATACCCGACCAGTGATGCTTTTGCTCTGTGGTCTGATGCTTTTGACCCTGGCGATAGCGGTTTTAAATACACTGGTTCCACTCTGGTTAGCTCACGGAAATCTCCCTACCTGGCAAGTCGGGATGGTGGGTTCATCGTATTTTACCGGAAACTTACTGGGGACATTGATTACCGGGTGGCTGATTAAACGCCACGGATTCAACCGTAGCTATTATCTTGCGTCGCTGATTTTTGCCACAGGCTGTGTCGGTCTGGGGTTAATGACCGGTTTCTGGAGTTGGATGATGTGGCGTTTCATCGCCGGTATTGGCTGTGCGATGATTTGGGTGGTAGTTGAAAGTGCTCTCATGTGCAGCGGGACTTCGCGTAATCGTGGACGCCTGCTGGCGGCATATATGATGGTTTATTACGTTGGCACCGTGCTGGGCCAATTGCTGATAAGCAAAATGCCGACGGATTTAGCCAGCGTTCTACCATGGGTAACAGCGCTTATTCTGACCGCGATTCTTCCGTTGTTATTCACTCGTATTGTTAATGATCGCAGTGAAAACCAGGAAGCGACATCCGTCTGGCCGATGCTCCGCCTGCACCATGCGCGTCTTGGAGTGAATGGCTGCATTATTTCTGGGGTTGTTCTCGGTTCGCTTTACGGATTAATGCCGCTATACCTGAACCATCAGGGTGTGAGTGATGCTGGTATTGGTTTCTGGATGGCAGTCATGGTCAGTGCGGGTATTGTGGGCCAGTGGCCGGTAGGGCGTCTGGCCGATCGTTTCGGCCGTTTACTGGTGCTGCGAGTTCAGGTGTTTGTGGTGATTTTGGGTTGCATGGCAATGCTCACTCATGCCGCAATGGGGCCAACGTTATTTGTACTGGGTGCCGCAGGGTTTACCCTTTATCCGGTAGCAATGGCCTGGGCTTGTGAAAAAGTTGAGCATCATCAGCTGGTGGCAATGAACCAGGCGCTGTTATTAAGTTACACCGTTGGCAGTTTGCTTGGCCCAACATTTACCTCAATGCTGATGCAAAGCTACTCGGACAGCCTGTTATTTGTGATGATTGCCGGAGTGGCATTTGTTTACTTACTGATGCTGCTGCGCAAAGCGGGGCCACATTCCACACCTATCGCCCATGCCTGATACAAAAATGGCCCTCAATTTGAGGGCCATTTTTGTTAGTTCATCAAGATCAGTACATCACTTTGTGACCGTACTGCTCCAGAATACCTTTGACGCGTTCCATGGTTTCTTTCTTCGGCGGATGTACGCCATCAAGCTTGTACTCTTCACCCATGGCGACCCATTTGTGTTTGCCCAGTTCATGGTAAGGCAAAAGCTCAATCTTCTCGACGTTGCCCATATCTCGCGTGAACTCGCCGAGGCGATGCGCAGAGTCATCATCATCAGACCAGCCGGGAACGACAACGTAGCGAATCCAGACGTTAACGTTCTTATCAGAAAGATAACGGGCAAATTCCAGGGTGCGATGGTTTGAAACGCCGACCAGATTCTGGTGAATCTCGTCGTTCATTTGCTTCAAATCCAGCATCACCAGGTCAGTCACTTCCAGCAATTCATCAATGACCGGGTCGTAACGGCGAACAAAGCCGTTTGTATCAAGACAGGTATGAATACCTTCTTTACGGCAAGCACGGAACCAGTCACGCACAAATTCAGCTTGCAGAATGGCTTCGCCGCCTGATGCTGTGACACCACCACCTGACGCGTTCATAAAGTGGCGATAGGTCACCACTTCTTTCATCAATTCTTCAACAGTAATCTCTTTGCCACCGTGCGTATCCCAGGTATCACGGTTGTGGCAATACAGGCAGCGCATCAGGCAGCCCTGGAAGAAGGTAATAAAACGAATACCGGGACCATCCACGGTACCGCAGGATTCAAAGGAATGAATTCGGCCAATTACTGACATTGCGGTGTTCTCTCCAGTATTGGTCCATGCTTTACAGCAAGAACCAGGTTGAGCGCGGTCTTTAAACAGAATGCCGCGTCGAATCAATTTTGCAAGATACCCTAAACTTAGCAGCTATCTTGCAAAATCGGTTCTGACATAAGAAAAGGCCCCACCGAGGTGGAGCCTTTATTCTACGCCTTTTCAGACAAACCGTGAATTACATGGTTTGAGTGAAGGTACGGGTAATAACGTCCTGCTGCTGTTCTTTAGTCAGGGAGTTAAAACGTACAGCGTAACCAGATACACGGATGGTCAGCTGAGGATATTTCTCAGGGTGTTCCATCGCATCCAGCAGCATTTCACGGTTCATTACGTTCACGTTCAGGTGTTGACCACCTTCGATGGACGCTTCGTGGTGGAAGTAACCATCCATCAGACCCGCGAGGTTAGTTTTACGAACTTCGTCGTCTTTACCCAGTGCGTTAGGAACGATAGAGAAGGTATAAGAAATACCATCTTTAGCGTAAGCAAACGGCAGTTTAGCAACGGAAGTCAGAGAGGCAACAGCACCTTTCTGGTCACGACCATGCATTGGGTTAGCACCTGGACCGAATGGAGCGCCAGCGCGACGACCGTCTGGGGTGTTACCGGTTTTCTTACCATAAACCACGTTAGAGGTGATGGTCAGAACAGACTGAGTCGGGATAGCGTTACGGTAAGTAGTCAGTTTCTGAATTTTCTTCATGAAACGTTCTACCAGGTCAACAGCGATGTCATCTACGCGAGAATCGTTGTTACCGAACATTGGGTATTCGCCTTCGATTTCGAAGTCTACAGCCAGGCCGTCTTCGTCACGAACAGGTTTAACTTTCGCGTATTTGATTGCAGACAGGGAGTCAGCTGCAACAGACAGACCCGCGATACCACAAGCCATAGTGCGAACAACGTCACGGTCATGCAGAGCCATCAGAGACGCTTCGTAGCTGTACTTATCATGCATATAGTGAATGATGTTCAGCGCGGTGACGTACTGTTTAGCCAGCCAGTCCATGAAGTGGTCAAGACGATCCAGAACGTTATCGTAGTCCAGAACGTCAGCCATGATTGGCGCTTCTTTAGGACCGATCTGAATTTTCAGTTTTTCATCAACGCCGCCGTTGATTGCATACAGCATGGTTTTCGCGAGGTTAGCACGAGCACCGAAGAACTGCATTTGCTTACCAACGATCATCGGGCTTACGCAGCATGCGATTGCGTAGTCATCGTTGTTAAAGTCAGGGCGCATCAGATCATCATTCTCGTATTGCAGAGAAGAGGTATCGATGGAAACTTTAGCTGCGAACTTCTTGAAGTTCAGTGGTAGTTTTTCAGACCACAGAATAGTGATGTTCGGCTCCGGAGACGGCCCCATAGTGTACAGGGTGTTCAGGAAACGGAAGCTAGATTTGGTAACCAGAGTACGGCCATCTACACCCATACCGGCGATAGATTCAGTTGCCCAGATTGGGTCACCAGAGAACAGCTCATCATACTCAGGGGTACGCAGGAAGCGAACCATACGCAGTTTCATGACCAGGTGGTCAATCATTTCCTGTGCTTCAAGCTCAGTGATTTTGCCTGCTTTCAGGTCACGTTCGATGAATGCATCCAGGAAGGTGGATACGCGACCGAAGGACATTGCAGCGCCGTTCTGAGATTTAACCGCAGCCAGGTAGCCGAAGTAAGTCCACTGAATAGCTTCTTGAGCATTTTTAGCAGGACCAGAGATATCGCAGCCATATTTAGCAGCCATTTCTTTGATCTGACCCAGAGCACGGTGTTGCTCGGAGATTTCTTCACGCAGACGGATTGTTGCTTCCAGATCTTCGCCGTTTTCCAGTTTGGATTGCAGAGAGTTGAACTGAGCAAATTTGTCTTTCATCAGGAAGTCGATACCGTACAGCGCTACGCGACGGTAGTCACCGATGATACGACCACGACCGTAAGCATCCGGCAGACCGGTGATTACGCCTGATTTACGGCAGTTCAGGATGTCTTTGGTATAAACGTCAAACACACCCTGGTTGTGGGTTTTGCGGTATTCGGTGAAGATCTTTTTAAGCATTGGGTCAAGTTCACGACCGTATACTTTGCAAGAACCTTCAACCATTTTGATGCCACCAAACGGAATAATTGCACGTTTCAGTGGAGCATCAGTCTGCAAGCCAACGATAGTTTCGAGGGACTTGTTGATGTAACCAGCATCATGGGAGGTGATGGTGGAAGCGAGGTCAGTATCGAAGTCAACAGGCGCGTGAGTGCGGTTTTCCTGTTTAACGCCTTCCATGACGTTGTCCCACAGTGTGGTAGTTGCTTCAGTAGCACCTGCCAGGAAGGACTCGTCACCCTCGTAAGGGGTGTAGTTTTTCTGAATAAAGTCACGCACGTTGACTTCATTCTGCCAGTCACCTTTGGCAAAACCTTCCCAGGCTGTGGCTAACTTTTCATTAAGCTCGGACATTTAACACCTACCTTCTAATGTGGATTTCTTATTCCCTGAACGACAGCTAGCACTTAGTGCTTATCACCACCGCGCAGATAAATTACCCAGTACGTCAACCCAACCAGTAAACCACCGCCGATGATGTTCCCGATAGTCACGGGGATTAAGTTATCAGTGATGAAGTTCAACACGGTTAAGTGTGTAAAATTGTCCGGAGACGACCCAACTGCGGTCCAGAATTCCGGGCTTGCAAAGTTGCGTACTACAATACCCATCGGGATCATGAACATGTTTGCGATACTGTGCTCAAAACCACTAGCAACAAACATGGCGACCGGGAGGATCATAGCAAACATCTTGTCCATCAAACTGCGACCGGAGTAGCTCATCCAGACAGCCAGACAGACCATCAGGTTAGCTAAAATACCGAGGCACACAGCTTCAATAAATGTGTGATGCATCTTGTGGTCTGCTGTTTGTAACACATTCAGCCCCCACGCACCGTTTGCTGTCATGTACATACCTGACAACCAAATCAACACCACAAACATCAGAGCGCCACAAAGGTTACCGATATAAACGTTAATCCAGTTCTTTGCGAGTTGACCCCATGTAATGCGGCCACTGGCTTTCGCAACAACGATTAACACCGTGGAGGTGAAAAGGTCGGCACCGCAGATGACGCAAAGGATAAGCCCTAAGGAGAAGCAAGTACCACCAATCAGTTTTGCAATCCCAAATGGAATGGTCGCAGTACCCGTGGTAGCAGTGATGTAAAAGACAAAGGCAATCGAGATGAACATGCCCGCAGTTATCGCTAAATAAAACGTGGTCAGCGGGTGTTTTGTTGCTTTATAGACGCCAGCATCTTCGGCGACTTTCGCCATAGCGGCTGGGAGCAATAGATCAAAAGGGTTGTCAGCTTTCACACTAACTCTCTCTTATTTAATTCGGCGACGAGATACTAACAAAGCATTATAGAGTAAAAATTGATATGGATCATATCTCGCCAAGCTTATAGGCCTGAAAACAGCAGGTGTTTACCCGTTTTTCAGCATAAGTGATTGATTTTGTTTATAAAAATAAAGTTTAAAGTTTATAATGTAATTTGATATTTAACCTCGGCGCTCCTGTGTCAGGTTAATTAGAATGGAGTATTTCTATAATTTGGCAACAATATTTATTGTTTTAAAATAATAATATTTTACTAATATTTAACTATTGAGTCACATATGAAATTATTGCGGTGACAATAAAAACACGGGGCAATAAAAATAGCCCCGTAATATAGCGTAAACCTTATGGTTTACGTACCTTTACTCATGGTTTATTACTTTATTTCCAAAAAGCCGCTTTTGCGCGTTGCAGTTTTTCATACGCGCCTAACAATGCCTGATGGGCTGGGAAAGCTTTCAGATCGCTGTCTACAGCTTGCAAGCCATAGAATGGTGCTTCACCGCTCAGCGCAGCACTTGCTGCTTCGACTGTTTCTGCGCCGTACATACGTACGAAGCCATTCAGATATTGCAGTGGTTGGCGGTCTTCTTCCATCGCCAGTAACAGCAGGGTTTGCAGGCAGCGATAGTAGTTCGCACGCTCAGGGCTGAAAATAGAGGCGTTGAACTCCATTGTCCATTCAGTCCAGATAAGCGCCTGTTCGGTATCACCACCCGCTAATGCCAGCATAGCTTTGAGCTCGCCAATACGTAGGGTGTACCAACCGTTGTCTTTGCCGGTAGCCAGACCGAGCAGTTCACGCACACGGGTGAAATCATCATGACCCTCTTCATCTAACTGCGAGATGAGACCCAGATAATCCTGTTTTTCCCACTCACTTCCTGGCAGCGCCAGAATGGTGTCGCGCAGGTGATAACCCATATTGTTATTGGCAAGCAGCAAATCTTCCGCGGGATAGATATCGGACATTCCAGGCACGATGATACGGCAAGCGTAAACATCCAGATGCTGGTAATCGGCGATGTACACTTCTTGATCTTCTGCGTCAAAGATGGCCATCAAAGTGGCGAATTCTTCTTCTGTTGTGCCGGAGAAACTCCAGTCAACAAACGGATAGTCAGCATCCTGCTTGAACATATCCCAGGAAATCAGGCCGCTTGAGTCAATGAAGTGAGTTTCCAGGTTCGCGTGTTCGGCCACTTCTTCGTCATCAAAAGTAGGCGGAGTGAACACGTCCAGGTCTTTCAGACCGCGGCCCTGAAGCAGTTCAGTCACGGTACGCTCTAGCGCAACACCAAAATCAGGATGCGCACCGAAGGAAGCAAAACAGGTTCCGTTTGCTGGGTTGAATAGCACAACGCAGATAACCGGATATTTGCCGCCCAACGAACCGTCATAAGCGAAGATTGGGAAACCTTCAGCTTCCAGCGTGGCAATGGATTCAACCACACCAGGATAGCGAGCCAACACTTCCTGTGGGATTTCCGGCAGGCTAATGCTTTCCGCGATAATGCGGTTTTTAATGTAACGCTCAAAAACTTCAGAAAGTCCCTGAACACGGGCTTCGTTTGCGGTGTTCCCTGCAGACATCCCATTAGAAACATACAAATTCCCGATGATGTTCATCGGAATATAGACCGTTTCTTGATCGGATTGACGGGTAAATGGAAGGGCGCAGATCCCGCGATCTTCATTACCTGATTGCAGGTCAATCAGCATGCCTGCGGTGACTTCGTTTTCAGGATCGTAGAACGCACGCAGATGGTCGTCGAGAATACCTTCTGGCAACTGCTCGTCTTCAGGAATCGGGAACCACTTCTCGTTTGGATAATGCACAAACGGGCCATTGGCAATGGTTTTGCCCAACCAGAAATCAGCGAAGAAGTAATTGGTCGACAGGCGTTCGAAATATTCGCCCAACGCGGATGCTAACGCTGCTTTTTTAGTCGCACCCTTACCATTGGTGAAGCACAGTGCGCTGTCTTTATCACGAATATGAACGGACCAGACGTTAGGGACCGGATTTAACCAGGAGGCTTCTTCTATATTAAAGCCAAGATCGGCAAGTTTGGTCTGGAAGCGAGCGATGGAGTCTTCCAGAGCGGCATCTTTGCCAGGAATAAAGGTTTGAGTCATGAGGTTTCACTTTTGTCGTACGCAAAGCGCGCAATGATACGGGTTTTAGCCAACTGACGCTATCGCCAGCGGCAAGCAGGCGGCCTTAGCATAACAGGCTATGCTTATTGTCAGTAACCTACTGTTATGGCGGTATAAATGAAGAGTTTTGATCTCCAGCGGATGGCGCTAGACAAAGTCCCTTTAGATTTTCTGTGGGAAGTGGCTTTTCGTAGCCTTTACACCTTTGTACTCGTGTTCCTGTTTTTAAAGATAACCGGGCGGCGTGGCGTAAGGCAGATGTCGTTGTTTGAAGTGTTGATAATCCTGACTCTTGGCTCAGCGGCAGGTGATGTGGCGTTTTATGACGATGTGCCGATGCTGCCTGTTTTCGTCGTATTCATGACTCTCGCATGCTTATATCGTCTGGCGATGTGGTTGATGAGCCACAGTGAAAAACTTGAAAATCTGCTGGAAGGAAAACCCGCGGTAATTATAGAAGAAGGTGAGTTTGCCTGGGAAAAAATGAAGGCTCAAAACATGACCGAATTTGAGTTCTTCATGGAACTACGCCTACATGGCGTAGAGCATTTGGGGCAGGTTCGGCTGGCGATATTAGAAACTAACGGACAGATTAGCGTCTATTACTTCCCGGATGAGTTGGTCAGGCCGGGTTTATCTATATTGCCTGAGTATTGTAGCGAGCGCTTCGAGAGGGTTCCGGAGGATGGGGAATACGCCTGTATTCGATGTAGTGAAGTAGTGACGTTAAACGCGGGAACAAAAACTCTCTGTCCACGCTGTAAACATCATCAATGGGTCAAAGCCAGCACGGCAACACGAGTCACCTGACGGGCGTTTATCGGGTGTTTAATTCAACGATTAGTTGATTCTGTTGTGTGATTTTGCGCACATTACCGCACCATGCCGTATTAACCATTGCAGCCTCAGCATCTCAATGATAAAACCGAATATGTGGTAAAACTTATGACTCTAAGCGTGGTGAGGGGAAATGACTCAGGTATACAATTTTAGTTCCGGCCCGGCGATGCTACCGGCTGATGTACTTCGTCGTGCACAAAATGAACTCTGTGACTGGCAAGGTTTAGGCACCTCCGTAATGGAGATAAGCCACCGCAGTAAAGAGTTTATTCAGGTTGCTGAAGAAGCTGAAAAAGATTTTCGCGATCTGCTGCAAATCCCCTCGAACTACAAAGTTTTATTCTGTCACGGTGGTGGTCGCGGTCAATTCGCGGGCGTTCCACTCAATATTCTGGGTGACAAAACTACCGCTGACTACGTTGACGGAGGCTACTGGGCGAGCAGTGCAGTAAAAGAAGCGCATAAATACTGCAACCCCAATGTTATTGATGCCAAAGTCACTGTTGACGGTCTGCGCGCCATCAAACCGATGAGCGAATGGCAAGTTTCTGAAAACAGTGCTTATCTGCATTTCTGCCCAAACGAAACCATTGATGGCATTGCTATTCATGAAGCGCCAGATTTTGGCGACACCGTTGTTGTTGCTGACTACTCATCCTCTATCTTGTCGCATCCGATGGACGTTAGCCGCTTTGGCGTAATTTACGCTGGCGCGCAGAAGAACATCGGCCCGGCGGGTCTGACGCTGGTCATCGTGCGTGAAGATTTGCTCGGTAAGGCGCATAAAGCGTGCCCGTCGATTCTTGATTACACCGTGCTTAATGACAATGATTCTATGTTTAACACCCCGCCAACCTTCGCCTGGTATCTTTCAGGTCTGGTGTTTAAATGGCTGAAAGAGCAGGGCGGCGTTGAAGCGATGGATAAAATCAATCGGGCGAAAGCAGAACTGTTGTACGGCGTGATTGATAAAAGCGATTTCTATCGTAACGATGTTGCTTCGGCGAACCGTTCACGCATGAACGTGCCATTCCAGTTGGCAGACAGCGCACTGGATAAACTGTTCCTCGAAGAGTCCTTTGCTGCGGGTCTGCATGCGCTGAAAGGCCACCGCGTTGTCGGTGGGATGCGTGCCTCTATCTATAACGCCATGCCGCTTGAAGGCGTTAAAGCATTAACCAACTTTATGGTCGATTTTGAACGTCGCCACGGTTAATTGCTGTTAGTTGTGATTATCCCCGCGACATGCTTCGCGGGGTTTTTATTCTGTTTTGAGTTGAGAGTATTTTCCCCATGCTGGAATCCCTGACGTTACAACCCATCGCATTGGTCGACGGCACAATTAACCTCCCAGGTTCAAAAAGTGTTTCTAACCGAGCACTGCTACTTGCAGCGCTGGCTAATGGCACTACCGAACTGACTAATTTGCTGGATAGTGACGATGTGCGTCACATGCTTAACGCGCTGAAAGCCATGGGGGTGAGTTATACACTTTCCGCCGATCGTACGCGTTGTGAAGTCACAGGAATGGGTGGCCCGTTACAAGCCTCAGGTGAGCTGGAACTGTTTTTAGGTAATGCGGGTACAGCAATGCGCCCACTGGCGGCAGCATTGTGTCTGGGCAGTAACAACATCGTGCTGACGGGTGAACCGCGAATGAAAGAACGCCCAATCGGCCATTTGGTTGATGCTTTACGCCAGGGCGGCGCACAGATTGATTACCTGGAGCAAGAGAACTATCCGCCGTTGCGTCTGCGTGGTGGTTTTAGTGGCGGGCAGGTTTCAGTCGATGGCAGTGTTTCCAGTCAGTTCTTGACCGCACTCTTAATGACGGCGCCGCTGGCAGCAAACGACACCGAAATCACCATTAAAGGTGAGTTGGTATCGAAACCTTATATCGACATCACACTACACCTGATGAAAACCTTCGGTGTAGAAGTTGAAAACCGGGATTACCGTAGTTTTGTGATTCGTGGCAGCCAACAGTACACCTCACCTGGCGCTTATCTGGTGGAAGGTGATGCTTCATCTGCGTCCTATTTCCTCGCAGCTGGTGCCATTAAAGGCGGCACGGTAAAAGTGACCGGTATCGGGCGCAATAGCGTCCAGGGTGATATTCGCTTTGCTGATGTGCTCGAAGCAATGGGTGCAAAAGTGACGTGGGGAGAGGATTTCATCGCCTGCGAACGCGGAGAACTCAACGCTATTGATATGGATATGAACCATATCCCTGATGCAGCGATGACCATTGCAACTGCGGCTTTGTTTGCTAAAGGTACTACAACTTTGCGCAATATTTATAACTGGCGCGTGAAAGAGACTGACCGCCTGAGCGCAATGGCCACAGAGTTGCGCAAAGTTGGAGCGGTGGTGGAAGAGGGCGAAGATTACATCACTGTGACTCCCCCCGCTCAGTTACAAGTTGCAGAAATCGGGACTTATAATGATCACCGCATGGCGATGTGTTTCTCGCTGGTGGCATTGTCGGACACACCGGTCACGATTCTTGACCCGAAATGTACAGCCAAAACCTTCCCGGACTACTTTGAACAATTAGCACGCATCAGCACTCTCGCGTAGCGTACAGCCTTATAGCTCCGGTCACAGCGTGTGCCGGAGCCTATTTTAACTGCACCGCTAGTATCAACCCCGCGCTTAATTTCAACTCCGTTTTCATACCCCTGCTTTTATTGCACCAGCGTGTACCGCTGTTAATCTCCCTTCCGATGTGATCGACAACTCAATGATTTGTTTCATGTATAGCTCATCAATGGAAGATAACTATGAAGACGTTAAAAATGGCAGCACTGGCAGTATTAATGGCGGGGACACTGGCGGGCTGCCAGAATCTCAATGGCGATAAACTGGCTTCGTCAGGAATGTCGGCCTATAAAGCGGCAACGCTTTCTGATGCCGATGTAAAAGCGATGTCGAATGCTTCCTGCAAGCAGTCGGACAGCGAAAATCAAGTGGCTGGGAAATCCAGCAAATACACTAAACGCCTGAATAAAATCGCCAGGGCTCTGGGAAATCAAATTAATGGCACCCCTGTTAATTACAAAGTGTATTTGACCAGTGATGTGAATGCCTGGGCAATGGCTAACGGTTGTGTGCGTGTGTATAGCGGCCTGATGGATATGATGACTGATAATGAAGTCGAAGGCGTTTTGGGCCATGAAATGGGACACGTTGCGTTGGGTCACACTCGAGAAAAAATGCAAACGGCGTATGCGACAATGGCCGCTCGTGATGCAGTCTCAGCAACCAGTGGTGTCGCTTCGCAGCTATCTCAATCGCAATTGGGTGATCTGGCTGAAGGGGTCATCAATGCAACATTCTCGCGCAGTGAAGAATCTGAAGCGGATGATTTCTCATATGATTTGCTGAAAAAACGCGGAATCAGTACCCAAGGTCTTGCCAGCAGTTTTGATAAACTGGCAACGCTGAGCGGAACAGCAAAATCTATGTTTGATTCACATCCACCTTCAACGGAACGTGCGCAGCATATTCGCGAACGCATAGCAGCTGATAAAAAATAATCTACCTCTCTGATTTTAGGGCTGGTTTTTCCCAGCCCTGTCTCAATTCGCGCAATTCTTCTACACTCAGCCCTATTAACGACGATAATTGGCACGAAAGATAACGGTCAGGGTTCTGGCGGCGTATAATACGCGGCGTTTCTATTTCAGGTCCGCAATTCCAGCGAGAGGAGAGTAAGATGACGGCACCCGCCCCGGTAATAACGATTGATGGCCCAAGCGGCGCAGGTAAAGGCACGCTTTGTAAAGCCATGGCGGAAGCGTTGCAATGGCATCTGCTTGATTCTGGAGCGATTTATCGAGTGCTTGCATTAGCGGCCCTGCATCATCAGGTTGATGTGACCTCTGAAGATGCGTTGGTTCCGTTGGCCGCTCACCTTGATGTGCGCTTTGTTGCCAACAATGGCAATCTGGAAGTTATCCTCGAAGGCGAAGATGTCAGCGCTGAAATCCGTACTCAGGAAGTTGCCAACGCTGCTTCTCAAGTCGCTGCTTTCCCACGTGTTCGCGAAGCTTTGTTGCGTCGCCAGCGTGCCTTCAGAGAAGCGCCTGGTCTGATTGCTGACGGTCGTGATATGGGGACGGTTGTTTTCCCTGATGCGCCAGTAAAAATATTCCTCGATGCTTCTTCCGAAGAGCGTGCGCACAGGCGTATGCTACAGTTGCAGGAAAAGGGCTTTAGTGTTAACTTTGAGCGCCTTTTGGCAGAAATTAAAGAACGTGATGACCGTGACCGTAACCGTGCAGTAGCACCGTTAGTGCCAGCCGCAGATGCGTTGGTGCTGGATTCAACCAGTATGTCGATTGAAGAAGTCATCAAACAAGCGCTGACTTATGCGCAGAAAATTTTAACACCAGCACAATAGTTAATATTGTGCTGGTGTGTGTTTTGTCATATTTGTCATGATATTGCCATAGTGGTATCCTGACATATCGGGTAGTTTTTTACCCCTGTAACCTAAACCCTGTCGGCATGGAGCCAATGGCGGGGTATGTGAAACAACCCCATTCGGCGGGATGCTAAATGGACGTTAAACTAAAGAACCTTGAAGATTAACAACATGACTGAATCTTTCGCTCAACTCTTTGAAGAATCCCTGAAAACAATCGAAACCCGTCCGGGTTCCATCGTTCGTGGCGTAGTAGTTGCTATCGACAAAGATATCGTACTGGTTGACGCCGGTCTGAAATCTGAGTCTGCAATTCCTGTAGAGCAGTTCAAAAATGCTGCTGGCGAACTGGAAATCCAGGTTGGTGACGAAGTTGATGTTGCTCTGGACGCTGTTGAAGATGGCTTTGGCGAAACTCTGCTGTCCCGTGAAAAAGCTAAGCGTCACGAAGCTTGGATCACGCTGGAAAAAGCTTACGAAGAAGCTGAAACTGTGGTCGGTATCATCAACGGCAAAGTTAAGGGTGGCTTCACTGTAGAGCTGAACGGTATTCGTGCGTTCCTGCCAGGTTCACTGGTAGATGTTCGTCCGGTACGTGACACTCTGCACCTGGAAGGCAAAGAGCTTGAGTTCAAAGTCATCAAGCTGGACCAGAAGCGTAACAACGTTGTTGTTTCTCGTCGTGCAGTTATCGAATCCGAAAACAGCGCAGAACGTGATCAACTGCTGGAAAACCTGCAAGAAGGCATGGAAGTTAAAGGTATCGTTAAGAACCTTACTGACTACGGTGCATTCGTTGATCTGGGCGGCGTTGACGGCCTGCTGCACATCACTGATATGGCATGGAAACGCGTTAAGCATCCAAGCGAAATCGTGAATGTTGGCGATGAAATTACCGTTAAAGTACTGAAGTTCGACCGTGAGCGTACTCGTGTGTCTCTGGGTCTGAAACAACTGGGCGAAGATCCATGGGTCGCAATCGCTAAGCGTTATCCAGAAGGTACCAAACTGACTGGTCGCGTGACTAACCTGACTGATTACGGCTGCTTCGTAGAAATCGAAGAAGGCGTTGAAGGCCTGGTTCACGTTTCCGAAATGGATTGGACCAACAAAAACATCCACCCATCCAAAGTTGTTAACGTTGGTGATGTAGTGGAAGTTATGGTTCTGGATATCGACGAAGAACGTCGTCGTATCTCCCTGGGTCTGAAGCAGTGCAAATCTAACCCATGGCAGCTGTTCGCTGAAACCCACAACAAGGGCGACCGCGTTGAAGGTAAAATCAAGTCAATCACTGACTTCGGTATCTTCATCGGCCTGGATGGTGGCATCGACGGCCTGGTTCACCTGTCTGATATCTCCTGGAACGTTGCAGGCGAAGAAGCAGTTCGTGAATACAAGAAAGGCGACGAAATCGCGGCTGTGGTTCTGCAAGTTGACGCAGAGCGTGAGCGTATCTCCCTGGGTGTTAAACAACTCGCAGAAGATCCGTTCAACAACTACGTTGCACTGAACAAGAAAGGTACTATCGTTACTGGTAAAGTAACAGCAGTTGACGCGAAAGGTGCTACAGTTGAATTAGCAGATGGCGTAGAAGGCTACCTGCGTGCTTCTGAAGCTTCCCGTGACCGCGTTGAAGATGCAACTCTGGTTCTGAGCGTAGGCGACGACGTTGAAGCTAAATTCACCGGCGTTGACCGCAAAAACCGTGTTGTGAGCCTGTCTGTTCGTGCTAAGGACGAAGCTGACGAGAAAGATGCAATCGCTACTGTTAACAACAAACAGGAAGATGCACCGAACTTCTCTAACGCTATGGCTGAAGCATTCAAAGCAGCTAAAGGCGAGTAATCGTCTGAGCACTAAATCAGGGCGGCTACGGCCGCCCTTGTTCGATTGATAGCTGTAAGTTAATTTTCCTGAAAGGAAACCGGAGGAATCATGACCAAGTCAGAATTGATAGAAAGACTTGCAACTTCGCAATCTCACATCCCGGCGAAAGCTGTAGAAGATGCAGTGAAAGAGATGCTGGAGCATATGGCCTCTACTCTCGCCCAAGGTGAGCGTATTGAAATCCGGGGTTTCGGCAGTTTTTCCTTACACTATCGCGCACCTCGCACCGGACGTAATCCAAAAACTGGCGATAAAGTGGATCTGGAAGGCAAATACGTTCCGCACTTTAAACCAGGTAAAGAATTGCGTGACCGCGCCAACATTTACGGTAATTAAGTCCTCGGACTTGATCCTCAAGAACGGCACCTTAGGGTGCCGTTTTTTTATACTTAAAATCTGTCTTTTCGAGCAGAATCGCAAAATTCATGAGCGTTACTTTATGGAGCATAAAACCCTGGAACCCTCATCGGAAAGTCATTAAAACCAGGCTGACTCTAATGATTAGATATCTCAGACTGCCTTCAACAAGGAGGTTCTGTGAATAATCTAATTGGTCTGTGTTTTTGCATAATTATTGGCATTATCCCCTTAATGGTGCTGCCTGCTATTCCTGCTGGCAACGTCATAGCTGCACTGTTTGTCATCGCCCTGTGCCTGGCTTTTATTCCATTCCGATTGATGCGTTTCGTTGCAATTACTGTGATTTGTTTTGGCTGGGCGCTTTTCAGCGCAGGGCAGAGCCTTAAGCCCTTTGAAAGATGGGCGGCAAAACCCGTTGTCGTCGAAGCGACGGTGACTCGCACTGATGGAAAACAGAACCATGAGCTGCAAATAATCTCGGTAGAAGGCAAATCCATTTTCCCAACGTTTGGTACCAGAAGTCAGGGAACTTACCTGGCAGAAAGTGTGTGCGCAGGGCAGCGCTGGCGCATGAAAGTCCTGCTTCGCCCGGTTCATGGCCAGCTTAATGAGGGCGGTTTTGATAGCCAAAGATACGCACTTGCACAGCATCAGCCTTTTAGTGCGCGTGTTATTTCGGCGCAACAAATCGCTGAAAAATGCAGCCTGCGAGCATACTGGCTTACTGCAGTAGAGGGAGTGACCGAATCATTGCCTTATCAGGGGGTCATTCTGGCGTTGGCTTTTGGTGAACGTTCAGGCGTGAGTGATGAACAAAAGAACTTATTGCGCCAGAGTGGTACTGCCCATCTGATGGCGATTTCCGGGATGCATATTTCACTGGCGGCCATGGTCGGCTGGTTACTGGCGCGTTTGCTGCAATTGAGTTTTCCGGCCCATCGAATTCATTACAGGATGCCCTTAATAGCCAGTGTCATTGCCGCGGGCGTCTATACCTGGCTTGCTGGCGGAAATCCTCCGGCAGTAAGAGCATTGATTGGCTTGAACATCTGGTTATTACTTAAGTTGCAAGGCCGAAGCTGGTCGGGATGGGAAGTCTGGTTGTGTTGTATTGCCGGTATCCTGATTTACAATCCGCTAACGGTATTATCTGACAGTTTTTGGTTATCGGTTCTTGCCGTGGCGGCCCTTATTTTTTGGTATCAATGGATACCGCTTCCGCGCAGTGTGGCAACGGCGCGATGGTTCTATCGATATCCGCTTTCTTTATTACACCTACAAATTGGCATTATGCTTTTACTGATGCCGCTACAAATTTTTATCTTTCATGGAATCAGCCTCAGTGCGCTGTTTGCCAACGTGTTTGCGGTCCCGCTGATTTCATTTGTGGTTGTCCCATTACTGCTTGCAGGATTAGTGTTTACCCATGTTCCATGGATTGGTGAACATTTATGGTGGGCAGTTGACCGCTT
The DNA here is from genome assembly GCF_900446255.1 of Buttiauxella agrestis. Classification (NCBI taxonomy): domain Bacteria; kingdom Pseudomonadati; phylum Pseudomonadota; class Gammaproteobacteria; order Enterobacterales; family Enterobacteriaceae; genus Buttiauxella; species Buttiauxella agrestis. The sequence continues at coordinate 3,303,807 of NZ_UIGI01000001.1, read as the reverse complement.
TTTAGCACTGTTATTTACCGTTTTATCCCTGCTGCCAGACGGCTGGCTGGCTGTGGACAGGCGTTTCCAGGCATTGAGTCTAAGTGGTTGGTTAATTGTTGCTGTCCATCGTTTATCGCTTTGGCGAAGCTCGTTTGTATCAGTAATAGTGCTGATGTTGTCACTGGTTGTTTCAACAATGCGAGTAGAGAAAAAAGATGATTCATGGCAGGTGGTTATGCTGGATGTGGGGCATGGGCTAGCGATCGCCCTTATCAGGCAAGGAAAGGTGTTTTTATATGACACCGGGAATGCCTGGCCTGGCGGTGACGCCGCGCAACAAGTCATTATTCCGTGGTTGCGCTGGCATCATTTATCACTCGAGCAAGTTGTCATAAGCCATGAACATCTTGACCACCGCGGGGGGTTAAACAGTCTGCAACGTGAATGGCCCGCTATAAACATTCGTAGCCCGCTACGCTGGGCGGGGCATAATCCTTGCTTTCAAGGTGAGAAATGGGAGTGGCAGAAATTACGATTCACTGTGCTCTGGCCACCTGTTTCACCCACTTTGACCGGTAATAATGGCTCATGTGTTGTTATGGTGAGCGACGGACATTTTCGTATTTTATTAACCGGGGATGTGGAAGCTGAAGCAGAATTGGCTATGCTGAAGAGGCGATGGGGCATCTTACATGCTGATATTATTCAGGTACCTCATCATGGCAGTCGTACATCATCTGGTGCTCCGTTGCTACGAGCGGTCGCTGGAACTGCGGCACTTGCCTCAACATCGCGCTATAACGCATGGCATTTACCTTCTGGAAAAGTAGTCAAACGCTACCAGTCGCAGGGGTACACCTGGTACGACACTGCGCAATCAGGCCAACTTACTATCGATATAAATAGTGATAAATGGCAAATCAATAGCCTCAGAGCTCAAATTTCACCCCGTTGGTATCATCAGTGGTTTGGTGTATCTCGGGATAATGGGTAGAATATGCGGCTATTTCATCTAATGCTGGTTTACTGAATGCATAACGATAAAGATCTTTCCACATGGCAGACCTTCCGCCGCCTTTGGCCGATGATTGCTCCTTTTAAGCCAGGTCTGATTGTGGCTGGTATTGCGTTAATCCTCAACGCTGCCAGTGATACCTATATGCTGTCTTTGCTCAAACCGTTACTGGATGATGGTTTTGGAAAAACCGATAAATCGGTTTTGCTATGGATGCCTTTAGTTGTTATCGCACTGATGGTGCTGCGTGGTGTGACGAGCTATGTTTCCAGCTACTGTATCTCCTGGGTTTCAGGGCACGTGGTAATGAACATGCGTCGTCGTTTGTTCAGTCATATGATGGGGATGCCGGTTGCGTTCTTTGACCAACAGTCAACGGGGACTCTGCTCTCGCGTATCACTTATGACTCTGAACAAGTTGCCTCGTCTTCTTCCAGCGCATTGATAACAGTTGTCCGTGAAGGTGCTTCAATCATCGGCCTGTTTGTATTGATGTTCTGGTATAGCTGGCAGCTTTCGCTGATTCTGATTGTGCTGGCACCTATCGTTTCTTTTGCTATCCGCTTTGTTTCAAAGCGTTTTCGTAATATCAGCAAAAATATGCAGAACACGATGGGGCAAGTGACAACCAGTGCTGAACAAATGCTGAAAGGTCATAAAGAAGTATTGATCTTCGGCGGTCAGGATGTTGAAACCGAGCGTTTCAACAAGGTCAGTAACCGTATGCGTTTGCAGGGTATGAAACTGGTGTCTGCATCGTCTATTTCTGACCCGATCATTCAGCTCATCGCTTCTCTGGCTCTGGCTTTCGTCATTTATGCGGCAAGCTTCCCGAGTGTTATGGAAACACTGACTGCCGGTACTATCACGGTTGTGTTCTCTTCCATGATTGCTCTGATGCGTCCGTTGAAATCATTAACCAACGTCAACGCACAGTTCCAACGCGGTATGGCCGCATGCCAGACGCTGTTCTCTATTCTCGATACTGAGCAAGAGAAAGACACCGGGACTCGTGTGATTGAACGCGCTAAAGGTGACGTTGAATTCCGTGATGTGACCTTTACTTACCCTGGCCGCGATGTGCCTGCACTGCGCAGCATCAACCTGAATATTCCAGCAGGGAAAACGGTAGCGCTAGTTGGGCGTTCAGGCTCGGGCAAATCGACTATTGCCAGCCTGATGACGCGTTTTTACGATATTCAGGAAGGCAACATTACGATTGATGGTGTGGATATTCGTGAATATACCTTATCTTCTCTGCGTAATCAGGTTGCCCTTGTTTCGCAAAATGTTCATTTATTCAATGACACGATTGCGAACAACATCGCCTATGCGCGTAATGAACAATACTCTCGTGCAGATATCGAAAAAGCTGCGCAAATGGCTTATGCCATGGACTTTATCAGTAAGATGGATAATGGCCTGGATACCGTCATTGGCGAAAATGGCGTGCTTCTTTCGGGCGGCCAACGCCAGCGTATTGCTATTGCCCGCGCACTTTTACGCGACAGCCCAATCCTGATTCTTGATGAAGCAACATCTGCTTTGGATACCGAGTCAGAACGTGCAATTCAGGCTGCGCTGGATGAACTGCAGAAAAACCGTACATCCCTGGTCATCGCTCACCGTTTATCAACTATCGAGCAGGCTGATGAGATTGTCGTGGTAGAGGACGGTCGCATTGTGGAACGTGGTGCTCACGTCGAGTTGCTTGAGCACCGTGGAGTCTATGCGCAACTGCATCGGATGCAATTCGGTTCATGATTGAACGCATTTGGTCGGGAAAATCTCCCCTCTATCTTTTGCTATTACCGCTCTCCTGGCTTTATGGCCTGGTGAGCGGTGCTATTCGTCTTAGCTATAAAATAGGGATACAAAAAAGCTGGCGAGCTCCTGTGCCAGTGGTCGTCGTCGGGAATCTGACTGCGGGTGGTAACGGCAAAACTCCGGTTGTTATCTGGCTGGTTGAGCAACTACAGCAGCGTGGTATTCGCGTTGGGGTGGTCTCGCGGGGTTATGGCGGCAAAGCAGAATCCTACCCATTGTTGTTGAACCCGGACACCACCACTGCCCAGGCGGGTGATGAACCCGTACTTATCTATCAGCGCACTGGTGCCGCAGTCGCTGTGGCACCCCGTCGTAGTGATGCGGTAAAAATACTGGTGGAAAAAGTACAACCACAGTTGATTATTACCGATGACGGTTTGCAGCATTACGCGCTGGTGCGTGATAAAGAAATTGTGGTTGTTGATGGCATCAGGCGATTTGGCAACGGCTGGTGGTTACCGGCAGGGCCAATGCGTGAACGCACAGGCCGTCTGGCGTCTGTGGATGCCGTTATCACAAATGGCGGTGTTGCAAAAGCCGGAGAAATCTCGATGGCGCTCCATCCCGGTGATGCAGTCAATTTGTTGACCGGAGAAAAGCGCCCGGTAGATCTGTTGACAAATGTGGTTGCAATGGCTGGCATTGGACATCCACCACGTTTTTTTGCCACGTTGCAGCAATGTGGTGTAAATCCAGTTCACACAGTCAGTCTTAGCGATCACCAGGCACTGAGCGAAAGTGATGTGGAGAAACTCGTTCAGACGGGGCAAACCTTGTTAATGACCGAGAAAGATGCGGTGAAATGTCGTGCTTTCGTTAACGGTCATGATAACTGGTGGTACTTACCGGTCGATGCGCATCTGGCGCAACCTCAGGCCGATGAATTATTGCACTCATTATTGGCGCTGGTGCGCTAAAAGAAAGTTCGCGCACCAGAATTCAAGTTTGCTGACGACAGGTACTCTTTCATGTCTGTACCGCAACTGACTTTACGTGCAGCCCGCAACCTTCATCTGGCAGCACAGGGTTTATTACAAAAACCTCGCCGTCGTCCTAAACCTTCCGATGTTATCGCTGCGATTTCTCGCATGTCACTGCTGCAGATTGACACGATCAATATTGTTGCCCGAAGCCCTTACCTCGTCTTATTCAGTCGCATAGGCAGCTATTCGCAAAGCTGGTTAGATGATGCTCTGCTCAGCGGTGAGTTAATGGAATATTGGGCGCATGAAGCCTGCTTTTTGCCGCGAAAAGATTTCGCGTTGATACGCCACCGGATGCTGAATCCAGAAAAGATGGGCTGGAAATATCGCCCTGAATGGATGGTAGAACATGCCGCGGAAATCGAAAAACTTTTAGCCCATATCGAATACAACGGCCCTGTTAGATCGGCTGATTTTGAACACCCGCGCAAAGGTGCTAGTGGGTGGTGGGAATGGAAGCCACATAAAAAGCACCTTGAAGGCTTGTTCACCGCCGGAAAAGTTATGGTGGTTGAACGACGTAATTTTCAAAGGGTGTACGATCTCACCTCACGCGTTATGCCGCACTGGAATGATGATTTGCATCTCATTCATCAGCAAGATGCCGAGCAACAAATGCTTGCGAATAGCGCCCGTAGTCTGGGAATTTTCCGGCCAGAATGGCTAGCCGACTATTACCGACTAAAGAATATCTCGCTCAAACCCCTGCTTGCACAATGGCAAGAGAAAGGCATCGTGACTCGGGTCGATGTGGAGGGTATTGGTGAAATGTGGCTGCATCATGAGCAGCTGCCATTAATGGAAAAAGCTGAGAAAAATACTCTACGTGCCACGCATAGTGCGGTGCTTTCTCCTTTCGATCCGGTGGTATGGGATCGCAAACGTGCTGAAGTGTTATTCGGATTCTCCTATCGCCTTGAATGCTACACGCCTGCTGAAAAGCGCAAATACGGTTACTTCGTGCTTCCATTACTGCATCAAGGGGCTTTAGTCGGGCGTATAGATGCAAAAATGCATCGTAAAACCGGTGAGCTGGAAATTATCAGTCTCTATCTTGAAGACGGTGTTAAACCGAGTCAGGCATTGATCAATGGCTTGTACTCGGCACTGACAGATTTTGCTCACTGGCAAAATGCGATCCGGATTCTTCTTGGAAATATTCCCGCCGCTTTAGCTTCATCCTGGGGAGGAGGCTGGGAAATTAGCCCGGAAAGCCCGTGAATTATGTTATTCTGCTGCCTTTGATGGCAGCCATTCTGGAGTAACCATGGATCATCGATTACTTGAAATCATTGCTTGCCCGGTATGTAACGGCAAGTTGTACTTTAATCAGGAAAAGCAGGAGCTTATCTGCAAACCTGATCACCTGGCGTTTCCCCTGCGCGATGGTATTCCAGTGCTGCTGGAGACTGAAGCTCGAGTTTTGACTTCTGACGAGACGAATCCATGAGTTTTGTGGCAATTATTCCTGCTCGCTATGCTTCTACACGTTTGCCGGGCAAACCTCTGAAAGACATCAACGGTAAACCGATGGTGGTGCATGTTCTGGAGCGCGCCCGCGAATCGGGTGCCGATCGCATCATCGTTGCAACCGACCATGAAGATGTTGCACGTGCGGTTGAAGCAGCTGGTGGCGAAGTTTGTATGACCCGCGCCGATCACCATTCAGGCACCGAGCGTCTTGCTGAAGTTATTGAAAAATATAATTTTAGTGATGATACCGTGATTGTGAATGTGCAGGGCGATGAGCCGATGATCCCTCCGGTTATCATTCGCCAGGTCGCGCTCAATCTGGCAAATAGTCAGGCGGGAATGGCGACACTCGCGGTGCCAATCGACTCTGCGGAAGAAGCTTTCAATCCCAATGCAGTGAAAGTCGTGATGGATGCGCAGGGTTATGCGCTTTATTTCTCCCGTGCGACCATTCCATGGGATAGAGATCGCTTTGCCCAGTCGCGTGAAACGATTGGTGATTCTCTGCTGCGCCACATCGGTATCTACGGCTACCGCGCCGGTTTTATCCGCCGCTATGTGACCTGGGAACCTAGCCAGCTCGAACAAATCGAAATGCTCGAACAGTTACGCGTTTTGTGGAATGGTGAAAAAATCCATGTCGCGGTCGCTAAAGAAATCCCGAGCATTGGCGTGGATACGCCGGAAGATTTGGAACGCGTTCGTCAGGCGATGCGATAATTCTTCTTCTCTAAAAAACCGGCGCTCAGCGCCGGTTTTTTATTATCGTCAGTCAATTTGATCTGAATGGATGACATCCAGCGTTCTCAAGCTCATTATAAAAACACCAGTGTTGTAAGGGGTAATGAGTCATGGAGTTGCTACGCAAGGAATTGAGTCATCTGCTGGGTGAAAAACTAAGCCGGATTGAGTGCATCAATGAACAGCCAAACACCGCCCTGTGGTCGCTATATGACAGCGACGGGAATGCGATGTCTCTGCTGGCAAAAAGTTTTAGCACCCCAGGCATTGCTGCTCAGTTAGCCTGGAAAATGTCGATGCTTGCACGATCCGGCACAGTGCGTATGCCTGTGGTTTACGGTGTTGTGACTCACGATGACACTCCTGGGCCGGATGTGCTGTTAATGGAGCGTTTACGTGGCGTACCCGTTGAAGCACCCACCCGCACGCCAGATCGTTGGGAGCATCTCAAAGATCAAATTGTAGAAGGCCTGCTAGCCTGGCACCGGGTTGACAGCCGTGGCTGCGTCGGGAATGTCGACAACACTCAAGAGAATATCTGGCCTTCATGGTACCGGCAGCGCGTCGAAACGCTTTGGGCAACCATCAATCAATATCCGAATAATGGCCTGACGATGCAGGACCGGCGCATCCTGTTCCGCACACGGGAATGCTTGCCGCGTTTGTTCGAAGATTTCAACGACAATTGCGTGTTGATACACGGCAACTTTACCCTCAGCAGCATGCTAAAAGATGGACGTAGCGATCAGTTACTGGCAATGGTAAATCCGGGCATGACGCTTTGGGCGCCGCGGGAATATGAAATATTCCGCTTGTATGAAGCAGGGCAGTCCGAGAGTTTGCTGTGGCATTATTTGCAACGCGCGCCAGTGTCTGAGTCATTCTTGTGGCGGCGTTGGCTATATGTTTTGTGGGATGGCGTCGATCAACTGCTACAGACGGGCCGCTTAAATCGACCCGCCTTTGATGTGGCTGCGAAAAATTTACTTCCCTGGATCTCCTGAGGATCCTTTCATCCACTGCCAGATGCGTCCCAGAGTTTCATAACCCGCCCGGTCGCTGTGCATTAACCACACTGGAGAAGGGATGATTCTTTCCCAGGGATTTAACGGAGACTCAATCGCCAGTTGGTTCGCGGGTGCCGGAAGGGGATGCAAACCTGCATTGTGGAAGAAAACCATCGCCCTCGGTAAGTGAGAGGCGGAAGTCACCAGCAAGAACGGTTGCTGCCCGATGGCTTTCTCCACCGCAGCCGCTTCTTCTTCGGTATCTTTTGGCGAGTCCAGAGTGATTATCTCGGAGCGTGGAACGCCCAGGCTCTCAGCTACTCTGGCACCGGCTTCAGCGGTACTGACCGGATTTGTCATCGCTCTTGCCCCGGTAAAAATGAGCTTCGAACCAGGGTTTTCCTGCCATAACCGAATACCTTCAGTCACGCGTGGCAAACTATTATTGATGAGATTGGAACTCGGCGCCCATTCAGGGTTCCACGTATAGCCACCGCCTAAAATCACGATGTAATCCACTTTCTCGCTTCCGCGCCAGGTCGGGTAGGCATTTTCGATAGGCTTGAGCATTTTGTCGGCCACGGGCTGTAAGCTAATCAGCAGCAAAACTAACCAACTCACGCTTAACAGCGCTTTTGCACTTTTTTGCCAACGGGTGAACCATAACAAGCAAAGTGCCACGCCCATCATCAATAATAAAAAAGGTAAGGGCAGAAGCAGTCCCCCGATAAATTTTTTCAGGATAAAAAGCATGAATTATGGGTCCTTTTTTAGCCATACAGCAGGTAAACGCAGGTGATCTTACACCAGACGGGTTCATTCCTGGCGCAGCTGTGCCAAAATACCCACCGATCTCGGATAATCCCTTTTCCCCCATGGAGCCGTACCCGTGCGTGACCGCAATTTTGACGACATTGCTGAGAAGTTCTCACGCAACATATACGGTACAACCAAAGGACAACTTCGCCAGGCTATCTTATGGCAAGATCTTGATGCTTTGCTGTCCACCATGCCTGAGAAATTACGGGTTCTGGATGCGGGCGGCGGCGAAGGACAAACTGCCTGTGGTCTTGCGCAGCGGGGTCATGAAGTTCTGCTCTGCGACGTTTCCGCTGAGATGATTTCTCGCGCTCAGGCACAAGCCTGTGAGAAAGGTGTGAGCGAGAACATGCATTTCGTACATTCCTCCGCCCAGGATATTGGTCAACATTTGGAAAAGCCGGTTGATCTGATATTGTTTCACGCTGTGCTGGAATGGGTCGTAGATCCTCAGGCCGTACTGAAAACATTGTGGGAAAGCCTTGCACCCGGCGGTGCTTTATCCCTGATGTTCTACAATGCTAACGGCTTACTGATGAGAAATATGTTTGTCGGTAACTTCGAATATGTTCTCCAGGGCATGAAAAAGAATAAGCGGAAGACTCTGTCGCCTGACAATCCGCTACAGCCAGAACAGGTGTACCACTGGCTGGAGCAAATTGGCTGGCAGATAACCGGGAAAACCGGTGTGCGAGTGTTCCACGATTACTTGCGCGATAAGCACAAACAACGCGATGGTTTTGAGAATTTGCTTGAACTGGAAACGCGTTATTGCCGCCAGGAACCTTTTGTGAGTCTCGGCCGCTATATCCACGTGACAGCTATCAAGCCGCTTGAGCCAAGGAAAAATTATGAGTGATGTTTCCCAGACAGTGCCGGAGCTGGTTGCCTGGGCCAGGAAAAATGACTACTCGATTTCACTTCCCACAGAGCGCCTGACGTTCCTGTTGGCTATCGCCACCCTAAACGGTGAGCGCCTGGACGGTGAGATGAGTGAAGGCGAACTGATTGACGCTTTCCGTCACGTCAGTGAAGGGTTCGACCAAACCAGCGAAACCATTAACGTTCGCGCCAATAACGCCATCAATGACATGGTGCGCCAGCGTTTAATCAACCGTTTTGTCAGCGAAATCAATGAAGGTAACGCGATTTATCGCCTGACGCCGCTCGGTATTGGTATTACTGATTACTACATTCGCCAGCGCGAGTTTTCGACCTTGCGTTTATCCATGCAGCTGTCGATTGTCGGTGGCGAATTGAAGCGCGCGGCAGATTCAGCGGATGAAGGTGGTGACGAATTCCACTGGCATCGCAATGTTTTTGCACCACTGAAATACTCGGTCGCCGAGATTTTTGACAGCATCGATCTCACCCAGCGCATCATGGATGAGCACCAACAACAGGTTAAAGATGATATCGCGCAACTGCTGAACAAAGACTGGCGCGCGGCCATTTCCAGCTGCGAAATGTTGTTATCCGAAACCTCCGGTACGTTGCGTGAGTTGCAGGACACCCTTGAAGCCGCAGGTGACAAGCTTCAGGCAAATCTATTACGCATCCAGGATGCGATTCTGGGGCGTGATGATCTGCATTTTGTTGACCGCCTGGTGTTTGATCTGCAAAGCAAACTTGATCGCATCGTTAGCTGGGGCCAACAGGCCATTGACCTGTGGATCGGCTATGACCGTCACGTTCATAAATTCATTCGTACCGCTATCGACATGGATAAAAACCGTGTTTTTGCGCAGCGTCTGCGCGTTTCGGTACAAAACTATTTCGATGCCCCTTGGGCACTGACCTACGCCAACGCCGATCGTCTGCTGGATATGCGTGATGAAGAAATGACGCTGCGTGACGATGAAGTCATGGGCGAGCTGCCAAGCGACCTGGAATTCGAAGAGTTTAATGAAATCCGCGAACAGCTTGCTGCCATGATTGAAGCTGCACTTCAGGTCTATAAAACCAGACAAGTGCCGCTGGATTTAGGTGTGGTAATGCGGGACTATCTGGCGCAATACCCACGCGCCCGCCATTTCGATGTGGCGAGAATCGTAGTCGACCAGGCTGTCCGTCTGGGTGTGGCTGAAGCAGACTTTACTGGCTTGCCGCCACAGTGGCAGGCAATTAACGATTACGGAGCCAAGGTACAGGCGCATGTCATCAACAAATATTGAAAAAGTGATGCCAGTAAAACTGGCACAGGCGTTGGCCAATCCGTTATTTCCAGCACTCGATAGCCAATTACGCTCCGGAAGGCACGTTGGGCTTGATGAACTGGATAATCATGCCTATTTGATGGACTTCCAGGATGAACTGGAAGAGTTTTACACCCGCTATAATGTGGAGTTGATTCGCGCGCCGGAAGGTTTCTTCTATTTGCGTCCGCGCTCCACCACGCTGATTCCGCGCTCTGTATTATCCGAGCTGGATATGATGGTCGGGAAAATCCTTTGTTACCTGTATCTCAGCCCGGAACGCCTGGCTAACGAAGGTATCTTTACTCAGGCTGAACTTTACGACGAGTTATTGACGCTGGCGGATGAAAGTAAGCTGCTCAAGCTTGTGAATAACCGTTCTACTGGCTCCGATCTGGACCGCCAGAAGCTGCAAGAAAAAGTACGTGCCTCGCTAACCCGTCTTCGCCGTCTCGGCATGATCTGGTTTATGGGGCATGACAGCAGCAAATTCCGTATTACCGAATCCGTATTCCGCTTTGGCGCCGATGTGCGCGCCGGTGACGATGCGCGTGAAGCGCAGTTACGCATGATCCGTGATGGAGAGGCGATGCCGGTAGAAACTCGTTTGCAACTCAATGATGAAACAGAAGAGTCGCAAATTGTTCAGGACAACGCGGAGGATGAACAGGAATGATTGAACGCGGAAAGTTTCGCTCACTAACGCTGATAAACTGGAACGGTTTCTTCGCGCGTACTTTTGATTTAGATGAACTGGTTACTACGCTTTCAGGCGGTAACGGTGCCGGTAAATCCACCACAATGGCGGCGTTTGTCACCGCGTTAATCCCCGATTTAACACTGCTGCATTTCCGTAATACCACCGAAGCAGGGGCCACATCTGGCTCACGCGATAAAGGTCTGCACGGTAAATTAAAAGCCGGTGTCTGTTATTCCTTGTTGGACGTGGTCAACTCCCGCCATCAACGTGTCGTGGTCGGTGTGCGTCTGCAACAAGTTGCAGGCCGCGACCGCAAAGTCGACATCAAACCGTTTGCGATTCAGGGCTTGCCGACTTCTATTCAGCCAACACAATTGCTGACGGAAGCGCTCAACGAACGCCAGGCGCGCGTACTGAGCCTGCAAGAGTTGAAAGATAAAGTGGAGGCCATCGACGGCGTTCAGTTTAAACAGTTCAACTCGATTACCGACTACCACTCGCTGATGTTTGATTTGGGCATTGTGGCGCGTCGTTTGCGCAGTGCGTCAGATCGTAGCAAGTACTACCGTCTGATTGAAGCCTCGCTCTACGGCGGGATTTCCAGCGCGATCACTCGTTCACTGCGCGACTACTTGTTGCCGGAAAACGGCGGCGTGCGTAAAGCCTTCCAGGATATGGAAGCGGCTTTGCGTGAAAACCGCATGACGCTCGAAGCCATTCGCGTCACTCAATCAGACCGCGACTTGTTTAAGCATTTGATTTCTGAAGCCACCAATTACGTGGCCGCAGACTACATGCGTCATGCCAACGAACGCCGCATTCATCTGGATAAAGCGCTCGAATTCCGCCGTGAATTGTTGACCAGCCGTAAGCAACTGGCTGCGGAACAATACAAACATGTCGAAATGGCGCGTGAGCTTGGAGAACACAGCGGTGCGGAAGGGGATCTGGAAACAGATTACCAGGCAGCCAGTGACCACCTGAACCTGGTGCAAACGGCGATCCGCCAGCAGGAAAAAATCGAGCGCTATGAAGCTGACCTCGATGAACTGCAAATGCGCCTCGAAGAACAAAATGAAATTGTTGCTGAAGCCTCTGAGCAACAAGAAGAAAACGAAGCCCGCGCCGAAGCCGCAGAGCTGGAAGTGGATGAGCTGAAAAATCAGCTTGCCGACTACCAGCAAGCGCTTGATGTGCAGCAAACTCGCGCGATTCAGTACCAACAAGCGTTGCAGGCGCTCGAGCGTGCGCGTTCATTGTGCCATCTGCCAGATTTAACCGCTGAAAGTGCGGAAGAATGGCTGGAAACCTTCCAGGCTAAAGAGCAGGAAAGCACCGAAAACCTGCTTAATCTTGAGCAGAAAATGAGTGTGGCGCAAACGGCGCACAGCCAGTTTGAGCATGCTTATCAGCTGGTGACGGCCATTAATGGCCCGGTGAGTCGTAGTGATGCCTGGAACGTTGCGCGTGAACTACTGCGTGACAGCAATAATCAGCGCCACCTGATGGAACAAGTTCAGCCGTTGCGTGCTCGTCTTAACGAACTCGAACAGCGCCTACGCGAGCAGCAAGAAGCTGAACGCATGTTTGCTGAGTTTTGCAAACGTCAGGGTAAACACTTCGATCCTGAAGATCTGGAAGTGTTGCACGACGAGCTTTCTGAGCGCATCGAAACCTTGCAGCAACGCGTTTCTGATGCCAGCGATCAGCGTGCCAACTTGCGTCAGGAACAAGAGCAAATCCAGGCGCGTATTAAACGCCTGCAACAGCGCGCACCGATTTGGCTGGCAGCGCAAACCAGCCTGACTCAGCTTTGTGAGCAAAGCCATGAGCAGTTCGAGAGCAGCCAGCAAGTTACTGAATACATGCAGCAACTGCTTGAGCGCGAGCGTGAAGTCACGGTTGAACGTGATGAAGTCGGTTCCCGTAAACGTGCCATCGATGAAGAAATCGAACGTCTGAGCCAACCAGGTGGTGCTGAAGACTCACGTTTAAATGCACTGGCTGAACGGTTTGGCGGTGTGCTGCTGTCAGAAATTTATGACGATATCAGCCTCGACGACGCACCGTACTTCTCTGCGTTGTATGGCCCATCGCGTCACGCCATTGTGGTGCCAGATTTATCGTTAGTGCGCGATCAACTCGATAACCTCGAAGATTGCCCGGAAGACTTGTACTTAATTGAAGGGGACCCGGCTTCCTTCGATGACAGCGTTTTCACCGTTGAAGAGCTGAATGCCGCTGTTCTGGTCAAAACCGCCGAACGCCAGTGGCGCTATTCGCGTTTGCCTCAGTTGCCACTGTTTGGTCGCGCGGCCCGTGAAAATCGTCTCGAAAAACTGCATGCAGAACGTGAAACTCTGGCGGAACGTTTCGCAACGTTGTCATTTGATGTTCAGAAATCTCAGCGTTTGCACCAGTCATTCAGCCGCTTCATCGGCCAGCATTTGGGCGTGGCATTTGACGATGACCCGGAAGCGGAAATCCGTCAGCTAAACACCCGTCGTGGCGAAGTTGAACGTGCTATCAACAGCCATGAAAACGACAATCAGCAACAGCGCCAGCAATATGACCAGGCAAAAGAAGGCGTTGATCAACTCAACCGCCTGTTGCCGCGTATTAGTTTATTGAATGATGAAACACTGGCTGACCGTTGTGATGAAATCCGTGAGCGTCTTGACGAAGCGGAAGAAGCGGCTCGTTTCCTTCATCAGTTTGGTAATCCGCTGGCGAAACTCGAAGCTGTAGCCTCGGTGCTGCAAAGCGATCCGGAGCAGTTCGAGCAGTTAAAAGAAGATTATCAATACGCGCAGCAAGTGCAGCGTGACGCACGTCAGCAGGCGTTTGCGTTGACTGAAGTTGTGCAGCGTCGCGCACACTTTAGCTACTCAGATTCAGCCGCTATGCTTGATGGCAACAGCGATTTAAATGAAAAATTGCGTAACCGTCTTGAGCAGGCCGAAGCAGAACGTACTCGTTCACGTGAAGCGCTGCGTAGCCATGCCCAGCAATTGAGTCAGTTCAGCCAGCTAATGGCGTCGCTGAAAAGCTCCTTTGACACCAAAAAAGAGCTGCTGACCGACCTTCATAAAGAGTTACAGGATATCGGTGTTCGTGCCGATCTCGGTGCGGAAGAGCGCGCACGTGCACGTCGCGACGAACTGCATACTGCGTTAAGTAACAACCGCTCTCGCCGCAACCAGCTTGAAAAAGCGCTGACGATGTGTGAAGCGGAAATGAGCAACCTGACGCGTAAACTGAAGCAACTGGAGCGCAGCTATTTTGAAATGCGCGAACAGGTTGTGACAGCGAAAGCGGGTTGGTGTGCCGTCATGCGTATGGTGAAAGAGAACGGGGTTGAGCGTCGTCTGCATCGCCGCGAACTGGCGTATGTGACCGGCGACGAGCTGCGTTCTATTTCGGATAAAGCATTGGGTGCTTTGCGACTGGCAGTGGCAGATAACGAACATCTGCGTGATGTCCTGCGTATGTCTGAAGATCCTAAACGGCCTGAACGTAAAATTCAGTTCTTTGTGGCCGTCTACCAGCATCTTCGCGAGCGTATCCGCCAGGATATCATCCGTACTGACGACCCGGTTGAAGCCATCGAGCAGATGGAGATTGAACTGAGCCGTCTGACTGAAGAGCTGACTTCACGTGAACAGAAACTGGCAATCAGTTCCCGCAGCGTGGCGAATATCATTCGCAAAACGATTCAACGTGAGCAGAACCGTATTCGGATGCTCAATCAGGGTCTGCAAAGTGTTTCCTTCGGTCAGGTAAACAGCGTTCGCCTGAATGTGAACGTACGTGAAACCCATGCGATGTTGCTGGATGTGCTTTCAGAACAGCATGAACAGCATCAGGATTTGTTTAACAGCAACCGCCTGAGCTTCTCAGAAGCATTAGCGAAACTGTACCAACGCCTGAATCCGCAAATCGATATGGGCCAGCGCACGCCGCAGACCATTGGTGAAGAACTGCTGGATTATCGCAACTATCTTGAAATGGAAGTTGAAGTTAACCGTGGTTCAGATGGCTGGTTGCGCGCAGAAAGTGGTGCGTTATCCACCGGGGAAGCTATCGGTACCGGGATGTCAATTCTGGTTATGGTCGTTCAAAGCTGGGAAGAAGAGTCGCGCCGCCTACGCGGAAAAGACATTTCTCCATGCCGTTTGCTGTTCCTTGATGAAGCGGCACGACTGGATGCCAAGTCCATTGCGACGCTATTCGAGCTGTGCGAACGACTTGAAATGCAACTGATCATTGCGGCGCCAGAGAACATCAGCCCGGAAAAAGGCACCACTTATAAGCTGGTACGTAAGGTTGTTCAGAACCATGAACACGTACACGTCGTCGGGCTGCGAGGCTTTGCACCGCCGCTTCCCGAACCGGTTGCCGGAACAATAGATGCGTCATAAATAATCGCGGGCTACGGCCCGCGTTTTCTTTTCTCGATAGTTCTTAATCTTTAATTTTATTTACATTTATACGGGCAAATAATATTCGCTGTTTATATACTGAGATTAAAACCCAGCGCTAAAAGCTGGGGGAATGTAACGTGTATAAACAGGGGGCAAAGGATGTTGCTAAAAAAAACGCACGGTTTTCGACTGTCAGCGCTCGGTTACGGGCTGGCACTCAGTTTCGCTCCACTGTTTATGGCGCAGGCCGATGAGCCAGCGGTAGTTCCATCTGACAGCTCTGCTGTGAGCATTGAACCAGCCAGCTCACCTGACCAGCCATTACCACAATCAACCGCTACCGCCACGATGGTGGGCGTGCTCCCGCTTAATTCTACCGGTATGTCAGCCGCGCAAAGCCGCTCTCAGCTCGTCGCGCATCTGCCTGCGGGCTACACACCGGTTTATCTGAATGCACTATCAGCCTTCTATGCCGCGCGTGAAATGAAGCCGATGTGGGAAAATCGCGATGCAGTTAAGGCCTTCCAGCAACAGCTCGCGGAACTGGCCATAGCCGGTATTCAGCCT
Source organism: Buttiauxella agrestis (assembly GCF_900446255.1). Lineage (NCBI taxonomy): Bacteria > Pseudomonadati > Pseudomonadota > Gammaproteobacteria > Enterobacterales > Enterobacteriaceae > Buttiauxella > Buttiauxella agrestis. Next base: position 3,288,074 of record NZ_UIGI01000001.1, on the reverse strand, counting down.
CAATTTACGACCTGGGTTGAGCTGCTAACCGACCCCTCTGTTACCGGTATGAGCCGCGACATCGTGTTATCTGATGCGATGATGGGCTATCTACAATTTGTGTACGGTATTCCGACCGAAGGCAACCGCTGGCTTTACAGCACCAAGCCGTACAAGATGCAGACCCCGCCAATTTCCGTAATTAACCAGTGGCAGGTGGCCGTCGATCAAGGAACGCTGGTGAGTTTTATTGAGACTTTAGCGCCTCAGCATCCTCAATATGCCAAATTACATCAATCGCTGGTGCACTTGCTGAGCGATTCGCGCCCGTGGCCTCAATTGACCGGGAGCGAAACACTGCGCCCTGGCCAGTGGAGCAATGACGTGCCAGCCCTGCGTGAAATTCTCGCGCGTACCGGTATGTTGCAAGCCGAGCCATCTATTCCTCTGCCTGAGCGCTCAGGCAAAGGAGATACCACCGCGGCGGTTAGCCCGTCAGCGATTCAGCTAGACAGTGACCAGACCGTGCAACAGGTTCCAGATGCTGTCGCCGGGAAGAAAAAGAAATCAGCTCCTGCTGTTCGCAGTGCCTATAGCAAAGAGTTGATTGAAGGGGTGAAGCGTTTTCAGAAATGGCAGGGACTGGGTGTTGATGGCGCGATTGGTGCGTTAACACGCGACTGGTTGAATGTGACACCGCAGCAGCGTGCATCGCTGGTGGCGTTAAATATTCAACGTTTGCGCTTGCTGCCGAAGAAACTTGATACCGGCATTATGGTTAACATTCCTAACTATTCCCTTAGCTATTACCTTAACGGCAGTGAAGTATTGGCTTCGCGTGTGATTGTTGGGCGTCCCGATCGTAAAACTCCGATGATGAGCAGTGCGCTCAATAATGTGGTGGTTAACCCGCCATGGAACGTGCCACCAACGCTTGCGCGGAATGACATTCTGCCAAAAGTGCGCCAGGACCCGGGCTATCTCGACAGACACGGCTATAGCGTACTGCGTGGCTGGAGTAACAATGCCGAATCTATCGACCCGTGGCGCGTTGACTGGGAAACCATCACGGCCAGCAATTTGCCTTTCCGCTTCCAGCAAAAACCGGGCACGCAGAACTCGTTAGGCCGATATAAATTTAATATGCCAAGTTCTGATGCGATTTATTTGCATGACACACCAAATCACAACTTGTTCCAGAAAGACGCAAGAGCGCTGAGCTCAGGCTGCGTGAGGGTAAACAAAGCTTCTGAACTGGCAAATATGCTGTTACAGGATGCGGGCTGGAACGATGCGCGGATTTCGAGCCAGCTTAAAGACGGCAGTACGAAATACGTAAACATTCGTCAGACCATCCCAGTGAACCTTTACTACCTGACTGCTTTCGTTGGTGAAGATGGGCGCACCCAGTACCGTACAGATATTTACAATTATGATCTCACCGCGCGATCTGGCGCACAAATTCTTCCAAAAGCTGAACTATTGATCCGGTAAATGCAGTAATTCTAATGAATTAGCGGTCGTAATAATTGCGTAACCCAATCGGGGCCCCTACAGGCCCCGGTTTTACTGGGTTTAGCGCGCCTTGACTCGCATTGTTTTGGCAGTTAAGGTTCCCGGCAGTGCGCCTGAAGTGCATATTATTCGATCGTTTTTTACCTGTAGACCTGGACATCATGGACAAATTTGACGCAAACCGCCGCAAGCTGCTGGCGTTGGGTGGCGTGGCTTTAGGTGCCGCTCTGCTTCCATCGCAAGCGTTTGCCACACTCTCAACACCGCGCCCGCGCATTCTGACTCTCAATAACCTGCACACAGGTGAGTCATTGAAAGCCGAATTTTTCGATGGTAAAGGCTATATTCAGGACGAATTAGCAAGGCTTAATCATTTCTTCCGTGATTATCGCGCGAACAAAATGAAATCCATCGACCCTAAATTGTTTGATCAGCTTTATCGCTTGCAGGGCTTGTTGGGGACCAACAAACCGGTGCAATTGGTATCAGGCTATCGTTCGCTCGACACCAATAACGAATTACGTGCCCACAGCCGCGGTGTAGCTAAAAAGAGCTATCACACCAAAGGCCAGGCCATGGATTTCCATATTGAAGGGATTTCGTTAAGCAATGTTCGCAAAGCAGCATTATCTATGCGCGCTGGTGGTGTAGGATACTACCCAAGCAGCAACTTTGTGCATATTGATACCGGGCCACTAAGGCACTGGTAAAACAACGGAATCCGGCGATTGCTGCCGGTATTGGAGTGTCATGAACTATCACATTATCCCGGTCACCGCATTCGGCCAAAACTGTTCACTAATTTGGTGTGAAGAAACACAACAGGCAGCGTTGGTTGATCCCGGTGGTGAAGCCGAAAAGATCAAACAGCAAGTTGCAGCGAAAGGCGTGAAACTCACGCAAATCCTGCTTACCCATGGTCATCTTGACCACGTTGGTGCGGCTGCGGAACTGGCTGAGTTTTATGGCGTTCCTGTTGTCGGACCGGAAAAAGAGGACGAATTTTGGTTGCAGGGATTACCTGCACAAAGCCAAATGTTTGGTCTGGAAGAATGCCTGCCGCTGACCCCCGATCGTTGGTTGAATGAAGGGGATAGCGTGTCAGTGGGGAATGTAACCTTACAGGTGTTGCATTGCCCGGGGCACACACCTGGTCACGTTGTATTCTTTGATGCGCAATCTCAGTTGCTGATTTCCGGTGATGTGATTTTCAAAGGCGGAGTAGGGCGCAGTGATTTCCCGCAGGGCAATCATGCCGCGTTAATTGACTCTATTAAGCGTAAGTTATTGCCGTTGGGTGATGATGTGACGTTTATCCCAGGGCACGGCCCGCTTTCAACGCTTGGTTACGAGCGCCTGCACAACCCGTTCCTGCAAGACGAATTACCGGTCTGGTAAAATGAGAAGAGCCGCTAAATGCGGCTCTTTTTTTATCGACGTATCGCTTACAGCACAGCGACAATCGCTTCACACAGCGGAGCCATGTTATCTGGCGTCATACCCGCAACGTTCACACGCCCGGATGCAACCGCATACACACCAAACTCTTCACGTAAACGCAGCACCTGCTCTTTGGTCAATCCGCTGAACGAGAACATACCGTTCTGGTTGATGATAAAGCTAAAGTCGCGGTCAGCGCCTTTCTCTTGCAGAGTATTCACAAACAGCTGGCGCATGCGATGAATACGCTGGCGCATGTCAGACAGTTCCTGCTCCCAGATAGTCCGCAGCGCTTCGTTGCTCAGAATGGTGGCAACAACAGATGCGCCGTGCGCTGGCGGGTTAGAGTAGTTAGCACGAATCACCGACTTCATCTGGCTGAATGCGCGGTCAACGGTATCGGCATTCGCAGCAACCAGCGTACAAGCACCTACGCGCTCATTGTACAGGCCAAAGTTCTTGGAGTATGAACTGGCAACAATCAGTTCCTGGTGGCTTGCAGCAAAGATACGCAGGCCTTCAGCATCTTCTTCCAGACCACGAGCAAAGCCCTGGTAGGCGAAGTCAAACAGTGGCAGCCAGCCTTTGGCCTGAGACATCTCAGCCAGGACCTTCCACTGTTCAGCCGTTGGGTCGATACCGGTTGGGTTATGGCAGCAGCCGTGGAACAACACGACGTCGCCAGCTTGCGCGGCTTGCAGACTGCTAACCAGGCCATCGAAATTCAAAGAATGGTTTTGCGCGTCGTAATAGTCATATTCACAAACTTCAAGACCCGCTGAATTAAATACACTTTTGTGGTTCGGCCAGCTTGGATTGCTTACCCACACACGTTTAGCCGTGGTGTTTTTAGCGAGGAAATCAGCGGCAACACGCAATGCACCTGTGCCACCTGGAGTTTGTGCGGTGCGGGCGCGTTTGGCTGCGCTCAGTGTGTTGCCTTTCCCGAACAGCAATTCCTGGGTGCAATGACCGAATTCAGGAATACCGTCGATACCGAGGTAATTCTTGGTGTTCTCATTCTCAAGAAGATACAGCTCTGCTTTTTTAACGCTGGTCAGAACCGGAGTTTTACCCGTTTCATCTTTATAAACACCAATGCCGAGGTTAATTTTTGTCGGACGGTCATCGGCGCGAAACAGATCGGCCAAACCAAGAATGGGATCAGCAGGGGCTGCGGTAATGTTCTCAAACATGACGGGTTTCCATTTTGATATCGAAGGAGTAACGCTCTCAGGTTAACTGCTGTTTTAGCAAATGCCAACCGTTTGCAACAAAAAGAAACAGGCTCCGTCACAAGTAATTTTTTTCATCTTTTCAGGCATAAAAAAACAGGGCCGAAGCCCTGTTTTTAAATCATCCTTGCAACAAAGTTGCGGGATAATTAGAACTGGTAAACGATACCAACTGTGGTTTGGTCGTCAGTTTCTTGACCAGTAGCAGCGCTGTATGCGTTGTCATCCAACAGGTTGAATTTGTATGCAGCGTATACGTTCATGTTTTTGTTGAAGTAGTACCAGGTACCCACTTCGACGTATTTAACCAGGTCAGCATTGCCGCCGTTGAAGCCATTACGTGCAACCAGGTCTTTACCCTTAGACTGAACGTAACCAATGGATGGACGCAGGCCGAAATCGAACTGGTACTGAACTACAGCTTCGAAGTTCTGAGTTTTGTTCGCGAAGTTTGCATCTGGTTCGCGAGTCATGTTGGTAGTCTCTGCATACTGGATAGCTGCATAGACGTTGTTTGCATCGTATTTAGCAGCAGTAGACCATGCTTCAGCGTGATCACCGCTTGCGCCGCCGTTGTAACGAACACCAGCAGGAGTCGAAGCTGTCAATGCGTTTTGCTGTGCATCGGTACGGTCAGAGTTTGCATAACCAGCAGCTACACTGAAGCCTTCTGCAAAGTCATAAGTTACAGCAGTGCTGTAGCCTTCGCCGTTAGCTTTAGCGCCGTTACCGGTCAGACTTACTGACTGCGGTGCACCAGTAGTGTCGTCGTAAGTTACAGTAACTGGGCTGTTACGTTCGTTTTTACCCTGATATTGCAGAGCAAAGTTCAGACCGTCAACCAGACCGAAGAAGTTGCTGTTACGGTAAGTCAGAACGCCATTGGTACGGCCAGTCATGAAGTTGTCTGTAGCAACCCAAGAATCGCCACCCCAAACAACCAGCATATCGGTGTAAGCAGCTACGTCGTAGATTGCACCGTAGTTACGGCCGTAATCCAGAGAACCCGCGTCACCAAATTTCAGACCAGCGAATGCCAGACGAGTAGCCTGGCTCTGAGCGCCTTCCGCGTTGGAAGCGGTCATGTTGTATTCCCACTGACCGTAACCAGTCATCTGGTCATTGATCTGGGTCTCACCCTTGAAGCCAATACGAGCATAGGTAGAGTCAGCGTTTGTGCTGTTGCCGTTAGTCGTCCAGCCATGCTCACCTACAGCTTTACCGTAGAAGTCCAGTTTGTTGCCGTTTTTGTTGTAGATTTCTGCAGCGTTAGCTGCACCGGCTACCAGCAGAGCAGGGATTAACACTGCCAGAATATTGCGCTTCATCATTATTTATTACCCTCATTAGGTTTTTTTGTAACACCTGCCACTGCCGTCAATAATTCTGTACGGAACTATTGATGAGAGTTTGGTGTCTTTCTGTATCTGTCAGGCATCTTTCCATCCATGAAACCGTTTCGCTAGCCTGAAAGTGCTACAAACATCGAGAGTGAGTTACAAGAAGAAACTATGTGTAACTAAATATGTATTTTACGGAACTTTGTGAACTATCTCAAACTTCCTGGCCGCTTCGCCTAAAATTCCACCTTTCTTATCCTATATATATGAAATACTTATGTTTAATTGGCATAAGTTAAACTTCAGTGAATATTTTGCTTACACTTGTACATTCTTTGAGTGATTTTTGGATGTCCAGACTTCTGTGTGAAAATTATCCAAATGTGCTAAGTCAATCCTCGAAATGAGGATGCAAGCCAAAAGTAGGGTTAATTTGTGTTTGTCTGTTTCGCAGACACAATTAGTAACGGGGTAGTTGCGAAATGGGGTTGAAATTGACGTTTGTTTAACTTTCGTTGAAGAAAAAAGACGAATTTATCACAGGCAGAAAAAAGGCCAGCAATGCTGGCCTGGGTAAAAATCAAATCTTAGAAGTTCGCATTACGCGGTGTTCGTGGGAACGGAATCACGTCACGAACGTTCTGAACGCCGGTTACATAGGCAATCAGACGCTCAAAACCAAGGCCGAAACCGGAGTGCGGCACGGTGCCGTAACGACGCAGGTCGCGATACCACCAGTAATCTTCTTTATTCAGACCCATCTCGGCCATGCGCGCATCAAGCACATCCAGACGTTCTTCACGCTGAGAACCACCGATGATTTCACCAATACCTGGTGCTAACACATCCATTGCAGCAACGGTTTTACCGTCTTCGTTAAGGCGCATATAGAAGGCCTTAATGTCTTTCGGATAGTTTTTCACAACAACCGGAGCTTTGAAGTGTTGTTCAGCAAGATAACGTTCATGCTCGGAAGAAAGGTCAACGCCCCAGTAAACTGGGTTTTCGAATTTCTGACCGCAATTTTCCAGAATTGTAACTGCGTCGGTGTAATCCACCTGTGCAAAGTCAGCTTCGATGAAGCGCTGTAAACGTTCCACTGCATCTTTGTCAACGCGCTCGGCAAAGAACTCCATGTCATCCATGCGTTCATCAAGCACCGCTTTAAAGACGTATTTCAGCATCGCTTCAGCCAGACCCGCAACGTCGTCGAGGTTGGCGAAAGCCACTTCCGGTTCCAGCATCCAGAACTCAGCCAGATGGCGGCTGGTGTTGGAGTTTTCAGCGCGGAAAGTTGGCCCGAAGGTATAAACTTTGGACAGCGCACAGGCGTAAGTTTCGCCGTTTAACTGGCCGGATACGGTCAGGAACGCTTCTTTACCGAAGAAGTCTTTATCGAAATCGATTTTGCCAGCTTCAGTACGCGGCAGGTTTTCCATATCCAGCGTAGATACGCGGAACATCTCGCCTGCACCTTCGGTATCAGATGCAGTAATCAGCGGGGTAGACACCCAGAAATAACCCTGCTCATGGAAGAAACGATGCAACGCCTGAGCCAGAGTATGACGAACGCGAGCCACAGCGCCAATCATGTTGGTGCGCGGACGCAGGTGAGCCACTTCACGCAGATACTCAATACTGTGGCGTTTGGCCGCCATCGGGTAAGTATCAGGATCATCAACCCAGCCAGTAACTTCGACTTCGGTTGCCTGGATTTCAAAGCTCTGGCCCTGACCAAGAGATTCAACCACTTTACCGGTGACAACAACGGAGCAACCGGTTGTCAGGCGCAGTACATCTTCATTGTAATTAGGCAGAGAATTATTAATGACGGCCTGTACAGGAGAGAAGCAGGAACCGTCATAGACGGCGAGGAATGAGATACCAGCTTTTGAATCTCTTCGAGTACGCACCCACCCGCGAACGGTGACTTCTTGGTCAACGGCTACACGGCCCTGGAGTACGTCGGCTACAGGCACAACGCTCATAGTTTTCTCTCTATTAAATGGTCAGTGACAAAAAAATAATTACCCACAATTGGGGGTTATCTATGTTACCTGTCGCGAGCCTACAGACAAGCAGAAAAATCAATATACCCTTAATCTTTCAAGTTGCAGGTGCGTTAGCTGCTCTCGCTCACCCCAGTCACTTACTGATGTAAGCTCCTGGGGATTTACTCGTTTGCCGCCTTCCCGCACCTCGAAATCTTTTGGGTATAGCAGATGAAGAAATACAATAAAGAAGGGAACCCATAAACAAGTTGAATATTGTTTATGGGTTTTATCAGGATCAGCTGGCTTTTTTAATCTGCGGCAAATCGAAGGCTTTACGCAGCGCCCGAACGAACGCTTTATCGTGGCAAATGGTTTTGCCTGGGCTATCAGACAGTTTAGCAACTGGCTTGCCGTTACACTCCACCAGCTTGATAACAATATTGAGCGGTTTGACCTGCGGAATATCGCAGGTCAGGCGCGTGCCAATACCAAAACTCAAATTAACGCGGGCGCAGAAATGACGATACAGCTCAATCGCTTTCGGCAAGTCGAGGTTGTCAGAGAACACCAAAACTTTAGTTTTGGGATCGATGCCCAGCTTCTCGTAATGCGCGATAGCTTTCTCACCCCATTCAACCGGATCCCCGGAATCATGGCGCAACCCCTGGTATTGGCTGGCATATGAGAGATCAAAGTCACGTAAGAAAGCATCCATTGTGATGCAGTCGGTCAGTGCGATACCGAGTTGATCAGGGTATTCGTCAAGCCAGGCTTGCAGAGCTGCACGCTGGCTGTTCGCCAGAACCGGGCTGATTTGCTGATGCGCCTGGAACCATTCGTGAGCTTGCGTGCCCATTGGCGTTAAATCCAGGCGACGAGCCAAATCGTAATTACTGGTGCCGACAAACCAGGTTTCTTGTTGCAGGCGGCTGACTATAGCCTCCTGAACTTCACGCGAAAAACGGCGGCGAGTGCCAAAGTCCATCAAACGGAAAGCGGAAAGATCGATATCAGCCGTCAGTTCTTTGAACTCAACCAGCTTACCTTCCAGATGCTCGAGGGCCATTTGCGGGTTCACGCCCGGCGAACGATGCTGATGCACCACCTCGCTGATAACCGCCAGCAATGGCACTTCCCACATAATCACTTCCAGCCATGAACCGGTCAGACGAATGTCTAGATGACCATTATTATTGCGGATGTGAACTTGAGCGGGGTCGTAGCGGAAAGTACGCAGCCACGCGAGATAATCTGCTTCAAAAAATGGCAGACTTTCAAGGAATGCGAACTCCTCATCGGTGAGCGTGAGGTGGCGCATGAAATCCACCTGTTCACGGATGGCATCGGCATAGACACCCAGCAGGTCGTCACCACGACAACGGAACTCGGCGGCGACGCTCACGTCGTGATAACGGTGGAATACTGCCTGCTGCATATGAAGCTTATAGGCATCAGTATCCAGAAGCGTTTGCAAAATCGGGGAAGCGTGTCGTGTCATGGCGCGTTGCAGCATCCTCTCACAGGAGCGTTTCCATCAAGGGCTAAGCAGATAAAAGACGCAGGAGTATACCCTGATTATCTGTTTATTAAACCCGGATCACAACACACGGACACTTTCTGGTCGATGGCAATTCGTGCCGCTTGTTATAAAAGTGTAGCAATTCGCGTGAGAAGCCCAGAAAAGATGATGATTCTGCGTGGCAACATTAGGGCAACAGGAATAGACTGAACCCCGAAAACTTACGGATGATATATAAGGTTTTTTATGACACAACAGCCACAAGCCAAATATCGCCACGACTACCGTGCGCCGGATTACACGATTACCGATATCGATTTGACCTTTGACCTTGATGCCACAAAAACCCTGGTCACTGCTATTAGTCAAATTACCCGCCAGGGCGCAGCAGGTGCGCCACTTCGTCTTGACGGCGAAGACCTGACGCTGGTTTCAATTGATGTGAATGGTGCCGCCTGGGAAGATTACCGCCAGGAAGAGGGCGCATTGATTATTGAATCACTGCCAGAAGCCTTCACGCTGACCATCGTTAATGAAATCAGCCCGGCGACCAACACCGCGCTGGAAGGGCTTTACCTTTCCGGCGATGCGCTTTGCACCCAGTGTGAAGCAGAAGGTTTCCGCCATATTACCTGGTATCTTGACCGACCGGATGTACTGGCGCGTTTCACCACCAAAATCATTGCCGACAAATCCAAATATCCTTACCTGTTATCTAACGGCAACCGCATTGCCGAAGGTGAGCTGGATAACGGCCGTCATTGGGTACAGTGGCAAGACCCGTTCCCTAAACCTTGCTACCTGTTTGCGCTGGTGGCAGGTGATTTCGACGTTCTGCGCGATACTTTCAAAACGCGTTCCGGTCGCGATGTGGCGCTGGAATTGTTCGTTGACCGTGGCAATCTCGACCGCGCAAGCTGGGCGATGACCTCTTTGAAGGCCTCGATGAAATGGGACGAAACCCGTTTCGGTCTCGAATACGACCTCGACATCTACATGATTGTCGCCGTTGATTTCTTCAACATGGGCGCGATGGAGAACAAAGGGCTTAACGTCTTTAACTCCAAATACGTGCTGGCGCGTGCTGAAACGGCGACTGATAAAGATTACCTCGATATCGAAGCCGTTATCGGCCACGAATATTTCCATAACTGGACCGGCAACCGCGTGACCTGTCGCGACTGGTTCCAGTTAAGCCTGAAAGAAGGGCTGACTGTCTTCCGCGACCAGGAATTTAGCTCCGACCTCGGTTCACGTGCGGTCAACCGCATTCAGAACGTGCGCACTATGCGTGCCGCACAGTTTGCAGAAGACGCAAGCCCGATGGCGCACCCGATTCGTCCGGATAAAGTTATCGAAATGAACAACTTCTACACGCTGACCGTGTATGAAAAGGGTTCTGAAGTTATCCGTATGCTGCACACCTTGCTGGGTGAAGAGAACTTCCAGAAAGGGATGCAACTTTACTTTGAACGCCATGATGGCAGTGCGGCGACCTGCGATGATTTTGTGCAGGCGATGGAAGATGCGTCAAACGTTGACCTGTCTCACTTCCGCCGTTGGTACAGCCAGGCCGGTACGCCAGTCGTCACCGTGCGTGATGACTACGACCCGGAAACCGAGTTGTACACGCTGACCATCAGCCAGCACACACCGCCTACCGCCGAGCAACAGGAAAAGCATCCGTTACACATCCCGTTCGATATCGAACTGTATGACAACGAAGGCAAAGTGATTCCATTGCAGAAAAACGGCCACCCGATTCACCACGTGCTGAATGTGACTCAGAACGAGCAGACGTTTGTTTTTGATAACGTTTATTTCCAGCCGGTTCCGTCATTGCTGCGTGAATTCTCAGCGCCGGTGAAACTGGAATATAAATGGAGCGATCAGCAACTGACGTTCCTTATGCGTCATGCGCGTAACGATTTCTCCCGTTGGGATGCGGCGCAAAGTCTGCTGGCAACGTACATTAAGCTGAACGTCAACCGCAGCCAACAGGGCCAACCGTTGTCGCTGCCGCTGCACGTGGCTGATGCGTTCCGAGCGATTCTACTGGATGAGAAAATCGACCCGGCGCTGGCGGCAGAAATTCTGACGCTGCCTTCGCAGAACGAAATTGCCGAACTGTTCCAGAAAATCGATCCGCAAGCGATCGCCGCCGTGCATGAAGCCTTAACGCGCACGCTGGCAAACGAGCTGGCGGATGAATTCCTGGCAGTTTATAACGCCAACAAACTTGATGCTTATCGTGTCGAGCATGCGGATATCGGCAAACGCGCGCTGCGCAATACTTGCCTGCGTTATCTGGCCTTTGGCGAGAAACAGCTTGCTGAGCAACTGGTGCGTAACCAGTTCAAAAGTGCTGATAATATGACCGATTCTATCGCCGCCCTGGCCGCGTCTGTTGCTGCGCAGTTACCATGTCGCGCAGAATTGATGGCTGCGTTTGATGAGAAATGGCATCAGGATGGTCTGGTGATGGACAAGTGGTTTGTACTGCAAGCCACCAGCCCAGCAGTAGACACCTTGAGCAAAGTGCGCGAGCTACTGAACCATCGTTCATTTAGCATGAGCAACCCGAACCGTGTGCGCTCGCTGATTGGTGCTTTTGCAGCTGCTAATCCATCCGCATTCCACGCGCTTGATGGCAGCGGTTATCAGTTTATGGTGGAAATGCTCAGCGAGCTGAACCACCGTAACCCGCAGGTGGCTTCACGTCTGATTGAGCCGTTGATTCGACTCAAACGCTATGATGCGAAACGTCAGGAAATGATGCGTGCGGCGCTGGAACAGCTGAAAGGGCTGGAAAACTTGTCGGGTGATTTGTTCGAGAAGATTTCTAAAGCACTGGCTTAAAAACCACCCTCACCCTAACCCTCTCCCTCAGGGAGAGGGGATTCATCGGAGTCGGGGTGAGGGCAATAAATCTAACCGGTGCGCACCACGCGCTCCGGTTCTTCCACCACCTGCCGTTTCATCACACGCTCCAGCACCTGCGCTTCCAGTTCGGCCAGCCGGACAGAGCCGAGCTTACGTGGACGAGGCAAATCAACCGTGAGATCCAAACCGATCTTTCCTTCTTCAATCAGTAACACGCGATCCGCCATCGCAACGGCTTCGCTAACATCGTGTGTCACCAGCAGCACCGTAAAGCCATGTTCCTGCCATAAAGAGACAATCAATTCCTGCATTTCAATGCGCGTCAGGGCATCGAGCGCACCCAATGGTTCATCGAGCAATAAGAGCCGTGGGCGATGAATCAGCGCCCGAGCCAGCGCCACGCGTTGTTTCTGGCCGCCGGACAGGGCGGCCGGCCATTCATTAGCACGATTGGCAAGCCCAACCGCTTCCAGCGCTTTCGTCGCTGCCTCTTTCCAGTTCCCTTTCAGCCCCAGGCCGACATTGTTAATCACCGATTTCCATGGCAGCAGGCGTGCATCCTGGAACATCAAACGCGTTTCATCCTGACTTTCGCGTAGCGGGGCGTTTCCGGCAATTAATGAACCACCGTTAGGGTTTTCCAGCCCTGCCAGCAAACGCAGCAACGTACTTTTACCCCCGCCGCTGCGTCCAACGACCGCAACAAACTGCCCGGCGGGAATATGCAATTCGAGTTCATCAAGAATCGTTTTATCGCCGTAACGTTTAGTCACGCTGTTCAGTAGTAGGGGAGTACCCTGATTTAAACTAGCGGTATTCATGCGTTCTCCTCCTGTAACTGATAAGCCGGGTGCCAGCGCAGCCAGACACGTTCAAGTAATTGCGCGCTGATATCGGCAAGTTTGCCGAGCAGGGCATACAGAATAATGGCGACAACGACGACATCGGTTTGCAAGAATTCACGGGCGTTCATCGCCAGATAGCCAATTCCCGAATTGGCAGAAATTGTTTCGGCGACAATTAAAGTCAGCCACATCAGGCCCAGGGCGAAACGAATACCGACCATAATCGAAGGCAGCGCGCCGGGCAGAATCACCTGGGCAAACAGGCTAAAACCAGACAGCCCGTAGCTGCGTGCCATTTCCAGCAAACCCTGGTCGATATTACGGATACCGTGCCAGGTATTGATGTAAATCGGGAACAACGTGCCAAGGGCCACCAGGAAAATTTTCGCTGATTCGTCAATACCGAACCATAAAATCACCAGTGGGATCAGCGCGAGGTGCGGAACGTTACGCAGCATCTGAATCGAACTGTCCAGCAAACGTTCCCCCCAGCGCGACAGGCCGCTGATCAGCCCGAGTACTAACCCAAGAGAGCCACCAATACTGAAACCGATCACCGCACGCCATGAGCTAATAGCCAGGTGTTGCCACAATTCACCGCTTACTGAAAGACTCCAGAAAGCGAGAACCACCCCTTCCGGAGAAGGGAGGATGCGCGAGGAGAGCCAGCCTGCGCTTGAAGAGAGTTGCCAGATGACGATAACTGCAACGGGCAGCACCCAGGGTGCCAGTCTCAACAATAGTTTGTGCGTTGATGGGGTCATTGGCGGCTCCTTAGCTTTGCGCGACTTTGCGCGGGATGAAGTCATTCGCCACCACTTCACCTTTTTCCTGAATCTGGCGCGGCTGGGGAATTTGCGGGATCGCAACATCAAGATGTGGGAACAGCAGTTCGCCGACCCGATAGGCTTCTTCCAGATGCGGATAACCGGAGAAAATAAAGCTGTCGATACCGAGTGCCGCGTATTCATTAATACGTGCCGCCACCGTCGGGCCATCTCCTACCAGCGCGGTGCCTGCGCCGCCACGCACCAGACCAACGCCCGCCCACAGGTTCGGGCTGATTTCCAGATTGTCGCGCTTGCCACCATGTAACGCCGCCATGCGGTGCTGGCCGACGGAATCCGTGCGTGCAAAAGCGGCCTGCGCTTTGGCGATGGTGTCATCATCCAGCTGAGAAATCAGGCGGTTGGCGGCATCCCATGCTTCCTGATTAGTTTCACGCACGATCACATGCAGACGAATACCGAAACGGACGGTGCGCCCATGTGCAGCGGCTTTAGCGCGAACCTGCTCAATTTTCTCTTTCACTAAATGGGGTGGCTCGCCCCAGGTGAGATAAAGATCAACCTGTTCAGCAGCCAAATCCTGCGCCACATCTGACGAACCGCCAAAGTAGAGCGGTGGACGCGGTTGCTGTACCGGTGGGAACAGCAGTTTCGCGCCTTTAACCTGAATGTGTTTACCTTCGTGATCCACCGTTTCGCCTTCCAGCAAGCGCCGCCAGATGTGGGTAAATTCAGCGGAGGCTTCGTAACGTTCCTGATGATTAAGGAACACGCCGTCTGCGGCTAACTCTTCCGGATCGCTACCCGTGACCAGGTTAAATAAAGCGCGACCGTTGGAAAGCCGGTCAAGCGTTGCGGCCTGGCGTGCTGCCACGGTTGGCGAGGTCACACTTGGTCGCAGTGCGACCAGGAATTTCAAACGCTGCGTCACCGGAATCATGGAAGCGGCAACCAGCCAGGCATCTTCGCAAGAACGCCCTGTTGGGATCAGTACTCCAGTAAAACCGATTCTGTCTGCCGCCTGGGCAATTTGTTGCAGGTAGCCATGGTCAACCGGGCGAGCCGAATCGTTGCTGCCTAAGTAATGGCCATCGCCATGGGTAGGTAAGAACCAGAACATATTCAGACTCATGATTTATCTCCTTTTGCCGTAGCGGATGGTTGCCAGATGCGGGTGCGAATATCGACTTTCTTAGGCACTAAATGGTTGTCATAAAACAGGTCAGCGGTTTGTTGCTGTTTTGCCGCAGTCTCGGCGCTGACAGGTGTAATCACCGTTGGTGGGCGATGATCGAAATAGGTGGCAATCACGTTTTCCGGCAGTCCCATGGTTTTTGCCAGCAGAGCAACGCTTGCGTCACGTTGGGTGCGAGTTAACGCGTCGGCATCACTAAAGGTCTTCAGAACGTGTTGCAGGAACGGACCGTTTTGTTCGGCATAAGGGCGTGAAGCAAGATAGAAAGAACCAGTTTGGTTCAGATCGCTGCCATCAGTCAGTACACGAACGCCACCGTTCAATAGTGCCGCGGAGTAATACGGATCCCAAATCGCCCAGGCATCAACGTTGCCTTGTTGGAATGCGGCGCGAGCATCGGCAGGCGTCAAATAGGCTGGCTGAACATCAGTAAATTTCAGCCCGGCTTTTTGTAGCGCTCTCAATACCAGGTTGTGGGAGCTGGACCCTTTCTGGAAAGCGATTTTATGTCCTTTAAGGTCGGCCACGGTTTTAAGCGGGCTGTTCTCCGGCACCAGAATCACTTCGGCTTTCGGTTTTGCCGGTTCAGAACCGACATACACAAGATCTGCGCCTGCCGCCTGGGCGAAAATTGGCGGAATATCACCGGTGCTGCCCAGATCGATACTGCCAATATTTAACGCTTCCAGCATTTGCGGGCCAGCCGGGAATTCAATCCACTGGAATTTGGTTTGCGGATACTCTTTTTCCAGCAGCTGATGGCTTTTTGCCAGCACCATGCTCACAGAACCTTTTTGATAGCCGATGCGTAACTGTTCTGGCCCGGTTTCTGCGGCGTGCAGGGTGGCGCTGAGGCTCAGAGCGCCAGTCAGCATCAACCAGGGCGCGGTTCGTTTTAGCAGATTAAACATGGGCAACTCCTTGCGCCTTAAAAGGGGAGGTGACGATAAAATCCCGGCGGTGCAGTGCCTGCCAGAACGTTTCCAGCGAGCTATCAAGACGCTGTTGTAAGTTATTGCTGAACACCGGTTTGTGCTGGTAATCCGCAATTTGGCTGTCGTCGGCAAACACGCCATGAAGGATTTCCTGAGCTTTCAGGGCGTTAAGCACAGGCTTTAAGGCGTAATCGACCGCCAACATATGTGCCACGGTGCCGCCGGTGGCCAAAGGCAGAACGACTTTTTTATCCAGCGCACGCTCAGGCAGGAGGTCGAGCAAGGTTTTCAGCGCACCAGAAAACGAAGCTTTATAGACAGGCGTTGCGATGATCACCCCATCGGCTTGCTGTAATTGTTCAATTAACGCGAGCAGTGCCGGGCTATCGAAACGAGCGTACAGCAAATCTTCAGGAGCGAAATTCTGTAGATGCCAGTGACATACCTCGATATCCAAAGCGCTTAATTTTTCGCGGGCATATTCCAGCAGCGCACTGGAACGAGAGGGGAAGCGCGGGCTTCCAGCCAGGGTTATCACACGCATATTGTTTCCTTATAACTAAATGTTTGCTTTTAGGTAACATTGATAACAATTGAGTGTGATATTCGCGCAGAAGTGTTATTCCACTAAATGATTTATCTGGTTTTCATTTGCCAGAAATCGCATAAAGGGCAAAGAGAAGAAAACGTTTGCGTTGATTCGGTGTTTTTTGTTGCAGGTCAATTCCATTCAGGGGCGTTATCGTTAATAATACTGCCCCGGTTTGCATACCGGGAATCCAGGAGAGTTCATGTACTACCCCTTCGTTCGTAAAGCCCTATTCAAGCTCGATCCAGAGCGCGCTCATGAAGTGACATTTCAGCAATTGCGTCGTGTAACAGGTACACCTCTCGAATGGCTGGTGCGGCAAAACGTGCCGTCAAAACCTGTAACTTGCATGGGACTGACGTTTAAGAACCCTTTGGGTCTGGCCGCAGGCCTGGACAAAAACGGTGAGTGCATTGATGCGCTGGGTGCCATGGGCTTCGGCTCCATTGAAATTGGTACCGTTACGCCTCGCCCACAGCCTGGAAATGATAAGCCACGCATTTTTCGTCTGGTAGAAGCTGAGGGTTTAATTAACCGCATGGGGTTCAATAACCTCGGCGTTGATAACCTGGTTGAGAATGTCAAAAAATCTCATTTCGATGGGGTATTGGGCATCAATATCGGCAAGAATAAAGACACTCCAGTTGAGCAAGGCAAAGATGATTATTTGATCTGCATGGATAAAATTTATCCGTATGCGGGTTATATCGCGATCAATATTTCTTCGCCAAATACCCCTGGATTACGTACGCTGCAATACGGCGAAGCGTTAGACGATCTTTTAATTGCGATTAAAAATAAGCAGCAAGAACTTCAGGCATTGCACCATAAATATGTGCCGGTCGCTGTGAAGATCGCGCCGGATCTTTCCGAAGAAGAATTGATCCAGGTTGCTGATAGTTTAGTTCGCCATAATATTGATGGGGTAATTGCCACCAATACCACATTGGATCGTAGCCTGGTTCAGGGCATGAAATATTGCGACGAAATGGGTGGATTAAGTGGCCGCCCGGTTCAGTTAAAAAGCACCGAAATTATCCGCCGCCTGTCGCAAGAATTAAATGGTCGCTTGCCCATTATTGGCGTCGGTGGGATTGATTCAGTGATTGCCGCGCGTGAGAAGATGGCGGCTGGTGCTTCACTGGTTCAAATATATTCCGGCTTCATATTTAAAGGCCCACCGCTGATTAAAGAAATCATTTCAGGTCTGTAATCATTTTACTTTCCAGACAACCGGAGCTTTATTTCCTGCTCCGGTTGTTTTATATTCCATCACTGTTGCTAATTTGAACATATTGGTCTTTTATTAATGTGTTCATTTACGAAGCGGCGATAAGGATATTTTTAATCGCGGGAAGAGAGAGAAGGTAATAATTATGCGGATTAAACCGGACGATAATTGGCGTTGGTATTATGACGAAGAGCACGATCGTATGATGCTCGATTTAGCCAATGGTATGCTTTTCCGTTCGCGTTTCCCACGTAAAATGCTCACTCCTGATGCGTTTGAAAATACTGGATTTTGTGTTGATGATGCTGCGCTTTTTTTCTCTTTTGAAGAAAAATGTCGCGACCTGGTTTTAAGTAAAGAACAACGCGCGGAACTGGTTTTAAATGCGCTGGTGGCGATTCGTTACCTCAAACCGCAAATGCCAAAAAGCTGGCACTTTATGTCTCACGGTGATTGCTGGCAGCCGATTCCTGGCGATGCCGCTTGTGTGTGGTTAAGCGATGATATGCAGCAGGTGAACCTGCTGGTGGTCGAAACGGGTGACAACGCGGCACTCTGCTTACTGGCTCAACCGGGTCTACAACTGGCTGGCCGCACGATGCAGTTGGGGGACGCAATAAAAGTGATGAATGACAGATTAAGGCCGCAACCGTTAAGCAACGACCTTAACCTCGATCAGGCTGTTTAATTTCCCGCTAATTCCACATCGCCCGCCGGAATACAGCTGCAACACAGAATTGTGCCGTCGTCATTGATAGCGCTTTTCTTCAACGCTTTGACTTCCCCGCTAACCAACTTAATTCGGCAACTTCCGCAAATTCCTGCCCGGCAAGAATAGGGTACACGAATGCCTTGTTGTTCTAGCTGTTCGAGCAAAATTTGCTGATTGTTTCCGTGAAACTGTTGGCCCTGCCAGTCAATGGCGACCATGCTCTCTTGCTGCTCGAAAGGTTCGAGTGATTCTGCCACCGCACCGGCGCCATAAATTTTGGCGGGCTTAGTCGCTAAAACCTGAAGTTCATCGCCAACACGAATTACGCCGCTATTACGGGCAATGAGATTCTGGCCGAAATCGACATCGCCATTATCCAGCGCTGTACGGAATTTTTGCAACGTCGCCAGTGGCTCGCTACTCGGATGCTTGCGTCCACGCTCGGGGCTGACGGTTGTCAAAATACAACGGCTGCAAGGCTTGGCGACATCAAACGTCACACCACCCATTCGCACCACTTGCCAGGTGTCTTCTTCCCAGGCTTGAGCACCCGTCACCACAATGTTCGGGCGAAACTGCGTCATTTTGACGCTTGCCGGGCAGCGGTTTTGTAAATCACGCAGTGACGCTTCGTTAGCCAGTAGGAAAGGGTAGCCGTCGGCAAAAGATAAAGGGACTTCTTGATGACGTTTTACGCGACGCGTTAAGGTTTCACCCAACCAACGTAATTGAACCGGGCGAGCAAAAAAGCCGCTCAACCATTGGTTGATTTCATCAGGCGCTATTTGCGCGGTGAAGTGATTTCCCCAGACTTCGGTCGGTTCAGCCTGAGCCTGAAAATCTGCAAAACGCACGGTAGCGGAACTGCCGTCGGGTGCGCTCAGGAACAAACCATCGTGAGTGATTGCCGGAGTAAACAGCACCATTTCCGGTGAAGTACGCGCGGTAATAAAAGTGCCGTCAGGTTCTGTCACCATAAAAATGCGATCAAAGGCCAAACCGCTTGGGGTGACTTGCGCATGAGAGAGGGCAAGACCGCGCATTGATTTCACCGGGTGAATAAAAAGTTGAGACAGGCTAATCATGGCGCCCTCCTTGCCCGTAAAAAAATAATAAGAAGCCAACTTTATGACATGCGTGGCGGATTGGCTATAATGCGCCACAATTTTCTTTTAACACCTGATAAGTGACGATATGAATTCTCTGTTTGCCAGTACGGCGCGTGGGCTTGAAGAGCTATTAAAAACTGAACTGGAGGGCCTTGGTGCGCAAGCATGCCAGGTGGTTCAGGGCGGCGTACATTACCAGGGGGACTCACGTCTGCTCTATCAAAGCCTGATGTGGAGCCGCCTTGCGTCCCGCATTTTGCTGCCTTTAAACGAATGCAGTGTTTATAGCGATCTGGATTTGTACCTCGGCGTACAGACCATCGACTGGCCTGCGCTGTTTGGCCCGGATGCGACCTTTGCGGTGCATTTCAGCGGTCTGAACGACGTTATCCGTAATAGCCAGTACGGTGCGCTAAAAGTGAAAGATGCGATTGTTGACTCCTTCACGCGCAAAAACCTGCCGCGTCCAAACGTCGAACGTGAACAACCAGACCTGCGTATTAACGTCTGGTTGAATAGAGATACCGCCAGCATTGCACTGGATTTAAGTGGCGAAGGCCTGCATCAACGCGGCTACCGCGACAGCACTGGTGCCGCACCTATCAAAGAAACGCTGGCATCCGCCATTGTTATGCGTTCTGGCTGGCAGCCGGGTACACCTTTGCTCGATCCGATGTGTGGTTCCGGCACGCTGCTGATTGAAGCGGCAATGATCGCCACCGATCGCGCTCCGGGTCTGCATCGTAAGCACTGGGGTTTCCTGGGCTGGGCGAATCACGATGTCGATTTGTGGAAAGAAATCACCACCGAAGCGCAGGTTCGTGCGCGTAAAGGTCTGGGTGAATACACTTCGCGTTTCTATGGTTCGGATAATGACTCTCGGGTTATCGAACGCGCGCGCGCCAATACCCGTCGTGCGGGTCTGGGCGATATCATCAGCTATGAAGTCAAAGACGTGGCTAAATTGACCAACCCTCTGCCGGAAGGCCCGGTTGGTACGGTTGTCAGTAACCCGCCATACGGTGAGCGTCTGGACAGTGAGCCTGCGCTGATTGCGTTGCACAGTCTGCTTGGCCGCAACATGAAGAACCATTTTGGCGGCTGGAATTTGTCGCTGTTTAGCGCATCTCCGGATTTGCTAAGCTGCCTGCAACTGCGCGCCGAACGCCAGTTTAAAGCGAAGAACGGCCCGCTGGATTGTGTGCAGAAAAACTATCAATTATCGGCTACCAGCACCGGTGCGCAATCAGGTCAGATTGCTGATGATTACGCGAACCGCCTGCGCAAAAATATCAAAAAACTGGATAAATGGGCGCGCCAGGAAGGCATCGAATGCTACCGAATTTACGATGCCGATTTGCCAGATTATAACGTTGCCGTTGACCGCTACGGCGAGTGGGTTGTGGTGCAGGAATATGCTCCGCCGAAAACCGTTGATGCCAACAAAGCGCGTCAGCGTCTGTTTGATGTGATTGCTGCAACAATGTCTGTACTGGAATTGCCATCCAACCGACTGATCCTGAAAACCCGTGAGCGTCAGAAAGGGAAAAGTCAGTATCAGAAAATGGATGAGAAGGGCGACTTCATGGAAGTGAGCGAATATAACGCTCGTCTGTGGGTCAACCTGACGGATTACCTTGATACCGGTTTGTTCCTCGACCACCGTATCGCGCGTCAAATGCTGGGCAAAATGAGCAAAGGGAAAGATTTCCTTAATCTGTTCGCTTATACCGGCAGTGCGACAGTTCACGCAGGGTTAGGTGGCGCTAAAACGACGACCACCGTCGATATGTCTCGTACTTACCTGGAGTGGGCTGAGCGTAACTTGCGTCTTAACGGTTTAAGTGGCCGTGCACACCGCCTGGTTCAGGCAGATTGCCTGGGCTGGTTGCGTGAAACCGATGAACAGTTTGATCTGATTTTTATCGATCCGCCGACGTTCTCAAACTCAAAACGTATGGAAGAATCTTTTGATGTCCAGCGCGACCACATCGTGCTGATGAAAGACCTTAAGCGCCTGTTGCGCCAGGGCGGCACCATTATGTTCTCCAACAACAAACGTGGCTTCAAAATGGACTTTGATGGGTTAGCTAACCTGGGCCTGAGCGCTCAGGAAATCACGCAGAAAACCCTGTCGCAAGACTTTGCCCGTAATCGCCAAATTCATAACTGCTGGCTCGTTACTCACGTAGCCAAGGATTAATTGTCATGTCATTAATTAGTATGCACGGTGCCTGGTTGTCGTTTAGCGACGCACCGTTATTAGATAACACTGAACTTCATATCGAAGAAAACGAACGTGTCTGTTTAGTTGGCCGTAACGGCGCGGGTAAATCCACGCTGATGAAAATCCTGAATCGTGAAGTGCCGTTGGATGATGGCCGCATGGTTTATGAGCAAGATTTGATCGTCGCGCGTTTGCAGCAAGATCCGCCGCGTAATGTTGCCGGCACGGTTTATGATTTCGTTGCTGAAGGCGTTGAAGAACAAGCGGAACATCTGAAGGCTTATCACGATATTTCCCATAAAGTGATGACCGATCCGAGCGACAAAAACCTCAATGAAATGGCGCGTATTCAGGAAATTCTGGATAACCAGAATCTCTGGCAGTTAGAAAGCCGCATCAACGAAGTGCTGCTGCAATTAGGTCTTGATGCTGATACCGAACTGTCATCGCTTTCCGGTGGCTGGTTGCGTAAAGCGGCGCTGGGCCGTGCGTTGGTGAGTTCTCCTCGCGTATTGCTGCTTGATGAACCAACGAACCACCTGGATATCGAAGCTATCGACTGGCTGGAAGGTTTCCTGAAAGAGTTCCAGGGCAGCATCGTGTTTATTTCCCACGACCGTTCATTTATCCGCAATATGGCGACCCGTATTGTCGATCTTGACCGTGGCAAACTGGTTTCTTACCCAGGTGATTACGATCAGTATTTGCTGGCGAAAGAAGAAGCGCTGCGCGTAGAAGATCTGCAAAACGCCGAGTTTGATCGCAAACTGGCGCAGGAAGAAGTGTGGATCCGCCAGGGCATCAAAGCGCGTCGTACACGTAACGAAGGCCGTGTTCGTGCATTGAAAGCAATGCGTAATGAACGCAGCGCGCGCCGTGAAGTGATGGGCAGCGCCAAAATGCAGGTCGAAGAAGCGGCTCGCTCGGGCAAAATCGTCTTTGAAATGGAAGATGTTTGCTACTCCATTGCGCAGCGTGCATTGGTCAAAGACTTTTCGGCTCAGGTTCAACGCAGCGACAAAATCGCATTGGTGGGGCCAAACGGCTGCGGCAAAACCACCTTGTTGAAACTAATGTTGGGGCAACTGGAAGCCGACAGCGGTCGCGTACATTGTGGTACCAAGCTGGAAGTGGCGTACTTTGACCAGCACCGCGCCGAGCTTGATCCAGACCGTACGGTGATGGACAACCTTGCTGAAGGCAAACAAGAAGTGATGGTGAACGGTAAGCCGCGCCATGTTCTGGGCTATTTGCAGGACTTCTTGTTCCACCCGAAACGTGCCATGACGCCGGTGCGTGCGTTGTCAGGTGGTGAGCGTAACCGTTTGTTATTAGCCCGCTTATTCCTAAAACCAAGCAACCTGTTGATTCTCGATGAACCGACAAACGATCTGGATGTCGAAACGCTCGAATTGCTCGAAGAACTGATTGATGGCTATCAGGGCACGGTCTTACTGGTGAGCCACGATCGTCAATTCGTTGATAACACAGTGACCGAGTGCTGGATTTTTGAAGGCGAAGGTAAAATCGGTCGCTACGTGGGTGGTTATCATGATGCTAAAGGTCAGCAAGCTTCTGCTCAATCTTTACGCCACTCTGTGGCAGATAAAGCGCAAAACAACCAGCCTGCTAAGGCGGAAGTTGTTAAACGCGCAAGTAGCAAGCTAAGCTATAACCTGCAACGTGAATTAGAGCAATTACCGCAACGTCTTGAACAACTTGAGGCGGAGCTGGAAGCCCTACAAGCGAAGGTCGGGGATGCTGAGTTCTTTAACCAGCCACACGATGTGACGCAGAAAACATTGAGTGATATGTCCACCGCAGAAAAAGCACTGGAAGAGGCTTTTGAGCGCTGGGAATATCTGGAAGCTCTGAAAAACGGCGCGTAACCCAAGGAGACCCGATATGTGTGCCACGCATCATCATCGTTCACACATATTGTGTTCACAATGTGACTTACTGGTCGCATTACCGCAATTAGAAGACGGCCACAAGGCCGTCTGTCCACGTTGTGGTACCACACTTGTGACTCAGTGGGAATCACCGCGCCAACGGCCAACAGCTTATGCGCTAGTAGCGCTATTTATGTTGTTACTGGCCAATCTTTTCCCTTTCATCAATATGAACGTTGCTGGAATCAGTAGCGAAGTTTCGCTGCTGGAAATTCCTGGCGTGCTGTTTAATGAAGATTACGCCAGTCTTGGCACCTTCTTCATGGCCTTCGTGCAAGCGGTTCCCGCATTCTGCTTAATGACCATTTTGTTATTGGTTAATCAGGCGCCATTACCCCTGGCAATGAAAAAATGGCTGGCCCGAATTCTGTTCCAGTTGAAGTCCTGGGGCATGGCAGAAATCTTTCTTGCGGGCGTGTTGGTGAGTTTCGTCAAACTGATGGCTTACGGTGATATTGGCGTAGGCAGCAGTTTTATTCCGTGGTGCTTATTCTGCATTTTACAGTTGCGTGCTTTTCAATGCGTGGACCGCCGCTGGCTTTGGGATGATATTGAACCTGAACCTCGTATTGAAGCCGCGCTTAAAGTGGGGGTTACGGGTATCCGCCAGGGATTACGTTCTTGCTCATGCTGTACCGCCATCGTCCCGGAAGATCAGAAGGTTTGCCCGCGCTGCGAGACAAAAGGTTATGTCCGCCGCCGCCATAGTTTGCAATGGACGCTCGCTCTGTTGCTGACATCCATTATGCTTTATCTGCCTGCTAATATTTTGCCCATTATGATAACCGAAGTGTTGGGAAGCAAAATCCCATCAACGATTATTGCAGGGGTTATCCTATTGTGGAGTGAAGGTTCTTACCCGGTGGCAGGGGTGATTTTCATCGCCAGTATTATGGTCCCGACGCTCAAAATGTTGGCGATTGCGTGGTTGTGTTGGGATGCCAAAGGCCACGGGCGTCGTGATAGTGAACGTATGCATTTAATTTACGAAGTGGTCGAATTTGTCGGGCGCTGGTCGATGATTGATGTTTTCGTGATTGCGGTTTTATCAGCGCTGGTGCGCATGGGAGGACTGATGAGTATCTACCCGGCAATCGGTGCCGTCATGTTTGCGTTAGTCGTTATTTTGACAATGTTTGCTGCGATGACCTTTGACCCTCGCTTGTCCTGGGATCGCGCACCGGATTCAACTCATGAGGAGTCGTCTGAGCATGGAAAATAAAAGCGGGGAAGCAAAAGTCGCAAAGGTAAAAAACTGGTCCCCGGTATGGATTTTCCCTATCGTTACCTTGCTGATCGGTGCGTGGATTCTGTTTTATCACTATAGCCATCAAGGCCCGGAAGTGACGCTGATTACCACCAATGCCGAAGGTATTGAAGGTGGAAAAACCATGATTAAAAGCCGCAGCGTAAATGTCGGTGTCGTGGAAAGCGCTGTACTGTCCGATGATTTGCTGCATGTTGAAATTACGGCACGTTTAAATTCCGGTATGGAAAAACTTCTGCATAAAGACTCAGTGTTTTGGGTGGTGAAACCGCAGGTCGGTCGCGAAGGTATTTCTGGCCTGGGTACGTTACTCTCGGGTGCCTATATCGAACTGCAGCCGGGGACGAAAGGCTCAAAAGTGGAGCGTTATGATTTGCTGGATGCTCCGCCGCTGGCACCGCCTGATGCAAAAGGCATTCGTATTACGCTCGATAGCAACAAAGCAGGGCAGCTCTCTCCTGGCGACCCGGTTCTGTTCCGGGGTTATCGCGTCGGTTCAGTTGAAACCAGCACTTTCGATGCTGCAAAACGAAGCATCAGCTATCAGCTGTTTATCAGCGCGCCAAACGATCGTCTTGTCACCAGTAATGTGCGTTTCTGGAAAGACAGCGGGATCGCCGTGGATATGTCTTCCCAGGGGATGCGTGTCGAAATGGGTTCTCTCACCACGCTGTTTAGCGGTGGTGTGAGTTTTGACGTGCCGGAAGGTTGGGATCTTGGCAAACCTGTGAAAGCGGGCAGCGAGTTCAATCTGTTTGATGATCAGAAAAGTATTCAGGACTCCTTGTATACCGATCACATTGATTACTTGATGTTCTTTAAAGATTCCGTGCGTGGCCTGCAACCTGGAGCACCTGTTGAATTCCGTGGTATCCGCCTCGGGACAGTGGCGAAGGTGCCATTCTTCACCGAAGGCATGCGTCAGAAAATCAACGATGATTTCCGTATCCCGGTTCTGATCCGTCTTGAACCTGAACGTTTGCAGAATCTTGTTGGTGATGACGTCCATATTCAGGACAACATGACCTCGTTAATCAAACGTGGTTTACGGGCTTCGATGAAGACCGGCAGCCTGGTGACGGGGGCACTGTTTATCGATCTTGATTTCAACCCTAAAGCACCGCCTGTTACCGATTTGCCGACCTTTAACGGTTATCCAATTATCCCAACGATGAGCGGAGGCCTGGCGCAAATCCAACAGCGCTTGCTGGAAACTCTGGATAAAATTAATAACTTGCCATTGAATCCGATGATCGAGCAAACCACCAATTCGCTTGCCGAAAGTCAGCGAACCATGAAGCACTTGCAGCAGACCCTCGACAATCTGAACAAGATTATGTCGAACAAGTCGATGCAATCATTGCCTGAGGATATGCAGTCAACGCTTCGTGAGCTCAATCGCAGCATGCAAGGCTTCCAGCCAGGCTCTGCGGCATATAACAAGATGGTGGCGGATATGCAGCGTCTTGACCAGGTTCTGCGTGAATTGCAGCCGGTGCTACGAACGCTGAACGATAAGAGCAATTCGCTTATCTTTGAAGCGAAGGATAAAAAAGATCCCCAGCCGAAGAGGGCAAAAGAATGAAAAGATGGCTCCCATTGATTGCTGCATTAGCCTTAACGGCCTGTAGCAGCAGCGACGAAGGAAAAACATATTACCAACTGCCTCAAAGCTCAACGCCTGCTGTGCAGGCTGTGAGCCAGCCTGGCACCCACTTGTTATGGGTGGAACAAGTGGCGGTTCCTGATTACCTCGCCGGAAACGGCGTGGTTTATCAAACCAGTGATGTTCAGTATGTCATCGCTACCAGCAACTTGTGGGCGAGTCCTTTAGATCAGCAACTGCGTAATACGTTGGTGAGCAATCTGAGCAGTGCATTACCCGGTTGGGTGGTGGCTTCACAACCGTTGGGCAGCCTTCAGGATACTCTGAATGTTAATGTGACGGGTTTCCACGGACGCTATGACGGCAAAGTGATTGTGAGCGGTGAATGGTTGCTGAACCATCAGGGGCAATTGATCAAACGCCCGTTCCATGTGGAACTTAAGCAGCAAGAAGATGGTTATGATGCGATGGTGAAAACCTTAGCGCAGGCGTGGCAGCAAGAGGCGCAAAGCATTGCCAGCCAGTTAACCCGTATTAATTAATCTTCTTAAGTAGCACAAAAAAGCTGCGTCTTTCCGCTGTAAAGCGGGGCGCAGCTTTTCTTTTGGCATTAACCTATTACCCGACCCATCTCACATTTTTATCTCAAATATCATCACGTGTAGCTCACATTTATGACATTGGCGTGAATTTTGCGCATTGACGATGGCTGTTTTTGGAGGTATTCGTTATATGTGCTTGCGCATTTTGCAGGCACTGTTTTCTTTCCACCAGATTAAAGAAATGAGGGAAACGAGGCATGAAGAGACAAAAACGAGATCGCCTGGAACGGGCTCATCAACGTGGTTATCAAGCAGGTATCGTCGGACGTTCCAAAGAGATGTGTCCTTATCAGACACTGAATCAAAGATCGTACTGGATGGGAGGCTGGCGAGAAGCCATGGAAGACAGGGCGGTTACCGCGTAATCACTGTCTCTTTAGAAAAAGAAACCTCCGCATGGCGGAGGTTTCGCGTTTCAGAGCTTTATACAATCAGGCTTAGAAAGCAGTGGTGTCTTTGAACAGACCCACTTTCAGATCGGTCGCGGTGTAAATTACACGGCCATCAACCAACACTTCACCATCTGCCAGGCCCATAATCAGGCGGCGGTTAATAACGCGTTTGAAGTGAATACGGTAGCTGACTTTTTTCGCAGTCGGCAGGATCTGACCCGCGAGTTTAACTTCACCCACGCCCAGTGCACGGCCTTTGCCTTCGCCGCCTAACCAGCCCAGATAGAAACCTACCAGCTGCCACATCGCATCCAGACCCAGGCAACCAGGCATTACCGGATCGCCGATAAAGTGGCAACCAAAGAACCACAGGTCAGGATTGATATCCAATTCTGCTTCAACGTAACCTTTATCGAAGTTACCGCCGTCTTCAGTCATCTTGACTACGCGGTCCATCATCAGCATGGATGGCGCAGGCAAACGTGGGCCTTCAGCGCCAAACAGTTCGCCACGACCAGAGGCAAGAAGATCTTCTTTTGTATAGGATTCGCGTTTATCTACCATGTTTACAGTAAGCCTTTTTATAATGAAGCACGCATGTTAGCTAACACGTGTACGCTCAACAAGTCCGATCAGTTTTGATTGAACCAGTTAAGCCAACGTAATGGCCATGGATAACGGTGCCGAATATCTTGCGCAGAGGCCTGAGCGATTCGCTCTTGCACCGCACGCAACAGCGTATTTTGCCCTTCGCCATCCCAGGGCAGGTTTGTTAATAAGGGTAGTGCATCCGTGACATCGTCGATGGCCCAAATCGTGAATTGCCCTTGTTCTACGGCATCCAGAACGTCCTGGTGCAGACAAAGGTGACGCACATTAGAAACCGGGATAATCACGCCTTGCTTGCCGTTAAACTCGCGTTGCTGGCAAATACGGAAGAAGCCTTCGATTTTCTCATTCAGGCCACCTACAGGTTGCACACGACCAAACTGATCGACTGAACCTGTCACCGCGATGTGCTGATAAATAGGCACATTAGCCAGCGCACTGATTAACGCACACAGTTCGGCCATTGAAGCGCTATCGCCGTCAACTTCGCTGTAAGACTGCTCGAAAGTCAGCGAGGCGGAGAAGGGGATTTGCTGATCAAGCTGCAACTCAGACATCAAAAATGCCTGCATGATCATCATGCCTTTCGCATGAATATTGCCACCCAATTCAGCTTTGCGTTCAACGTCAGTAAATTCACCATCACCCACATGCACAACACAGCTGATGCGTGAAGGTTCGCCGAATGCACGTGGATGACCAGGGAATTCAATGACCGACAAGGCGTTGATCTGGCCAACCATTTCACCTTCGGTTTCAATCAGGATCTGCTCAAGCAGGATTTCATCCTGCATGCGTTCAGCCAGATAACCTTCACGCCATTCGCGCTGCGCTAGCATTTGCGTCAGCTCTTCGGCACCAAAGCTTTCATTTTCAGTGAAGGCGGCAACTTCGCGTAGCTGGCGGCTAATCCATGATGGGCACAGCGGCAGAGTTTCCTGGTCGCCGGTATAACGCACGGCTTCACGGATGAGCGGCTGCCAGGCATCCGTTGCAGGAACTGGCAGGGATTTTGATTGCGCGACTGCATAAATCCACTGGCACCACAACGCCATATCATCTGCAGAGGCGATCTGCAGATTCTCTTCAAACTCGCTGTAAATGGCAGAAGTCGCCAGTTCAGGTTCCATGTCCTGGAAATCAGCCAACGATTCACGTTCACCCACCAGCACCAGTTTCAGGCTTAATGGCAGTGACGGAATGTTAACGGGTAATGGACGCGTTTCATCCGGGGAAATCCAGTCGAAACGGCCTTGAATGACCATTTGTTTAAGGCGTAACCACAGCAGCGGTTGTGCTAAAACACTGCGCAATGACAGCACCAGAATGCCACCATTCGCACGGTGAACCAGACCCGGTGTCAGCGTGATTTCACCCGCGAACTGACGCACGCAACCGAAAAGTTGTTCTGCTTCAATCCAGTCAGCGGCAACAACTTCAGACTGGCCTGCAAAATTGTCTTCAGCTGTTTCGGCAGGGCGTAGCGTGATGCGCGAACCTTCAATCAGGTAATGTCCGCCTGTCAGAGCGTTTTCCTGCGACCAGCATTCACGTGCTGCTGCGGCAATGAGATTAAGGTACTCGGCTTCTTCAGCGGCTTTTACCAGCATCAGATCGGCCGAGGCTACCGGTTGGCTTAGCTGTACCAGTCCATAAGACAGACGAGGTTGCACAGCGGAGAAAGGGGCAGTTTCGGAATCATAAGGCTGTGCAAAGATTTCCTGATAGCTTTCGGTATCAGGTACAAGAGCACGCCATTCAAGTCGATTAGTCGTCAAAGTCGCTATTTATTAATTAGATGTCAAAGGCGCGATTATACAAGAATAGCCAGGGCAGCACACGGTTTATGCAGAGCGGCAAGTTTACTTAGCTCACAGCTTTCATTTTTCAGGTAAGCGAAAATAAAAAAAACTGTTATTCTGAAGTGAGTTACACGGTCACACTGAGACAACAATGAAATATCAACAGTTGGAAAATCTCGAGAGCGGCTGGAAGTGGAAGTATCTGGTTAAAAAACACCGCGAAGGCGAGCTAATCACACGTTATATCGAGGCGAGTGCAGCGAAAGAAGCTGTTGATGAGTTGTTACGCTTAGAAAATGAACCGGTGCGTGTGTTGAGCTGGATAGAGCAGCATATGAATCCAGAACTTCACAACCGCATGAAGCAAACCATCCGTGCGCGTCGTAAACGGCACTTTAATGCTGAGCATCAGCATACGCGTAAAAAATCTATCGATCTGGAATACCTGGTCTGGCAGCGTTTAGCAGGGCTTGCTCATCGAAGAGGGGGCACGCTCTCGGAAACGATTGTGCAGTTGATTGAAGATGCGGAGCGTAAAGAACAATACGCCAATCAGATGTCATCGCTTAAACAAGATCTGCAGGCATTGCTGGGCAAAGAGTAAGCGCAGTTGTCGTGACGCTGTATTTCTCTATTTCCTGATTACTTAGAATTCAGAAACAAAAAACCCCGCCGAAGCGGGGTTTTTTTATAACGGTAACTTATGCCGCAGGCTGAGTTACAACGTCTTTGATACCTTTAACTTCGATCTCAACGCGACGATCTGGAGCCAGGCAATCAATCAGTTTAGCTTTAGGAGCTACGTTATCACAGGTGTTGCCAGTAACTGGGTTAGATTCGCCCATACCGCGTGGGGAGATCTTGTTAGCTGGGATACCTTTAGAGATCAGGTAATCAACAACAGACTGTGCACGTTTGTCAGACAGTTTCTGGTTGTATTCATCAGAACCGATACGGTCTGTGAAGCCCAGAACAACTACTGAACCATCTTTCGGATCAAGGTTGCTCAGCTGAGTATACAGCTGATCCAGAGCTTGCTGACCTTCTGGCTTCAGAGTTGCTTTGTTGAAGTTGAACAGAACGTCAGACTTCAGGGTGAAGTGCTTGGTCTGTACTTCTGGAGCTGGAGCTGGAGCTGGAGCTACAACTGGAGCTGCATCGTACTGACCGAAACGGTAAGAAACACCCAGGCTCAGCATGCCGTTGTCTGGACGAGTACCAACTGTTTGTGCGTCACCGATGTTGCTAACCCACTGGTAATCCAGACGAGTTGCGATATCACGAGTGATTGCGTATTCAACACCAACAGCTGCCAGTGGAGAAACACCAGTATCGTGGTCGCTCAGGCGAGTCGTACCAGCACCAGTGTTGTAGTTACCTTTAGAGTCTGCACGCCATACCATACCACCCAGACGAGTGTAGATATCCAGTTCGTCAGTGATTGGGTAGCTCAGTTTAGCAGCCAGTTGAACGCCTTGCGCTTTGAAAGCACCGTTATTCACGCTGCCGGTGTAAGCCATACGGCCCAACCAGTCATAACCCATTTCAAGACCAACGTACGGGTTAACCTGGTAACCACCGAACGCACCAGCACCCAGTTGGCTGTTGTGAGTTGAGCCATTGTTGTTCTGATAGCCGTTTCCGTAGAAACCGGTGTCATGGAACTGGGACCAACCCAACTTACCACCTGCATACCAGGTGTTATCTTTCGGTGCGGCCTGCGCTACGGTAGCGAAGCCAGCCAGTGCCACTGCAATCGCGATAGCTGTCTTTTTCATTTTTTGCGCCTCATTATCATCCAAAAAGGCCATGAGCTTTAAAATCGCTCTAAAGCCCAGGGTTAAATCCTTCGCCCGAGTTTATGCTCACTTGTTACTCTACCGATCAATCGGTGTTATGGAAGAGCAACCCTGGCGAGCTAAAGTCTACAACGTAGTTGAAAACTTACAAGTGTGATGTCCGTCAGGCATATGAAAAAAAACGACTTGTGTACACATTTTCTAACAACTTCGCGCAGATTTTATACTCAAAGATTTCTGGAGAATGCCGCTACAAGCGGCTTGAGACGCGGTTCCACTATGAATCACAAAGATTTGTCAGGAGCTGAAGAAAAGTTCCAGGATTTCTCTTAAATTTACTTAATGATACAAACTAGAATGAATTTTTAGGCCAGTTCGTGGTCGACACCCTGTTTTGGAGGTGTGCATCGGACGCATTATGAAGCCGATTGCATTGCCCATTTCTGCTGCGGATGACAGCTGCAAATGTTCTTCATCTGTTAATTCTTTAGGCAACCAACCGATGACCACGCTGTAATTTCCAGTCTGCAATGCTTTTACCATAGCATCTACGGTGAAAAGTGGATCTAACTGGCTCACCTGCATGACTTTTGTAAGTGGCAGACCTGCCGATTTAACCCATTGACGACTCAATTTTTGCTGTGGCGTTAGCCAAAGCTGCCAACGTGACTGCTGACCCAGTTGCTGGAGCAGGGGCAACAGAACCAGTTGCGTAACCCATGGCTGATCTTCGCTATAGATCACTTCACTTATCAACCCTTTAGTATTGTTACCTGCTGATGACTGAGTCAAAGAAGACGCAGAAGAAGAAAGAGGGGCAACGTGAGTTAGAACGTTATGTGATTGCATAGTTAATCCCGCCTGATGGGTTACTGTATGAATATACAGTAATGCCTGTCAGGCCAAAGATCAATCTAAATTTCGGAAAGCATATCGCAATTTCATCACGTAAATCTGCGGAATGCGAAAATGTGATTGCCGTCTGTCATGAGGTTACCTATTTTCGTGTTACTGGAAACAGTAACAAGCCGTAGTGATGTGTTATAGCATGATATTTAAGGATATATTCATGAAAAAGCGATCTTATACAAGGATTCATCAATCGAAAGAATGCTTATCCCCGCTAGGGGATATCAGCCATCGCTCATTGTTTGGAGGCTATAGTCTGACGGTCGATAATGTCGTGTTTGCCATGGTTTCTGAAGGGGAACTTTACTTAAGAGCGTGTGAGCAGACCGAGGTTTATTTTGTCAAGAGGGCGGCAGCGCCATTGCTCTATAACAAACGTGGGCGGACGATTGAACTTAACTACTTCCGTGTTGATGAAGGGTTATGGAACGATCAAGAAACGCTATTAAAACTATCAACGGATGCACTATTTAGCGCCCGTCGTGAAAAATCCCGCCATAAATCTCAGCAACGACTCAAAGATCTCCCGAATTTAACCCACAGTCTGGAGATGATGCTGTGGGAAGCCGGTATTGCGGATGTCAGAACGCTGCATGCTTACGGTGCAAAGCGGTCATGGATAAAGTTGAGGAGCGTGAATAAGGAGCTGGGAGTCAGAGTCTTACTGGCGCTGGCAGGGGCGATTTGCGGTATTCATGAAGCAGCACTCCCGGCGACGACGCGCCAGGAGTTAGTTGAGTGGGGGCAGCTATACGAACAACGGCATGCGGGTTAATCGTACTGCTGCGTGACAAGCTGCTGGAGGCGCGAGATTTCTGGTAAAAGTGCAACCAACAGGCCAATTTGCTGAAGGACTAATGGCTCTTTGGTCTCTGGTTGCGGCTCCAGTGAAGTTATCCGCTCTGACAGTCCCTGTAAGGCTTTTTGAACGCGTTCTTCATCGGCAGGCAGATGATGCAGGGCATCATCGACGTAACAAACGGCATCATCAAGCAGCAACAAAATATCTTCATTGGTCAGCATTTCGCGGTGTGCGCCCAACGCCGAGATATAACTGTTAAATGTATGATTGAGGCACAATAAGCGGAATGCCGTTTCCCGTGCTTCCGGCGTGACTCTTGGCTCTGAGGACATATTCGATACCACAGATGCCAGCTCCGCATCCTTGTTGTGTGCATCCCGGCGCGCAATACGATACTCCAGTCGGTTATCACGACCTTGATGATATTGCTCGAGAATGGCATCCAGATAGCGGCAATTGGCATTGAATGCCCGTTCTACCACTAATGGCAGCCGACGGAATCGCCAGTCCGGCCAGATGAAACTCACCGCCGCCCATGCAATCCCACATCCCAAAAGGGTGTCGAAAATTCGCGGCATGGCGACTTCAAAACCTTCACCCAACAGGTTGAAACACAGCAACACCAGCAATGTGATGAACATAGTGGCGTGAGCGTATTGCACGTTGCGGAAGGCAAAAAACAGCACGCCGGTGATAACAATTAAAACCAGTTGCCCTTCCAGTGACGGCACAAAATAGAGAACCGGTAAACCGACTGCCACGCCGACTAACGTGCCAATTATACGAAGCGCTAAGCGGCGACGAGTGGCACTGTAGTTGGGCTGGCAAACAAACAGGCTGGTCAGAAGTATCCAGTAACCATGTTTTAGCCCGGTAAACTGAATAAACGCGTAGCCGACGCACAGCACCACAGACATGCGTACCGCATGGCGGAATAAAGCAGACTCCGGTGTCAGATTGCGCTTCAACCGTTGCCACATATCACCAAAGCCGGTCAAACGGTCATCAAGCAGGCGGTTTTCGATATTATTTTCCGGTGCTGCCAGCGCCTGCTCAGACTCAATCGTCGCCAGTTGAGCGTCAATTGCGCGCAAGTTACTCACCAGATAACCCAGTGCTTTTAATTCGCTCGCCAGCGCTGGGTCAGTTTTCAGCCTTTCAATCGCAGCGTCCAGATGCGTAAATGCACGCTCAAAGCGTGGGTCGTGTTGGTATTTCACCCGCAGTAAAACAGAGCGCGAGAGCTGCAAACAGGCTTGAGATTGCAGGGATAGCAGGCGTTGAAAGCGGAACATAATATCGCTGTAGCGGAATTTGTCGCGCAGCGCCTGGTATTGAATATGTGATGAGCTTGCGCGTTCGTGAATATCCTGGGCGACAAAATAGTAGTGCAGTGTGCGGCGTGTGCCGCGCTGACCACGATCGCCACGCAAACGCGTCAATAATGAACCTTTCGTCTGATTTAACGTTGTCACCAACTGGCTGTTAGCCATGGCAAGCTCAAGCATCGGAGCCTGGCTTTCTTCTTCGATATCGGGGTCAAAAAGCGTAGCTTTAACTTCCAGATAACGAGCGAGGCTTTCATAACAACGTGCCAGGTTATCTTGCAGCGGGCGAATGGGGAAAATCAGATGGCCTGCCAGAGTCAGAAAGTTGTACCAGATTGCACCTGCCAGCAGCAGAATCGGTTGTTGATACCAGTGGTCGTATAAAGAAATACCCAACATGGTATAGATGGCAATGAGCAGCGCGCCAAAGGCGATGGTGGCATAACGCTGGCCTAAACCGCCCAGCAGAATAAATCCGCTGGTGGAAATCATTAATCCAATGCCAAACAGCAGCGGCCACGGGTACAGCAATTCCACAGAAGCCGAAGCAATAAAGAAACTGACCAGGGTTATCAGAAGGTTTCGCAAGCGCCCGGCCAGCCGGTCATCTAAATCGGCAAGGGCCGCGGCAACCACACCCAGGGTCAGTGGAATAGTGAGCTTAACTTCACCTAACCACCATGGCAGAGCAGCCGTGCCCGTCAGCGCAATAAAGATGCGCAAGTTATACAGCCAGGCGCTATTCCAGGTGTAGCGACGCAGAATTGGACTAAGCATTAATACTCACTAAATTTGTCAAATTTACTGGAAACGACGGCGGGCGTTTGCTTCACGCGCAGCCTGTGCGACTTCGACAGAAACGACACGGCGGCCCACAGGCCAAAGCGCGATCACAGCGATTTTGAAATTAGCGATCCCCACAGGAATACCGATAATGGTGATGCACTGGGCGATACCGGTGGTGATATGAAGCACGCAGAGCCACCAGCCGAAAAATATCAGCCAGATGATATTCAGCAATGTACCACCGGTATTCATGACGGCACTTTTACCCTGAGGGTTAAGTTCATCAACATGAATGGCTTCGTTACCGTACGGTACGAAAGAGAGTTTAGTAATCTCCCAGCAGGATCGTGTCAGCGGCAACGTGAAAATAAAAATGATACTGACCAGAGTGGCCAGCAACCAGGATAGGGTGGTCAGAAAACCGCCGAGTACAAAGTTCAACACATTAAGGACTGTACGCATAATCACTCTTACTGTAACTGGTATAGTTGGACAAATTAATAACCACAACAATTGTAACGCGTTTTTACTCTGGAGCGTCATTCCTTCGCCGGGTAAACTTAACCACATTCACCATTCTGGATCAGGCAAAGCGTAATGGAATTAAAAGCGACCTCTCTTGGCAAACA
This sequence comes from Buttiauxella agrestis, assembly GCF_900446255.1. NCBI lineage: Bacteria > Pseudomonadati > Pseudomonadota > Gammaproteobacteria > Enterobacterales > Enterobacteriaceae > Buttiauxella > Buttiauxella agrestis. Next base: position 3,252,055 of record NZ_UIGI01000001.1, on the reverse strand, counting down.
TTTAGCACAGCACCCCTACAATCGTGTGAAATTACTGGCTGCGGGTGTAGAGGTGAAAGGAGAACGTCACGAATACCTTATTCCATTCAATCAGTTAATTGCCATCAATTGCAAGCGCGGTCTGGTCTGGGGCGAGCTGGAATTTGTGCTTCCAGATGACAAAGTTGTGCGTTTGCATGGTACAGAATGGAATGAAACCCAGCGCTTTTATCATCATCTTGATCAGTTGTGGCAGAGCTGGAGTATCGAGATGAGTGAAGTCGCGGCGCAGGTGCTTCAACAGCAGTATGCCGAGATTACGCGCCGCATCCAGCAGGAAAAATGGTTCAAACGCAGCGATATGCAGGCATTGCAGCAAAATGTACGCGCCGCTTTTTCTGCATTGCCGCTCCCGCAGGCAAGGCTGGAGGATTTCGATAATTGCCGCGAATTGTGGATGCATTGCAAAGCCTGGCTTGAACAAGGTGAGACTCGCCGCCATCAGCGCAATACCGCTTATACCAATCATATGCTTGAAAAGCATGCTGATTTTTTCCAGAAAATCGAAAGCTCACCGCTTAATCTTTCTCAGGCACGCGCCGTGGTCAACGGCGAAGACTCACTTTTGGTGTTAGCAGGAGCCGGGAGTGGCAAAACGTCGGTGCTGGTGGCTCGTGCGGGTTGGTTACTGCAACGTGGCGAGGCCAGCGAAGATCAAATTTTGTTGTTGGCTTTTGGTCGCAAAGCCGCTCAGGAGATGGACGAGCGTATCGCTGAACGCCTCCATACCGACGCGATTTCAGCTCGTACCTTCCATGCTCTGGCGTTGCATATTATCCAACAAGGCAGCAAAAAAGCGCCGCGCGTCAGCGAGCTTGAATCCGATACCAACGCACGCCACCAATTACTGATTGAAAGCTGGCAGCAGCAATGTCGGGAGAAAAAAGCACAGGCGAAAGGCTGGCGTGAATGGTTGCGAGACGAGTTGCAATGGGACGTGCCGGAAGGCGAATACTGGAAAGACGAGCGCCTGGCGAAACGTCTGGCCAGTCGATTAGATCGTTGGCTTGGCCTTATGCGAATGCACGGCGGCTCGCAGGCTGACATGATTGCCTCAGCGCCGGAAGACATTCGCGATCTCTTTGCTAAACGCGTCAAGCTAATGGCCCCGTTATTAAAAACCTGGAAGACGGCACTGAAAGCCGAAGAGGCTGTCGATTTCTCAGGGCTGATTCATCAGGCCATTAATGTGCTGGAAAAAGGGCGATTTATCAGTCCGTGGAAGCATATTTTAGTTGATGAATTTCAGGATATTTCCCCTCAACGCGCGGCATTGCTGGCGGCGCTGAGAAAACAAAACTCGCATACTTCGCTGTACGCTGTAGGCGATGACTGGCAGGCAATTTATCGTTTCAGCGGTGCAGAAATGTCGCTGACAACCGCATTCGCTCAAAACTTTGGCGATGCAGATCAATGTGCGCTGGATACGACGTACCGCTTCAATGATCGGATCGGCGAGATTGCTAATCGTTTTGTGCAGCAGAATCCGCATCAACTTGCTAAGCCGCTGAACAGCCTGTCAAAAGGTGATAAAAAAGCCGTAACGTTATTGGCTGACGATCAACTCGAAGCGCTGCTCGACAAAATGAGTGGTTATGTTCAGCCTCAGGAACGCATTCTGGTGCTGGCGCGTTACCATCATTTACGCCCGGCGATTCTGGAAAAAGCCGCAACGCGTTGGCCTAAACTGGCCGTCGATTTTATGACGATTCATGCCAGCAAAGGGCAGCAGGCGGATTATGTCGTGGTTCTGGGATTGCAGCAGGGGAAAGATGGTTTCCCGGCCGTAGCTCGCGAATCGGTCATGGAAGAAGCGTTGTTGCCGCAACCTGAAGACTATCCTGATGCGGAAGAGCGACGGTTGTTGTACGTGGCGATGACGCGGGCCCGTCATCGTGTCTGGCTGTTATTCAACAAACAGGAACCGTCCAGTTTTGTCGATATTCTTAAACAGCTTGGCGTGCCCGCAGCCAATCGACCGTAATTATTTCAGTCGTTCTGCCAGATAGCGTGGGTAATCCGGGATTAAAATTTCAACTGACTGGTCAAAGCCTGGCGATTGAATAATAAAATCAGCGGTCGATAAATTGGTCGCAACCGGGATGTTCCACACTGTCGCCAGGCGTAGTAACGCTTTAACGTCCGGGTCATGTGGAACGGCGTTAAGCGGATCCCAGAAGAAAATCAGCACATCAATTTTCCCTTCAGAGATCAGCGCCCCAACTTGCTGATCGCCGCCCATCGGGCCACTTAGCATGGCGTTGACATCCAGACCGCTGCCACGCTGAATCAGATTTCCCGTGGTGCCGGTTGCGTACAACACATGATGGGTGAGAGTGGCCTTGTGGCGCTCCACCCATTTCAGCAGCGCGTCTTTGCAGTGATCGTGCGCGACCAGCGCAATATGTTTTTGTTCCGCCAGCGTGCGGGTCGTTAATTCCATTGCTTAATCCTGATTGATTAAAATTGCCTACAGCTTACTGAAAGGCACTGATGCTGCAAGAGAAGGGTGTCAAAAATGCAGGATGAGCAAAGCAATTATTGCGTTGGGTTATCTTTTACCCATTGTAAGAAACGCTCACGAGTCGATTTGTCTGCCTGTAAAAACCAATATCGGAGGCGTTGCTCAGTTAGTGTTTCTGACTGCCGGGGAGGGGTATCAAGCTCAGAAGATTTCGAGAGCAGCTCGCTATCATCCGCCATCATTGTTGCGAAACCTTTAATCGACGCTGTTTTTCCTGCCTTGTTGTAAAACTGCGTATCTCGCTCGTAATCAATTCCCTGAGATGAGGCTTTGACCGGCAAAATATCAATTTTCAAGGGGATCACGACGGCATCGCCATCCAATAATTGCAAATGCGGAGCGTGGTCGAACTCATCACTTTCTTTATCATTCTCTAACCGGGGCAAATTAAAATTAACCTGGCTAACTTCTTTGGTATCGAAGCTCACGACCAACGGTGGCGAGATATAAAGACGTTGTTCACGCGTGCTGGTACGAATATTTTTTTCAACCCGAAACACCAGTTGATGTGGGCCATTATCCAGCTCAAGACTATCCGCGCCTCGCAGTAAAGAACTGGAAACTTTTTTCCCATCAAGCACCAGCAAATCGATATCCGTAGACAAACGTAACGTTGTTGACCACGCTTCAGGCGGTAAAATAAGCAAACAACATATCGCTATAACGAACCAGGTTCTCATCAATGACTCCTGCCTCAAGTAAATTGGGCTATCCGTAGCTGAATGTATCAAAATTTTTCACATCCCCCGCTCATTAACATATAGACATATTTCCAGGATTTGCTCTACTACGTCTGTATGGGAAAGATGGTGAGTCAGTAATGGATGGCATACACTTTTGATTACTGAGTCCCCGCGGAGAGTGTGATGAAACAGGCAGATATCGAAACTATTCTAAAAAGCACCCGAACAATTGCGCTGGTGGGAGCCAGTGATAAGCCCGACAGACCAAGCTATCGAGTGATGGCGTATTTGCTCGACCAGGGTTATGAAGTGATTCCGGTGTCGCCGAAAGTGGCGGGTAAAACACTTTTAGGTCAGCAGGGTTATGGCACGCTGGCTGAAATTCCTAAAAAAATCGATATGGTTGACGTGTTCCGCAATTCTGAAGCTGCGTGGGAAGTGGCGAGAGAAGCGATTGCCATTGGTGCAAAAACGTTGTGGATGCAATTGGGCGTCATCAATGAACAAGCCGCCGTACTGGCGCAAGATGCTGGGCTGAACGTGGTCATGGATAAATGCCCGGCGATAGAAATTCCGAGATTGGGTCTGGCTAAATAATTCAATAATAAAAAACCCCGCAGCGCGGGGTTTTTGCTAATTACGTAGGCGAGGTGCCTGAAGTTGCTGCCGTATCGAAGCCGCCAATTCATCCATCGACGGTTGTTCGGGATGCTCGTCTTGTGACTCCCCACTTAACTGGGCTTCAGCAAGATAGGTATGCACCGCCTGGCCATCATCATCTTCCATCACTACATGATACCAGGGGGCACTACGGAGGACATCGTTGTCGGCCAGATCATCTTCCGCAGGTTCATCCAGAGAATATTCCGGGTCGATATCGACCACCACCCCCAGATAACCCAGCAAAGAATGTCGTACTTGCTGGCCAATGCCGAATTTGCTGGCAATCATAGTCACCTCCTGAGAAACATTACCTGCCATTAATGTGCGGGCAACATTCCATTTTTCAAGTTACATGACGCGACAGGCAAACCCTTTCAGATACAGCCCTTCCGGGTAGGTCGCGATCACTGGGTGGTCGGCGGCCTGGCGGAACTGCTCTATAAATTGTACATCACGCCCGGCATCAACGGCGGCATCAGCAATGATTTTCTGGAATAAATCTGTCGTCATCAGTCCAGAACAAGAGAAAGTCATCAGGATGCCACCCGGATTCAACAGCTGGATGGCCAGCATGTTGATATCTTTATAGCCGCGGCAAGCGCCCATCAATTGGCTCTTGTTTTCGACAAACTTCGGCGGGTCCATCACGATAACGTCGAACTTCTCACCCTGGTCGCGATACTTGCGCAGCAGTTTAAATACGTCATCACGCAAGAACTCAGCTTTGCTCAAATCGAGTTTGTTCAGCTCAACGTTTTGCTTCGCAACATCCAGCGCATCCTGAGAGGTATCCACGCTGACAACCTGGCTACATCCGCCCATCAAAGCAGAAACCGCAAAACCACCGGTATAAGAGAAGCAGTTCAGCACACGCTTATCTTTCACATACTGGCGAGTGGCAAAACGGCTGTCGCGCTGGTCAAGGTAATAACCGGTTTTGTGGCCGCCTTTGATATCGACCAGCAACTTCATGCCGTGCTCTTCAATTGGCAGTAAATCCGGTGGCAATTCGCCACTCACTGGACCTTGAGTTAACTCCATACCTTCTTTCTTACGCACCGCTACGTCAGAACGGTCGTATATCGCGCATTCTGGGTAGAGGTTTTGTAATGCGGCAACCAGCGCCGGGCGCTGATATTCAGCACCGGCTGAAAGCAATTGCAGCACTAAAAAATTGCCGAAACGATCGATGGTGACGCCAGGCATTCCATCAGACTCGCCTGCAATCAGGCGATAGCTGTCCAGCCCGTCACGCGCGGCAAGCCATTCGCGCCAAAGCTGCGCCTGCTTTAAACGGCGAATGAAGAATTCGATATCAATGCTTTCGTTGGCATCAAATGTCCAGACGCGAGCACGAATTTGCGACGATGGGGAATAAGCGGCGCGGGCTAACCATTTGCCCTGGCTATCGACGACATCAATCGTTTCACCAAGGTTGGCTTTGCCTTCCATGCGTGCAACGGCACCAGAAAACACCCACGGATGACGGCGCAATAACGATTTTTCGCGCCCTTTGGTTAACACTAAACGTACACTCATAATTTGCTATGCTTTCTTGCTAATAATTGGGCGTCATTTTCCGGCTTACACCGGCTAAATGCAACGCAAGAACCCGAAACGGAGGAAGTTATGGCCACAGTATGCACACTTGCCTGGGTCCACGGCCTGGTTCAGGGAGTCGGTTTTCGTTACTGCACCCAGCGCGAAGGGTTAAAACTGGGGTTAACCGGTTATGCCCGCAATATGGATGACGGTAGCGTTGAGGTATTGGCCTGCGGTGAAGCGCAACAGGTTGAGGTGCTCATCGCATGGCTAAAAGCTGGGGGGCCGCGCAGTGCCAGGGTGGATAAAGTGCTGACAGAACCTCACCAACCTGACCGCCAATGGACAGACTTTAGTATTCGCTACTAAATGCATTTCACCGGTTTTGGCAGGCCAGCAATTTTTGTTGCCTGCTTAGCCGGCCCTTTTGGAAACAATCGATACAGATAACGGCTATTGCCTTTTTCTTCTCCGAATTTGTTTGCCATGGCTTTAACCAGCATCCGAATCGCCGGGGAAGTATTAAATTCCAGGTAAAACTCGCGCACGAATCGCACCACTTCCCAGTGTTCTACGGCAAGGGTAATGCCTTCCTTGGCAGCTATCGCTTCTGCCAGCGGTTCGCTCCACTCCTGGCTATTTTTAAGATAACCATCGGCATCGGTTTCTATCTCACGGCCTTCAAACATCAACATAATTATTCTTTGCTCCAGACAAACTGGGCGCAGTGTAGCAAATTTTACTGTTGCAGAAAAAACAAAGCCCCGCGAGAGCGAGGCTTTGTATGGGCGGGCCGTGAAGATTAGTTACGGTTTGCGAAGCCCAGAATGCTCAACAGGCTGATAAAGATGTTGTACAGAGAAACGTACAAGCTCACCGTTGCGCGAATGTAGTTGGTTTCGCCGCCACGGATGATATTGCTGGTTTCAAACAAAATTGCACCGGATGAAATCAGAATAAACACCGCGCTGATTGCCAGATGCAGAGCAGGCAATTGCAGGAAGATGTTTGCCACCATACCGATAAGCACGACAACCACGCCCGCCATCAGCATACCGCCGAGGAAGGACATATCTTTTTTGGTGGTCAGCACATAAGCAGAGCAACTGAAGAACACCAGTGCGGTGCCGCCCAGCGCCATGCCAATGACATCGCCCATACCGGCAGAGATGTAGGAATTCAACATTGGGCCGAGGATATACCCCAGGAAGCCAGTAAAGGCGAATGCTGCCAGAATACCGGTCGGCTTATCCGCCAGGCGATAGGTTAAAAACATCAGGCCATACATGCCGACCAGCGTCAGAATCAACCCTGGAGATGGCAGCATCAGCACGGTGCTGGCGGTTGCGGTAATCGCAGAAAACGCCAGCGTCAGGCTGAGTAGGAAATAAGTATTACGCAGTACCTTGTGGGTACTCAGCAGTGACGAACGGTCACGCGAGGAAGTAATTATGCGATCCATTCAGAAACTCTCTCTTATAGCAGGTGGTTATAGTGACTGAGAGTAATGGCCTCCTTTATTGCAATAAAGTCCTTTTACCCATCTTTACCTTGTTGAGCATTATTTCACAGACCAGACCTTCGTCATAAAACTCACTTATATGTGGCTGAAATTTATTGCTTTATCTATTTCGGCTGCTAAGAGTGTTAACCGTACCGTCGTTAATAACTCAAATAAGGCGTGTTATGAAAACAAACAACCACATCACATTTATGAAATCGTTTATCGCAATTGGACTGACTAGTGCAATTTCAGGTGCCTGGGCCGCGAATGTGCCAGCCGATACCGAACTGGCTGCGAAACAGGAACTAGTACGCAACAATGGCAGTGAACCGGCTTCACTTGATCCCCATAAAGTAGAAAGTAGTGTTGAGTCGGCAATTATCAGTGATTTTTTTGAAGGGCTGGTAGAGGTACGCAATGATGGTTCCATCGAGCCAAGACTGGCTGAAAAATGGGAGCAGAAAAGCAGCACGGAATGGGTTTTCCATCTTCGCCCTGGCATTAAATGGTCCAATGGTGAGCCGATCACCGCTGAAGATGTGGTCTGGAGTTGGCAGCGCCTGGTTGATCCCAAAATAGGATCACCGTATGCGAGCTACCTCGGCAATATGCATGTGGTAAACGCGGCAGATATTGCAGAGGGAAAAAAATCCCCTGATACGTTAGGTGTTAAAGCGTTAGATGATGCGACGCTGCAAGTTACGTTGACTCAACCTACTGCCGCCTTCCTCGCAATGCTCGCGCACACCTCGCTGGTGGTGGTTGATAAAGCCGTCGTTGAGAAGTTTGGCGACAAATGGACGCAGCCGGCTAATTTTGTCAGCAGTGGGCCATACACACTTTCTGATTGGGTAGTAAACGAAAAAGTCATCGGGGTGCGTAATAAAAACTATTGGGATGATAGCCGCACCGTTATTAACAAAGTGACTTATTTGCCCATTGCTTCTGAAACCTCAGACATCAATCGCTATAAAGCCGGTGAAATCGATATTGTTTTGACTGTGCCGCAAACGCTGTACGCTTCACTGAAGAAATCTATACCCGATCAGGTCCATGTGACGCCTAAACTGGCGACCTACTACTACCAATTTAATACCACTAAAGCGCCATTCAACGACCCGCGTGTGCGTCGTGCGCTGAACATGGCACTGGATAAAGACATTATCGCTGAAAAAGTGCTGGGGCAGGGGCAAATCCCGGCCTGGGTCATCAGCCAGAAAGATATTGGTGGTGTCGAACTCAAATCTCCTGATTACGCCAGCTGGAGCCATGAGAGGCGTGTAGCAGAAGCGAAAAAGCTTCTGGAAGAAGCGGGATTTAATGCCACCCATCCGTTGAAATTCAATCTGTTGTACAACACCTCTGAATCGCATCAACGCATTGCCATTGCCGCCAGTTCAATGTGGAGCAAAAACCTGGGAGTAGAAGCGAAGCTGCAAAACCAGGAATGGAAAACCATGCTTGATACCATGCACAGCGGGACTTTTGACGTGGTGCGTTATGCGTGGATTGCTGATTACGACGATGCGGCGACATTCCTGAATAACTTCCGCACTGGCGATAGCGAAAATACCTCGAAGTACAGCAATGCCGCTTTTGATGACGCGCTAAAAAATGCAGCCAAAGCAGACAATGTGGAACAGCGCGGTAAGTTCTACCAACAAGCCGAGGATAAACTGGCGGAAGATGTGCCAGCCATTCCGGTTTATCATTATGTGTTGGTCCAGCTAGTGAAACCTTATGTCGGCGGATACGCGCCAAACAACCTTGGTTTCTACTACACCAAAGATATGTACATCAAAAAACATTGATAGTCGGTGCGTTGCAGGCGGCAAAACTTGCAACGAATTCTGATGTTAAATTACTCAAGTTGTTGGCGTTTCACTCAAACAGCGCGAGTTTGGTGATTTATCAGGCGAACGAACAAAATCGTGCTTTACAGGAAGTATGGGGATGTTTATAGTTCGCCTCGTTGGAAGCGTGGCCGAGTGGTTGAAGGCACCGGTCTTGAAAACCGGCGATCCGAAAGGGTTCTAGAGTTCGAATCTCTACGCTTCCACCAACATTCAAGCCCTAGCTTAGAAATAAGCTGGGGCTTTTTCGTTTTAACTTTTTGATGTTTCAATTAAATAACACGATTTTGGTTATTTTTAAGGCGAACGAACAAAGTCAGGCTTTACAGGAAGTTCGCAGATGTTTATAGTTCGCCTCGTTGGAAGCGTGGCCGAGTGGTTGAAGGCACCGGTCTTGAAAACCGGCGATCCGAAAGGGTTCTAGAGTTCGAATCTCTACGCTTCCACCAACATTCAGACCCCAGCTTAGAAATAAGCTGGGGTTTTTCGTTTTTGTCGTTGACCCCTTCGCTGAAATGCCTTGTTTCACGAAGGCTCCAGCTATATTCCTTCACTCGTTTTGCTATTTAGCGCGCGTCGTTAAACGAATCAAAAGCCCACATAATGCAGCAAACGTTGCCAGCCCAACCATGCCTGTCCAGCCGAAATGCTCCAGGGCTTTGCTGCCAAGTGAAGCTCCCAACGCCATGCCAATAAATACCACGGTAAACATAATGGCGTTCAGGCGGCTGCGTGCGGCTGGGTCGAGCGCATAGATGATGGTCTGGTGTGCAACCAGGGAAGCCTGAATACCGAGATCAAATCCAATCGCACTGACCACAATTACCGCAAGTTGTGCAGGAGCGGGCAGCAGCGGCATCACAAACATCAGGGCAAAAGAGATGACGACCAGCGCGGCGGCCATTTTCGTGACGAAATTTGGGCCACGACGGTCAGCGAGTGAACCTGCCAGCGGTGCAGCAAGTGCCCCTGCCGCACCCGCCAGGCCAAACGCACCGGCTACCGCACTGCCAAGATGGAAGCGCTCTGCGAGCATAATCGCCAGTGTTGACCAGAAAGCGCTGAAGGCAATCGACAGCAACCCTTGTGCCAGTGCGGCACGGCGCAGAGCTGAATACTCCAACCATAATTTACCCAATGAGCGCAGCAGAGCGGGGTAGCGCAGTGTCGTTTCTGGCTTGAAAACAGGCAGCACGTACCAGAGTGTCAGCGTAACCACCCACACACCAACCGCCGCTATGGCATAAACGCTGCGCCAGCCGAACAATTCTGCCACAACACCGCTAAACACCCGTGAAAGAAGAATCCCCGCCAGAAGCCCGGTCATCACCATACCGACGGTTTTACCGCGGTTGCTGTCTGAGGCAAGCGTTGCGGCGGCAGGAATAATATCCTGCGCTACCGTCGCCACCAGGCCAATCGCCAGGCTACTGAGCAGCAGCACATGCCAGGAAGAGGCGAATCCGCACAGCAAAAGTGTCAGTGAAAGCAGCGTGCCTTTAATCAAAATAATGCGACGGCGGTCAAAGCGGTCACCCAGTGGGGCGAGTAACAGAATGCCAAGCGCATAACCGATTTGCGTCAGCGTCGGCACCAGGCCGACATCACCGACACGGGCATGAAACGTGCTGCCGATAATCCCCAGCATCGGTTGGCTGTAATAAATCGAGGCCACGCTCAGGCCGGCACCCAGGGCGAGCAGAAAAACAATTTTGCCAGAAAGCTGACTGTGGGGGGTTGATGTGGTTATTGCGGAAAGCTGGCTCATGGCGCGCTCCAGTGGGTTAATGTGCGGCCATTCTTATCGTTATTGCCCTACGGTTGTAGCCCCCAGCGGGGTAAAACTGTTATACACTCAACGTATGAATAAAAACTTTAATCCCGCTGGCGATCGTATAGCCATTTTGCAAACCTTTGTGCGCATCGTTGAGAGCGGCAGTCTTTCTGCGGCTGCGTCGCAGATGGATACCACCCAACCGACCATTAGCCGACGCCTGCAAAATCTCGAGCAAATGCTCGGCGTTAAGTTAATCCAGCGCACGACGCACAGCATGAAACTGACCGACGACGGCGAGCGCTGTTATCAGCATGCACGCAGGCTGATTGAAAACTGGCAGCTTCTGGAAGATGAGGTCAGTGGTGCACGTGACGATCCCGCAGGCGTGCTGCGGGTGCGTGCGCCACATGCGTTCGGGCAGGATCAGCTTATTGGGCCGTTGGGCGATTACCTGCGGCGTTATCCGCAGATCAACATTGAGTGGATCTTAAACGATCGTTCCCCGGACTTTATCCCGGAAGGCATTGATTGTGCGATCCACGTAGGAGCCATTACCGACGCTTCTATGGTGGCTGTTCTGCTGGCAGAAGTGCCGCGCATTGTTGTCGCAGCCCCTTCGCTACTTGCCAGTCACGGGCCGGTAAATCAGGTTGCGGATTTAGCGCAATTGCCCTGGGTGGCGCTGAGCAGTTTCTATCGCAACGAAGTGACGTTAAACCCACTGAGCAGTGGTGAGCCTTTGTGCTTCGATATTACGCCAAGGCTGAGCACTGATAGCCTGTATGCGGTGCGCAAGGCGGCCATAAACGGCCTGGGCGTAGGGATGGTTTCTTCCTGGGTGGTGAAAGAGGATTTGGAAGAAGGGACATTGTTGCACGTGCTATCCGACTGGCAGGCCGCACCGCTGCCAGTTTACCTGCTTTACCCGTACGCGAGTTATTACCCGGCCCGGCTGCGCAAATTTATTGAGCTGATGAAAGAGGTAATGCCAGGGTTAACCGGAACTCGGACAGCACGTTAAAACTGACTGCGCTGATTACTTCTGATAACGCGGGGCAGGAATGCCGGTGCGCGAAGCATCGAAAATCGCCAGTCGTGCAGTTTCGTAAGCTTCCCATAGCGCCAAATCATGCAGCGGTGGCACGGTCACCGCTTCGCCCTGATCTAACCCGGCAAGCGCCGCATCAACCATATTTTCAGTGGTCATGATGGACTCTGGTGCCAGATGATCCATTGATACACCGGATACTTCCCAGATTTCTGTGGCGGTTACCGCCGGTAATACCGCCTGAATCCGCACATTGCTGCCTTCAATTTCTTGCTGTAAGCCACGAGTGAAATTCAGCACATAGCCTTTGGTGCCGCTGTATACGGCGCTGCCTGCGATGGCGTGAAGTGAAACCACGGATGCAATGTTGATAATGGTGCCGCTGTTTTGTGCCTGAAAACGGGTGAGGGCGGCAAGGCTCAGACGTGTCAGCGCGGTGATATTAAGCGCTATATCGGCCTGATGTAACTCAGCGCTGCCTGCCGTAAACGGCGCAAGGTGTGCGACACCGGCATTATTGACCAACACACTTATCCGTTGATTGCTGCGAAGTGACTCTTCCACCGCCTGCATGCCGCTCTCCTTTGCGAGATCGGCGGTTAATGTCTGAACGTTGATACCGTGCAGAGATTCCAGTTTTGCTGCCAGTTCACGCAGGCGATCTTCGCGGCGTGCAACCAACAGCAGATCGTATCCGCGAGCGGCGAAGCGCTCTGCATAAACCGCGCCAATGCCTGAAGATGCGCCGGTAATTACTGCAACAGAAGGGGAAGTGGTCATGGCAAAGCCTCGTGGGTGAAAGTAAATTTTAGGTTTCATGATGAAACTAAATTAAAAATAGATTTAATGGTTTTATAATGCAACCAAATTATGTGGAATTTTTTCTTTCTGCGTTTGTTGGAGAGGAATGGATGGGGCGGATAACCAGAACTTTTATCCACCCTTCAACAGGTTACTCGACGGGAATAGCCGGGATTTGTGCGACCACTTCTTCAGGGGCGAGAGTGCGTCCGTCCTGTGCTTGTAACGTGAGTTTACGCAGTGGTTGATGCAGTTCGTCGTCAACCAACACGCTGCATTTTTCGTGGCTATCAAACAGATAATCGCCACCCCATTGCGCCAGCGCAACCAGCACTGTTTGCAGGGCGCGGCCTTTTTCGGTCAACACATATTCATTCCATGCGCTGCCGTCGGTTGCGGGGCGAACAGTCAAAATGTCTTGCTCAACCAGTTGTTTTAAGCGCTGAGTCAGCATGTTTTTGGCGATGCCGAGGTTTTTTTGGAACTCACCAAAACGCGTCAGGCCGTTCAGTGCATCGCGCACAATCAGCAACGACCACCAGTCACCGATGATATCCAGCGACCGGGCGACCGGGCAGATACTGCCTTCCATACTTTTGCGTTTCATTTGACCTCCACAGCACATCATTTGGTTTTATTATAAAACCCATTATCCAGATTGAATAGTTTTCCTTCTTCCTCTGTTTTTGCGACAGGCTCAAAAGGCGGTTGCGCTATTTTCTGCCAAAATGAATGCGGCACGAAATTCCTGCGACTGTTATGCAATAACCTCTTGAGGATAAAGGGATGAATAAAAAAACGATTGCAACATTACTGGCTATGGCTTGCTTCGCACCTGCACTGGCGCACGCCGAAACCGCGCCACAGGGTTACAAACTTGAACAAGTGTTGCTGATGAGTCGCCATAACTTGCGCGCCCCACTGGCTAACAATGGCAGCGTGCTGGAACAATCCACGGCGCAGTCCTGGCCTGAATGGGATGTGCCGGGTGGCCAACTCACCACTAAAGGCGGCGTGCTGGAGGTGTATATGGGCCATTACTTACGTGAATGGCTTGCCGAACAAGGGCTGGTAAAAAGTGGTGAATGCCCAACGCCACAAAACGTTTACGCCTACGCTAACAGCTTGCAACGCACCGTCGCTACGGCGCAGTTCTTTATCACCGGGGCGTTTCCTGGCTGTGATGTGCCTGTCCATCATCAGGAAAAAATGGGCACCATGGACCCAACCTTCAACCCGGTCATCACCAATGATTCGCCTGAGTTTAAGCAAGCCGCTCTGAAGGCGATGGAAACCCAGCGCGAGCACTTCAAACTGGACGACAGCTACCAGCTGCTGGAGCAAATTGTCGCATTCAAAGACTCGCCAGTTTGCAAAGAAAAACAGGTGTGTGACCTGACTGCGCAGAAAGACAAATTTAGCGCCAATGCCACAGAAGAACCTGGCGTAAGCGGCCCGCTCAAAGTCGGTAACTCGCTGGTGGATGCCTTCACGTTGCAATATTACGAAGGCTTCCCGGTGGATAACGTCGCCTGGGGGAAAATCAAAACCGACCAGCAGTGGAAGGTATTATCCCAGTTGAAAAATAGTTATCAGGACACGCTGTTTACCTCGCCGCAAGTGGCGCGAAATGTCGCCGCACCGCTGATCAAATACATTCAGAAAGCGTTGGCGGGCAATGATAATAAAGGGCCAAAAATCACGTTACTGGTGGGGCATGACTCCAACATTGCGTCGCTGCTGACGGCACTGGATTTCAAACCTTATCAATTGCCTGAGCAATATGAACGTACGCCAATCGGTGGCAAAATCATGTTCCAGCGCTGGCATGATGCGGATAACAATCGTGAATTGATGAAGGTGGAGTACGTCTATCAAAGCACCGAGCAGTTGCGTAAGGCGGATGTATTAAGCCTGCAACAACCTCCGCAGCGTGTGACGCTCCAGCTTAACGGTTGCCCGATCGATGCGAATGGTTTTTGCCCATGGGATAAATTCACTGAAGTATTAGCGCAGACGGTGAAAGAAGCGAAGTAAAAGAAAGGGGATCCCCCGCCGTGAGCGGGGGAAATCAGGTCAAACGTTTTTGCGCTCGATGGTTTGCTCGCCCCAAAATAGCGAATCTTTATCCGTTTTTTCAAATGCCAACGTTAAGACTTCGTCGTTGCCATCTTCCCAAATTTTCTCAGCTAATTTTTCGTCGTATTTTGCCACTTCAAAAATAGCCTCTGCTATTTCAGGAGAAGTGTTTCTCAAACTCGCCCATTCACCCACATGATGAACTTTTGATTGTTGATTCTGCATGCTCTCCTCCAGAACGTCATTTAACCATGAAGTTTGACTGCCAGACCTGCCACGTGTTCACCCTGGAAGCGGGCAATAGAAAGCTCTTCCTGGCTTGGCTGGCGTGAACCGTCTGCTCCGGCAATCGTTGTTGCACCGTAAGGTGTCCCACCACGAACCTGTGAGACATCAAACAATTCTTGTGCCGCATAACCGATAGGGACAATCACCATGCCGTGGTGGGCAAGTGTGGTCCAGGTTGAAGAGATGGTATGTTCCTGGCCGCCGCCAGTTCCGGTTGAACTAAACACGCTGGCAAGCTTGCCGTGTAAAGCGCCTGATGCCCATAAGCCACCCGTTTGATCGAGGAAGGTGCGCATCTGCCCGGACATATTGCCAAAGCGGGTTGGAGTGCCAAAAATAATTGCGTCGTAATCGGCAAGCTCTTGTGGTGTGGCTTGCGGGGCATTTTGCGTCTTACCCCCGGCTTTTAAGAATGCATCGGCGGGCATGGTTTCCGGGACACGTTTCACCGTCACCTCTACGCCATCAACCTTCTGTGCACCTTCTGCCACAGCATGTGCCATGGTTTCGATGTGTCCGTACATTGAATAATAAAGCACCAGAACTTTAGCCATTTCGCTTCACTCCTTACCTGTGTCGCAGCGTTTGCTGCCGTACTTTAAAGATAAGTGCTGTGGCCTAATGTGCAAATTAGAAGCCGTTTTCCTTGATCATTCACAATAACGCGCCGCTATGTTGCATTACGTCACATTTTCCTGAGGTGACTATTTCACTAAAAATAAGAAAGTCTTATGGATTAAGCGGCGAAAAAATCACCCATTCTGGCGATTACATGTTGCAAGATATTACGATTAACTGGTCAATTACTCTCACTGCACTAAGCTTACTCCCACGCGGCAACGTTAAATAAGCTGTATTTTTAGCCGCGAGGTGAAAGAATTTTCTTTGACCGAATGCAATATGATGTCTTAACTATTTCACCAATCTGGAGGTTGGAAATGGCAAACCATCGTGGTGGGTCAGGTAATTTCGCTGAAGACCGTGAAAGAGCATCAGAAGCAGGTCGCAAAGGTGGCCAGCATAGTGGCGGGAACTTCAAAAATGACCCGCAACGTGCCTCAGAAGCAGGCCAGAAAGGGGGCAAAAATAGCCACGGCAAAGGTAGCAGTAAGTAATCGTACGCAGCCTGGTTAACCCCAACCGCCGGTGAAAGCCGGCGGTTTTATTTTGTCTGTCCCATTGCACGGCTCCCCGTCGCACAGCACACTATCCGGCTTGCTTATTCCGCTTCGGTATTTCCATGTCAGCCCTATTGCGCCGTTACCAATTTGCTATTAAACCCCAGGAAGCCATCCTGATCCTCATCACTATGTTTTGGGGTGGGACATTCCTTGCCGTGTCATATGCGATGACGATGAGCGGGCCGTTCTTTTTCGTCGGATTGCGCTTTGCCACCGCCGCGCTGGCGGTGGGTTTACTGTCGCTAAAAACATTGCGCGGCCTGACCTGGCTTGAGGTCAAAGCTGGTGTGTTTATCGGGGTGTCGATTGCGATAGGTTACAGCATGCAAACCTGGGGTTTGCAGACCATTCCCAGCAGTAAATCCGCATTTATTACTGCGATGTACGTGCCGCTGGTGCCCGTGCTGCAATGGATTTGTCTGGGCAGAATGCCGGGTGTGATGTCGTGGATTGGCGTAGCACTCGCATTTATCGGCCTGATTTTTCTTGCCGGGCCGGACGGCACCTCGTTAACGCTTGGCGCGGGTGAAATTATCACGCTGATTAGCGCCCTGGCGATTGCCGCAGAAATCATTCTTATCAGCGCCTGGGCGGGCAAAGTGGATATTAAGCGCGTCACGATTGTGCAGCTGGCAACCGCCTCGATTGTTGCGTTTGCCACCATGATTCCGGCGGGCGAAAGTGTTCCTGCCTTTACCCCTGATTTACTGGCTATTGCGTTAGGCCTTGGGATTTTCAGCGCCATTATTCAAGTGACGATGAACTGGGCGCAACGCAGCGTTTCCCCGACGCGAGCGACGGTGATTTACACTGGCGAACCGGTTTGGGCAGGTATTTTCGGGCGTATTGCCGGGGAGCGTTTACCGATGTTGGCACTGCTGGGTGGCGCGTTGATTGTGCTGGGCGTGTTGGTCAGCGAGCTAAAACTGAAACGCAAAAAGAAGCAGGAATCACTCTCAGCTTTGTAGAGACCGGATATGTCTGTTTTGTCGGGGGTCGCTACGCTAGCCCGACCTACAACGACTTACTGTAGGTCGGGTAAGCGAAGCGTCATCCGAGTTACGGAACGACTGCGCTGTCGGCAATAACCGCCGGGCGGCGGCTCAAAATCGCGTTCAGTATAATCGCGCCAAAAGTAGCCGTCCCAATCCCGCCGAGCGTGAAACCACCGATCGTTAAGGCGAAATCACCCGCCCCTAAAACCAGCGTGACCGCCACCATAATCAGGTTGCCGTTCTGGCTTAAATCAACATTGTGCTGCACCCAAATCCGTGCGCCTGCTACGGCTATCAAGCCAAACACCACAATGGATGCGCCGCCAATCACTGGCCCTGGAATAGTATGGATAAGCGCGCCAAATTTTGGTGAAAAACCCAATAACATGGCGATGCCGGACGCGGCGACAAACACGAGTATTGAATAGACTTTTGTCACCGCCATCACACCGATATTTTCCGCGTAAGTCGTCACGCCGCTGCCACCGACCGAGCCTGAAAGCATGGTTGCCAGGCCATCACCGACAAACGCTTTACCGATGTACGGGTCCATATTTTTACCCGTCATCCCGGCAACGGCTTTTAAATGCCCGAGGTTTTCTGCCACCAGAATCACCGCCACGGGCGCAATCAGCATCATCGCCTGCACGTTAAATGTCGGCGAAGTCATTTGCGGAACACCGAACCATGCCGCAGCACCGATCAGCGCAAAATCCACCGGTTTACCGAAGCCAAAACCATTTGCCAGCACCGCGTAAATGGCGCAGGCGAGAATGAGGCCAATCAGAATTAACAAGCGCTGGATCATGCCTCGGGTAAACACCGCAACCAGCCCGATACACATCACCGTCATGACCGCCATCCAGCTATCGAAACTGCTGGCTGAAACGCCACGTACCGCAATGGGTGCCAGATTCAGGCCGATGGCCATCACCACAGCACCGGTCACGACGGGCGGCATCAGCCGTTCAATCCAGCGCGTTCCGGCCTTCATCACCACAAACCCAATCAGCGTATACACCAGGCCGCAGGCAATAATTCCGCCGAGCGCCACGCTTAAATGTGGGTTTAAGCCTTGCCCGTTAAAACCAGTAACAGCAATCACCACGCCGACAAACGCGGCACTCGAGCCTAAGTAACTCGGCACGCGCCCTCCGGTGACCAGGAAGAATAGCAGCGTCCCAACCCCCGACATTAATATCGACAAATTAGGATCAAGCCCCATCAAAAGCGGCATCAGTACCGTTGCGCCAAACATCGCCACCGCATGCTGCACGCCCATCACCAGCGTTTGACCGAGCGGCAGCGTTTCGTCAGGGGCGATGACTCCGCCTTCCGTTATCGCAGATTTTTTACGCCATTGTGGAAACCAGGAATTCGCCATATTCATCTCCAGAGGGAACACGTTTCGGCTAACAGGCAGGCCGCATCAGTTGGTGATAGCCACGGTCAAACCACACCAGACCGTGGGACTCGTCGTTACGTTCAAGAGCCACTAATTCACAGAATAAAATGTCATGCGTGCCCACACTGACGACCTGGCTGATACGGCAATCAAAAGAGACAATGGCCCCTTCAAGTTGCGGACAGCCTGTCGCGCCGTTTCGCCAGCGCGCGGCAGAAAAGCGCTCGGTCATGGCGGTTTTTCCACCAAACAGATTGGATAACGCTTCGTGTCCGGCGGCCAGAGTGTTGACACATAGCGCTTCATTGCGGCTAAAAATCGGCCACACCGAAGCGCTACGATTCAGGCAAACCAGCAAAGTTGGCGGGTCGTCGGTGACGCTGCACACCGCTGATGCGGTAAAGCCTGCGCGTCCGGCAGGGCCGTCGGTGGTGACGATATTCACCGCCGCCCCCAGGCACGACATCGCATCGCGGAAGATTTGTTTCTCAATCATCTTTGCTCCTTAAGCCACGCGGCAAGCGGCTTCAAATGCTAAACGTGGCAGACGCGTATGGGCTTTTGCCGGGTCGCCATAACCGATGTTTATCAGCAAATTACTTTTCCAGCCGCTGGCGCTGAAAAACGCCGTATCGACTTTTTCACGGTCAAAACCGGACATCGGCCCGGTGTCTAAACCGAGCGCCCGACAGGCCGCAATCAGATAGGCCGCCTGCATGGAACTGTTGCGAAATGCCGTTTCTTCTGCCAGCTCCGGGCTTGAGGTAAACCAGGCGCGGGCGTCGGCGTAGGGGAACAACGTCGGCAATTGTTCAAAGAAAGCCGGATCCCAGGCCACGATGGCGGTCACGGGCGCGCTCATGGTTTTGTCGATATTGCCCGATGACAGCGCGGGTTTAAGACGTGCTTTTGCCTCCGGGCTGCGGACAAATAAAAAGCGCGCAGGCGAACAGTTGGCGGAGGTCGGGCCAAGGCGCAGCAGGTTATAAATCTCGGCAAGCTGGGTATCACTCACCGGTTTATCCAGCCACGCGCTGTGGGTTCGTGCGCCGGTAAACAGCGTTTCCAGCGCCTCGCTTGAGAGGGCATGACTCATACATTTTCCTTCTGAAAAGAGGGTTCGGTTTGCTGCAAAGCGCTCATTGCGTTGAGAAACCGTTGATTAAAATTATTCGCGTCAGTGACGTTGCAGGCGTGTCCACCCCATGGCATCACCTCAAGCGTACTTTGAGGCAGCGATTCATGTAATTCCACAGAACAATTCCACGGCACCAGCAGATCGTCGCGGGAGCAAATCAACAGCACCGGCTGGTGAATATGTGCGGCTGTGTCGTGGAAATCAGCCGCCTTCAGCGCATTCAGGCGGCGAGTCAGATTTTCAGCTCCCTGAAAGTGCGCATTGTGCATGGCTTCTTCGGCCTCGAGGCGCGGCTGATTCGCCGCCATCCAGTCTGCCGGGTAGAGAAAGAGCGGTTGAGCCTGCAAATAGGCGGTTGGGCCACTATCGCGCAGCAGCGTTTCACGCACCGCAAAACAGCGCCGCGTATGAGCATTGAGCTGCAACCAGCCATTAATTATCGCAATGCGCTCAATAGACGCCGGGTAGTCCAGCGCCAGTTGCAGGGCGACCAGCCCGCCGAGCGCATGCCCGAGCACGCTGTAATGCGTAATGCCCTGTTGCAACACGGCGCTGTGGATTTCATAGGCCATATCGGCAAGCGAGTAATCAGCGGGTAGCGGCTCGCGGTTCACACCCGTCCCGCGCTGGTCGTACACCACCAGTTGGTAATGTTCGCTCAGTGCCGCGCGTTGTGGCAGCCAGTAATTGCCAGTTCCTCCAAGCCCGGCAATCAAGAGCAGAACGGGGGCGTCGGGGAAGGGTGCTGGAGTCAGCTCAATTTGCATAAGCTATTTCCCGATATGCGCGACGCTGGCGATTTCAACCAACGCGTCGGGTTTTACCAGCCCGCACTGAATGCAGAATCGGGCCGGTTTTTCACCGGGGAAAAACTCGGCGTACACTTCGTTGATGGCGGCGTAGTTGCTCCAGTCGGTGATGAAAATCGAGTTAAACGTCACGTCATTCAGGGTGCCGCCTGCGGTTTCAATCACCAATTTTATGGTTTCCAGCACATGGCGCGTCTGGGCTTTGGCGTCTCCGACATACACCACATTGTTTTGCTTATCGAACGGCAACGTTCCGGAGACATACACCACACCATCGGCCAAGGTACCCGGTACAAATGGCGCGATAGGGGTTGTGGTTCCCGGCGGAATAATCACAGATTTCGGCATCGGCATTCTCCTGTTCAGGCAATTCGGGCAAGGGATGGCGGCTGTAACGCCTGGCAAAACGTGCCGACGTCGCTCACCCAACCAAAGAAGGTTTCAATATTGAAAAGTGCGGCTTGCTGCGCAAACGCAGGTCCAGCCTGATGCGTGGCGTCGGCTAACACCACGCCAAAATATTCGAGGAAAAAGCCATCGCGCAGTGTCGATTCCACGCAAACGTTGGTGGCGATACCGGTAAACACCAGGTGGCGAATGCCCCGCGAGCGCAAAATGCTATCCAGCGGCGTGTTAAAGAAACCGCTGTAGCGGGGTTTAGGCAACACGATATCGCCTGGTTGCGGCACCAGTTCGTCCACCAGTTGGTAATCCCAGCTACCTTTTGCCAGCAGTTTTCCCTGTAACTCCGGCTGCTTGCGCATGGTTTTGAGGGCGTTGGACTTGTGGAAATTCGGCGAACCTAGCCCGCCAGCTTCGACATAATCGCTGTCCCAACCGTTCTGGAACCAGACAATCAACATGCCAGCTTCGCGAGCGGCGGCCACCGCTGTTTTAATGTTTTCGATAACCGGTTTGGTTGCTGAAACATCAAAGCCCGCAAGGTCCAGATAACCGCCCTGGCTTGCGTAAGCATTTTGCATATCGACGACAATCAGCGCCGTCTGTTCAGCCGCAAACGTGATGGCTTCGGGGCGAGCATCAAGAGTGATTTGTTTCATCACGCCACCTCGCGAGCAGAAGGGGAAAGATGCGCGCGCGACTGCATCAGGGGTTGGATTTTTTCGCCGAAAGCTTCAATGCCAGCGAGGAAATCATCAAAGGTGAGCAGCACGCCTTCAGCACCCGGAACGGTGGCGACTTCATCCAGCAGACGGGCGACGGTGGCGTAAGAACCCACCAGGGTGCCCATGTTGATATTCACGGCTGAAGTGGGGTCCGCCATCTGGCGCACGTTGGTATCGGAACCGGAACGTGTGTCTTTTTGACTTTGTTCGGTCAACCAGGCCAGCGCTTCTTCATCGGCACCCGCTTTGTAGTGCTCCCATTTGGCGCGGGCGGCCTCGTCGGTTTCATCGGCGATAATCATAAACAGCACATAGGAACCGACATCGCGCCCGGTTATTTGCGCCGCTTCAACCATGCGCGCGGCAGTGGGAGCGAAGGCGGTTGGCGTGTTAACGCCTTTGCCAAAGCAGAAGTTGTAATCGGCATATTCGGCAGAAAACGCCATGCCGGCATCGCTCTGCCCGGCGCAAATCATTTTCACTGGCTGAGAGGGACGCGGGCTTAAGCGGCAATCGTTCATGGTGAAAAACTCACCTTTTAAATCACTTTGCCCGGTTCCCCACAAATCGCGCAGCACCGTGGCGTATTCAGAAAGGTAGTCGTAGCGGCGAGCGAAATATTCATCGCCCGGCCAGATGCCCATTTGCTCGTATTCCGGTTTCTGCCAGCCAGTCACCAGATTCACCCCAAAGCGCCCCGGTGCGATGGAATCAATGGTCGATGCCATTCGCGCCACGATAGCAGGCGGCAATGTGAGCGTGGCCGCCGTCGCGTAGATCTGAATTTTGGACGTCACCGCCGCAAGCCCTGCCATCAGGCTGAACGACTCGAGGTTATGATCCCAAAATTCGGTTTTGCCGCCAAAGCCGCGCAGTTTGATCATCGAGAGGGCAAAGTCGAAATCGTAATATTCAGCTTTTTGCACAATCGCTTTGTTCAGCTCAAACGTGGGCATGTATTGCGGCGCGTTAGTAGAAATTAACCAGCCGTTGTTGCCGATAGGAACGAATACGCCAATTTTCATCACAAGCCTCTCTGGAAATGGTTGCTTTCAGTTGAGTCTTTGCAAGCCGGATGCCAGGTTGGAAAACTGTTTTGTTATCATCATGTTGATAATTGGTTTCTATTTTTGATGTATTAAAATCAGACTGTTTGGTCAAAATGAATGCACAAAAAACAGGCGTCAGTGCGCGTTGAGGGTGCAAAGGGGCGCAAACAGATCGTTGTCGTCAGGCGCTTTTGCTATGCTGTTGGGCAAAACCGAATAAAGAGAAATGGCATGGCACAAGGTGGCGCAGCAACCAAAGAAACCGGACGGCGCATGCGTGCGGTCGCAGCGAAAAAGCAGGCTATTCTGGCGGCGGGACTGGAGTTTTTCTCCCAGTTTGGCATTCACGGCACCAGCATCGAGCAGGTCGCTGAGCGTGCCGAAGTGTCGAAAACCAATCTTCTCTATTATTACCCTTCCAAAGAAGCGCTCTATGTCGCGGTGCTCAAACAAATTCTGGATATCTGGCTGGCGCCGTTACGTGCTTTTCGTGAAGATTTACAGCCGCTGGTGGCGATAGGCGAATACATCCGTCTGAAGCTTGAAGTTTCACGTGATTACCCGCAGGCCTCGCGCCTGTTCTGCCTCGAAATGCTGCAAGGGGCACCGCTTTTAAAAGAAGAATTAACCGGGGATTTAAAAACGCTGGTGGATGAAAAATCGGCCATTATTGCCGGATGGGTCGAGAGTGGAAAACTGGCGGCGGTTGACCCGCACCATTTGATTTTCATGCTGTGGGCAACCACTCAGCACTATGCTGACTTCGCAAGCCAGGTTGAAGCGGTGGCGGGCAGCAATCTTCAGGACGAGGCGTTTTTCCGCCGCACGGTTGAAAACGTGCAGCGGATGATTATTGAAGGGATTCGGGTGCGTTAATTCGAGCCTGGATGGAAAACACAGCTTACATCGCCTTCTTCGCAATTGAGCGTGCTTTTCAGCAGCTCCGTGCGCTCACGGGTTTTGTCTGTCATACATTGCGCGTGCACCATTGGGACGACGGATGCGCCGTCAGCGCCAGAGGTTAAGAATGCACAATCGGCATCGCGAAATGCAATCCACGCATTTTGCGCCGCCTTAAGCTGAGTTTTCTGGGTATCCGTGGCGAGTATCATTGCCTTCTGATATGTCTGATTGAGCAAATCGTCCTGCTTTTTATACTCTTTACCGTAACACTCATTCAGCCCAGCCTGCGATGTCTCGTTATCGCAACTGTCGGCAAGCACATTGGCGCTTAATAACAGGCAAGAAATAAGTAAACAAACACGTTTCATCATCATTCCTCGAATAAAAAAGGCTCCCAAAAAGGAGCCTTTTTAGCGTAGTGAAAACTTAGCCGATTGTCATCAAACTGGCGTTGCCGCCTGCGGCTGCGGTGTTCACACTTAGCGAGCGCTCAACGTACAAACGCTCCAGCAACAGGTTGGTTTCACCGCGCGCAAAGCCCTGCACCGAAACAATCGCACCGTCGCGTGCCGCCACTTTCTCACACAGCAAACGTAGCTGGTCGGAATCACCGTGGTAAATCACCGCATCAAACGACTGGCTTAACAGCGCATCTTCTTTTGCAAAGTCGATGTGTTTTTGTACCAGCGCAGGCAGGGATTTTGCCAGCTCACGATGCAGCTTGTCATCGGCCCACAGCGCACGGCTGCCAACGCTGGTGACTGCCGCCAGTTGTACCAGCGCGTCTTGCTCGTTATCGGCGATACATAACACGCGTTCACGCGGCATTAACGCGTAGGTATTGCGCTCGCCCGTTGGTCCCGGTAGCTGGCGCAGCGTGCCGCTTTGTGCCAGTAGTGCGAAGCGTTCGCAGATTGCAGGCAATTCCCCTTTCTTCACTGCCCATTGCGTCAGCGCCTGGTGGGCTTCCTGGAGACGGGCTTTCAGCGTGGTATCCACTGGCAGCTCCGCATCCTGGCGGCTAAAGGTGATTTGCAGTGCGCTATCCGGGCGGTTAGCCAGCAGACGATACAGATACAGCGGGCCGCCAGCTTTCGGGCCCGTGCCGGATAAACCTTCGCCGCCAAACGGCTGCACGCCGACGACTGCGCCGACCATATTGCGGTTCACATACATATTGCCGACATGGGCTGAACCGGTCACTTGCGCGATGGTCTCGTCGATACGGGTATGTACACCCAGCGTCAGGCCGTACCCGGCGGCGTTGATTTGGTTAATCAATGCTTCCAGGTTGTTGCGGTTGTAGCGCACCACGTGCAGCACCGGGCCAAACACCTCTTTTTGCATTTCATCGAAGCTTTCCAGCTCAATCAGTGTCGGTGCGACAAAAGTGCCACTCTGCCACTCTTTTGCATCCACGCTGTTTTCACGCGCGGCCTGGAATACTTTGCGGCCTTTACCACGCAGCGTCTGGATGTGTTTCTCGATATTCTCTTTGGCCTCGCTATCAATCACCGGGCCGATGTCTGTTGTCAGGCGGCCTGGGTTGCCCATGCGGCATTCTGCCATCGCGCCGCGCAGCATTTGCAGCGTGTGCTCCGCGACGTCTTCCTGAATACACAGGACGCGCAGGGCTGAACAACGTTGGCCTGCGCTATCAAACGCTGAAGCCAGCACATCAACTACCACTTGCTCGGTGAGCGCGGAGGAATCGACGATCATGGCGTTCAGACCGCCCGTTTCGGCGATCAGCGGGGTCGGGCGGCCTTGCGCATCGAGACGGTCAGCGATATTGCGTTGCAGTAAAGTGGCGACCTCGGTGGAGCCGGTAAACATCACGCCACGCACGCGGGCATCGCCGGTAAGTTGCGCCCCGACGGTTTCACCCCGACCAGGCAGCAGTTGCAGCACGCCCGCAGGCACACCGGCTTCGAGCAAAATAGCGATACCCTGTGCGGCAATCAGCGGAGTTTGTTCGGCCGGTTTTGCCAGCACGCTGTTCCCCGCAGCAAGGGCGGCAGCAATTTGGCCGCTAAAGATAGCCAGCGGGAAGTTCCACGGGCTGATACACACTACCGGGCCGAGTGGGCGATGGGTTTCGTTATCGAAATCATCGCGTACCTGGCCTGCGTAATAATGCAGGAAATCGACCGCTTCACGCACTTCGGCAATCGCATTGCTGAAGGTTTTACCGGCTTCGCGCACCAGAATGCCAATCAACTGCTGCATCTGGCCTTCCATGATCACCGCTGCACGCTCAAGAATCGCGGCGCGTTCTTGCGGCGGCGTGGCGAACCAGATTGGCGCGTTGTTTACCGCGCTTTCCAGTGCCTTTGAAACTTCATCGGCTGTCGCTTCACGGGTAAAGCCTACGATATCGGTGGGTTCCGCCGGGTTCTTCACCGCAACCATATCGCCTGGCGCAACAGGGTTTTCCAGAATCGGCAGCGCCTGCCATTTTTGTGCCGCACTGTTCAGCAGGGCAGAAGAGAGCGAGGCCAGGCGGTGTTCGTTCGCCAGATCCAGCCCGCCGGAGTTGGTACGACCGCTGCCATACAGCTCTTTTGGCAAGGGGATTTTTGGATGCGGCAGGCCGAGTTGGCCTTCTTTGCCCGCAATGCCTTCGATGGCGGTGACAGGGTCAGCGACTAATTCGTCAAGCGGCAGCGTGTTATCGGCGATACGGTTAACAAACGAGGTGTTCGCGCCGTTTTCCAGCAGGCGGCGCACCAGGTACGCCAGCAGCGTTTCATGGGTGCCGACCGGGGCATAAATGCGGCAAGGGCGGTTCAGTTTTCCGTCCGCAATTTTGCCCACCACTTGATCATAAAGCGGCTCGCCCATGCCGTGCAGGCACTGGAATTCGTACTGGCCCGGGTAGTAGTTTTGCCCGGCGAGGTTGTAAATGGCCGCCAGCGTGTGGGCATTGTGGGTCGCAAACTGCGGGTAAATCAGGTTCGGTACGGCCAGCAGTTTTTTGGCGCAGGCCAGATATGAGATATCGGTGTAAACCTTGCGAGTGTAAACCGGGTAGCCTTCCAGGCCGTCCATCTGCGCGCGTTTGATTTCACTGTCCCAGTAGGCGCCTTTCACCAGGCGAATCATCAGGCGGCGACGACTGCGGGTGGCGAGATCAACCAGGTAGTCAATCACGAACGGGCAGCGTTTTTGGTAGGCCTGAATCACGAAGCCGATACCGTTCCAGCCCGCCAGTTCCGGCTCGAAGCACAGTTTTTCCAGCAGATCGAGGGAGATCTCCAGGCGATCGGCTTCTTCGGCGTCGATGTTGATGCCCACGTCGTACTGGCGTGCCAGCAGCGTCAGGGATTTCAGGCGCGGATACAACTCTTCCATCACGCGGTCGTACTGCGCGCGGCTATAACGCGGATGCAGCGCAGAAAGCTTGATGGAAATCCCAGGGCCTTCGTAAATACCGCGCCCGTTTGAGGCTTTACCAATCGCGTGAATTGCCTGCTGATAAGACACCATGTACGCCTGCGCGTCGGCGGCGGTCAGTGCCGCTTCGCCCAACATATCGTAGGAGTAGCGGAACCCTTTTTCTTCAAGTTTGCGGGCGTTGGCGAGCGCCTCAGCGATGGTTTCGCCGGTCACAAACTGCTCGCCCATCAGGCGCATTGCCATATCCACGCCTTTGCGGATTAACGGCTCGCCACTCTTGCTGATAATACGGTTCAGCGAGTGGGACAAACTGGCTTCGTTGTGGGTGGAAACCAGACGGCCAGTAAACAACAAGCCCCAGGTCGCCGCGTTCACAAACAGAGACGGGCTACGGCCAATATGTGAATGCCAGTTGCCATTGCTGATTTTGTCGCGAATTAACGCATCACGCGTCGCTTTGTCCGGAATGCGCAATAAAGCTTCTGCGAGGCACATTAATGCCACACCTTCTTGCGAAGAAAGTGAAAATTCCTGCAATAAACCCTGTACCATGCCCGCCCGGCCTGTTGCGCTCTTCTGATTACGCAATTTATCGGCGAGCTGATAAGCCAGTTTGTGGGTTTGTTCGGCGATGACAGGGGAGAGGCGAGCTTGCTCGAGGATCATGGGCACCGCGTCGGTTTCCGGGCGGCGCCAGGCGGCGGTAATCGCGGCACGCGTGACCGATTGCGGAAGAATTTGCTCAGCGAAATCAAGGAACGGCTGATGCGTTTCTTCAACGTGCGGTGCGGCTTCTTCACTTTCGTTGGCGGCACCCGCCAGCAGAGCCGGGAGTTCTGGCAATTCGTCGTTGTTTTCCAGGCGTTCAAGATAGTTAAAAATCGCCTGTTTAATTAGCCAGTGCGGTGTGCGGTCAATGCGTGAAGCGGCTTCTTTAATGCGCTCGCGAGTCGATTCGTCGAGCTTAACACCCATGGTAGTGCTGCCCATGCCAATGGCTCCCTTGCCCGTGATTAATCGGGCAGATAGTAAAGGACTGATAAAAGTTACCCGGCAATATCTATCATGTTGCAACTTTGTGCAACCTTGTTAAATGTGAGCTGGATAGCAAGCTGGGAAATAGATCGAATTGTTAAATTAGACCTAAGAAAGCGAGCGGGCTAATTATTTGCAGACAGGGTGAATTTACCGACGCAGTTAACAGTTTAGGAGGGTGCAACCGTGAAAAGCGTGAGCGAGTGCAACCTCCAGGAAAAAGCTATTTTTTGTACGGTGAATTTATTGTGAATAACGTGTTAAAACGCTTGCGAAATGAAATTAATAAAAACCTGTGCTGCGTTCCGGCATGGCAAAAATCTGGAGAACTTGCATGACTATGAGTACACCAATGCTGGTGACTTTCTTTATCTACATCTTCGGCATGATATTGATAGGGTTTATCGCCTGGCGTTCAACCAAAAACTTCGATGACTATATTCTGGGCGGTCGCAGCCTGGGAAGCGTCGTCACCGCATTATCAGCAGGCGCATCCGACATGAGCGGCTGGTTGCTGATGGGCTTGCCCGGCGCCATCTTCCTTTCCGGTATTTCGGAAAGCTGGATTGCCATCGGCCTGACCGTGGGGGCGTACATCAACTGGAAACTGGTTGCAGGCCGTCTGCGTGTTCACACTGAAGTGAATAACAACGCACTGACGCTGCCGGATTATTTCACCGGGCGTTTTGAAGATAAAAGCCGCATCCTGCGCATTATCTCGGCGCTGGTGATTTTGCTGTTCTTCACCATTTATTGTGCGTCTGGCATTGTGGCGGGGGCGCGTCTGTTCGAAAGTACCTTTGGCATGAGCTACGAAACCGCACTGTGGGCGGGTGCTGCGGCCACTATCATTTATACCTTCGTCGGCGGGTTCCTTGCGGTGAGCTGGACTGACACAGTGCAAGCAAGCCTGATGATTTTCGCCCTGATCCTGACTCCAATCATGGTAGTGATTGCCGTCGGCGGGTTTGACGATTCCATGGCGGTTATCAAGCAAAAAAGCATCGAAAACGTCGATATGCTCAAGGGCCTGAACTTCGTGGCGATTATCTCGCTGATGGGCTGGGGTCTGGGCTACTTTGGTCAGCCGCATATTCTGGCGCGTTTCATGGCGGCAGACTCGCATCACACTATCGTGAAAGCGCGTCGCATCAGTATGACCTGGATGGTTTTGTGCCTGGCGGGCGCGTGTGCTGTGGGCTTCTTCGGTATCGCTTACTTCAACAACAACCCGGCGCTTGCGGGTGCGGTGAACCAGAATGGTGAGCGTGTGTTCATTGAACTGGCGCAGCTACTGTTCAACCCGTGGATTGCTGGCATCTTGCTGTCGGCCATTCTGGCGGCGGTAATGTCCACTCTGAGCTGCCAGTTACTGGTGTGTTCAAGTGCAATCACTGAGGACTTGTATAAAGCCTTCTTCCGTAAACACGCCGGGCAGAAAGAGTTGGTGTGGGTAGGGCGTTTCATGGTGTTGGTGGTGGCGCTGATCGCCATCGCGCTGGCGGCAAACCCTGAAAACCGTGTGCTGGGTCTGGTGAGCTATGCCTGGGCAGGCTTTGGTGCCGCATTCGGTCCGGTTGTGCTGCTCTCGGTAATGTGGTCACGCATGACGCGCAATGGCGCACTGGCGGGGATGATCATCGGTGCTGTGACGGTCATCGTCTGGAAACAGTTCGGCTGGTTGGGTCTGTACGAAATCATCCCTGGTTTCGTCTTCGGCAGCATCGGCATTGTGGTGGTTAGCCTGCTGGGTAAAGCGCCAAGTGCCACCATGCAAAAACGCTTTGAACAAGCGGATGAGATTTACCACACCGCACCACCGTCAAAGCTACAGCCTGAGTAACATTTAGGGACTGCATATTCTCTCAAAGGCCGCATTCAGCGGCCTT
Source organism: Buttiauxella agrestis (assembly GCF_900446255.1). Lineage (NCBI taxonomy): Bacteria > Pseudomonadati > Pseudomonadota > Gammaproteobacteria > Enterobacterales > Enterobacteriaceae > Buttiauxella > Buttiauxella agrestis. Next base: position 3,222,324 of record NZ_UIGI01000001.1, on the reverse strand, counting down.
TTTTACAAGTGTACATAAATAACCAAATTCTCTTCTTGTGTTTATTTTTGTGGTAATGATAATCACAATCGTTCTTCTTTTACTTTTCTTTACGTCTTTTGACCTGAGTTCACAGTTGGGGTGTCAGGAATGTTTGTTCCGTTTCTCATAATGTTACGCGAAGGCCTGGAGGCCGCGCTGATTGTTAGCTTAATTGCGAGCTACCTCAAGCGTACACAACGCGGCCAGTGGATTGGTGTGATGTGGATTGGCGTTGTAGCGGCGGCCGCACTCTGCCTGGGGCTGGGTATCTTCATTAATGAAACCACCGGTGAATTTCCGCAAAAAGAACAGGAGCTGTTCGAAGGTATCGTGGCGGTTATCGCGGTCTTCATTTTGACCTGGATGGTGTTCTGGATGCGCAAAGTGTCGCGCAACGTAAAGGGGCAGTTAGAACAGAAAGTTGACGAAGCCCTGCACAGTAAAGGCAACCACGGCTGGGCGCTGATTTTAATGGTGTTCTTCGCCGTCGCCCGTGAAGGCCTTGAGTCCGTATTCTTCTTGCTGGCAGCGTTTCAGCAGGATGTCGGCATCATGCCGCCGCTTGGCGCAATGCTCGGTTTGGGCACCGCTATCGTGCTTGGCTTCTTGCTTTACTGGGGCGGCATTCGCCTGAATCTGGCCGTGTTCTTTAAATGGACCAGCCTGTTTATTTTGCTGGTGGCAGCAGGGCTTGCGGCAGGGGCGGTTCGTGCGTTCCACGAGGCGGGACTCTGGAACCACTTCCAGGATATTGCTTTTGATCTCAGCAATGTTCTTTCAACGCATTCCCTGACCGGAACGCTGCTCGAAGGTATTTTTGGTTACCAGGAGACGCCGACAGTTAGCGAAGTGGCGATGTACTTTATTTACCTGATTCCGGCGCTGGTGCTGTTCTGCATCCCGCCGCGCATGAGCACTCAGGCAACAAATAACGTTCGTTAGTTACAACATACTAATATTTTATAGGGATTGGCCATGACTACACATTTTCGTCGTAAGGCTTTGCACGCCACGCTTTTCGCGTTCGCTTCTTCTGCTTTCGCAGTACAAGCCGCTGATGTTCCTCAGGTAAAAGTGACTGTCACCGATAAACAGTGCGAACCGATGAACATTACGGTTAATGCCGGTAAAACTCAGTTCATCATTCAGAACAACAGCCAGAAAGCGCTGGAGTGGGAAATCCTGAAAGGTGTGATGGTGGTTGAAGAGCGCGAAAACATCGCCCCTGGTTTCTCGCAGAAAATGACCGCTAACCTGCAAGCGGGCGAATATGACATGACCTGCGGTTTGTTAAGCAACCCGAAAGGCAAACTTATTGTTAAAGCAGCAGGGGAGCAGGCAGCGCCGAAGAACGATCTGATGGCACTGGCTGGCCCAATTACCGAATACAAAGCGTATGTCACCGCACAAGTTGCCGAGCTGGTGAAAGGTACCAAAGCGTTTACTGACGCAGTAAAAGCGGGAGATGTCGAAAAAGCCAAATCCTTGTATGCCCCAACGCGCCAGTACTACGAGCGTATTGAGCCGATTGCAGAACTGTTCTCTGACCTCGACGGCAGCATTGATGCCCGTGAAGATGATTACGAGCAGAAAGCCAATGATCCAAAATTCACCGGTTTCCACCGTCTTGAAAAAGCGCTGTTTGCGGATAACACCACCAAAGGCATGGAAAAATATGCCGAGCAACTGAATACCGACGTGCTGGATTTGCAGACGCGCATCTCCGAACTCGCATTCCCGCCGAGCAAAGTGGTGGGTGGCGCGGCTGGCCTGATTGAAGAAGTTGCGGCGAGCAAAATCAGCGGTGAAGAAGACCGTTACAGCCACACCGATCTGTGGGACTTCCAGGCAAACGTCGATGGCGCACAGAAAATCGTTAATCTTCTGCGTCCGTTGCTGACCAAAGATAACGCGCCATTGCTGGCGAAAGTGGATGCTAACTTCAAGAAAGTGGACACCATTCTGGCAAAATATCGCACCAAAGATGGCTTCGAGACTTACGACAAACTGACAGATGCTGACCGCAATGCTCTGAAAGGACCGGTAACGGCGCTGGCGGAAGACCTGTCTCAACTGCGCGGCGTTCTGGGTCTGGACTAAGTTTCGGGATAAAGTTTTATGGAAGATAAAAACAAAAACGGCGGGCATATTCCGGCTCGCCGTCGGTTGCTGAAAGGTTTGGGCGCGCTCGGTGGCGCCCTCGCCGTTGCGGGCGGTTGCCCGGTGGCGCACGCTGCAAAACAAGAAACATCGCCAGGCACTTTGCCGCCAGACGCTCGCATGGAAAAACAGCCGTTTTACGGTGTTCATCAGGCGGGCGTGTTAACACCTCAACAAGCGGCCATGATGCTGGTGGCGTTTGATGTGTTAGCCAGTGATAAAGCCGATCTTGAGCGCTTATTCAAATTGCTGACGGCGCGGTTTGATTTCCTCACCACCGGAGGTCCGGCACCGGATACGCCCAATCCGCGCATGCCACCGATGGACTCCGGGATTCTGGGGGCGGAAATTTACCCTGATAACCTGACGATTACGTTGGCGACAGGCACTTCGCTGTTTGACGAGCGCTTCGGTTTGCAGGGGCAAAAGCCCGCAAAACTGCAAAAAATGGAACGCTTCGCTAACGACTCGCTGGATGCCAGCCTGTGCCACGGTGATTTGCTGCTCCAGATTTGTGCCAATACTGCCGACACAGTGATTCATGCGTTGCGTGACATCATCAAACACACGCCAGATTTGCTTAGCGTGCGCTGGAAGCGGGAAGGGTTTATCTCTAACCACGCGGCGCGTTCGCGCGGCAAAGAGACGCCTATCAACCTGTTGGGCTTTAAAGACGGTACGGCGAACCCAAACAGCGAAGATAAACCGCTGATGGATGAAGTGGTTTGGGTGACGGAAAATCAACAAGAACCCGCATGGACTGTGGGCGGCAGCTATCAGGCCGTGCGCATTATCCAGTTCCATGTTGAGTCCTGGGACCGGACGCCACTCAAAGAGCAACAGACGATTTTTGGTCGCGATAAACACTCTGGCGCGCCGCTAGGTATGAAGAATGAGCACGATGAGCCTGATTATACTGCCGACCCTGACGGCAATGTGATTGCGCTGGATGCCCATATTCGCCTGGCGAACCCGCGTACTAAAGAGACGCAATCCAATCTGATGATGCGCCGGGGCTATAGCTATTCGCTGGGTGTTTCCAAATCCGGGCAACTGGATATGGGGCTGTTGTTTGTGTGCTTCCAGCATGATCTTGAGAAAGGTTTCCTGGCGGTGCAGCAACGGTTAAACGGCGAGGCGCTGGAGGAGTATGTGAAGCCCATTGGCGGCGGGTATTTCTTCGTGATGCCAGGCGTTAAGGATAAGCAGCACTATTTAGGGCAGGGGCTGATTGAGGCCTGATCTGTCGTTTGGCAACTACCCTCATCCTAACCTTCTCCCTGAGGGCGAAGGGGCTGTCCGGATTTCGCCCTCTCCTGGGGGAGAGGGCCGGGGTGAGGGCAATCCTTCCCCTGCTAATTTTTCATTTGCTAACAATTTGCCTGCCTGGTATTCATTCAATTTCTCTATTACTAGTCCTTTGATATAAAAGTGTAATATTTTTATGTCATAAACTGGGTGAGCGCGTGACGGAACGCGAATGTTGAATTAAAGTAAAATAAGTGTTGCATTTAAGATAAAATTTGATGTACTTAAAGCACGAGCGGTAGTTCCCGGCTGTGAATTTAAATCACATTGGAGATCGCGAATGGTAGGGTCCTGTACCGGACGATTGAACAAACTTCTTACCCGCACTATCCAGCGCGGAGGTGTCTCCTCCGGCTTCGCTATCTTCACCGCTAAAAAACCTAATCCTTTAACAACTCAATGTATTAACGATGCGCTAAGCGGCGTAAATCGTCTAACTGGTGCATCCTCTCAACCGGCAGTTCCTGGCTTAAAAGGAAGCCAAACCTCATCCGTTAGTGAACATAATCGCGCCCTTTGTCGTGACGCGGGAAATGAAACCAACTGTAAGGTGCCATCCATGGGAAGACAGAAAGCAGTGATCAAAGCTCGTCGTGAAGCAAAACGTGTGCTGAGACGGGATTCGCGTAGCCACAAGCAACGCGAAGAGGAATCGGTCACATCGCTTGTGCAGATGAGCGGCGTTGAATCTATCGGCATGGCCAGGGATTGCCGTGATAATTCACCAATAGCGGCGCGAAATGAGGCTCAAGAGCACTATCTTAATGCCATCGAGAAAAAGCAGCTGATCTTTGCCACGGGCGAAGCCGGTTGCGGCAAGACATATATCAGTGCGGCGAAAGCCGCTGAGGCCCTGATACATAAGGATGTCGACAGGATAATTGTTACCCGCCCGGTCCTGCAAGCTGACGAAGATCTCGGCTTCTTACCCGGGGATATTTCGGAAAAATTCGCCCCTTATTTCCGCCCGGTGTATGACATCCTGGTGCGACGTTTAGGGTCGTCTTTCATGCAGTATTGTCTGCGTCCCGAAATCGGCAAAGTAGAAATTGCGCCGTTCGCCTATATGCGCGGACGTACCTTCGAAAATGCGGTGGTTATTCTTGATGAGGCGCAGAACGTCACCGCAGCGCAAATGAAAATGTTCTTAACGCGCCTTGGGGAAAACGTGACGGTGATCGTCAATGGTGATATCACGCAATGTGATTTGCCACGCGGTGTTCAGTCCGGTCTGAGCGACGCTCTGCAACGTTTTGAAGAAGATGAAATGGTTGGTGTAATTCGTTTTGGCAAGCAAGATTGTGTGCGCTCAGCCCTTTGCCAGCGCACGTTGAATGCCTACGACTGATTTCTGGTGTCACTGAATTGTAAAGCCCAAACACTGTTTGGGCTTTTTTCTTTGCGCGAATTATTTACCCAAAATGTGAAGGGTATCAAAACGGATGGTCAAGGAGAGACAATTTTAAGTCCTGCGTTATTATTCCCCGCCAGATTGTTGCCGTATACTTCTTTCAACCAGAAACAATCAGAACTTTCCAATCAGTCCCTTTTGCAGGCGTGGGTTGTGCTGATATCCGACATGCAGACTGTTGCAACGTGAGGAATTTATTATGACGACTAAAAGACGTATCTACCTATTTTGTTCTGCCGGAATGTCCACCTCATTACTGGTATCAAAAATGAAGGCACAGGCAGAGAAGTATGAAGTACCGGTGATTATCGAAGCCTGGCCTGAAACTCTGGCTGCTGAAAAGGGCAAAGATGCGGATTTGGTATTACTTGGGCCGCAAATCGCTTACATGCTGCCAGAAATTCAAAAAGTATTACCAGGCAAGCCGGTAGAAGTTATTGATTCGGCAATGTACGGCAAAATTGATGGGTTAGGCGTGCTGAAAGCAGCAGTCGCATCGATCAAGAAAGCAGCAGCAAACAACTAACTTTTTATTTTGTTTTATTTTTCCGTCAAAGAACGACCTTACACAACCTGGCCGCAAGACTCTTGCGGCAATAAAGGAAATTACAAATGAGTAAAGTCATTGATTCACTTGAAAAGATATTGCTTCCTTTCGCAGTGAAAATTGGGAAGCAACCGCACGTCAACGCAATTAAAAATGGTTTCATCAAATTAATGCCATTGACACTTGCCGGTGCCATGTTTGTATTAATTAATAACGTATTTCTGAGTTTTGGTGCAGGTTCATTTTTCTATTCTTTAGGTATTCGTTTAGACCCCTCGACCATTGAAACCCTTAATGGGTTAAAAGCCATTGGCGGCAACGTATATAACGGTACGTTAGGTATTATGTCGCTAATGGCGCCTTTTTTCATTGGTATGGCGCTTGCTGAAGAACGTAAAGTTGACCCACTTGCAGCCGGTTTATTATCCGTAGCGGCATTTATGACTGTTACTCCATATAGTGTTGGCGAAGCATATGCTGTCGGCGCTAACTGGTTAGGCGGTCAGAATATTATTTCCGGTATTGTTATTGGTCTGGTTGTCGCGGAACTATTTACTTTTGTTATCCGCCGCAATTGGGTTATTACTTTGCCAGATAGCGTACCGACTTCGGTTTCGCGTTCCTTCTCTGCATTAATTCCAGGTTTTATTATCCTGTCTATTTTCGGGATTATTTCCTGGCTGTTGGCAAACCACGGTAGCAACTTCCACCAGATCATTATGGACTCCATCTCTACGCCGCTGGCGTCGATGGGTGCGGTAGTGGGTTGGGCGTACGTTATCTTCAACTCCCTGCTGTGGTTCTTCGGTGTGCATGGTTCACTGGCGCTGACCGCGCTGGACAACGGCATCATGACTCCATGGGCGCTGGAAAACATTGCAATATACAACCAGTACGGCTCTGTACAAGCGGCACTTGACGCGGGTAAACAGTTCCACTTCTGGGCGAAACCAATGCTCGACTCCTACATCCTGTTGGGTGGTTCTGGTGCGACGCTTGGCTTGATTATCGCAATCTTCATGGTTTCACGTCGTGCAGATCACCGTCAGGTGGCGAAACTGGCACTGCCTTCAGGCATCTTCCAGATTAACGAACCTATCCTGTTCGGTCTGCCAATCATCATGAACCCGGTTATGTTTATCCCGTTCGTACTGGTTCAGCCGATTCTGGCAGCCATTACGCTTGCGGCTTACTCTCTGGGGATTATTCCACCGGTCACTAACCTGGCTCCGTGGACTATGCCAACCGGCCTGGGTGCCTTCTTTAACAGTAACGGCAGTATCGCGGCTCTGTTAGTTGCGCTGTTCAACCTGGGTGTCGCGACATGTGTCTACATACCGTTCGTTATCCTGTCTAACAAAGCACAGGCTGTCATCGAAGAAGAAGAAAGCGAAGAAGATATTGCTAACGCACTGAAATTCTGATCTTAAGTTTTGGTTGGGGATGGCCCCCCTGTCCCCAACCACTTTAAATTTACCGGGAGAGAATTTGATGTTTGATTTAGAAAACGTAGTCGATAACGAAGTCGATACTAACGATCTTGAAGAAGTGGTTATGGGTTTAATCATCAATTCAGGCCAGGCTCGCAGCCTTGCATACGCCGCACTGAAAATCGCTAAAACTGGCGATTTTGAAAAAGCCTGGGAGTTGATGGCACAGTCGCGCGAAGCACTGAATGAAGCACACCTGGTGCAAACCAAACTGATTGAAGGTGACCAGGGCGAAGGCAAAACCAAAGTCAGCCTGGTGCTGGTTCATGCGCAAGACCACCTGATGACTTCTATGCTGGCGCGCGAGCTGGTGACAGAACTTATTGAGCTTCACGAAAAAATAAAATAAGTTGGAGTCCCTATGCAGCCACCGGTAATCAGTATGGAAATCAATACCGCTCGCGAGAGTCAACTTTTTGATGGTCAACATTTCCACATGTTCATCCACAACAAAGTCGAAAGTGTCTCCGGGCTGCACCAGCATGATTATTATGAATTCACGGTGGTGCTAACAGGACGTTATTATCAGGAAATCAACGGTAAACGTGTGCTGCTGGAAAGAGGGAGTTTTGTTTTCATCCCGCTCGGTTCTTACCATCAAAGTTTTTATGATTTTGGTGCGACCAGAATCCTGAATGTCGGTATCAGCAAGGCTTTCTTTGAACAGCATTATTTACCGTTATTTCCAGCTTGTTTTATTGCTTCACAGGTTTATCAGATTAAGAATGAATTTCTGACATATATTGAATCTGTGACGGCGTCATTAAATTTCCGTCAGGGCGAATTTAGTGAATTTCTTGAGATGGTGACGTTTTATATTGTGAATCGTCTGCGCCATCATAAAGAATCAGAGTCAGGCGGAGATATTCCGGTCTGGCTGAAAAATACCGTCGAGCAGATGCATGGCAAATCGATGTTTGGTGATAAAGCCTTAGTGAATATGGTGGAGCTATCGGGTAAGTCGCAAGAGTATTTAACGCGCGCCACACAACGCCATTACAGCAAAACACCGATGCAAATTATCAATGAGATAAGAATTGATTTTGCCAAGAAACAGCTGGAGATCACGAACTATTCTGTTACCGATATTGCTTTCGAATCTGGTTACAGCAGTGCCAGTATGTTTATTAAAAACTTTAAGAAGTTAACTTCTTTTACGCCGCAGCATTATCGGAAGCAGTTATACAGCATTAAGTGAGTTATTAAATATTCTGTAAATGTATTAGTGAGGGTTAAATATAATCCTCAATAATACATCTATATCGCTGTCTTAATTTACAGTGCAATAAACTTGTACCGGAGTCCTCATGAGTAAAAAATTGAAAGTCGTCACAATCGGTGGTGGTAGCAGCTATACACCTGAATTACTCGAAGGTTTTATTAAACGTTACGAAGAGTTGCCGATCACTGAATTATGGCTGGTTGATGTTGAAGCTGGAAAAGAGAAGCAAGATATTATCTTTGATCTTTGCTTACGCATGATTGAGCGCGCGGGTGTGCCGATTGCACTGTATAAAACCCTCGATCGTCGCGAAGCGCTGGTTGATGCCGATTTCGTTACCACGCAATTGCGTGTCGGGCAGTTGAAAGCTCGTGAACTCGATGAACGTATCCCGTTAAGCTACGGCTATTTGGGCCAGGAAACTAACGGTGCTGGCGGCTTGTTCAAAGGCCTGCGTACTATTCCGGTGATTTTCGACATCATTAATGATGTGAAAGAAATCTGCCCAGACGCGTGGGTTATCAACTTTACCAACCCGGCCGGTATGGTCACCGAGGCGGTTTATCGCCACACCGATTTCAAGAAGTTCATTGGCGTTTGTAACATCCCTGTGGGCATGAAGATGTTCATTAAAGATGTATTGAAACTTGCTCCGACTGATGAACTCAATATCGATCTGTTCGGCCTGAACCACATGGTGTTCATCAAAGATGTCATCGTAAACGGCACCTCTCGTTTCGACGAACTGCTTGATGGCGTTGCATCCGGCACGCTGACTGCGGGTTCGGTCAAAAACATCTTTGACTTGCCGTTCAGTGAAGGCCTGATCCGTTCCCTGCGCTTGTTGCCGTGCTCTTATTTGCTGTACTACTTCAAGCAAAAAGAGATGCTGGCCATCGAAATGGGCGAGTTCTACAAAGGTGGCGCGCGTGCCACGGTTGTTCAGAAAGTTGAGAAACAACTGTTCGAGCTTTACAAAGATCCTGCTTTGAACGTGAAACCAAAAGAGCTGGAACTGCGTGGCGGTGCTTACTATTCTGACGCGGCTTGCGAAGTCATCAGCGATATCTACAACGACAAGCAAAGCGAGCATTACGTTAACGTGCCGCATCATGGTCATGTAGATAATATTCCGGCAGACTGGGCGGTTGAAATGACCTGTACTATTGGTCGCGATGGTGCAACACCAACTCCGCGCATTACGCATTTTGACGAAAAAGTGCTGGGCCTGATTTACACCATCAAAGGCTTTGAAGTTGCGGCAAGTGAAGCGGCTCTGAGCGGTAACTTTAACGATGTTCTGCTGGCGCTCAACTTAAGCCCGTTGATTCATTCTGATAAAGACGCAGAGAAAATTGCTCGCGACTTGCTGCTGGCGCACGAAGCGAATCTGCCAAACTTCGCACAGGCGATTGCTGCACTTAAATAACCGGAAGCCTTCCCTGCAAAGGGAAGGCACCTCGCGAGGCGACAATGGACAAGTTATTAATTGTTAACGCGGATGATTTTGGGCTATGTAAGGCTCAGAATTACGGGATTATTGACGCATTCACCCACGGGGTTGTGACTTCGACCACCGCTATGGTTAACGCCTCAGGTATTGAACATGCGGTGGCGCTGAGTGCGAAACATCCAGGTTTGGCGATTGGCATGCACTTTGTGTTGACACTAGGTCGGCCTTTATCTGCTATGCCAGGCCTGGTAGATGAAAAGGGTGAACTGGGTAAATGGATTTGGCAGCGCGCCGAAGAAGGCTCCCTGGTGCTGGCGGAAATTGAGCATGAGCTGGAATGCCAGTTTGCGAGATTTATCGAGTTGTTTGGCCGCATGCCAACGCATCTCGACAGCCACCACCACGTGCATATGATCCCGCAGATTTATCCAATCGTTGAAGCATTTGCCAAAGAGAAGGGCGTGGCGATTCGTTTCGACTACGATGCCGCGTTACCGGCTGAGCTTGAATGTGTTGGTGTGAAGACTCCCAAAGGGTTCGATAGCGGCTTTTATGGCGATGCCATTTCCGAAACGCTTTTCCTCGAAACCCTGGAAAGATCAACAGCGCGCGGCGAGCAGTCACTGGAGATTATGTGCCACCCGTCCTTTATTGATAACACGATACTGGCCAGCAAGTACTGTTACCCGCGTCTGGCGGAACTGGATGTGCTGACCTCGCCTTCGCTTAAATACGCGATTGCGGAGCGTGGATATCGCCTGGGAACGTTCAACGATTTGTAATATTTTGGTGGTGGATGACGCCTGCGGCTTATCCACCACGCAACACTCCCTGAAACAGGTAGGTCGGATAAGCGCAGCGTCATCCGACACTTATCACAGACTCACGCAGATTTCGTGAGCATCGCAATAAGGCTATCGACAACGTCCGGAGCCTGCTCGTAAAGATTGAGATTCTCCGGCTGCATCAGCCAATTTTTGACTATCCCACTCAGATAACCGTGAACAATGGTTATCGTCAATTCGACATTGGTATTAACAGGGATTTGCCCTTTTGAAATACAATTGCGCAATAACTTTTTCATTCTTTCCCGATTAAACCAATAGCGCTCTCTTATTTCTCGCTCTGAGTACATTTCCCCATTGAATTCGCACGTATGGTAAAGAATTTGTAGGAGTTCATGTTGGCGGCGATCGGTCGAAATGAATTTTAATGTCTCAATTATGATTTCACGTAATAGTTTTAAATCATTATCCGGGTTCTGGATTTTGAGTTTTCGCCTTATTTCCAATGCGATACACGACTGAATATTCCAGATTTCATTAAACAGTGAAACCTTGCTGTCAAAGTGCCAGTAAATCGCGCCGCGGGTCATCCCCGCTGCATCTGCTATGTCGGCTAGGGTCGTTGTGGAGACGCCATTTTTAGCAAATAGTGTGATTGCGACATCAAGAAGATGCTGACGCGTTTTTAACGCATCGGCTTTTGTTTTTCGGGCCATAGGTAATTAACTCTTTATGGATATTAGTTACAAGAATTAACAGGTTTAAATATTATTTTTCTATTCTTAGTTCGATTAATAAAACCGAGAATTATTGTGTGCTTTAAAGTTTTTGATGTCTAGTCCTGGAATATAAGATTATACATACAAGCATGAATCATTAATCGATAAAGCCTCTGTTAAGCTCCTTTTCTCTATATCCATTACAGAGTTATACCCCACGTCTTTCGAGTTGCAGGTGCGTTGGGTTAAAACCTTTAACAGGGAAATTTCTCCATGGCGAAGTTTTTTATCGAGCGCCCCATATTTGCCTGGGTGCTGGCCATCATTTTGATGTTGGCGGGGGTTCTGTCCATCATCAATTTGCCAGTGGCGCAGTACCCAACAATAGCCCCGCCAGCGGTAGCGATTAACGCAACGTATCCCGGTGCGGATGCCAGTACCGTTCAGGATACGGTGACGCAGGTTATCGAGCAAAATATGAACGGCCTCGATAACCTGATGTATATGTCCTCGACGAGCGATGCCTCAGGCAGTGTGACGGTCACGCTGACCTTTAAATCCGGCACCGATCCGGATATCGCTCAGGTTCAGGTGCAAAATAAACTTCAGCTCGCGATGCCTTTATTGCCGCAGGAAGTCCAGCAGCAGGGGATCAGTGTTAAGAAATCCTCCAGCAGTTTCCTGATGGTTGCCGGGTTTATCTCGCAAGATGGCAGCATGAGTCAGGATGATATTGCCGACTATATTTCCTCGAATATCAAAGATCCTATTAGCCGTACGGCAGGTGTCGGGGATGTACAGCTTTTTGGTGCGCAGTACGCCATGCGTATCTGGCTTGATCCGAACCAACTGAATAAATATCAGCTCACAACGCTCGATGTCATTAACCAGATTAAAACCCAGAACGCGCAGGTCGCCGCCGGGCAACTTGGCGGTACTCCCGCCATTCCAGGCCAGCAGCTCAACGCATCTATTATTGCCCAGACGCGCTTGCGTGACCCCGAGCAGTTTGGTCATGTCCTGTTAAAAGTGAGACCAGACGGGGCGAAAGTCGAATTGCACGATGTCGGGCGCATCGAATTGGGCGGCGAAAACTACAACGTTATTGCGCGCTACAACGGTAAACCCGCCGCTGGCCTGGGCATAAAATTAGCCACCGGTGCGAATGCGCTGGATACCGCCAAAGCGGTGCAGGCGCAGATGGCCAAACTCGAACCCTATTTCCCACATGGCTTGACGGTGGTTTATACCTACGACACCACGCCGTTTGTCAAAATCTCTATTCGCGAAGTCTTCAAAACATTGCTTGAAGCCATCGTGCTGGTTTTCCTGGTGATGTACCTGTTTTTACAGAACTTCCGCGCCACGTTAATTCCCACGATTGCTGTGCCGGTAGTGTTACTGGGTACTTTTTCTATCCTCGCAGCGTTTGGCTATTCCATCAACACGCTCACGATGTTCGGCATGGTGCTGGCGATTGGTTTGCTGGTGGACGATGCCATTGTGGTGGTGGAAAACGTTGAGCGCGTGATGGTAGAAGAAGGACTGCCGCCGAAAGAAGCTACGCAAAAATCAATGGGGCAAATTCAGGGGGCATTAGTCGGGATTGCGATGGTGCTGTCGGCGGTGTTTATTCCGATGGCATTTTTTGGCGGTTCTACCGGGGTTATCTACCGCCAGTTCTCGATAACTATCGTTTCTGCGATGGCGCTTTCGGTGCTGGTTGCTCTGATTCTGACGCCTGCACTTTGCGCGACCTTGCTCAAACCGGTTGCCAAAGGCAGCCACGGGAAAACTACCGGACTGTTCGGCTGGTTTAACGCGCGTTTTGAGCAAAGTACCCAACATTACACCGACAGCGTGAAGCAAATTCTGCGTCGCACTGGCCGGTATATGGTGCTTTATGTACTGCTTGTGGGGGGATGGTGGCGCTGTTCCTTCATTTACCCACCTCATTTTTACCGGAAGAAGATCAGGGCGTGTTCCTGACGATGGTTACGCTGCCTGCGGGAGCGACTCAGGCCAGAACTGAAAAAATCATGGACCAGATCACCAATTACTATCTGACCCATGAATCGGCAAACGTTGAATCCGTGTTTACCGTTAACGGATTTAGCTTTAGCGGCAAGGGCCAGAATAACGGCCTGGCGTTTGTGCGACTGAAAGACTGGGACAAGCGTCCTGGGAAAGAAAATGAAGTCACCGCGATTGTAGGGCGCGCCACCCGGGCGTTTAGCAAAATTCATGATGGCATGGTCTTCGCGTTCAATCTGCCCGCCATTACCGAGTTGGGCACGGCAACGGGCTTTGATTTTGAGCTAATCGACCAGGCGAGCCTTGGGCACAATGCGCTGACACAGGCGCGAAATCAGTTACTGGGCATGATTTCAAAACGCCCGGATATGCTGGTGCGAGTGCGCCCGAACGGTCTCGAAGACACACCGCAATTCAAGCTGGAAGTTGATCAGGAAAAAGCGCAGTCACTGGGCGTGAGCATTTCTGATATTAACCAGACTATTGCTACTGGTCTGGGTAGCACCTACGTCAATGACTTCATCGACCACGGGCGAGTGAAAAAAGTCTACCTGCAGGGCCGGGCGTCCAGCCGTATGTTACCGCAGGATATTAACAGTTGGTATGTGCGCGGCAGTAGCGGGCAAATGGTGCCGTTTTCAGCCTTTGCCAGCGCGCGTTGGATTTATGGTTCACCGCGCCTGGAGCGTTACAACGGCCTGCCGTCCATGGAAATCCTCGGTGAAGCGACGCCGGGTAAAAGTACCGGTGAAGCCATGTTGTTGATGGAAGATCTGGCGACGAAATTGCCGAGCGGAATTGGCTTCGACTGGACAGGCATGTCTTATCAGGAGCGCTTATCCGGCAACCAGGCCCCAGCCCTTTACGCCATCTCTTTGCTCGTCGTTTTCTTGTGTCTGGCGGCCCTTTATGAAAGCTGGTCCATTCCTTTCTCGGTCATGCTGGTAGTGCCGCTTGGCGTCATCGGAGCGCTGCTTGCCGCCACATTGCGCGGATTAAATAACGACGTTTATTTCCAGGTTGGGCTACTGACCACCATCGGCCTGTCGGCCAAAAACGCCATTCTGATTGTCGAGTTTGCCAAAGACCTGATGGACAAAGAAGGCAAAGGGTTAATCGAGGCAACGCTCGACGCGGTACGCATGCGCCTGCGTCCGATTCTGATGACTTCCCTGGCCTTTATTCTCGGCGTAATGCCGTTAGTCATCAGCAGCGGAGCGGGGAGTGGTGCGCAAAATGCCGTGGGTACGGGCGTGATGGGCGGGATGGTTTCCGCCACGCTATTGGCGGTCTTTTTTGTTCCGGTGTTCTTTGTGGTCATCAGCCGCCGTTTTGGAAAGTCGAAATAACAGGAATACGCCGCCGGTGGAATGCGTCTGACGGCGACAGGTCTTTACTTTAAGAATCAAGCTTTAAGGAATAGTAATGAAGAAATATGGTGAGTTCATCCTGCTGCCTTCCGTGTTGTTGTTAGCGGCGGGTGTATTAACGGGTTGTAATGATAAAGGTGACGAAAAGGCAGCAATGCCTGCGCCTCAGGTCAATGTGTATACCGTTACAGCCGCGCCGTTAGCGGTGACAACTGAACTTCCAGGACGCACCGATGCCTTCCGTGTGGCAGAAGTTCGCCCACAGGTCAGCGGTATTATTCTGAAGCGCAATTTTGTCGAAGGCAGCGATATTCAAGCGGGAAGTTCGCTCTATCAGATTGACCCGGCACCTTATCAGGCTGCATGGAACAGTGCGCAAGGCGCACTGGCTAAAGCTAAAGCGGCTGCGAATATCGCGCACTTAACGGTGAAACGTTACGTACCGCTGCTCGGGACAAATTACATCAGCAAACAAGAATACGACCAGGCCGTTGCGAATGCCCAGCAGGCCGATGCCGAAGTCACCGCGGCAAAAGCGGAAGTGGAAAACGCGCGCATTAATCTGGCCTACACCAAAGTCAGCTCGCCAATTGACGGGCGTATCGGTAAATCGAATGTCACCGAAGGGGCGTTAGTGACTAACGGCCAGGCTTCATCAATGGCAACGGTGCAGCAACTCGACCCGATTTATGTCGATGTCACCCAATCCAGCAATGATTTTATGCAACTCAAACAGTCGGTTGAGCAGGGAAGTCTGAAAAAGGCGAATGGCAAAACCGCTGTGCAGCTGATGATGGAAGATGGCCAGCCTTATGCATTAAACGGTGAACTGGAATTTTCTGATGTGACGGTCGATCAGACCACCGGTTCTATCACTTTACGCGCCGTGTTCCCCAATCCGCAGCACCAGTTGCTGCCGGGGATGTATGTGCGCGCGAAAATTGACGAGGGCATTCAGCCTGAAGCGATTCTGGTGCCGCAGCAGGGTGTGACGCGCAATCCACGTGGAGATGCAACGGTGATGGTAGTTGATCAAAACAACAAAGCCGAAGTCCGTGAAGTGACTGCACCGCAGGCGATTGGCGATAAATGGCTGGTGACTAAAGGCGTTAAACCGGGTGACAAAGTGATTGTCAGCGGGCTTCAGCGCGTTCGTCCTGGTGTTGCTGTACAGATAGTGCCGGATAGCGCTGCCGCTCAAACCCGCTAAGGTATTCTGGATAATGGCTAAGTTTTTTATTGAAAGACCCATTTTTGCCTGGGTGTTGGCGATCATCCTGATGATTGCTGGTGCGCTGGCAATCCTGCAACTTCCTGTCGCACAGTATCCGACGATTGCACCTCCTGCTGTCGCAGTGACGGCAACATATCCTGGTGCAGATGCGCAGACGGTTCAGGACACCGTGACGCAGGTTATCGAACAGAACATGAACGGCATCGATAACCTGATGTATATGTCTTCCACCAGTGATTCCGCTGGTGGCGTAACCATTACTCTGACCTTTAAGTCAGGCACCAGCCCGGATATTGCTCAGGTTCAGGTGCAGAACAAACTGCAACTGGCGATGCCGCTGTTACCGCAAGAGGTGCAGCAGCAGGGGATTAGCGTTGAAAAATCATCCAGTAGTTTCTTACTGGTTGCCGGATTTATCTCCGATAACCCGGCGCTGACGCAGGATGATATTTCTGATTACGTGGCATCCAATATTAAAGATTCCATTAGCCGTACCAACGGCGTGGGGGATGTTCAACTGTTCGGTGCGCAGTACGCCATGCGTATCTGGCTGAATGCGGATGCGTTGAACAAGTATCAACTCAATGCGGGCGATGTCGTTACGCAGCTAAAAATGCAGAACGACCAGGTTGCTGCCGGGCAACTTGGTGGTACACCAGCGGTCAAAAATCAGCAACTTAACGCTTCGATCATTGCCCAAACGCGCTTACGTGACCCCGCAGAATTTGGCAAAGTGACGCTGAAAGTGAACCCGGATGGCTCCGTGGTGCATTTAAGTGACGTGGCGCGAATTGAGTTAGGAGGAGAAAACTACAATACGGTGGCGAAAATTAATGGTCAGGCCGCAGCAGGTCTGGGGATTAAGCTTGCCACTGGTGCGAACGCGCTGGATACCGCAGCAGGTATCAAGGCAAAACTGGCTTCGCTGCAACCTTATTTCCCGCAGGGAATGAAGGTGGTTTACCCGTACGACACCACGCCGTTTGTCAAAATATCGATTCATGAAGTGGTGAAAACGCTGTTTGAGGCCATCATCCTGGTGTTCCTGGTGATGTACCTGTTCTTGCAGAATTTCCGCGCGACGCTGATCCCGACTATCGCGGTGCCGGTAGTGTTGCTCGGAACCTTTGCCGTACTTTCTGCGTTTGGTTACTCGATAAACACGCTCACCATGTTTGGTATGGTGCTGGCGATAGGCTTGCTGGTTGATGATGCGATTGTGGTGGTGGAAAACGTTGAACGCGTGATGGTCGAAGACCATCTCTCGCCAAAAGAAGCCACCAAAAAATCGATGGGCCAAATTCAGGGTGCCTTAGTGGGTATCGCCATGGTGCTCTCGGCGGTATTTATACCGATGGCGTTTTTTGGTGGGTCAACAGGGGCCATCTACCGCCAGTTCTCGATAACCATCGTTTCGGCGATGGCGCTCTCGGTGCTGGTGGCGTTGATCCTGACTCCCGCGCTGTGCGCGACGTTGCTAAAACCGGTTGATCCAAAGGCCCATGAAAAAACCGGTTTCTTTGGCTGGTTTAACACAAAATTCAACCAAAGCGCGCATCACTATACAGACAGCGTCAGCAATATTTTGCGCAGCACCGGGCGCTACTTGCTGCTGTATCTGATCATTGTGGTCGGCATGGCGGTGCTATTTTTGCGTTTACCGACCTCATTCCTGCCCGAAGAAGATCAGGGCGTGTTTATGACCATGGTGCAACTGCCTGCGGGTGCGACGCAGGAACGGACGCAAAAAGTGCTCGACGAGATATCGAATTATTATCTCAACACCGAAAAAGCGAATGTCGAATCGGTATTTACGGTCAACGGCTTTAGTTATAGCGGGCAGGGGCAAAACTCCGGGATAGCTTTTATTAGCTTGAAACCGTGGGAAGAGCGTGCAGGTAAGGAGAATGGCGTCGGTGCCATTGTTGAGCGGGCAACAAAAGCTTTCGGTAAAATTCGCGATGGGCTGATATTCCCGTTTAACTTACCGGCGATTATCGAGTTAGGGACGGCCACTGGCTTCGACTTTGAATTAATCGACCAGGCAAACCTGGGGCATCAACAATTGACCCTCGCACGTAATCAACTGATGGGGATGGTGGCAAAACATCCTGATATGTTGACACGTGTGCGCCCGAATGGTCTGGAAGACACGCCGCAGTACAAGCTCGAAATCGACCAGGAAAAAGCGCAATCCCTTGGCATTAGTCTTGCTGATATTAACCAGACGATTGCCAGCGCACTGGGCGGCACTTACGTGAACGATTTTATCGATCACGGCCGAGTGAAGAAAGTGTATGTCCAGGCGGATGCGCGTTTCCGCATGTTGCCGCAGGATATTGATAATCTGTTTGTTCGCGGTAGCAACGGGCAAATGGCACCGCTTTCAGCATTTTCATCGTCACACTGGATGTACGGTTCGCCACGTCTTGAACGCTATAACGGTTTGCCATCTATGGAACTGTTGGGCGAAGCGGCGCCGGGGAAAAGTACCGGTGAGGCGATGGTGCTGATGGAACAGCTGGCGTCGAAACTGCCGTCCGGGATTGGTTACGACTGGACGGGAATGTCTTATCAGGAACGGCTTTCCGGGAACCAGGCACCTGCGCTGTACGCTATCTCTTTAGTCGTGGTGTTCTTGTGCCTGGCAGCGCTTTATGAAAGCTGGTCGATACCGTTCTCGGTCATGCTGGTGGTGCCGCTCGGTGTGGTGGGTGCGCTACTGGCGGCGGCGATGCGCGGAATGAACAATGACGTTTACTTCCAGGTGGGGCTGCTGACGACCATCGGCTTATCGGCAAAAAACGCGATACTGATCGTCGAATTTGCCAAAGATCTGATGGAGAAAGAAGGTAAAGGCTTGATTGAAGCCACGCTCGATGCGGTGCGTATGCGCTTGCGCCCAATATTGATGACGTCACTGGCATTTATTCTGGGTGTCATGCCGCTGGTATTAAGCAGTGGGGCAGGCAGTGGCGCGCAGAACGCAGTGGGAACCGGCGTAATGGGCGGGATGCTCTCGGCGACCTTGCTGGCCATCTTCTTTGTGCCGGTCTTCTTTGTGGTGATACGAGAGCGATTTAGCAAACGTAAGCCAGAATAAATCTGACAAGCCCGAACTTAGGTTCGGGTTTTTTTTGCAGATCGTGGGTACAGATAGCGTCATCCGACAAGAAGTACACAAATTACAGACGAAAAAAAAGTCTGAACGTGAGTTCAGACTTTCTCTTTAAATATGGCGGTGAGAGAGGGGTTCGAACCCTCGATACGTTGCCGTATACACACTTTCCAGGCGTGCTCCTTCAGCCACTCGGACACCTCACCGTATTGTTTTTGTTGCCAACTTCAGGGGGCAACGGGGCGCTACTATAGGGATTGAACCGCATTCGGTCAAGTTTAATCTTCTGTTTGCGTACCGTTTGGTCAAGCTATGAACGATGCCAGATTTAAGGCAAAAAAAAGTCTGAACGTGAATTCAGACTTTCTCTTGGAATATGGCGGTGAGAGAGGGGTTCGAACCCTCGATACGTTGCCGTATACACACTTTCCAGGCGTGCTCCTTCAGCCACTCGGACACCTCACCGTTTTGTTGTTCCTTGACTGCTGGAACGGGCGCTAATGTAGGGAAAACAATTGGCGGCGTCAATCCACTTTTTAGTTATTCTGGTGCGTTTAGCCAAACTTCAAACAACTTGTTTCTTAAAGCGCCAGAACGTGATGGTTTTTTATTACATTCATCTTATGTATTGTTAAGTGCTTGCTGATAAGTCTAAGAAATAACGGAGAAAGCATGGATATTATTTTTCACCATCCAACCTTTAATACCCAACAGTGGATTGAAGGCCTACATCAAAAACTTCCAGAAGCAACGGTTCGCCAGTGGTTGCCTGGCGATAACCAGCCTGCGGATTATGCGTTGGTCTGGCATCCCCCGGTTGAAATGCTCAGTGGCCGTCCGACACTGAAAGGGGTATTCGCGTTGGGGGCGGGAGTGGACTCCATTCTGAGTCAACTCCAGAAACACCCTGAGATGCTGCCAAAAGGTGTACCGCTATTTCGCCTTGAAGATACCGGTATGGCGCTTCAAATGCAGGAATATGCCGTCAGCCAGGTGTTGCACTGGTTCCGCCGCTTTGACGATTACCAGGCATTAAAACAGCAGGCGAAATGGGAGCCGCTGGAAGATTATCGCCGCGAAGATTTCACCATTGGTGTGCTCGGTGCGGGGGTTTTGGGGGGGAAAGTCGCTGAAAGTCTGGCGGCCTGGGGCTTCCCGGTACGCTGCTGGAGCCGCAGTAAAAAAGATTATCTGGGTATCACAAGTTACGCGGGCGCAGAACAACTGGGTCAATTCCTCTCCGGCACTCGCGTGCTGATTAACCTGTTACCAAACACACCGCAAACCGTGGGCATCATTAACAGCGAGTTGCTTAATAAACTTGCTGATAATTCTTACGTGATGAACCTTGCGCGTGGCGTGCATTTGGTTGAAGACGATCTGCTGGCGGCACTTGATAGCGGTAAAGTAAAAGGTGCGATGCTCGATGTGTTTGCCAAAGAGCCACTTCCTCAGAGCAGTCCATTGTGGAAACATCCTCGCATTGCGATTACCCCGCATCTTGCTGCGGTCACACGTCCTGAAGAAGCGATGACGTATATCGCGAAAACGATTCGCCAAATTGAAAACAAGGAATCACCGAGCGGACAGGTTTCTTTCGATAACGGTTACTAAACCAATGCCCGGCCTGGTCCGGGCTAAAAAACAACGGCGATAACTGCTATCCTTGCGGGAAAGAGATAAAAGGAGAGAGCCATGTATCCCGTTGACCTGCACATGCACACCGTCGCCAGCACCCACGCCTATAGCACCCTTCATGACTACATCGCGATTGCTAAAAGCAAAGGCATCAAACTGTTTGCGATTACCGATCACGGCCCGGATATGGCTGATGCACCGCATTACTGGCATTTTGTGAATATGCGCATCTGGCCACGAGTGGTCGATGGCGTAGGTATTTTGCGTGGCATTGAAGCCAACATTAAAAATACCGCCGGGGATATCGACTGCACCGGCCCGATGCTGGACTCACTCGATCTGATTATTGCCGGTTTCCATGAGCCTGTCTTCCCGCCACAGGATAGTGCCACGCACACCGAAGCCATGATTGCAGCGATGGCGAGCGGGAATGTCCACATTATCAGCCACCCAGGCAATCCAAAATTCCCGGTCGATATTCAAGCCATTGCGCAGGCGGCGGCAAAATACAACGTGGCGCTGGAGCTGAATAACTCTTCATTTACGCATTCGCGCAAGGGAAGTGGCCCGAACTGCCGTGCTATCGCTGCCGCAGTGCGAGACGCGGGGGGCTGGCTATCGTTGGGCTCCGACTCCCATACCGCCTTTACGCTCGGGGATTTCGATGAATGCCGCAAAATTTTGGCGGAAGTCGAGTTCCCGGAAGATCGTATACTGAATGTTTCCGTTCGCCGTATGCTCGGGTTCCTTGAATCCCGCGGCATGGAACCTATCGACGAATTTGCCACACTTTGATTATCACTGACTGAATTTCTACTAAATGGACCGTTAGCATGAATGAGTTTTCAATTATTTGTCGCATCTTAGGATCACTGTATTACCGCCAGCCTCAGGATCCACTGTTGGTTCCGCTGCTGACGATGATCCGCGATGGCAAACTGGCTGAACATTGGCCGCTGGAGCAAGACGAGCTGCTGGCTCGCCTGCAACAAAGCTGCGATCCTCAGTTGTTGGCTGCTGATTACAATGCGCTGTTTGTTGGCGAAGAGTGCAGCGTGCCGCCGTACCGTTCAGCATGGGAAGCGGGCAGCAACGAAGGCGAAGTGCGTGAGTTCCTGAAACAGCGCGGTATGCCACTGGCCGACACCCCAGCCGATCATTTTGGCACTTTATTGTTAGCGGCTTCATGGCTGGAAGATCAGTCACAAGAAGATGAGTTTGAAGCGCAGGTTCGCTTATTTGACGATTACCTGTTGCCATGGGCGGGGACGTTCCTGGGCAAAGTTGAAGCTCACTCTACAACCCCATTCTATCGCACCCTGGCCCTGCTGAGCCGCGAAGCTATTCAGGCGATGCGTGATGAGTTAGAAGAAGAAAACGAAGAGTAGTTTCATGTGATTTAAATCACATTTAGACTGCAACTCATCAATAAGATCTACAAAAAATGTGCGGTAGATCGTGGTCGAACCATAAGGCTCTGCTATGATACGCCGCTATGAACATACTTATTTCTCTGGCGTTGACTACCGGTATTCTCTCAGGCCTCTGGGGTTGGGTTGCGGTGAGTCTCGGTCTACTCAGTTGGGCAGGCTTCCTCGGTTGTACCGCGTATTTCGCGTGTCCACAGGGTGGTCTCAAAGGGCTTTTCATTTCTGCATGCACCTTATGCAGCGGTGTACTCTGGGCGCAGGTGATTATTCACGGTAGCGCCCTGGCTCCGCATCTGGAAATTCTGGGATACATGGTCACAGGTGTTGTGGCGTTTCTGATGTGCGTACAGGCAAAACATATGTTGTTATCGTTTGTGCCTGGAACGTTTATCGGGGCTTGTGCCACCTTTGCAAACCAGGGTGAATGGCGAATTGTGGTGCCTTCGTTGCTGCTCGGACTCGTCTTTGGGTTTGCCATGAAGAACAGCGGCCTTTGGCTGGCAGCGCGAAAAGCAAAGCCTGAATCTCAAGTTATTGCCGAATAGAATTAGACGCATAAATAAAAAAACCAGCCGCGGCTGGTTTTTTTCTATCTGCTGAATATCAGGATTCAGGAGGGACGGACATTTCTCTGTACTTAGCGAGTATCGGATTATTAATATCTTGCGGATTTTGCAGATCCCACAAGCCGCGATTAATACCATCATTAACCAGATAAATAACCCCTGTTTCAATGGCCGACATCAGACACATCATCACTGGTTCGTTAGTCGTATAACCGATTTCACCTTCCAGCAAACGTTGGTAATCTACAAAGCGGAATACCCCGGCCTGAACTTCATAAGACAAAATCGTTTTACTGGTGTTTACCGACGACAATACTTCACCGGTACTGACGTTAACGACACGCAAGTTAACGGCAATTTGATCCAGCTGGTATTGTGTTTCGCCACCGATACCAAAATAGCGTGCGCCCACACCACCAGATTTCACGTTACTTTCATACCCAATAATTGAACCTTCAACCATCACGTTTGCAGCAATAAGAGAATCAAGTGGTCTGCGATTATTTTCGGCAACCGTGCCATTTTCCTGTGCTGCACGAATGATCTTACGTTCGTTTAACAGGTTTTGCAGGCCCTGACGCTCCAATGGAACAAACCAGCGTGAATCTTTCAGCGCTGTTACCAGCATTGAAGTCGCACTCTGTGGAACAGCCGTTGAGAAGTTACTTGCTGGATAAGGTTTAAATTGCCCGGTTTCATCCTGAATATTATAAACCGAGACAAACAGTTTCCCTTTTGATTCCGGCAAATGGGTTAAATCACGATAACTTTGCGCCCGAGGCAAAAGTGTAGGTTTCGCAGCTTCTTTTGGTGGCGCTGTCAAACAACCACTTAATAAACACACCGCTACGATGAGAAGTAAACGCTGCATGATGTTTATCCTTAAATACTTTTTCATTATTTAAGAGCCACTAGAAATCAGTAGATGAGTTCTGTAAGCCAGCAACCTGAATAGTTGATGTCTTCCCTGTTTTACGGTCAGTCACATTTAATTGCAGCTGCCCATCAGAGTTGGCGATATCAACGATAAAATCATTGGTTACCATGCGCCCTGGTTTGCCTGTATTAATATTGCTGAGCAAACCGCCCAATAACTGTGACTGAATGGCCTGAGTAAAGTTATCCAGTGCAGACGGAGTTTCAATACCAAAGTTGTCATCGAAACTGGGGTCTTTGTATGAGTTTTGTGCTTGTGCAGAATTAAGTAAAAAAGACCCGTTATTAGGGTTCCCGCCAAAATTTGGGTTCGTAAATTGGAACGTCATACTTCCCGCCCACGAAAGGGGCGATATTAGCAGTAAAGACAAAACTGCATGAGTGATACGCATGGCAGCCTCCTAAAATTCGTCGGTGGTTAAATCGCCGGTGCTCAACAATGTCTTGTCAATTTGCCGGCGATTAATCGCTTCTTCGGTTTGAACCAGTGCGATAGTGACGTTGCGGTCAAAATCACGTTTTGAAGGGAATAAAAAGGACTGAAAAATAACGTCCTGATCGACTGTAATGGTAATCCAGCTTCCCCAACGGGCACTGGGTCGCTCATTTATAGTTAAATTCCCGGTAAAACTGCTTTCCCACCTGTCACTGAAGGCTCGATAAAAGTCATGGCCCACGGAAGAAACGGTGTGATCCGTTAATAATCCGGGGATTTCAACTTCCACGGCGCGAACGCCCCCGGAGGCGCAGAGTAAAGCTGACGCCAGCAGTAAAGCAGCAGATAATTTCATCGCCTTATCGCCTGAGGTTGTCGTTTGCCCAGGAAACCGCCTGAGTGCGGTTTTTTACAGATATTTTCTTGAAAAGATTATAGAGATGAGTTTTTACCGTGTTTTCACTTATAAATAACGACTGAGCGATTTCAATATTCGAAGCGCCAATACGCAATTTATTAAGTATTTCCTTTTCACGGTGAGTCAATAGAGATGACTCGACATTATTGAAACGATAATTCCCTGAGTGATTAATAAGGTAGCTTGCTAACTTTTGCGAGAAGTAGCACTCTCCGGCCATCACACCACGAATTCCTTCTACCACACGCGGTTCTTCCTCAGACATATAAAACACACCATTAATATGCGGCCAGTTTTCTATGTCACGGAATTGATACTCTTCAGGGGTGTTTAATAACAACAACTTAATGCTGTTATGTTTGCGACCTAAGTTATCCTGCCAATAGTTAATCAGCTTTTTATCGGCTTCAACCATATCGAAAAGCACCACAACATTACCGACGACATCTTCAAGAGAGCGTTGAATGTTATGAAGTTTCCCATTAATAGAGAGTGAAGACTTTAGATGCTGTAATAACGCAGTCGCTTGTAGCGAGGGTTTCGTGATCAACAATAAAGTTTGAGCATTTAACGCCTGACTATTCATTATATGGACTTCATTAAACATGATGAAACTCCATCCGAGTTTGCGCATCAATCAGCTGGATTAACAGAAAGTTAATCCACCAGAAGTACTGATAGGTGCTGCACTGCTGTGTTTGAAATTAATGTAACACTGTCAAATAACGCTAAGTTGCGCCCTGACTTATTGTGTTAAACAAAATGTTACTGCTGATTTCAATCTAGCGGTTACTAATCTTAAAGCAAGTGTTAAAGCTGTTACAGAATGTAACTGTAGATATTAAAATGTTGCAACTGAATGTTTTTACTATTTAGTTTTAATACTAAAGTTGTACACATATTATAAATTGCACAATTTTAAAAATCATACAAATGATTCTATTTGATTGATTTTAAAGTATTTTTTGATTTTGTTTTTCTGTGCACTGAAACTTAACACATGTAAATAGTGAAGGTTACACTCTCCATCGAACACTCTCTTAAGAAAACTCATCTTCGTGACGGAGCCTGCTAAAAATTGCCAGAATTGACTCTGAAAACTCAGCCAGGCGGCAAAGTCACGCTTGATTAACGAGGTTATTTTAAATGCTTGCAGGCTAATTAAAATTATCTTTCAGGAAGCCTTTGTTGTGTTTGGTGTTTTTTATTTATCTCATGCTTTGTAATGAGTAGAAATATCAAAATACAACATGCGGGTGAGATATTTTAAATGTTTCGACGGACATACTCATTTCCGTAACGCAGCAATAACCTTTCATCGTTAGCGTTAACAAGTAGGCAGCAGTTTAAATTGGAAGAAGTATTTCAATGGCTGCATCCAGACTCAGGGTGACAACATGAAAAACAGATCGTTATTTATGATGTTAGCATTGCTGGGTGCGCCTGGTTATGTATTTGCGAATAATCCTGACCTCGCAAAATCGGAATATAACTTTGCTAGAAATGAATTAAGCAAAAGTTCATTCAATCAGGCAGCAATAGTCGGTCAATATGGGAACAATAATAATTCACATGTTGACCAAAATGGAACCCGGCAGTTAGCGGTGGTAAATCAGACAGGTGCTGGAAACCGCGCGAACGTCGATCAATCAGGGAGTTACAACGTTGCTTATATTGCGCAAACAGGCTACGGCAATGACGCGGATATTCAGCAACAATCGTCGGGTAATGCCGCACTTATTATTCAGAAAGGTACTGCTAATAGGGCAAGCATTATTCAACAGGGCACGCAAAAATCAGCAGTTGTTGTACAGAAACAGTCTCAAATGGCGGTACGCGTAATTCAACGCTAATACATGACTATTTAGACTAACATTCTCAATACAATGGGGGTTTCACCATGAACTTTTTCAAAATCGCAGCAATCGCAGCAGTGGTGGTTTCAAGCAGTGCAATGGCATCAGGACTTCAATTCCCTTGGAATCCAGGTAACAACAATAGTAATGGCCCAGAATCAGAAATGAAAGTGTACCAACACGGTGCAAATAACAACGTAACTGCGCTGCAAGCTGATGCGAAAAAATCTACTGTAGATATTAAACAATATGGTGTAGGCAACGGTGCTGATGTTGGCCAGGGTGCTGATAACGCCTCTATTGACCTGCTGCAAAAAGGCTCTAATAACAACGCAACAATTGATCAATGGGAAGCTAAAGGCTCAACCATTGATGTTAGCCAATATGGTTCAAGAAACGGTGCGACTGTTAACCAAACAGCCGCTGGTTCTTCCATTGAGTTGACCCAGGTTGGCTACCGCAACGGTGCAAATCTTCAACAGCATTAATTGAGATTTTGCACTATATAAAAACAGGGCCATGGCCCTGTTTTTTTATATGGGAGGGGAATATATATGCACACTTTATTATTGCTTGCGGCCCTCGGTAATCAGCTCAGTTTTGATACTCAGCAGCAGGGAAATATCTACACCATCGTACCCGTCGCGACATTAACTCAGGACTGCCAGTGCCAATTCAAGCTCACAGCACAACGTTCGGGTACCGCTGGCCAAAGTAACAGTAGCCAAAGCAGCCAGGTGTTTATCAAAGCCAACGAACCCGCAAAATTATCCCGTTTGAGTCTCAATATTTCGCCAGGAGACAACGTCACCATCACGGTGACAGTGACCGACGGAAAAGATATTCATCTGGAAAAACAATGGACCCCACCGGGCCGCGTTTAATTTCATCTCCTTTAAGTTAAATTATTGTTGCGCATGTGTGGCTTTTATTTCTTATTTGAACCAGGTTTTATCTGTAGTTCGCGTGTTTTTTGCCGATAACCTCATATCACTTAGTTGAGGAGTCCATAGTGTGAAAACATCAAGCCTTAGACGTTCAATGCTGTTGCCATTAGCCATATTTGCATTCCCGTTATTTAACGCACACGCAGACGGCGGTGTGATTCACTTTCAGGGATCAATAGTCGAAGATGGATGTCGTTTATCGCCGCAAGAAAAATCTGTTCAGTTTTCTTGTTCGCAAAATGGAAAGCCAGTCGTGCAAACTGTTGCATTTAATAAACTCAATGATTTCTCTGCGGGCGCGGATACCCCGGTTTCTACCAAAATTCGCTACCTCGATTCCGCACAAAAGCTGGCTATTCTGGAAGTCACTTACCGTTAAAACTAAAGGCTCGGGATTCCTGGGCCTTTCGATTCATTTTATCTGTATTTATTTCATGGCTATTTTTGTTACTATTCCCGCCGCTGTAAATTCATTATGTTCGAAATATAAGCACCCTAAGAAAAATCTCTATAAATTAAGATTTATATCGTTGTTTTGATGCTTTGCGCGGGATATATCTGGCTGGTCGTCGAAGACGGGAAATGGTACTGAGCATGAAGTTAGCGTTTAATATTGTCGACTGGCAGGCTAGTGCCCCTGGTTTATCTGAAAACGAGCAGTGGCAGGCGTGGAGCAACTGCCCGGCTGTCATCGCGTCGAACGATCCGGTGGCTAAATGTCGTCATTTACCGATGATGACCGCACGTCGTCTGGCTTCGGGCAGTCGCCTCGCAGTAGATTGTGCGCTGGCAATACTGTCTCGCCATCAGGTTGATGGCCTGGTTTTCTCCAGTCGCCATGGTGAACTGGAACGCAACTTTCGAATTTTGACGGCTCTTGCGCAAGGTGAAAGCCTGTCGCCTACAGATTTTGCCATGTCAGTTCATAACTCAGCGGTGGGTAATACCACTATTGCGGCCCGCCAGGCGCTGGTTTCATCTTCGGTTTCTGCGGGATACGACAGCTTTGCGCAAGCATTAGTCGAAGTGACTTCTCTGCATCATGCGGGTTACAAACGGGTATTGCTGGTGGATTTTGATGGCGTTATACCCGAGTTTTACCACCCGCACCTTGCCGGTGAAGCGGTGGACATTCCGTTTGCCGTCGCGTTGTTACTGGAAGCAGGCTCGCAAATTTGCTGTGAAGCGACACCATGTCGAATGAGCGAACCACAAAATTTGCCTCAGGGGCTGGCGTTTTTGCATGGCTGGCTCAGTCAGCAGACGACGTTTACTCTTGCGGGTGAGCGCATGGGCTGGCGCTGGAGTCGTCATTAATGTGGCCGCGCGTTAAATGGTACTGGCGCGTGCTGATGACCGGCTGGTTATTCGTGCTATTTGGTAGCGGTGGGCTGCTACTTACGATCGTCTGGTTTAATTTTCTGTTGCTGTGTGTTCGCGATAAACCGAAACGCCGCGAGATTGCGCGTCGTAGCATTGCTGCCAGTTTCCGGTTATTTTTACGCATCGGACGCGGGCTTGGCGTATTCGATTATCGTTTTGAGGGTTTCGAACAGCTCACAAACGATCGCGGATGTTTGATTGTTGCCAACCACCCGACACTGTTGGATTACGTATTTATCGCCTCCCAGGCCCCCCACATTGGTTGTCTGGTGAAAGCGAGCCTGATTCAAAATCCCTGTTTCCGTGGTGTCATAAAGGCTGCGGATTACCTGGTTAACAGTCAGGGCGAAACATTACTCCCTGAGAGCCAAAAGCGGCTGGCGGAAGGGGAGGCGATATTGATTTTCCCCGAAGGGACGCGCACGAAACCTGGAGAACCGCTGGTGCTTCAGCGCGGTGCGGCCAATATTGCGGTGCGCAGTGGCTGTCCGCTACGAATCGTCCATATTTATTGTGACCAACGTTATTTGGATAAACATAGCCGCTGGTATCAGATACCCAAGCGTAAACCTATGATCACTGTGAGTGTAAAGCAGCGGATCGAAAGCCAGGGGTTTATGGCGAATCATGACGAAGCCTCCGCACTTGCGGCCCGTCGTCTGAACCAATATTTGTGTCAGGAACTGGTACCTGATCCTCATTAAAACTCGGATGTAACTATGGAATCCTTAGAGACCGATATTAAACAACTCATTATCGACACTCTGAATCTTGAAGAGATCAGTGTTGATGAGATTGAAAGTCAGGCCGCCTTATTTGGTCAGGATGGCCTTGGACTTGATTCCATTGATGCACTGGAATTGGGCCTTGCGGTTAAAAAACGTTTCGGCGTGGTGTTATCCGCTGAAAATGAAGCGATGCGCGAACATTTTTATTCCGTCGCCAATCTCGCTGCATTTATTACAAGTCAAAACCCTGCGCACAGCGCCTGAATGAAACCACGAGTACGTTATGAATAAAGACGATATTTATCAGGAAGTCACCGGATTACTGGTGAAGTTATTTGAACTGTCTCCTGAACAAATTACCCCGCAGGCTCGTTTATATGAGGACCTGGATCTCGACAGCATTGATGCGGTCGATATGGTCGTTCATTTGCAAAAGCGCACCGGTAAAAAAATCAAACCGGAAGATTTCAAAACGGTTCGCACCGTACAGGATGTCGTAGACGCGGTAGAGCGTTTGCATAGCGAGTCTTAATCGCGTGCTGGCAAAACGTGCACTCAGTATCGTTGGAGGGCTGGCCGTCATCGGTTGGCCCTTTGCCGTCTGGTTAGTCATCTCATATCCCCAATTACACATCCTGCTGCCGATTCTGGCGCTGTGTTTTGTGCTGCGTTTGTGTACCTTACGGGGCAAAACCGGAGCCTTAAGCCGCGCCTTTAAAGGCCTGGCGATCGCGGGCGCAGTGTTATCCGTTGCCAGCATCTGGATGCGTGAAGCGCAACTTTTGCTGTGGTATCCGGTGGTCGTTAATGGCGTCATGCTGGCGTTATTCGGCTCGTCCCTGTTTAGCAGCATGTCGATAGTCGAGCGCCTGGCCCGCTTGCGCGAAGGGGACCTCCCGCCAGCAGGTGTGCGTTATACCCGCCGCGTGACCCAAGTCTGGTGTGTGTTCTTCATCATTAATGGCAGCGTGTCGCTGTTTACCTGCCTTGCGGGTAACGTTCATTGGTGGACGCTGTGGAACGGGATGATTAGCTATCTATTGATGGGGCTATTATTTGCCTGTGAATGGCTGGTCCGGATACGGGTGAAACGACGTTATGAATAACCCTTTACCGTTGGCGCAGTGGCTTTGCGCAAATCGCCATCCGCAACATGTTGTGGCGTTTGCAGGGCACAAGCTCTGGACCCAGGCAGATTTAATGAAAGACGTGCAGCGCATTTACGGCTGGTTGAAGACTCAGCCAGGCGAGCGTTGGGCGCTCTGTTTTGACAACAGTTACGACTTTCTTGCCGCGCTATTAGCCACGCTTCACGCCGGAAAAACGCCGGTTATTCCCGGTCATCGTCGTGAGGCACAACTGCGCGAGCAGCAAAACCATTTCTGCGGTGTGATGAGCGATACGGCACTCAATCTCAGTTGTCCGGTGATAAACCCGCAAGATTTAATCTGTATGCCGGTTCAACCGTTGGAGCCAGTTCCTGCCAATGCAGGCGTGGTGCTGTTCACTTCCGGCTCAACGGGTGAAGCCGCGCAAATATTCAAATCATTACAAGCGCTGGATGAAGAAATTGCCTGGCTTGCTGCGTTGTGGGGCGACAGTTTACGCAACTGCCGCGTGGTCGGGTCGGTTTCGCATCAGCATCTCTACGGCTTTACCTTCCGCATCATGCTGCCCATGGCGCTCGGTTTGCCGGGCGATGCGGCGATGATCCAGTTCCCGGAACAACTCGCCGCTCACTCTTTACACCCTTTGCTGTTCATCAGCAGCCCGGCATTTTTAAAGCGCCTTGATGTCAATCTGACGCCACCTGATGTGAAAAGAGTGATTTCCGCGGCCGGAAAGCTGGATGACGACACGGCGAAAATGGCGCGAGCCTGGCTTAAACAGCCTGTCTCAGAAATTTATGGCACCACTGAAACGGGCGTGCTGGCGTGGCGGGAACATTCGCAATCGGCACCTGTTTGGCAGCCATTCCCGTTAGTGAATTTTATTGCGCAAGAGGATGGCTGGCAGGTCGCGTCACCATTAACGGATAATAACCCCGTGCAACTGGACGACATTCTCGAATTTACGCCGCAGGGTCATTTTCGTTTATCGGGTCGCCGCGACCGCATTGTGAAAATTGAAGAAAAGCGTATTTCACTCAGTGAAATTGAACGCCGTTTGCTGATGCTGCCGGGGATTGAAGATGCGGCAGTGGTTCCAATTATGCGCGCAAACCGCATTGCGCTGGGGGCGGTAGTGGTCGTTGGTGAGCAAGGAGGAGATAAGCAACGCTGGCGAGTCGCGCTCCGTGCCTGGCTTGAGCCGGTCGCAATTCCACGCTACTGGCGTATCGTCGAACGCATTCCGCTCAATAGCCAAAGCAAACGCGCATGGACGCAACTACAGGAATTATTTGATGAAACCCGTTGAGTTAAATCGTTCGCAACCCGAGACGCACCAACTGCGTTTACAACTGGACGTACCGGCAACGTTAGGCTGGTTTTCGGGGCATTTCCCCACGCAGTCGATTTTGCCTGGCGTCGCGCAGTTAGATTGGGTGATGGCTTACGGTCTGGAGCTGGCGCCGGGAATGCGCTTTAGCGCGATTGATAGTGTTAAATTCCAGCGCCCGATTGTGCCGGGCAACAAGCTGGAGCTGAATCTGAAATGGGAGGCGCAACGCAACGTGCTGAGTTTTTCTTACACCTTGTTGACCGAGCAAGGCGAGATCCCGGCCAGCAGTGGGAAGATCAAACTATGCCCGTAGCGCCTTCGGCTTTTCGCCCCTGCGTGGTGATCCCCTGTTACAACCACGGCGCCACGATAGCCGCTGTGGTGGTCAGGCTGCAACCGTATGATCTGCCATGCATTATTGTTGATGACGGCAGCGAACCTGCGACTAAACAGCAGCTGGCGCAATTAACCGGCGTCACCTTGATTGAGCTTGAGTCCAACCAGGGGAAAGGCGAGGCGGTGATTACCGGGCTTAAAGCGGCAGCGCAGGCAGGGTTTACTCACGCCATTCAGCTTGATGCCGACGGGCAGCATTGCATAGAAGATGTGCCGCGTTTTTTAGAGGAAGCTCGCGCACATCCTGCCAGCCTGATATCTGGCACCCCGGAATACGATGACTCCGTGCCGAAATCGCGCCTTTACGGGCGCTACATCACCCACGTCTGGGTATGGATTGAAACGTTATCCCTGTCGTTAAAAGACAGTATGTGCGGCTTTCGCGTCTATCCGCTGGCGGCTACCCTTGCGGTAATTGCCCGCCACAGCCCCGGCAAACGAATGGATTTCGACACCGAAATCATGGTGCGATTATATTGGGCAGGGACCAACAGCCGTTTTTTGCGCACCCGGGTGATTTATCCGCCAGATGGCGTTTCACATTTCGATGCGCTGCGCGATAACGTGCGCATTTCCTGGATGCACACGCGATTGTTCTTCGGTATGGTGCCGCGCATTCCGACGCTGCTGGCTCGCCGCCGTCATCAAAACGCCCATTGGGCGCAAGTCCCGGAGCGCAAAGGGCTGGCAGGAATGCGCCTGATGCTCAATATCTACCAGCGCTTAGGGCGCCGCGCATTTAACGCTTTGCTTTACCCGGTTGTGGCGTGGATGTGGCTCACGGGAAGCACGCAGCGAAAAGCCTCGCAGCAGTGGCTGGCACGCGTTCGTAAGCGGGCGCAAACCCAGCAAATCACGTTGCCAAATGGCTTAAATAGCTATCGCCATTTCTTACGTTTTGGTGATGCGATGCTCAACAAAATTGCTGCCTGGCGTGGGGATCTTATCTGGGGGCGCGACATTGAATTCGCGCCCGGCAGCCGCGAAGTGTTACAGCCGCAGGCCGGGCAGGGGAAGTTAATTCTTGCCGCCCATCTCGGCGATATCGAAGCCAGCCGCGCTCTGGCGCAGGTTGAAGCCGGGCTGGTCATTAATGCGCTAGTCTTTACCGAACACGCCCAGCGCTTTCGCCAGATTATTGAAGAAATCGCCCCTCAGGCTGGCGTGAATTTATTGCCGGTAAGCCACATTGGCCCGGAAACCGCCATGATGCTGCAAGAAAAGCTCGAAGCCGGAGAATGGGTGGCTATCGTCGGAGACAGAATTGCGGTAAATCCACAGCGCGGCGGCGAGCGGCGCGTGTGCTGGAGCGAGTTTATGGGGCGTTCAGCTCCCTTTCCGCAAGGGCCGTTTATTCTTGCCGCAGCATTAAGATGCCCGGTCATTCTGATGATGGTCTTGCGTGAACAAGGCAAGCTACGCATTCATGCAGAACATTTTGCCGATCCGCTATTGCTGCCGCGCGCCACGCGCCAACAAGCGTTACAAGAGCACATTGATTTTTACGCGCAGCGTCTTGAGTTTTACGCGCTGCGCTCGCCACTCGACTGGTTTAATTTTTATGATTTCTGGCAATTGCCGCCGGAAAAGGAGTCTGGATGTTAAATTCCCCACGTTTTACCGTGGAGATCGGTATCAAAGTCCCATTCCATGATGTCGATGCGATGGGCGTTGTGTGGCACGGTAACTATTTTCGCTACTTTGAAGTCGCGCGTGAAGCGCTGCTCGGGCAGTTTGATTACGGCTATCGCGCCATGCAGGAGTCGGGTTACGTCTGGCCGGTCGTCGATACTCGCGTGAAATACCGTGATGTTGTGAAATTTGAACAGCAAATTCTGGTGCGAGCCACGGTGCTGGAATACGAAAACCGCCTGAAAATTGGTTACGAAATTGTCGATGCCGCAAGCGGAAAACGTACCACTACCGGTTACACCATTCAGGTTGCCGTTGAAGCAACAACAGGGGAGATGTGTTTTGTCTCACCTCAGATCCTTTTTGAACGCATGGGCTTGAGTTATGAATAGAATCATTTTTTTGGCCTTGCTGTTTATCAGCTGTACAGCGAGCGCCATTACGCTTGATGACGTGCAACGCAGCTTTGCCTCGCAGCCGGTTGTTCGGGCGAAGTTCCAGCAGGACCGCCAGATTAGCGGCATGGCACAACCACTGCATTCCAGCGGAGAAGTGCTTATCGCCAAAAGCAAAGGGCTGTGGTGGCAACAACAGCATCCTTTCCCGATGACGCTGGTGCTTGATGATAGCCACATGGCGCAAATCATGGGCAATCAGGCACCGCAGATCATCACCGCGGACAGTAACCCGCAAATGTTCCAGTTCAACCATTTGTTGCGCGCGTTATTTCAGGCCGACCGCAAAGTACTTGATGAGAACTTTTCCAGCGTGTTTACCGACCAGGGCAAAGGCCAATGGCAACTGGTCTTAACGCCAATAACCACACCGCTCGACAAGCTTTTCAGCACCATTACGTTGCAGGGCGACAAATATCTTAATCGCATTGCGTTAAACGATTTGCAGGGCGATTTCACCGAAATCACCTTCAGTAACCACCGTCTGGAACCGCGAAAATTGACTCATGAAGAGCAGCAACGCTTCACCTTCTGACGTGCATCGTCGCCTGGCATGGGGCTGGCTGGCAGTCGTCACGCTGCTGGTGGCGTTGCTCGCCGTGACGCTACCCAAAGCCAGGCTCGACAGCAGCGTGCTTTCGCTCCTGCCTGCCAGCAGCCTGGGGAAAATCCCTCCGCAAATCGAGAACGGTTTTTTGCAACGTCTCGACAGGCAAATGATGTGGATGGTCAGCCCCGGCGATAAGCCGAATGACGAGGCGGCAACATGGTGGCAAACGCAACTGCAACAGCAGCCGTTTTTGCAAGGCGTGCAAGGCCCGATGGATGCCAAAGGCCAGCAGGAGTGGGGGAAATTCTACTTCGAGCACCGTAATGGCCTGGTGGATACCCAGACCCGCAGCCGTTTACAAAATGGTGGGGAAGCGCAGGCGCAATGGGTATTAGCGCAACTCTATTCGGCGTTTTCCGGCGTCAGCGGTAAAGAGCTGACCAACGACCCGCTGATGCTGACGCGTGGTTCGCAACTGGCGCTGCAACAAACGGCCAGCCAGATGCGGCTGATGAACGGCTGGCTGGTGGCGCGTGATAAACAAGGGCGTTACTGGTATTTGCTGCACGGCGAACTCAAAGGTTCTTCCTTTGATATGCAGCAAGGGCGCGAAGCAGTTGAGCAACTGCGAGCCTTGCAGCAAAAGCTGAAACAGCAGTTCCCGCAGGCACAAGTGATGTCACGCGGCACGCTGTTTTATAGCGATTACGCCAGCCAGCAGGCCAAACACGATGTTTCTACGCTGGGTCTTGCCACGGTCATTGGCGTGCTGTTGTTGATATTGCTGGTTTTTCGCTCGGTGCGGCCGCTCATTTTATGTGTCACTTCTGTCGCCATCGGCGCCTTTGCAGGTACCGCCATCACGCTGTTGTGTTTTGGCGAACTGCATCTGATGACGCTGGTGATGAGCATGAGCATCGTCGGCATTTCGGCAGATTACACCCTGTATTACCTCACCGAACGTATGGTTCACGGCGGGCAAAATTCGCCGATCGCCAGTTTGCGCAAAGTGCTTCCGGCATTGCTGCTGGCGTTGGCGACGACCGCCATTGCTTATTTGATCATGATCCTCGCGCCTTTCCCCGGTATTCGCCAGCTCGCGGTATTTGCCGCCAGCGGTTTGATAGCGTCCTGCCTGACGGTGGTGTGTTGGTATCCGTTTGCGGTGCGCGGTTTGCCCGTCCGCCAGGTGCCTTGTCGCCGTTGGCTCAACGCCTGGCTGAAGGCGTGGCAACACAACAACGCGGTGCGTTTCGGAATACCACTCGCATTGTTGGTTATCAGCCTCGCCGGAATTGCATCATTAAAAATCAATGACGATATCGCCAGCTTCCAGGCACTCCCGCAAGATTTACTCCGTGAAGAACAGGCTATAACCGCCTTAACCGGGCAGGGAATGGATCAAAAATGGTTCGTGGTTTACGGCGACAGCGCCGAGCAAACCCTGCAACGGCTGGAAAAACTCGCCCCCGCGTTGGCTAAGTTGAAAGCCGATAAAGCCATCGACAGCTATCGCCTGATCCCACTCGCCTCTCTTGAACAACAGCAGGCAGATTTACAATTGCTGCGCGAAGCGGCACCGCTACTACAAAAACGCCTCGCGCAAAGCGGGATTACGGTGAGTGCGCCAAATCTGCAACAGATGGCGGTGACGCCGGATGTCTGGCAAAAAAGTGTGATCAGTAGCGGCTGGCGTTTGCTGTGGTTGTCGTTACCTGAAGGTAAAAGCGGTGCGCTGGTGCCTGTGAGTGGCGTTCACGACAGCCAACAGCTCGGCCAGATTGCGGCTAACATTCCGGGTGTCAGTTGGGTTGATCGTAAAGTCATGTTCAACGAGTTGTTCAGCCATTTCCGCAGTTTACTGGCGACGCTGTTGGCAGCGGCGGTAGTGGCGATTGCGCTCAGTTACGTGCTGCGTCTGGGCGTGAAACGGGGCTTGCTCAGTGTCGTGCCTTCGCTGTTATCGCTGGGCGGTGGTCTTGCGGCACTCGCCTTTAGCGGGCACGCACTCAATTTGTTCTCGTTATTAGCGCTGATGCTGGTGCTGGGAATTGGCATTAATTACACCCTGTTCTTTAGCAACCCGCGCGGAACACCGCTGACGTCATTGCTGGCCATTAGTGTTGCCTTGCTGACCACGCTTTTCACCTTAGGCATGCTGGTCTTTAGCCAGACGCAAGCCATCGCAAGCTTTGGCATTGTGTTGAGTTGCGGGATCTTCTGCGCATTTTTAACCGCACCTTTAGCCTTACCTCCATCCACCCAGGGAAAGGGAAAGAGAGAATCATGAAAAAACTACCGACATTGGCCGTCTTGTTTAGCGCGCTTTTACTGAGTGCATGCAGCGCTCCAAAACCGGATAACACGCGCCCGCAGGCGTGGTTAAAACCCGGCACGCTGGTGACGTTACCCGCGCCAGGTATTGCTCCGTCCATCACCGAGCAGCAGCTATTAAGTGCTGAGGTGAAGGGCAAGACGCAATCGCTGATGGTGTTGCTCAATGCCGACCAGCAGAAAGTGATGCTGGCCGGTTTGTCCCCGTTGGGGATTCGTTTATTCCGTTTGACCTACGATAAGAGCGGGATTAAAACCGAACAATCCATCACGCTTCCAGAATTGCCTCCAGCCAGTCAGGTTCTTGCCGATATTATGTTGAGCTACTGGCCGATAAACGCCTGGCAGAAGCAATTGCCAGCGGGGTGGACGCTAAAAGATATTGATTCACGCCGTGAATTGCGCGACGACCAGGGTGAGCTGATAGAAACCATCCACTATCTGATGCGTAACGGAATCCGCCAGCCAGTGAGTGTTCACCATCTTCGTTTCGGCTATGTGATCCGTATTCAGCACCTGGAAAGCTAATCATGATGACTTTTTCGGCCGTGGGCATGGTTAATGCGTTGGGCAACAACCTTGAAGATATCGCGGCAAATTTGCAGGCAGGCGTTGCCCCCGGCATGGGGCCAGATACTGAAGGCTGGTTGCAACAAGGCGAATGTTGGGTCGGACGCGTCACGGGTGAATTGCCAGAAATTCCAGAAGAAATGGCGCGGTACAACAGCCGTAACAATCGTCTGTTGTTGGCGGCGCTGGCGCAAATTCGCCCGCAGGTGGATGAAGCAATAGCGAAATACGGCGATTCTCGCGTGGCGGTGATTCTCGGAACCAGCACTTCAGGGCTGGATGAGGGCGACCGAATGGTGAGCGGCAGCCACGGCGGAAATCCCCCTGACTCTTATCGTTACGGTCAGCAAGAATTGGGCGATCCGTCGCGTTTTCTCAGCGACTATCTGCAATTATTTGGCCCGGCATTGACGATTTCCACCGCCTGTTCCTCCAGTGCGCGGGCGATCATCACTGGTAAAAGGTTGATTGAGTCAGGCATGGTGGATGCCGCCATTGTGGGCGGTGCAGATACATTAAGCCGAATGCCGATTAACGGCTTTAGCAGCCTCGAATCATTGAGCAATGAGCGCTGCAAACCCTTTAGCGCCGAGCGCAACGGGATCTCCATCGGCGAAGCGGGTGTCTTGATTTTACTCACCCAGGAGCCGGGGAAAGTGCGTTTGTTGGGGGTAGGGGAATCGACGGATGCCTGGCATATGTCGGCTCCGCACCCGGAAGGTGTCGGGGCGATTCGCGCCATTGAAATGGCGCTGCGGGAAGCAAAACTCGCGGCGGATGAGATTGGCTATATTAATATGCACGGCACCGCCACCCGTCTGAACGACGAAATCGAAGCCAAAGTGGTGAATCAACTTTTTGGTGAGCGTATCCCTTGCAGCTCGACGAAACACCTGACCGGCCACACGTTAGGTGCAGCAGGCGCTTGTGAAGCCGCCCTGTGTTATTTATTGCTGGCAGGTGATTTGCCGTTACCCGCGCAAGATTTCAGTGATACGCATCAAGACTTGACCCTCGCGGGCTGTGGTTTACTCACCGCGCCGCAGGCATTCTCTAAACCCATCATGTTGTCGAACTCATTTGCTTTTGGCGGCAACAATGCCAGTCTGATTTTAGGAGTTTCCGATGACTGATTTTCTTGCCCCGCACCACTATTTGCCGCACGAAGCACCCATGTGCTTACTCGAATCGGTTGTGGCGGTGGAACAAGAAAGCGCACATTGTCGCGTGACGGTCAGCCACAGCGGCGTGCTGGCTCCGTTTCTGGATGCAAAAGGGGATTTGCCGGGGTGGTTTGCCATTGAGCTGATGGCACAAACCGTCGGTGTCTGGTCTGGGTGGCATTCCAACAACAACGGCGAAGAAGCAAGCCGTGTGGGCATGCTGCTCGGCGGGCGGGGTTTGCGTTGCCCGGAAGGTGTTTTTGCCCACGGTGCGGTGCTGGATTGTCATGTCACGCTGCTCATGCGTGATGACAAAATTGGATGTTTTGAAGGACAAATTCGTGCAGACGGAAACGTACTGGCGAGCGGGCGAGTCAATACGTATCAGCCTGATAATAATGAATTAGAACAATTATTTTAATGGGATGGCAGCAAGATGACACAAACGGTATTAATCACCGGAGCCAGTAAGGGAATTGGCAAGGCTATTGCTTTGGGGCTTGCCGCCGATGGATTTGCGGTGGTGGTGCATTACCATCGCGACGAAGCGGGCGCACA
This sequence comes from Buttiauxella agrestis, assembly GCF_900446255.1. Classification (NCBI taxonomy): domain Bacteria; kingdom Pseudomonadati; phylum Pseudomonadota; class Gammaproteobacteria; order Enterobacterales; family Enterobacteriaceae; genus Buttiauxella; species Buttiauxella agrestis. Next base: position 3,183,014 of record NZ_UIGI01000001.1, on the reverse strand, counting down.
GCAAACGCTTGAAGAGATTAAAGCTCAGGGCGGAACAGGTCGCGTCATGCAATTTGACAGCTCCGAGCGCGAACAATGCCGCAGCGTCATCGAAGCTGATATTGAAAAGCACGGTGCATATTGGGGCGTGGTGAACAACGCGGGTATCACTCGTGATGGCGCGTTCCCGGCACTCAGCGATGATGATTGGGATGGCGTCATTCGCACCAATCTCGACAGCTTTTATAACGTTATCCAGCCGTGCGTCATGCCGATGATTGGCCTGCGAGCGGGTGGGCGAATTATCACACTCTCGTCGGTTTCAGGTCTGATGGGCAACCGTGGGCAGGTGAATTACAGCGCCGCCAAAGCGGGCATTATGGGTGCCAGCAAAGCGCTGGCCATTGAGCTTGCGAAGCGCAAAATCACGGTGAACTGCATCGCGCCTGGCTTAATTGACACCGGCATGATTGAAATGGAAGAGGCCGCATTAACCGAAGCGATGCGCCTGATTCCATTGCAGCGTATGGGCCAGCCGGAAGAGGTTGCTGGGCTTGCGCGTTATTTGATGTCCCCGGTGGCGGGGTATGTGACACGCCAGGTTATCTCCATTAATGGAGGTATGCTGTGATTAAGCGTGTTGTAGTGACTGGAATGGGCGGTGTCACTGCGTTCGGTGAAAACTGGCAGGATGTGGCGGCGGGACTCAGATCCGGCAAAAACGCCGTGCGCCAGATGCCAGAATGGCAAATTTACGACGGGCTAAACACGATGCTCGGCGCTCCTGTCGATAATTTTGTTTTGCCTGAGCATTACACCCGCAAGCGCATTCGGGCGATGGGGCGCGTTTCATTACTTGCCACTCGCGCAACCGAGCTTGCGCTCATTCAGGCCGGTTTGCTGGATGACCCGATTTTAACCAGCGGCGAAACCGGCATTGCCTACGGCTCTTCCACCGGCAGCACCGGCCCGGTGAGCGAATTCGCCACCATGCTGACCGAAAAACACACGCGCAATATCACCGGCACCACTTACGTGCAGATGATGCCGCACACGGCTGCGGTGAACACCGGGCTGTTCTTTGGTTTGCGCGGGCGTGTGATCCCCACCTCAAGTGCGTGTACATCAGGCAGCCAGGCGATTGGTTATGCGTGGGAAGCGATTCGTCACGGCTACCAGACCGTGATGGTGGCGGGCGGTGCAGAAGAGTTATGCCCATCGGAAGCGGCGGTTTTCGACACGCTATTTGCGACCAGCCAGCGCAACGACCAGCCGCACACCACGCCATCGCCGTTTGATAAGCAGCGTGATGGACTGGTGATTGGCGAAGGTGCGGGCACGTTGATCCTCGAAGATCTTGACCATGCTCTGGCGCGCGGTGCGACGATCTACGCCGAGATTGTGGGTTTCCACACCAACTGTGATGCGGCACATATTACCCAGCCGCAGAAAGAAACCATGCAAATCTGCATTGAGCGCGGCCTGCGTTCAGCCGGACTCACGGCCAGTGATATTGGCTACATTAATGCTCACGGCACCGCCACCGATCGCGGCGATATTGCTGAAAGCCACGCTACGGCGGCGGTTTTCGGCGCTCGCACACCAATCTCATCGCTGAAAAGTTACCTCGGCCATACGCTGGGGGCTTGTGGTGCGCTGGAAGCGTGGATGAGTATCGAAATGATGCGCGAAGGCTGGTTTGCTGAAACGCTGAATTTAACTGCGCCTGATGAAGCCTGCGGTGAACTGGATTACATCATCGGCGAAGCGCGAAAAATCGACACCGAATTTGTGCAAAGCAATAACTTCGCCTTCGGTGGCATCAACACTTCTCTGGTGCTGCGCCGTTGGCAGTAAACGGTTATCACCTTGCGGTGGGTGACGTTACCCACATGAAAGATGATGCGCTGGCGACGCGCTGGCTGGCGGCTGAATTGCGACAGGACGCGCCTGGCGGGCGTCGCCGGGATGAGTGGATCGCGGCCAGAGTGTTACTGGCGATGCTGCTTAATAATGGCCCGTTACCTCTGCTGGAACGTGGCGCGCAAGGTAAACCGTATCACCCGCAGTTGCCCGCATTTAATATCAGCAATAGCGGCGAAAGTGTCGCTGTGCTGGTGGGGGAAGGGGATGTCGGTTGTGATCTTGAAATCATCCGCCCGCGAGCGCGTTATATGGCAATTGCCCGCCACAGCTTTGACACAAGCCTGTGCGACTGGCTGGAATCTTTGCCAGAAGTGGAACACATCCCGCAGTTCTGGCGGCTGTGGACGGCGCATGAAGCGGTGCTTAAACAGCGCGGGGGAACGGTCTGGCAAATGGAGCAGCTCCGTTTGCCGCTCCAGTCGTTATGCCCGCCAGACCGCTTTTTACATCACGTTACCGTTGAAGACCGGCTTATCGCTTGTTGCGGCGAGCAGCCATTTCCCGCGAATTTTGGCGCGGAGCTTGTGATTTTGTCGGATGTCGCCTGCGGCTTCCGACCTATGCGGTTTCAGAATATTTAGTTGGGTGGATAAGTGCCGCGTCATCCACCGGTTTTTAAAGCATTTTTACTGCTTCAACGCCCAAATGTGATAAACCCCGTCTATCAGTTCGGCCCCTTCCAGTTCTTTCTCAAAACCGGGGAATTTTTCGCCCCATTGCGCGATGCTGCGTATGTATTTCAACCATGGGTCATCGGCATCGCCGAAGCTTTCGCCCGGCATCACAATCGGGATGCCCGGTGGATAAGGAATCACGCCCACGGCCGAAATACGGTTGGGTAACTGGTCGATAGGTAAATGGTCGGCTTTGCCCGCCATATGCTGCTGGAAGGCGATGCGCGGGCGCGTCACCGGAACGGGAATATTGCCAAACGCCTCGGCTTGCAGTTTGTCCATCTGGCTGGTTTTCATGTAGTTAAACATTTCATCGCACAAGTCTTTCAGCCCCATTCCTGCGTAACGTGCCGCGTCGGCGCTGATTAAGTCCGGCAGGCACCGTTTGAGCGGCGTGTTGTTGTCGTAGTCGGTTTTGAACTCCAGCAACACGTTGATCAACGTCCCCCATTTCCCCTTGGTGACGCCGATCGAGAACAGGCACAGCACCATAAAATCGGTGGTGCGCGACGGCACAATACCGCGCTCGCCAAGATACGCCGTGACCATGGCCGCCGGAATGCCGGACTCCAGCAGGTTACCGTCATCGCCCATTCCAGGGGCTAAAATCCCGGCTTTGATAGGATCAAGCAAACACCAGTCGTCTTCGAGTTGATCAAATCCGTGCCATTTATCACCTGGTTTTAGCGTCCAGCAAGCGGGGTCGGTGGTGAGCTGTTCGCGTGACGCTTTGACAAACGGCACTTCATTTCCCGCAGCATCGGTGATGGTCGGTGCGTTCCAGGGTGAGAAGAACCAGTCGTTGTTTTTGGCAAATGCCGCATGCACTTTTGCCAGCGCGAGACGAAAATCGACTGCTTCGACAATCACCTCTTGCGTCAACGCTTCGCCCTGGCCTCCGTCCATCATTGCTGCACCAATTTCATTGGAGGCGATGATCGCATACAGCGGTGAGGTGGTGGCTTGCAGCATGTACGACTCATTAAAGCGCGAATGCTCGACCGGTTTTTTGCCATTACGAATGTGGATGTAAGACGATTGCGACAGAGCCGCCAGCAGCTTGTGCGTGGAGTGAGTGGCAAAAACGGTTGGCCCATTACTGTCGAAATCTTTCGGGTCGCCACGCATCGCAAAGCGGCTTTTGTACATCGGATTGAAGCGGGCGTAGGCGTACCAGGCTTCATCAAAGTGAATCTGATCGACACTTTGCGCCAGTAGCTCTTGCGCCGCTTCGGCGTGGTAACACATACCGTCGTAGGTGCAGTTGGTGACGACCGCGTACACGGGTTTATCACTCACCACTTCGTGTTTCAGCGGGTTGGCGTCAATCGCTGCCCGAATGCTTTCTGGCGTGAATTGCCGTTTCGGGATGGGGCCGATGATGCCGAAGCGGTTACGCGTTGGCACGAAATAAACCGGCAGCGCCCCGGTCATCACTAAGCCTTGTTCAATAGATTTATGGCAGTTACGGTCGCAGAGCGCGATTTCAAGCTCGCCTACTACCGCCTGCATAATGGCGCGGTTGGAGCCGGAAGTACCGTTTAACACCGAATAGCTTTTATGCGCCCCAAACACTTCGGCAGCGTAGGTTTCCGAGGCTTTGATCGGCCCGCTGTGGTCGAGCAATGACCCCATGGCGGCGCGTTCGATACCGGTATCGGTGCGGAATAAATTCTCGCCGAAGAAATCGAGAAATTCACGTCCGACCGCCGATTTGGTAAACGCCACGCCGCCCTGGTGGCCCGGTGCGGCCCATGAATATTCCGGGTTTTCCAGCGTGTAGTTAAACAACGCGCGAGTAAAAGGCGGCAGCAATTGCTGGTAATAGCGCTGAATCAGAGAGCGGGCGCGCGCGGCAATAAATTCGGCAGTGTCTTCGTGCATCCAGACGAACTCATTTACCAGCCGCATGGAGTCAAGCGTCAACGTATCGACGCACGAATGTTCCGCCATTAACAGCACCGGAACACTTTTATTGCGCCGCCGAATGGTTTGCAGCAGTGCGAACGCCTGGCTGTGGGATTCGTCGTCATTGCCGCCGGAGGTCCAGTCAACAAAGATGCAGCACAATGAGGCATCGGACGTCACCGTCGCGACGCCATCCTCAAAGGTTGCCGCTGAAATCACGGCAAAGTTATTTTCTTCCAGCGCTTCGATAAGCTCTGCCACTGCCCGTCCGTTGGCGGTGTTCACGTCCTGAATACTGCTGTCGACCACCAGAATTTTGCGTTTTTGATGCGTGCCTAAATCAAGCATATCCAGCTCCAGTTAATCGTTAGCCACGGGTTTATCCAGCGGGTAGGGGTTTTTATGGCGACGGTTATAGTTCACGGTGTACATCGCGGTAATCACCATGATGGCAACGAACGACCACATCACTTCTGTCGCGCCCGAACCGACCACCGCCCAAATGCAGTAAACAAAAGCAATCAGCGTAATAAACAGGAATGGCAGACGTTGATTACCCATATGCCCCTGACCGACCAGCATTAACGCCGCACAGGTATAAATGTAGGGTACCAGGGTAAAGATGACCGAGACCGAGGAAACCACGGCGAACTGCGAAGTGGCATCAGGGGAGATACTGGCAAGCTGGAAGATAGTCATCAGCACGCCGACGATGAGCAGGCCCGCAACGGGCGTTTGGTCTTTATTCACTTTGGCAAAAATGGGTGGAAATAATCCGTCATCGGCAGCGGCTTTTGCCGTTTGGCCTGCCAATAATGTCCACCCGCCGAGGCTACCTAAACAACCGGCGGCGGCACAAAACGAAACAATCGCGCCAGCCGTTGGCCCCATCGCCATGCGCGCGGCATCGCCGAACGGTGAGGCGGAGACTTTGAGTGCGGCGTTGGGGATCATGCCCATAATCGCGGTACTGGAGAGCACATAACAAACCGCGGCGATGAGTACGCCGCCGATGGTGGCAATCGGCACGTTGCGTTTAGGGTTTTTGACTACGGCGGCGGCGACTGACGCACTCTCAACACCAATAAATGACCACAACGTGACGCTCAAGGTACTTTGAATCGCGCCAAATGTGCCTTTGCCGCTGACGTTCCACGCTTCCATGTAGGTGTCACTTTTAAACCAGAACCACCCCAGAACGGCGACGGCAACAATCGGGATTAACGCCAGAATCGTGGCGACCGCCTGCACGCGGGTGATCATTTTCGGGCCAATAATATTCAGCCCGACGAACAGCCACAAAATAGCGATACAGGTGACGGTCAACGGCCACGGCTGATTTAACATCGGGAAAAAGTAACTGAGATAACCGACACCAATCACCACCATCGCGACGTTACCAATCCAGCACGCCAGCCAGTAAAGCAGGTTGGTTTGATAGCCGAGGAAGGGGCCAAACGCCCGACGCGCGTAGGCGTAGGAACCGCCGGGGCTGTCATCGAGCGAGGACATTTTGGCGTACACCATAGATAACGATATTGCGCCAACTATCGTCACCATCCAGCCAAAGATAGCAATCCCTCCCGTTGCTGCCAGGTTTGCCGGGAGTAAGAAAACACCCGACCCCATAATATTCCCTGCCACCATAAGCATCACCGGGACTAGCCCGACTTTTTGCGCTTCACTAGCCATAGAAACTCTCCTGAAAGGAAGAAACTTTGTTGTAGTTAACGAGAAAAAAGCTGGGATAGATGAAGGTGATAAATCCTTAGGAAGTGATATACGTCTGCTGTTCGGTAAGTTTAGACTACTATCAAAGACTAACTGGAGATTTCCCAATGAGTGAAAGAATGTCGGTGATACAAGGTGATATCACCCGCGCCGAGGTTGATGTGATTGTCAATGCGGCGAATTCATCCCTGATGGGGGGCGGCGGAGTTGATGGGGCGATTCATCACGCGGCAGGTCCGGCGTTATTGGCTGCCTGTAAAGTGATCGTTCAGCAACAAGGCGAGTGCGCGCCCGGCCATGCGGTGATTACTGAAGCCGGAAATATTCCTGTTAAAGCCGTCATTCATGCCGTTGGCCCCGTGTGGCACGGCGGCGAGAAAAATGAGGCTGAATTGCTTGAGCAAACCTATCGCAACTGCCTGGACTTAGCGGCTGCCAATGGTTATCGCACGATTGCTTTTCCTGCGATCAGCACCGGCGCCTACGGCTACCCTAAAGATGAGGCCGCAAAAATAGCCATCGATACCGTTTATCGTTATATCGGCCTGCGTCCGTTGCCTGAGCAGGTGATTTTTGTCTGTTTTGACGACGAAAATACCCGTATTTATCAACAACGTCTTGCCCAGCTTTGACGTGAAAAATCATCACGGTACACGCCTGGGAAAGGCGATCACACCCACGCTTGCGGAACACCCCGGCCTGAGCGGTATCCATCCGCTTGCCGATAGCCTCGACGCATTTGCAGCACGTTATTTACTGTGCGGTATGGCGGAGAAAACCCTCGATATCCAATACTACATCTGGCAGGACGATATGTCGGGGCGGCTGTTATTTAGCGCGTTACTGGCGGCGGCAGAGCGCGGCGTGAAAGTTCGCCTGTTGCTCGACGATAACAACACCAATGGTCTGGATGACATTTTAAAATTACTCAATTCTCATCCGCAGATCGAAGTCCGCCTGTTTAATCCCTTTTCATTTCGCCTGTTTCGCGCCATCGGTTATCTGACGGATTTTGCCCGGCTCAACCGCCGAATGCACAATAAGTCTTTCACCGTTGACGGCGAAACGACGATTATCGGTGGCCGCAATGTGGGTGATGCCTACTTTGGCGTGGGTAAACAACCGCTATTTTCAGACTTAGACGTGTTGGCTATCGGCCCGGTCGTCGGTGAGGTGAGCCAGGATTTTGAACGCTACTGGAACAGTCAGTGTGTCTCGACGCTGGAAAAAGTGTTGGATGTGGACCCCGATGTTTTGCATAACCGTGTGCAGCTTCCTGACGACTGGCGTGATGACCCGAAGGCGCGACGCTACCTTGATCGACTCACAACCAGCCAGTTTGCGACTAACCTGGTTTCCCGAACCCTTGAAATGTACTGGGCGAAGACGCGTTTACTGAGCGATGACCCGCGTAAAGGGCAGGGAAGGGCGCGTAACCACACGCTATTACCCCAGCGCCTGATGAATGTGATAGGTATGCCGGAGCAGGAAATAGACATTATTTCCGCCTATTTCGTGCCTACTCGCGCCGGGGTAGCGCAAATATTGGGGCTGGTGCGCAAAGGGGTGAAAATCGCGATTCTGACGAATTCGCTGGCCGCCAACGATGTTGCTGTCGTGCATGCGGGATATGCACGCTGGCGAAAAAAGCTCCTGCGCCACGGCGTCGAACTTTATGAATTAAAGCCTGAAAATGATAACCCCCGCAGGCTGCGTGACCGTGGCTTGACCGGTAATTCAGGTTCCAGCCTGCATGCCAAAACCTTCAGCGTCGATAAGCAAAAAGTGTTTATCGGCTCGTTTAATTTTGACCCGCGCTCTGCGATGCTCAATACCGAAATGGGTTTTGTGATTGAAAGCGAGGCGCTGGCGAAAAATATTCACCAACGTTTTACCCAAAGCCAGAAAGAAGCTGCATGGGCGCTGCGTTTAGATCGCTGGGGAAGGGTAAATTGGGTTGAAACTAGCGATGGCAAAGAGTTTGTCTGGAAGAAGGAACCGCACACCCGCTTTTGGCAGCGGGTGTTGGTGAGATTGGTTTATCGTCTACCTATTGAGTGGTTACTTTAACCGCGACGTTCTGCGGTTTGCCGGAGAACAAGAAGCGCAGCAAGGGAATTCGCAGGTGGATTTCATAAAGCACGACGGCAATTCCCACGACAAAAATTAGCCCGGTAATAAAGCCCAACGCGTTCGAATGAATGTGCGGCGTGATGTACGCGCCGAAAAACAGCGTTAACGGATGGTGCACCAGATAAATAAAAAGCGAGGCATTGACGAAATAGGTGACGCGCTTTGACTGGAAGTTCAGCAATTTATGGCCAAGTGAAAACACCACATTAACCATCCACAAGCCCATCACCATCGTAATAACGCTTTCTGTTTCATACATCCACGCATCGCCGCTGCCATAACGCTGATTGAGTAAGTAGGCGACAAAGGCGAGTGCTGCGCCCACCGCGCACCATCGCGAAGGGGTAGTGAACAGCGCTTTCAGCTGGGGGCGCACAAACACTAACGCGCCGAGCATAAAGAACGGCAGGTAAAACAGCGTTTGCATCACCACGAAATTAAATAAACCATCGCTTAAAATTGGCGAATAAATAATAAAAATCGTGCGGCGAATGGCGCCGTATAAAATACCGAATCCCAGAAACGCGATTGAGAGCTTTCCTAAAGTGATGGCGGATTGATTATTTTCTGATGCCTCAGCCAGACGTTTTTTCATTTGTTGAAACAAAAATAAACAAACGGTAGTCAGCACGACCATCACTAATAAAAACCACAGGTGAGAAACCAGTTCCCAAACCAGCGTGTTGTACTTTTCGTAAGGGGTCAGGCCCGGCCAATTTTTGGCTTTATCATTCACGTGTTGCAGCATTAAAAATTGCGGCAGAGTGAGCAGCGGAATGGCGGTTAACATCGGGATACCAACACGCTCCACGCGCACTTTCCACCAGCGTTTAAGCGGGTAGCGCAAAAAAAGCATGTAAGAGAAATAGCCTGAAATGACGAAAAACACCTGCATGCGGAAGGCGTGAATAAAGTCATTGAAAAGGGTTAATCCCCATGAGGCTTCGGCGCTGTTGACGTGCCATTGGTGGCTTGAATAGATGAGCGAGATGTGGAACGGGATGCCTAAAAGCATTAACCAGGCCCGAATTGAATCCAGGAAAAACTCGCGTTGCTGTGGTGCTTTACTCATAATACTCCAGACATTATCGGACGAATCGCCTTATCCTTAAGAACATATCCCAATAGGCTTGAAGTCCCGAACGGTATCAATTCCGTGGCAACCCTACACTAACCGTGACATCCTGTCTCCTGGATGCACTCTGAAAGCGTAAGCAGTTGTCTTTTTTTGCTTAAAGGCTGAGCCGGCGCGCTGAACAATGCGGGTAATTGGTTGTCGGAAAGCAGAAGTTTCCATTAAAATGGATTGGATTGATTTAAGCACACAAAGGGGGATGTGCTGGTTAATATGAAACATAAACTAAAAATGATGAAAATGTGTGGGCTTGGTGCCGCTGTAATGCTGTCACTTTATACCACCTCGGTTTGGGCCTTCACCATCGATGATGTCGCAAAACAAGCGAAAACATTAGCGGGCAAAAGCTACGAAGCACCGAAAAGCAATCTGCCATCGCTCTTCCGCGACATGAAATATGCGGACTATCAGCAGATCCAGTTCAATCATGACAAAGCCTACTGGAGCAAGTTAAAGACCCCATTTAAGCTTGAATTTTATCATCAGGGTATGTACTTCGACACCCCGGTTGCTATCAATGAAGTGACAGCAACAGCGGTTCATAAGATCAAGTACAACCCGGATTACTTTAATTTCGGTAATGTAAAACACGATAAAGACACCGTGAAAGATCTCGGCTTTGCCGGGTTCAAAGTGCTCTATCCGATCAACAGCAAAGATAAGAACGACGAAATTGTCAGCATGCTCGGAGCGAGTTATTTCCGTGTGATTGGCTCAGGTCAGGTTTATGGCCTGTCTGCTCGTGGTTTGGCAATTGATACTGCTTTGCCTTCTGGCGAAGAGTTCCCACGTTTCCGTGAATACTGGATTGAACGCCCGAAAGCTGGCGATAAAACGCTGACCCTTTATGCGTTGCTCGACTCCCCACGTGCAACGGGTGCGTATCGCTTTGTGATTACCCCAGGGCGTGACACCGTCGTTAACGTGCAGTCGAAAGTTTATCTGCGCGATAAAGTCGGCAAACTGGGCGTGGCACCATTGACCAGTATGTTCCTGTTTGGGCCAAACCAGCCGTCACCTGCTACGAACTTCCGTCCTGAATTGCATGACTCCAACGGTCTGTCTATTCATGCTGGAAACGGTGAGTGGATTTGGCGTCCGTTGAACAACCCGAAACACCTGGCTGTCAGCTCGTTTGCGACAGAAAACCCAGTTGGATTCGGTTTGCTGCAACGTGGCCGTCAGTTCTCTCGCTTTGAAGATTTAGACGATCGTTACGATCAGCGCCCAAGTGCCTGGGTTGCGCCACAAGGTGATTGGGGTAAAGGTCGCGTCGAGCTGGTGGAAATCCCAACCAATGACGAAACCAACGACAACATCGTTGCTTACTGGACACCGGATCAACTGCCGGAACCAGGCAAAGAGATGAACTTTAAGTACACCATTACCTTTAGTCGTGACGAAGACAAAATGCATGCGCCTGATAACGCATACGTTGCGCAGACTCGTCGCTCAACAGGTGATGTGAAACAGTCAAATCTGATTCGTCAGCCTGACGGCACGATTGCGTTTGTTGTGGATTATATCGGTGCGGACATGAAAAAATTGCCGCAAGATACGCCGGTAACCGCGCAAACCAGCATTGGTGACAACGGTGAAATTGTTGACAGCCAGGTACGTTATAACCCGGTCACTAAAGGCTGGCGTTTGACCGTACGTGTGAAAGTCAAAGACGACAAGAAGCCGACTGAAATGCGTGCAGCGCTGGTCAATGGTGACCAAACGTTGAGCGAAACCTGGAGCTACCAGCTACCTGCCAATGAATAAGATTACTGATACTGCGTCTGATTACATTGATGCACTTGCGCTTTCTGCTGAGCAGAAGGCGGCGCTTCCTGCATCGAGTCTGCAAGCGGTGCACGAGGCGCTCGACGCGCAAGGGCACCACTGTGAAAGAGCTGATGATTCCCCTTTAGCTTCGGTAAAGGCCCGGCTCGAAATGAGCTGGCCTGGATCGCTCGGTGGTGAACAGCTGATCGAGGATGAAGAAGGGCGCACTCAGTTGCAGGCGATGCCAAAAGCAACGCGTTCTTCTATGTTCCCCGATCCGTGGCGCACTAACCCGATTGGTCGTTTCTGGGACCGTTTACGTGGGCGTGAAGTTAACCCTCGCTACATGTCGAAAGAAGAGGCTGAAGCCGAGCAGAAATGGCGTACCGTCGGGACTATCCGCCGTTACATCCTGTTGCTGCTGACCATTGCTCAGACTGTGGTTGCAACCTGGTACATGAAGACCATTCTTCCCTACCAGGGTTGGGCGCTGATTAATCCTTCCGATATGATCGGCCAGGATTTGTGGGTGTCCTTCATGCAACTGCTGCCGTACGTGTTGCAAACCGGCATCTTGATCCTGTTTGCGATTCTGTTCTGTTGGGTATCAGCCGGTTTCTGGACCGCGCTGATGGGCTTCCTGCAACTGCTGATGGGCAAAGATAAATACAGTATCTCTGCTTCAACCGTCGGCGATGAGCCTATTGATCCGGCGAACCGTACCGCGCTTATCATGCCAATCTGTAACGAAGACGTAGACCGTGTTTTTGCAGGTCTGCGTGCAACGTGGGAATCGGTAAAAGCAACGGGCCAACAGCAGCACTTTGACGTTTACATCCTGAGCGATAGCTACAACCCGGATATCTGTGTTGCCGAGCAAAAAGCCTGGATGGAGCTGATCAAAGAAGTGCAGGGCGAAGGGCAGATTTTCTATCGCCGTCGCCGCCGCCGCGTGAAGCGTAAAAGTGGCAACATCGATGACTTCTGTCGTCGCTGGGGCAACCAATACAGCTACATGGTGGTGTTGGATGCTGACTCCGTAATGAGTGGTGATTGCCTGACCAACCTGGTGCGCCTGATGAATGCTAACCCGAATGCGGGCATTATTCAGTCTTCACCTAAAGCGTCTGGCATGGACACCCTGTATGCGCGTTGCCAGCAGTTTGCGACACGCGTTTACGGGCCACTGTTTACGGCGGGTCTGCACTTCTGGCAGTTGGGAGAATCCCACTACTGGGGTCACAATGCGATCATCCGCGTTAAGCCGTTCATCGAGCACTGTGCGTTAGCACCGCTGCCAGGTGAAGGTTCATTCGCCGGTTCCATCCTGTCGCATGACTTCGTCGAAGCCGCTTTGATGCGCCGTGCAGGTTGGGGCGTGTGGATTGCCTATGACTTGCCGGGTTCTTATGAAGAACTGCCACCGAACTTGTTGGACGAACTCAAGCGTGACCGCCGTTGGTGCCACGGTAACTTGATGAACTTCCGTCTGTTCCTGGTAAAAGGCATGCACCCGGTTCACCGTGCGGTATTCCTGACTGGCGTAATGTCGTATTTGTCCGCGCCGTTGTGGTTTATGTTCCTCGCGTTATCGACTGCCTTGCAGGTGGTACACGCGCTGACGGAACCGCAATACTTCCTGCAACCGCGCCAGTTGTTCCCGGTGTGGCCGCAGTGGCGTCCGGAGTTGGCGATCGCACTGTTTGCTTCGACCATGGTGTTGCTGTTCCTGCCGAAGCTACTGAGCATCATTTTGATTTGGTGCAAAGGCTCGAAAGAGTTCGGTGGCTTCTTCCGCGTAACGGCGTCTCTGTTGCTTGAAGTGCTGTTCTCAGTGCTGCTGGCTCCGGTGCGCATGCTGTTCCACACCGTATTTGTGGTCAGCGCGTTCCTCGGTTGGGAAGTGGTATGGAATTCACCGCAGCGTGATGATGACTCCACACCATGGGGCGAAGCGTTTATGCGCCACGGTTCTCAGCTTCTGTTGGGTCTGGTATGGGCAGTGGGAATGGCGTGGCTGGATTTACGCTTCCTGTTCTGGCTTGCGCCAATCGTGTTCTCGCTGATCCTGTCGCCGTTTGTTTCGGTGCTGTCGAGCCGCGCGACACTCGGTTTGCGTACCAAGCGCTGGAAACTGTTCCTGATCCCGGAAGAGTATTCTCCTCCGCAGGTGCTGGTGGATACGGACAACTACCTGAAGCTTAACCGCAGCCGTACGCTGGATGATGGCTTTATGCACGCAGTGTTTAACCCGTCGTTTAATGCTTTGGCAACCGCCATGGCCACTGCGCGTCACCGCGCAAGCCAGGTGCTGGAAATCGCCCGTGACCGTCACGTTGAGCAGGCGCTGAACGAAACGCCTGATAAACTCAATCGCGACCGTCGTCTGGTGTTGTTAAGCGATCCGGTAACGATGTCTCGCCTGCATTATCGCGTGTGGTCGAACCCGGAGCGTTATTCCTCCTGGGTGGATAGCTACAAAACGGTGAGCCTGAACCCTGAGGCTCTGCCGACGAAGTAATGCGCAATACGCGTTATCAATGCCGACCTTCGGGTCGGCATTTTTTTGCGCTCAGGCCGACGGCGGTTATACTCAGCCGGAAAAACAGGAGAGACAATTTGTTAAGAGTGATGGTTGTGATAGCGATGGCGTGCGCACTGAGCGGTTGCGGCAGTATTATCAGCCGTGCAGTTCCGGGGCAGGGACATGGTAATCAGTATTACCCCGGTGTGCAGTGGGATGTGCGTGACAGCGCATGGCGCTATATTACCGTGCTCGATTTACCGTTTTCTCTGGTATTCGACACGCTATTATTGCCCATTGATGCCAGCCACGGGCCTTACGAATAGGTGTTATCTTTCATCCCATTCATCAGCCGCAGTCTGCCCTTCCTCGGTATCCAGAGGCGGCTCAAGTTGAAATTCACCTTCATCCCATTCATGTAGCGTATTTTCTTCAATCCATTCCTGACGTAACTCGATTTCATCGTAGTCACCATCGAAGACACTTTGCGCAGCCTCACCGCTGACCATCGGCAAACATTCCCCATCCTCGCTGTCATCAGCGAAGAACTCGGCCTGCCACATAATATCGCCGTCCTGAAGAATGTATTTCTGAATGTTCAGCTGCGAAACGCTGGCACTCTCTTCATCAAGCTCAGGGTTGTCTACAAGGAAAAGCTCGCGTGCGGCATCAATCGCCTCTTCTAGCGTCGCATACAGACTCATACTCATCTCCTTTTGTTACTGGTCAGGGAGCGCGCTACAGCGCATTTTCAAGTTAATTGTTGACGCTGTTTGCAAAGTTGCAAGTATGAGATTTAATCCTCGTCGTACTTCGAGGATTAGGGCGTTAATCCTCCAAAACACGGGCGCGATCGGTCGGGCGGCGCAGACTAATCCATGAGTAAAGCGCATTGAAGAGGACGACGCAGGCGGTGACTAAAAACACCGTGCGGAAGCCATAGCTGGCTGAAACAGCCGCCCCGATTAACGGGCCGGTGACGTTGCCAATATCGCGGAAGGACTGGTTGTAGCTAAAGATACGCCCGGCAATTTGATTGCTGGAGTTGTAAATAAGCAGGGTTTGAACGGCAGGAAGCAGTGCGCCATCAGCCGCACCGAGCAGGAAACGCAATATGCCCAATTGTAAAGGCGTTTGAACCATCGACATTGGGATCAGCAGCAGCACTGAAATCACCAGCGCACAAATTAAAATTCTCTCAGGGCCGATTCTGTCACCCAGTTTCCCCAGTCGCGGCGCACTAATCAATGCTGCAACACCCGGCACCGAGGCAATCATGCCGCTGATAAAGGCCAGGTTGCTGACATTCCCCGCCAGCTCACGCACATACAACGTCAGAATCGGTGCAATCGAACCGGTCGCCACCTGAATAATCATCGTTGTGACAAACAGACTCAGCACCAGTTTTGGGTTTTTCAGCGAGGTGAGCACCTGGCGTGCGTGTAGCATGTCTTTCTTGTGAACCGGAGTAAATTGCTCGCGAATACAAAAAAGTGTGAAAACGAAGCAGGTAAACAGCACGGCCGCTGTAATGAAAAATACCGGACGCAGACCATAGGTATCCGCCAGAAAACCGCCGATCATCGGCCCGAGTAATGCACCGCTTACGCCACCCGTTGAAAGTGTGCCGAGCGCCCAACCGCTTTTATGACGGGGAACCTGGGTAGCAATCAGCGCGTTCGCGTTAGGGACAAATCCACCTAACAAACCGAGCAAGGCGCGCAGAGCTAAAAATTGCCAGATATTGCTCGCAAAGCCCATTAACACCATCACGATAGACATACCCAATGCGGAACGCAGCAGCATTATTTTGCGCCCTTTGCGGTCGGCAAGCCCTCCCCAAAACGGTGATGCTATCGCAGAGAACAGAAAGGTAATGCTGAAAACGATGCCCGACCACATATTCAGGGCGCTGTGGCCCGTCACACCAAGGTGTTCGACATACAGAGGAAGAAAAGGCATAACCAGGCTAAACGCGACGCCGGTCAGAAAACACCCAAGCCATGCGACGGTAAGATTTCGTTTCCAGTTGATAATGCTAGTGCTCTCGGGGAGAGTCATAAAACTCCAGTTCGGTGCAAAGAAGATGTGCTGAGGAATTATTACCTTGCTAATTATGCGCCTGTAAGCGGGAGGGAGGCAACGTTTCTGAAACCGTATTTTAGAACGAATTAGGGCGACTTAGCGTCGCCCTATGACTTAATCGAATAGAGAGAGATTAGTAGCGCGCAGGCACACCCTCAGGGCGTGTTTTGAAGCGGCGGTGCAGCCACATATATTGTTCAGGGGCCATCATGATGCATTGCTCGATGATTTTATTCATCCAGATTGCCGTGCCTTCCGGGGTTTCCAGCGGCGGGGAAAACTCAGCGGGGAGAATAATTAGCTCATACCCTTTGCCGTCCGGTTTGCGGCGTGGAACCATCGGGACAATCGCGGCACCTGACATACGTGCAAGAGTGTATGTCCCCATGGTGGTTGCCGCCTCATCGACGCCAAAGAACGGGACGAAAACACTGCCGCGCGGGCCGTAGTCGTGATCTGGCGCGTACCAGATGATTTCGCCCTGTTTAAGCGCACGAATCATCCCTTTGAGATCTTTGCGGTCAATCATGCTTTTGTTTGAACGCATCCGGCCCCAGGTTTGTAGCCAGTCAAGAAGGGGGTTGTCATTAGGGCGGTAAACACCGATGCCGGGCGTATTCATACCAAACATTCGCGCACCTAACTCAAGCGTCAGGAAATGAATACCGATCAGCAGCACGCCTCGTTTGGCCTCTTGCACCGCATGGATTTGGTCTACGCCGCTGACGTCACACCAGCGCTGAATACGCCAGGTTGGCCAGAACCAGGCAATGCCGGTTTCCATCAGGCCAAGACCCACGGACTCAAAATTTTTATCCAGATAGGACTCGCGCTCTTCTGCCGTTTTATGTGGGAAGGCGAGTTCAAGATTGCGACGGGTAATTCTGACGCGGCGTTTCATAAAACGCCTGGCGAGTTTGCCGAGGCCACGCCCAAGTCGGTAAATCACTGGGTAGGGGAGCAGGGTAATTAAATAAAGTAAGCCAATCCCAAACCAGATTCCCCAGTACCGGGGATGAAGCAAAGCGCGCGAGAATTGCGGTAAGTTCGTCATGTAAAACCTATAGTGACGGCAAATGCCGGATCTTCTTGAGTAAGACTATTGTGACACTAATTCGAAATCATCCAAAACTAACAGTAGCAGAGTGTCTGATATTGCACCGTTTGTTGGTTTGGTTGCGGATAAATGAGGAAAATGTAGCGTAAAATACAGGGATGTAAATTAACGTTAATTGCTTTATGATGCAGCCCACTTTTTTCCTGTCAACGATTGCCGAGCGAACACCATGCCAGTGTTACACAACCGCATATCGAATGATGAATTGCGCGTGCGCATGTTGGCTGAAACCGAGCCACGCACCACAATCTCATTCTATAAATATTTCACTATTGAAGAGCCTCAAACTACGCGCGACGCGCTTTATCTGGCGTTTACCGCGCTGAATGTTTTTGGCCGCGTGTATCTCGCACATGAAGGGATCAACGCGCAAATTAGCGTTCCGCAAAGTCGGGTCGATGCCTTCCGCGAAACACTTTACGGATTCCATCCTGCGCTCAATGGCGTGCGTCTGAATATTGCCCTTGAAGACGATGGAAAATCATTTTGGGTACTGCGCATGAAAGTGCGTGACCGTATCGTTGCTGATGGCATTGAGGACGCGTCATTTGATGCCAGCAATGTCGGCGCTTATCTGAAGGCCGCGGATGTTAACGCGATGCTCGACGATCCGGATGCCGTGTTTATCGACATGCGTAACCATTACGAATATGAAGTGGGCCATTTCCAGGATGCTATGGAAATTCCTGCGGACACATTTCGTGAACAGCTACCGAAAGCGGTCGATATGTTGCAGGACGACAAAGACAAAAAAATCGTCATGTATTGCACCGGTGGGATTCGTTGTGAAAAAGCCAGCGCCTGGATGCTGCATAACGGCTTCAAAAATGTTTATCACATCGAAGGTGGGATTATCGAATATGCGCGCCGTGCGCGTGAACAAGGTATCCCGGTGCGTTTTGTTGGCAAAAACTTTGTCTTCGACGAGCGTATGGGCGAGCGCATTTCTGATGATGTGATTGCCCACTGCCATCAGTGTGGGACAGCTTGCGATAGCCATACCAACTGCAAGAACGACGGCTGCCATCTGTTGTTTATTCAGTGCCCAGCTTGTGCTGAGAAGTATGCTGGATGCTGTAGTGACATTTGCCGCGAAGAGCTGGCGCTTACGCCAGAGGAACAACGTCGCCGACGTGCAGGCCGTGAGAATGGTAATAAGATTTTCAATAAATCCCGTGGGGTTTTGAACACCACATTAGGGATCCCTGATCCTGAGTGATCTGTGTGGGTGGATACAAACGTATCCACCCATGTTTATTATTTCAATGAATTAAAGCGTGAAAGGGAAAACGGCTTCAGGTCGAAGCTCGACGTGTTGCCCAGCGCAAACTGACAGGCGATTTCCCCCAGTACCGAAGCGAATTTAAAACCATGCCCGCTTAAGCCCGTGATGATCATCGTGTTGCCATGATCCGGAAGGGTATCAATAATAAAATCTTCATCTGGCGACATATCATATGTGCAGGCCGCGCCATGCATACAAACCCCGACGCCTGGCATTACCTGGCGTAAGAAGCTGAACACTTCGCTACCGTCAGTGGCAACGGCGCCAAATGGTTTGCGTTGCTGTGGCTCGCTAATAATCTGCCCGCCATCATGTTTGCCCAGTTTGAGTTCGTTATCTTCACCCGCCGGGAACCCGTAATACTGGCTGCCATCAGGCAATTGGGCGGTAAATGCGGGGAAGTTATTGCTTTCGCTATAGCGTCCATCAGCCTGGTGCCAGCTAAAGATTTTACGCACCGGCGTCACCGGCAATTCAGGCAGCAATTTTGTGACCCAGGTTCCGGCACTGACCAACAGTTTATCAGCGGTAAATTCACCCTCTGGCGTCTGAACCACGACACCTTCAGCGGTATGGCGAATGTCCGTCACCGGGCAGTTAAATAGTTGTGCGCAACCGCCCTGATTTGCCAGACGGATATAGGTTTTCACCGCCAGCTCGCTACGCAATACGCCAGAATCTGGCTCAAACAGGCCAAGATAATTTTCCGGCACCGTGATTTGCGGCCAGCGCGTCATTACTTCCTGAGCTGTTAGCGTCTCAAGCGGCAATGACCAGTTTTGTGCGCTGCTTTGTACCGTGGAGATAAACGTGGAATCTTCTGGCCCGAGATTAATCACACCGGTGCGATGGAACACTTTCTCACCGCTGATCTCCTGCAACGCATCCCAAAGTTTTTGTGCACGTAACACCAGCGGGACATATTTTTCCCCTTCACCATAAGCGTGGCGCATCAGACGTGTATCGCCATGATGGCTACCTTGCTGGTGGGGAGGATGGTGGCTATCAATCATTAACACGTTTAAACCGGAGTGAGTGGCATAGCACCCGGCGGCGGCGCCGACAGAACCACTACCGACAATGATAAGGTCATAATGCATGGTGCTTTTTCTTCCCTCTGGCAAAAATTAAATTATATAGCAGAGTAATTAATTCCTCGCGGGCTGACAATTAAGCGAGGCCTGAATAATAAAAAAGGCACCTCGACGGTGCCTTGCGTTATTTGGGTAGCATCGGCAATCAATGCTTACGATAATCGTTTACCTGGTAATCACTAGATTCAATCTTAGCAATGCCGGCTTCTAAAATAGAAATAAATTGCCGGGCAACATCCGTGGTCAGCCATAAAGTTTGACCGATTTCAGTTTCGTCGTTCTTTTGCGTATTCGAGGTCAGGTAGTGCAGGCGAAGCATCAGCGCGTCATAGCTATCTACGGTGCTGATGTCCCATCCGACTAAGGGATGGGTCTGGATAACATCACTATTTTTTTCCATCATAACCCCTTTTATACGTGTGTTTAAGACAACGGTTCGCGAGGTTTAATGCTTGTTTAATGTGAAGCCAGTTAAGTATATCAATGATTAAGCTAATTCGACGGAGAAATAAATACCCTGCAACACAATTTTTACATAAAAGCGTGTATTTGGACGATTTTTCAGCAGAAGGATGTTTGTTGATATCAGTGAAATCTGAGTTGTGAGCGGGAAGGGGAAATAATTAAAGAGTGAAATTTAAACAATAAAAAAAACCGGATGGCGACACCCGGCATAAAAAATAACGAGGGAAAATTATTTTGGTGATGGTATGAAAGCAGCGGTACAACGTTGAATTTGCCACTTCCAGGATGGTTTTTAATCCGCAGCAAACCAGTCGTCGGCGCTTTCCCAGGTCTCTTGCAATATTTCGCTAATACGATCGCGAGTTTCTTTGCTGGCCCCTAACACTGAAAGGTTGTTAGCAGCGGCATAACGCACCTGAACATGGCTTTCGTCTTCAGGATAATACTGGGTAATACGGCGTGAGAGTTCATTGGCAAGCGCATCAACAGCGCCTGGCGGCAGAGATGTAGTTTTGGCAATAGTGACTTCAATACGCATAATAGCCCCCTGTGCAATATACTGGATATTTATACAGTTATATTCTCAGGTATGCAACAGGGGGGCATTAAATTTTATTATTTTACTGACCAGTTGACTTGTTCGCCGGCAAGGAACGGTACGATGCTATCGTCAGAAGTCTCAATGATTTCTGGCATTTGTACCGGAGTACGCACCAGTTCGATGGTTTCTTCGTTAACCGGTAAACCGTAGAAACGTGGGCCATTCAGTGAAGTAAACGCTTCGAAATGCTGCATTGCATTCATTTCTTCGAAGACGGTCGCATAAGCGCCCAGTGCCGAAGGCGCGTTAAAGCAGCCTGCACAACCACAACTCGCTTCTTTACGGTGACGTGCGTGCGGGGCCGAATCCGTGCCGAGGAACACGCGGTCGCATCCGCTGGCAACCAGCTCACGTAACGCTTCCTGATGGACGCTGCGCTTTAAAATCGGCAGGCAATACAGGTGAGGGCGCACGCCGCCAACCAGCATATGGTTGCGGTTAAACATCAGGTGTTGCGGCGTGATGGTCGCGCCCAGCAAGGAGTTTCCTTCCTTCACATACTGTGCCGCGTCTTTGGTAGTGATGTGTTCAAACACCACTTTCAGTTCTGGCAGTTGTTTGCGCAGCGGTTCCATCACGGTTTCGATAAAGCGTGCTTCACGGTCGAAAATATCGATGTCTGCGTGAGTCACTTCACCGTGAATGAGTAAAGGCATGCCGATTTTTTGCATACGCTCAAGCACCGGTAAAATCGCGGCGGTGCTGGTCACGCCGTGGCTTGAGTTGGTTGTTGCGTTGGCAGGATAGAGTTTTGCCGCAGTAAACACGCCTTCGCTGAACCCGCGCTCAACTTCGTTCGGATCGAGAGAGTCGGTCAGGTAGCAGGTCATCAACGGCTCAAAATTATGCCCCTGAGGCGCCGCATCCAGAATGCGTTGACGATAAGCCATGGCGGCTTCAACCGTTGTCACAGGCGGCGCCAGATTTGGCATGACAATCGCGCGACCATAAATTTCGCTGGTATAAGGCACCACCGTTTTTAACATCTCACCATCACGAAGGTGAACATGCCAGTCGTCTGGGCGGCGAATTTTTAATACCTGAGGTAATACGGTCATGAAAGTGCTCCGGCGTAGGAAGGAAATAACGATGATTTATGCCGGGCACAAAGGATAAGCGCAAACGTTTAGCTTTGCACCCATTTCGTTGAGATTTTCACGGGGAGAAAGTGTTCTCCCCGTAGGAAACCAGATTACTCAGTGAAAGGAATCACAATCTCGCCGGGTTTAACTTCAATCCCTTTAGCGTATTTCTTAGCCAGTTTTTCGCCTGTGCTGTTGTCTTCACTCAAAATATAAGCGGGCTGCTGGTTAAAGTAATTCCGTAACGACTGATTCAGATAGGGAATCAGGGTCTGAACAATCGTCTTCATTTTTTCAGGCTCGACGGTGGCGTCTACCACTTCCATTTCCTGCAAATAAATAGCGCCTTGCTCTTTATTGAAGGTCGGTAAAGCCTTTAGTTTCAGCTTGATATTGGCTTTTTGGTTGCCGAAAAGCGACGTCATATCCAGATTAGCATCGCCCGTCAGGGTGATTTTGTTCGGCTCTTCACGGCCAATCGCACTGGCTAAATTGGTTAAAACAATATGAGCATCGGCAACACCTGGCAGGCCAATGTCCTTAGAGAAATTATTACGTTTATGCAGCGCCTGGTTGATTTCCTGTTCGCTGACGGTGTATTGCGTTAGCTGGTTACAACCCACCACTAATCCGCTCAGCATCAATGCTGCGGCTAACACTATCTTTTTCATGGAGTTCCTTAACATGCTGCTTTGGTCACAGATCCTGACATAAAGCATGATGTTCTACCAGCGCAGGCAGTGCTACAGGAAAAGGCTTAATTTTTTAGCGTTTCTGAACCAGAAGATAAAGGCGGGTGGAATTACCCGCCGTAGAGCCATTAACAATCTTTAGATCGCGTGAGATGACAGCAGATTAATTTGCGTCTGTTTGGCCATATTATCGCGATAGGCTGCGACCCGGCTTGGCCACTCAATTCCGGCAACCAGCGTCAGATTACGCAGCAGCGGGAACAAATGAATATCATCTTCTGACAGCTCGCCGTTAACGGCATTGGGTTGCACAATCAGCTTATCGAGCTTGCGCAAATCATCGCTGATTTTCTTGATAAGACCCGGTGAATGCGTCAGAAGATCGGCAAAGGAACCGATCATCGCCTCTTTCTTTTTGGTGAAATAAGCACGCGCTTCGGGTGTGGCAAACTCATCGAATGGCGCTTTCGCAATGCGGGGTATCGTCAGTTGCTGAACATAGCTCTGCACATGGCGCAGCCACTCGGAAATCGCGGCGTTAG
This sequence comes from Buttiauxella agrestis, assembly GCF_900446255.1. Classification (NCBI taxonomy): domain Bacteria; kingdom Pseudomonadati; phylum Pseudomonadota; class Gammaproteobacteria; order Enterobacterales; family Enterobacteriaceae; genus Buttiauxella; species Buttiauxella agrestis. The sequence goes on along the minus strand of NZ_UIGI01000001.1, from coordinate 3,160,271 downwards.
TGCTGCCAGTAATTAACGGTTCGCCATCGAGTTTATCGACGTAATGCACGATATCCATGCTTTCGGGTAGATAACGGCTATCGTCTTTTTGCAGGATTGGCGCCATTTTCTTGCCAATCATTTTTGTCGGGGTAGCTTCGTCGTCGTTTAACAAGACTTTTAGCTCGATGGGGATGTTCTTTAAGCCAAAAATCATGCGTGCTTTAAGGCAGAAAGGGCAGTGATCGTAAATATAAAGCTTCACGTTACTCCTCCATATCAATCGTCAGGAAAAATCCGTCAATTTTTGAGTATGGAGGAGAATACCAGGGGCTGCAAACTAGTTGCCCGGTTCAAGCATCGAGGGTTCAACCGGTTTCGTGCTGAACTGCCACCACAGCGCGAAAAGCGTAATGATGCCAATAATCGCCAACATCACCCACGGAAGTTCCGGCTGATTAATGCTTTTCCCTGCGTCATACAGCCACCCGCCGCCCGCATAACCGAATGCGCCACCGATGGCCAGGCCCAGCCGACTGAACCCCATATAACTGCCGCGAGCGCGTGAATCAGCGAGCGACGCGCTCAGCGTTTCGCGAGCCGGTTCGGCAATAATGGAGCCAATGTAAAACACGCAAATCAGGGTAAACAGCTGCTGAAGGTTGCTGCTTAAACCCATAGGCAACATCGCCAGCGACATCAGCAACAAACCGGCCATCAAACGCTGCTCAAGGCGAAAGCGTTTTTCGCTCCAGCGAGCAATTGGGTACAGCAGCGTTAACGAGAGCGCCGCTTCAATGGCGTACATCCATTTCACTGCGGCAGGCGTCCCGGCAATTTCGTTGACCATAATCGGCAGCATCAACATTACCTGCACCGCTAACATGTAATAGCCTGCCAGCGTCAGAACATAAGTGATGAAGCGTTTGTCACGCAGCACACGACCCATGCCTTCCAGCATCGGTGTGCGAATAGTAGAAAGTTTATAAGCAGGCAGCAGCCAGGCATTGACGCCTGCGCAAATGACAAACATCACGGCGCCTACAGCACACACCAGACGGAAATCATATTGCAGCAACCAGCTTCCAAGCAGGGCGCCAATCACCGCCCCGGCGCTGTCTTGCATCATCAATATTGAGAAGAAACGGCCACGCTGATGTGGGCGCACCAGCTTTACCACCAGGGCTGCGCGTGGAGGGTCAAACAACGTCCCGCCAATGGCGGAGATAAAACATGACAACCACAACACCCACGGCTCATGCGCGATACCCATCAGCGCAAAACCGACGGCGCGCAGCAGCATTCCGGTCACGATCATTGGTTTGGCGCCAAGTTTATCGGCGATAGCCCCGCCAAATATTCCCAGCCCTTGCTGTGTTAATTGGCGCAGGCCGAGCGCAATGCCCACCATTAATGCGGCCCAACCCATTTGGTCAACAAAGCGAATGGAAATAAGAGGGAAAACCACGAAGAAGCCTAATACCACTAGCATATTATCGAGCAATAAGAAGTATTTACCCAGGCTCCTGGCCTGCGCGACCCGCGCCATCTCCCCTCCAGGGAACTTTAAAAGTGTGACTAACTTCTATTCTCTACTGCTCTCAGGGTTTTTGACAGGGAGCCACGCGACAATATTTTTTTATCAATCTGGCGCTTTGATTGAACTCATTAATCGAAAAAAGTATGACCTGATGAAAAATCTGCATGTTGTTGTTTTCCTTCCGTCGCCAGGCGCAGGTATAGTAATTAAGTTGCCTAAGAAAAATGTGGGATGTGAGGAGTAGGGTGAACATGTTTGGCTACCGCAGTAACCTGCCCAAAGTACGCTTAACAACCGACCGCCTGGTGGTGCGTCTGGTGTATGAGCGCGATGCATGGCGTCTGGCTGATTATTACGCTGAAAACCGCCAGTTCCTGAAACCGTGGGAGCCGATTCGTGACGACAGCCATTGCTACCCTTCCGGTTGGCAGGCGCGGTTGGGCATGATTGGTGAGATGCACAAAACGGGCAGCGCTTACTACTTTGCGCTGCTTGATCCAGAAGAAAAAGAGATTCGTGGCGTTGCCAATTTCTCCAACGTGGTGCGTGGCTCTTTTCATGCTTGTTATCTCGGCTACTCGCTGGGCGAGAAATGGCAGGGACAGGGCATGATGTTTGAAGCGTTGACTACGGCCATCCGTTACATGCAACGCAGCCAGCATATTCACCGCATCATGGCGAACTATATGCCGCACAACCAGCGCAGCGGCGACCTCCTTGCCCGCCTCGGTTTTGAAAAAGAAGGCTATGCCAAAGAGTATTTACTGATTGATGGAGTCTGGCGCGACCATGTGTTGACTGCATTGACTACCAAAGAATGGACCCCTGGCCGTTAAGGACGAGAAATGAAATATCAGTTAACTGCGGTTGAAGCGCGAGTTGTGGGTAGTCTGATGGAAAAGCAGGTGACGACTCCCGAACAATATCCGATGTCGGTGAACGGCGTGGTGACGGCATGTAACCAGAAAACCAACCGCGAACCCGTTATGGAATTAAAAGAACATGACGTTCAGGACACGCTGGATTCGCTGGTAAAACGCCACTTTCTGCGCACCCTCAGCGGGTTTGGCAACCGAGTCACCAAATACGAGCAACGTTTCTGCAATTCTGAATTTGGTAATCTCAAACTCTCGGCTGCCGAAGTCGCCGTTGTGACCACTTTGCTGCTGCGCGGGGCGCAAACACCGGGTGAATTACGCACACGCGCCGCCAGAATGTTTGAATTTACCGATATGGCACAGGTGGAAGCGACGCTCGAAAATCTGGCTAATCGCGAAGATGGCCCGTTTGTAGTGCGTTTACCGCGCGAACCTGGCAAGCGTGAAAGTCGCTATATGCATCTTTTCAGTGGCGAGGTTGATGCCTCTGAACTGGCAGCGTCCCAAAGTACTGCGCAGCCCACAGAAGATTTAACGGCCCGCGTCGAACAACTTGAAAGTGAAGTTGCCGAGCTTAAGCAACGCCTGGATTCACTGCTCGCACATCTTGGGGATTAATTAATGACAAAACTTCGCGTCGGCGTGGTTGGTTTGGGCGGGATTGCGCAAAAAGCGTGGCTGCCGGTATTAACACAAGCGGATGACTGGACATTTCAAGGGGCATTTTCTCCAACCCAGGCTAAAGCGCAAAAGGTTTGCGATGCGTATCGCATTCCCTATGTTTCCTCAATTTCAGAGCTGGCCGCGCAGTGTGATGCGGTATTCGTCCACAGCGCCACCAGCAGCCATTACGCGGTCGTCAGCGAATTATTGCAGGCGGGCGTTAACGTTTGTGTCGATAAGCCTCTGGCTGAAAATCTTGCTGATGCCGAACGTTTGGTAGAAATGGCACATCGCCAGAAACGCACGTTAATGGTCGGTTTTAACCGCCGCTTCTCTCCGCTGTATCAGGATCTGAAAGCGAAACTGGCGACTGGCGCGTCGTTGCGAATGGACAAACACCGTGCGGATAGCGTCGGGCCAAACGATCTGCGTTTTACGTTGCTGGATGATTACCTGCACGTCGTTGATACGGCCTTGTGGCTTGGTGGGCGTGAAGCACAATTGCAAAGCGGCACCTTGCAGACCAACGATCAGGGGCAAATGCTGTTTGCTGAACATCACTTTGCCAGCGGTAATCTGCAAATCACCACCAGTATGCATCGCCGTGCGGGAAGCCAGCGCGAATGGGTGCAGGCGGTGACAGACGGCGGTTTATTCGATGTGACCGATATGCGCGAATGGCGTGAAGAGTGCGGCAGTGGCGTGGTACATCGCCCAATCCCTGGCTGGCAAACCACCCTCGAGCAGCGAGGATTTGTCGGTTGCGCGCACCATTTCCTTGAAAGTGTGGCAAATCAGACGGTTCCTGAAACCGCAGGCGAGCAAGCGTTGATGGCGCAGCGCGTGGTTGAGAAACTGTGGCGTGATGCGATGAGCGAATAACACGAGTGCTATTTAAATAGAGTATCGGTAGACTACGCGCCTACGAAATGTCCCTTAACAACGCCTGCCCAGCAGGCGTTGATGTTTGTGGAACCATATAATAAATGAATCTTTTAAAATCGCTGGCAGCCGTCAGCTCGATGACGATGTTTTCTCGCGTGCTCGGATTTGCACGTGACGCCATTGTGGCAAGGGTTTTTGGGGCAGGAATGGCGACGGATGCCTTTTTTGTCGCGTTTAAATTACCAAACTTACTGCGCCGTATTTTCGCTGAAGGCGCATTCTCGCAAGCCTTTGTCCCTATTCTGGCTGAGTACAAAAGCAAACAGGGCGAAGATGCCACTCGCGTGTTTGTCTCGTATGTTTCCGGGTTACTGACCCTGGCGTTGGCCGTCGTGACGGTTATCGGGATGATTGCTGCGCCCTGGGTGATCCTGGTGACGGCGCCCGGTTTTGCCGACACCGCCGATAAATTTGCGTTGACCTCCAGCCTGTTGCGCATCACGTTCCCGTATATCTTCCTGATTTCACTGGCGTCTTTATGTGGTGCGATTCTTAACACCTGGAACCGTTTCTCGGTGCCTGCGTTTGCGCCAACTTTCTTAAATCTCAGCATGATTGGTTTTGCACTGTTTGCCGCGCCGCATTTTAACCCGCCGATTCTGGCGCTGGCCTGGGCAGTTACCGTCGGCGGCGTCTTGCAACTGGCCTATCAGCTCCCGCATCTGAAAAAGATTGGCATGCTGGTTTTACCGCGTGTGAATCTGAAAGACGCCGGTGCGATGCGCGTCATTAAGCAGATGGGACCGGCCATTCTTGGGGTTTCCGTCAGCCAGATTTCATTGATCATCAACACCATTTTTGCTTCGTTCCTTGCGTCTGGTTCCGTTTCCTGGATGTACTACGCAGACCGCTTGATGGAGTTCCCCTCTGGCGTACTGGGTGTGGCGCTAGGGACTATCTTGTTGCCGTCACTGGCGAGAAGTTTTGCCAGCGGCAATCACGACGAATACTCGCGCCTGATGGACTGGGGGCTGCGTTTATGTTTCCTGCTGGCGCTGCCAAGTGCCGTGGCGCTGGGTATTCTGGCAAAACCGCTGACCGTTTCTCTGTTCCAGTACGGTAAATTCACTGCTTTCGATGCGGCCATGACGCAACGTGCGCTGGTGGCGTATTCCGTCGGGTTGATGGGGCTGATTGTGGTGAAAGTGCTGGCACCCGGTTTTTACTCGCGCCAGGACATCAAAACGCCGGTCAAAATTGCCATCGTGACGCTTATCATGACCCAGGTAATGAACCTGGCGTTTATCGGCCCGCTCAAGCACGCCGGGCTGTCGCTGTCGATTGGTCTCGGGGCTTGCCTGAATGCCAGCCTGCTATACTGGCAACTGCGTAAGCGCGATATTTTCCACCCACAACCGGGTTGGAGTGGCTTCTTGTGGCGTCTGTTTGCCGGTGTGATTGTCATGGCTGCGGTGTTATTTGGCGTGATGCACATTATGCCTGCTTGGGATATTGGCACGATGCCGTACCGTTTATTGCGTCTGATGGCTGTGGTTGTCGCGGGTATTGCGGCGTATTTTGCCACGCTCATGGTGTTGGGATTCCGCGTGAAAGATTTTGCGCGACGGACCCTGTAGTAAACGGACTTTGTAGCCAACGCATTGTGCATTAAACTGCGCGCTGCAAAATTTGACATATTGAACGATTAATTAGGCGGTAATAGCGATGCACGGAACAATCACAACCTGGTTTGAAGACAAAGGTTTCGGTTTTATCAAAGATGAAAATGGCGACAACCGTTATTTTCATGTGATTAAGGTCGCCAATCCAGATCTGATTAAGAAAGATGCTTCGGTGACTTTCGAGCCAACGACCAACAATAAAGGTTTGTCGGCGTATGCGGTGAAGGTCGAACCTGATAGCAAATACATCTATATCGCGGGCGAGCGCATTAAAATCACTGCGATCAAATCTTTCCTGGTCTACAGCGAAGAAGTCCCCGCTGAAACCAAGATTGATAAAGAGAATGCGGTGTTGTCTGTTGGCGCACTGATGAACAGTATTCGCCCGAAAGCAGAACCTAAGGCTGGCGAAATGCGCACGCTGAAGAAACTGGCGGTCACTACGTTCCAGGGGTCAACATTAATCTTCTCCGAAGATGAAATTGATGTTGAAGCCACCATGAAGATCCTTAAAGGTCTGAAGTAAGTCATGTTGTAGCGCTCAGCGTTGAGCGCTACAACCATGCTGCCTGCTAACTCTGTGATTTTTCAGCTTTTGGATAGCCATTAAAAAACAGATTCAGAATCACAGCACAGGTAGTTGCCAGCATGATCCCGCTGTGCAGCAACGGTTGTAACGCTGCCGGGAATTGTGAGAAAAAGTCGTGAGAAAGTGTCGGAGTCATACCCATCCCTAAGCTGATGGCGACGATATACAGGTTATAACGATTCGTTGAGTAGTTGGCGCGAGCCAGAATACGAATACCGGTTGCGAGCACCATCCCAAACATCACCAGCCCCGCACCTCCTAAGACAAATTGCGGAATTGACGCCACAAACACCGCCATTTTCGGCACCATGCCAAACAGGATCAAAATACCGCCCGCTGCCACGCACACCCAACGGCTATGAATTCGCGTGACGCTCACCAGTCCGACGTTTTGGGAAAACGAAGTATGCGGAAAGCTGTTAAACAGGCCGCCAATTACCGTCCCGACACCATCAACACGTAAACCACGGATAATATCTTTTTCGGTTAACTTCTGGCCGACGATATCACCAAGCGCCAGAAACATCCCCATCGACTCAATAAAGACAATAATCAGTACCGCGGTCAGGGTCAGGATGGCAATAGGATCAAACGTTGGGACGCCCAGCGCCATTGGCGTCACAATCGCGAACCACTTTGCATCAGCCAGCCCGGACAAATTAACTTCGCCCATCATGTAAGCCAACGCAAAACCAAACGCAATCCCCAGAAGCACCGCCACATTGGATAAAAAGCCTTTGGCATAACGGGTAATCAGCAAGATAAACAACAATACGGCTGAGGCGACGCAAATATAAACCGGGTCGCCGTAATTCGGGTTGCCTGCTCCGCCTGCCGCCCAGTCGATACCGACCTGGATGATACTCAGCCCAATTGAGGTAATAACAATTCCGGTGACCAGCGGAGGGAACAAGGGCATTAACCGGCCAACAACAGGTGCCAGCAGAGTCGTGATCAACCCGGCGGCGATAGTCGCGCCAAAAATCCCAGTCAGGCCGACACCCGGATTAATACCAATGGCCACCATGGGTGTTACTGCGGCAAATGTCACCGACATAATCACAGGCAAGCGGATCCCCATAAATTTACCGACTCCCAGACACTGAATCAGCGTGACGATGCCGCAACAAAACAGATCCGAGCTAATCAATAGAGAGATAACTTCTTTGCTTAACCCTAAACGGTCGCCAATCATCAGAGGGACGGCTACAGCCCCGGCATACATCACCAGAACATGCTGAAGGCCAAGGATCAGTAATTGCCCGGGCGGCAGTATTCGGTCGACTTCATTTGGTGTCTGAGTGGCTGATATTCCAGTAGCACTGTTTTCCATATCTATCTCCTTTGATGGCGACGGTATTGGCAATCCTGTTTTCCAAAAAATGAGCACAGGGAATGTATGCGTAACTGATGCCAGTTCCGGGTAAAGTGCTAAATCGATTGAAGAAGTGTGAAAAACATCACGTAATGGATTGTATTGAAGGTGAAGTGCGAAATTTTTCTCCTGACGAGTTTTATCAGTATGAGGTTTATCTTCTCAGTTTGATAAGTTCACTTGCACTTTTGAGTGGTGGTGCGCAGCGCGGAACTTTGCTGATTTCAACATGGAGCAACATTCTGTGCAGTCGTTCACAAATTTAGATTTAGTCTGCTGACTGTGCGCAAGTTGTCCCTGTTTTTGCATTGCTGCAAGTGAGTTGTGGCTTTCAAAAAAGGGATGTTAATGAACAAATTTATCGCTGTTGATGCGCAGGAATGCATCGGCTGTCACGTCTGTGAAATTGCTTGCGCCGTCGCGCACAACCAGCAGCGCTGGCCAGAATCTATTGCCACGTTCCATCCGCGCATTGAGGTTATTTCCCATCAGCAAAACCACGTCACGGTGACTTGTCGTCACTGTAACCATGCGCCCTGTGTCACCAGTTGCCCGGTGGGTGCTCTGACTTATCAAAATGAGCAGGTACACCTGAATGAAGCGCGCTGCATTGGTTGTAAAAACTGCGTGCTGGCTTGCCCGTTCGGGACGATAGAAATGGTGGATACCGGTCAGAATGCCATTTGGCTGGCGCAAAAGTGTGACCTGTGCGAAAGCACTGACAGTGGGCAACCCGCCTGCGTGGCGCATTGCCCTGCGGATGCACTCAAACTGATGGATGACCGTGAACTCAACGGCCTACGTCTGCGGCGACAAAAGCTGACGGCCAGTGGCGCATCGGCCCCGATTCGTCGCCCAGGTTTACTGGACAAACCCGCCCGCCACGGCGCGCAAAAACTCCCGGCGGTTCAACGCAAAAAACACTTCGACGAGATTTATCAGGGCTTGTCTTCTCTGCATGCAATATATGAAAGCCAGCGATGCATCCACTGCGCGCAAAAAGCGCGCTGCAACTGGACTTGCCCGCTGCATAACGCCATCCCGGAACTGCTGAGTTTAGTGGCGGAAGGCAAAATTATCGAAGCGGCGGAACTGAGCCACCAAAGCAGCTCGCTACCCGAGATTTGCGGGCGTGTCTGCCCGCAAGAGCGCTTGTGCGAAGGGGCTTGTACCTTAAAACCGCACAGTGGTGCGGTGGCAATCGGCAATATCGAACGTTACGTCACCGACACCGCGCTGGCACAAGGCTGGTGGCCAAAAGTGTCGCCCGATATTGAAACCCGCAAAGAGCGGGTGGCGGTAATTGGCGCTGGCCCGGCAGGATTGGGTTGTGCGGACATTCTGGCCCGTAGTGGAATACAGGTCGATGTTTATGACCGCTATCCTGAAATCGGTGGGCTGCTGACCTTCGGTATTCCGCCCTTCAAGCTCGACAAACAGTTGCTCGCTATCCGGCGCGAAATCTTCAATTCGATGGGGATTGAGTTTCATCTCAACTGCGAAATTGGGCGCGATATTGCCTTTAGCGAACTGTTGTCCAGTTATCAGGCCGTATTTTTAGGGGTGGGTACCTACGATTTAATGCGTGCCGGGCTGGAGCATGAAGATTCGCCCGGTGTGGTGCAGGCGCTGCCATTACTGACAGCCAGTGCGCGAAGAGTCATGGGGCTGGCTGATGACGCCGCCACGCCCTGGATTGATCTTGCGGGAAAACAGGTCGTGGTGCTCGGCGGCGGTGACACAGCAATGGACTGCTTGCGCACCGCGATACGCCTCGGAGCGTCAAGCGTGACCTGCGCATATCGTCGCGATGAAGTCAGCATGCCAGGTTCGAAAAAAGAAGTGGTGAATGCCAGAGAAGAGGGTGTGGAGTTCCTGTTCAACGTGCAGCCGCAGTTCATTGAGCGAAACGACAGCACGCAGGTGACAGGAATTGGGCTGATTCGTACGCAAATGGGCGAGCCGGGCAGCGATGGCAGGCGGCGTCCGCAGCCCGTCGCCGGTTCCGGGTTTGTGCTGCCTGCCGATGTACTGGTGATGGCGTTTGGTTTCCAGCCGCACGCGATGCCGTGGCTACAGGCCCACCAGGTCACATTCGACAAATACGGCCTGATTGAAACCGGCAAGGCAGGGCGCTTATCCACTCAAACGCAGCACCCAAAAGTATTCGCGGGCGGTGATGCGGTACACGGCGCGGATTTAGTGGTTACAGCCATGGTCGCCGGACGGCAGGCGGCGCGGGATATTCTGACCATGTTGGACGACACCTCCGCCATTGAGTGCTCACACCGTAAGGAGCCAGGGTGATGACAGAGTTTATTCAGGTTAACCCAGAGCGCTGCATCGGGTGTCGCACATGTGAAATCGCCTGCGGCCTGGCGCACAGCGATAGCGACGGCCAGTTTCGCCCCAGATTACAGGTCATTAAAGCGAGTGCTTCTACCCAGCCCGTGATGTGCCATCAGTGTGAAAATGCCCCATGCGTGGCGGCGTGCCCGGTGCGGGCGCTGGTGCAAAGCGAAAGGTGTGTACAGCTTGACGCATCGCTATGTATCGGCTGTAAAAACTGCGTGATGGCCTGTCCCTTTGGCGTTATCGATATTGCCCTGACGCCGGAAACAACGATACATATCGTGAAATGCGATCTTTGCCAGCATCACGAAAGCGGCCCTGAATGCGTGAGGGTTTGCCCGACCGCGGCGCTGGCAAAAAACGATAGTGACTCAGTGAAGCAGCAAGCGACGCTACGCCGCCGAAGTACAGCCTTGCAGAACGGATATATATCGTTGAAATAGCAAAACGGCCCAATTATCGGGCCGTTTTGCTTACGTTAAATCGCCCAGCCTCCCGCGTAGAAAATAACCAGTACCAGTGCTATCGAAACGGTCCCGATATTCAACCGACGCCACTCATTCGAAAAAATACGTCCCACCACCAGCGTCACAAAACCCAGCATAATGCCGGTGACGATATTACAGGTCAGCACGATAAACACCGCGCACACCAGTCCCGCCATCGCATCCACAAAGTCATCGAAATCGAGTTTCGCCACGTTACTGAGCATCAATAACCCGACATACATCAGTGCCGGGGCGGTGGCATAACCGGGGATCAGGAAAGCCAGCGGCGAGAGGAACAGCACCACTAAAAACAGGGCGCCAACCACGACTGCGGTTAATCCCGTCTTCCCACCCGCTGCCGTTCCCGCCGCGGATTCGATATAAACCGCTGCGGGAGAAGCGCCAACCAAACCCGATAAAATCGAACTCACCGAGTCAGCGGTTAACGCTTTGCCGCCGTTGATAATTTGGTTGTCTTCATCCAGCAGATTCGCCTGGCCTGCAACAGCACGTATCGTTCCGGTGGCGTCAAATACCGCGGTCATCACCAGCGCCAGTACGCTTGGCAATACCATGGGCTGTAATGCGCCCATAATATCGAGGCTGAAAATCAGTGATTTTCCGTCTTCTCCGCTCAGACTGGGTAACGCCACCAGGCCGTGATATTGCACATTGGGGTCGAAAATCAGGCCGATAATCGAAATGGCGATAATCACCAGCAAAATCCCTCCCGGAATGCGCAGTTTCTCCAGCCCCAAAATGACGGCTAAACCTAATAGCGTCATGATGACCGGGAACGTGGTGAAACCGCCGAGCGCCACCGGCAACCCTTCAATCGGATTTTTGATAACCAGTCCCACACCATTGGCGGCAATTAACAATAAAAACAGGCCGATCCCAATCCCCGTACCGTGAGCAATCCCCATCGGTAAATTACGCAATATCCAGGTTCGCACCCCGGTCACGGAAATGGCGGTAAACAGCACCCCCATCAGGAACACCGCGCCTAAAGCCACGGGAATGCTGATATGTTGCCCCAGCACCAGGCTGAAGGCAGTAAAGGCGGTAAGTGAAATGGCACAGCCAATCGCCATCGGTAAATTGGCCCACAACCCCATCAATAACGAGCCGAAACCCGCTATCAAGCAGGTGGCGACAAAGACGGCACCCGGTGGAAACCCGGCTTTCCCTAACATGCCCGGAACGACGATCACTGAATACACCATGGCTAAAAATGTGGTGATGCCAGCGAGCACTTCCTGGCGAACGCTGCTGCCGCGATTCGAAATACTGAAATAGCGGTCAAGCGCCCCTTTTGCCTGCTCTGACGCAGGCACATGCGATGAATCGGTCGACATAATTCTGTCCTTATCAACGATGAAGTGACGGGTGTCGGTGTTGGCTATGTTCTTTCGTACACCAGTTGGCCATCGACGTAAGTGCGATAAATCGAGCGGTCATCGCCCAGCGTTATCATCACGAACAGCTTGTCCATCAGTGACACCGAATTGTCATAGCGCAGTTGTTGTAGCGGCGTGGCGGTTGGCTCAAGAACCACAAAGTCAGCCTCTTTGCCGATGTCGAAATTGCCGATATAGCTATCAAGTCCTAAAGAGTGCGCACCGCCCAGCGTGGCAAGATAAAAGGCTTCATAAGCCGAAAGCCGGTAGCCCTGAAGCTGCATCACTTTGTAGGCTTCATTCAGGGTTTGCAGCATATTGAAGGTGGTGCCCGCGCCAATGTCGGTGCCAATCCCGACCTTGATTTTTTTGCTCCAGGCTTTTTGCAGATTGAATAAGCCGCTACCGAGATACAGATTGGATGTCGGGCAGAAGGCGATGGTGGAATCGGTGTGATGGAGGCAATCCCACTCGTCTTCTTCAAGATGAATGCAGTGGGCAAAGACACTATTTTTGCCGGTCAAACCGTAGTGATGGTAAACATCGAGATAGTTCTTCCGCTCCGGGAACAGCTCTTTTACCCAGGCAATTTCGTCTTTGTTTTCGCACAAATGGGTATGGACCCAGGTATCGGGATATTCCTGACGCAAACGCTGCGCCATCTCAAGTTGTTCAGGCGTTGAGGTCGGGGCGAAACGTGGCGTGATGGCATACAGCAAGCGGCGGTTTTTATGCCAGCGCTCAATCAGCGCCTTACTTTCCAGGTAGCTACTTTCTGCATCATCGAGCAGCCACTCTGGCGCATTGCGGTCCATCATCACCTTGCCGGCAATCATGCGCATATTGATACTGCTCGCCGCTTCAAACAACGCATTGGCCGACTCCGGGTGCACGGTGCCAAACACCAGTGCAGTTGTGGTGCCGTTGCGCAGCAACTGTTTAAGGAAAAATGAAGCCATTTCGCGGGCATATTCCGGGTCTTTATAGCGCCGCTCGGTAGGGAAGGTGTGCTTGTTTAGCCACTCGAGAAGCTGCTCGCCGTAGGCGCCCACCATTTCACTCTGTGGATAGTGAATATGCGTGTCGACAAAGCCCGGCACGATGAGCTTCCCGCGATAATCACGCACCCGAATCGCATCCGGCACCCGTGATTTCCCTTCTTCCCATGAGCCAAACCACACCACTTTACCTTCACTGATTAACAGCAAACCATCTTCAACAAAGCGCAGCGCCGACTCGATTTCTTCAGGATGAGAAATGGTGCGTGTCACATCCAGGAAGTTCCCGCGCACGGCCTTCAGGTTTTGTACACCAGTCATGTTTTATTCCTCAGTGAGATACAGCAATCATTCCGGTTCTTCACTCGCCACCGGGGTTGCGCTGGTCTCTTTTTGTCTTAACGGGATAAGCAAATTCAGGATGATGGCGGTCAGGCCGCCGGCGCAGATGGGGTTTTCCACCAGCACATATAACGAAGCGGGCAAAATGCGGAACACTTCGGGGTCGTATGACACGCCAAGTCCCAGTCCCAGCGAAGTGGCGACAATCAGAGTTTCGCGCCGACGCAGACCGTTAGAGATGATTATCTGTATCCCGGCAATGGCGATCATGGAAAACATCAGCGTCATCGCGCCACCCAGCACCGGTGAGGGAATGGTGGTAAAAAAGCGCCCGATTACCGGGAAAAAACCCAGTACGATCAGGATCACGGCAATGACACGCCCGATATAACGCGACGCCACACCGGTCATTTGAATCACACCGTTGTTTTGCGAAAAGGTGGTCAGCGGCAGGGAACCGAGCGCCGAGGCAATAACCGACACCAGACCGTCTGCCAGCACGCCCCCTTTCAGGCGCGACTGATATTCCTCTCCTTCAATCGGCTGATTTGAGACCATGGCGGTGGCGGTAATCGAGCCAACCGCCTCCAGCACACTGAGCAGATAAATGGTGCCCACCACCAGAAATTGAGTGATATCAAAGGTAAAGCCGAACTTGAAGGGGATTGGCAGAGTTACCAGCGGCAGATTACGCATACTGCTGAAATCCACCATCCCGAGGCACAGCGCGGTGAGATACCCGACAATCAAGCCCACCGCGATCCCGACCATTCGTAACAGCGGGCTGCGGCAACAGTTGAAGCCAATCACCACCATGAGCACCAGCAACCCGACGCCAATGTTTTGATAGTTACCAAAGGTGCCGCTGTTTTTGGCGGAGAACCCGCCGCCAAAATCAATTATGCCGACTTTGATCAGACTCAGGCCAATCATCAACACCACCACGCCGCTCACCGTCGGGGTGATAACGCGGCGCAACGCCGGCAGAATAAATGACGACCCGACAACCAGGAAAGCACCGACAAAAGAGACCGCCATCATTGAAGAAAGGATCTGATCTTCATGAAAACCGTCTTTCTTCATGGCCCCGCCAAGGGCAATCATCACGGTCACAAAGGAAAAATTCACGGATTGAATCGATAACAAACCAGAGCCAATCGGGCCGTAGCGATTGACCTGCAACCAGGTGCCAATACCTGAGGCGATCATCGCCATCGAAACCAGATAAGTGGTGGTAGTGGTTGAGAGTTGCAGCGAAGTACCCACGATCAGCGCAGGCGTGACCATCGGCACAAAGATAGCTAACAGGTGGGTGATGGCACCCACTAAAGACTGGTAAAACGGTGGTTTGTCTTCCAGCGCATATATCAGTTCAGAATCGGAATTGCTGAGATCAGACATCTGGACACTCCTGTATCTACCGGTAATAGCGGATACACGCTTGCGCATATCCACTCCACCAAAGCCCGTCATCCACGATTTTCGTCGGTCGGATAGCGCTTACGCCATCCGACACAATTACCGGCTTACAGCTTCCCTAAGGCATGGAGGATTTTCTCAGGGGTGAAATGCCACTCCCGCAGCCACACTTTGCAGGCATCATGAATCGCTGTCGCAATCGCGGGAGCCGCACCGTTAACGCCAATTTCTGAAATAGACTTGGCGCCGTAAGGCCCAACATGGTCCTCGCTGGGAACGAGAAACGCGCGGAAATCACGAGGAATATCGCCAATCATCGGCGCACCGTAGGTACGGAGGTCGCGCGTCAGTGGGATGCCGTGCGCGTCGTACTGAATCTCTTCCGTCAGGCTATGCCCGATGGCACGCATTGATGCGCCATAGATTTGCCCTAATGCCAGGTCCGGGTTGATCGGCGTGCCACAATCGAGCAAGGCATAGAACTTATTGAGTTTGATTTCGCCGGTGCGCGTATTCACGGCCACTTCCGCAAAGTTCGCCCCAAACGGGAAGGCGAAATTCGGGGTGATGTAACTGGCGGTGGCCACCAGCGTTCCGAATCCGGTTCCGGTTTCAGCCTTGTGGGCTATTTGGGCAAAGCTCACTTCCCCTTGTTTGCCGCGCACAATGCCAGGGGCGGCCAGTTGCACATCTTCCAGTGGTTCACCGATCATTTGCGCGCCGTGGAACAGAATTTTGTCGCGCAAATTTTCCGCAGCGTTCTTCGCCGCGTTACCGGAGAAACAGGTACCCGAGGACGCGTAAGCGCCTTTGTCGAACAGCGCATGATCGGTGTCGCCGGAAATAACGTGGACATCAGACAGCGGGCAGCACAGCACTTCGGCGGACAGCTTACCGACCACGGTATCAAGGCCAGTGCCAATATCGGCCCCACCGGAATGCACGATAAACGTCCCGTCCGATTCCAGTTTGATCATGCAGTTAGCCTGGTCAATATCCGGGATACCCGATTTCTGCATGATGATGGCGATGCCGCGCCCGGTGTGCCAGTCGCCTTCCACGGGTTTAGGTGCATCCCAGTCGATTAGCTGACGGCCTTTGCGCAATATCGGTTCCAGCGCGCAACTGGCCGCAGTAGGAATCGAGGTCGGCATTTTCCCTTCACCAATTGCGCCGAGGATTTTCAGCTCCTGGCCTTCGCGAACGCGGTTTATTTCCACCATATCTAACTGGTCGATACCCAGTTTTTCCGCCAGTTCAGCGATTGCCATCGTCAACGCAAAGTTGCCTTTTGGTGCGCCGTAGCCTTGATATGCGCCTGTTGGACAGATATTGCTGTAGTAAGTGGTGACCTGGAAATCCACGTTATCGCAAGGATAAAGCGGCAGCGATAACGCCGGGCCATTACAGGGCACCGTGAGCGCATGGTTGCCATACGGGCCAGTATTGGCGCGGAAATCCATTTTGATCGCCGTCAGACGACCCGCTTTGGTCGCACCGATTTTTACCGTCACTTTGGCGACGTGGCGCGAGGTGTTAGCGATAAACTCTTCTTCGCGGGTGTAGTGGAAATAGACCGGACGTCCGGTTACGCAGGTCGCCCAGGCGCAAACTTCTTCCAGCAAAATATCCTGCTTGGAGCCAAAGCCGCCGCCGACGCGCTCTTTGATGACATGAACTTTATGCTGTTTGAGGCCGACTAAACGCGCGACCTGGCGGCGCAAGTGCCACGGAACCTGAGTGGAAGCGTGGATCACCAGACGGTCGCCGACCCAGCGGGTGTAGCAGACATGGGTTTCGGTAGGGCATTGCTGCACCTGTTTTGATTCATACGTCCGTTCGATGACCACGTCGGCGGCGGCGAAACCTTTATCAACGTCGCCAATGCGGCCGTGAATACCGGCGGCGATGTTCTTTTCCGGACGCGCGCCAATCGGGAAGTTAATAATCAACTGTTCGTCACGCCCGGAGGCGTGGCGGTTCTGCGCTTCAAGGTCGGCGGGAGCGCCGTTAACGTAGACGACTTTTTCGTCGTGGACGCGCGGCGCATCTTCTGCCATCGCTTCGTCAATCGACATCACCGGTTTTAAGACCTGGTACTCGACGTCAATCAGCTTCAGTGCAGCCAGGGCAATCTCGGCGCTTTCTGCGACCACCGCCGCAACGCGATCCCCAACGTGGCGCATTTTCAGGCCAAACATTCGGCGGTCGAGTGGCGAAGGTTCAGGCGCACTTTGTCCACCAGGGGTGTAGTAAATATCCGGGCAGTTTTTATGCGTGATCACATGAACTACGCCCGGCAACGCTTCCGCTTTGCTGACATCCAGATGGGTAATCAGCGCGTGTGGGTGTGGGCTGCGGAGCATCTTCACGACACAAGCATCCGCAGGAACCCGGTCTTCGACATAACACGGTTTCGCCTGCACCATCATTGCCGCATCGGTTTTAGGATGGCGTTTACCGATCACCGCGAGGTCATGGCGGAAGGAAGGCGTGACGGTTGGCTGGAATGTGGGATCGCTCAGGCGGGCTATTGCCAGTTCGACCACCTGATAAAATTGCTGGTAGCCCGCATCACGGCTGAATAACCCGGTGAGTGCATCGTCAATATCTTCGCGTGTGGGGGACGCAATCCGCGCCAGTAAATCGGTCAGAATTAATGCGGCGGCAGGGTCGTTGTAACCCGATTGTACGATGCCCGTATCGACCATCGCCTGTTGCACCAGGCTTAACTGGTTCCATTGGCCAAGAGATTCGGCGGTTTTTATCTCGCAGCCTTCTAGTTGCCCGGCAATCAATAATGAGGCGTTGACGATGACACCGTTGCACAAAATGGCATCAGAACCGGCAAAGCCAAAGCCGTCGTCACTGTTGCGCACCGAGTGCATTCCCAGCCCGAACAGCAGTTTCTGCACATTTTCCCCGGCAACACAGTCGATTTCGCGTGGTGCTCCGTTCAGCGTAAAGTGAATCATCATTTCATTACCTCATCTTGCTGCTGGCAGTCGGTCAGCAGGTCTGCGACCAGCACCCCGGCAATATGGCGTTTAAACGCCTGGCTACCGGATAAGTCCGCGCGGGGATAAATGGCTGCGCCAATCGCTTTTTCCAGTGCTTCTCCTTCTAAAGCCAACGACTCAACGTCGCGCAGGCGCAGCGGTTTTTCAGCCACGCCATCCAGCGCGATACGAATCTCTTCGTGTTCGGTGATGGCGACGGCAGCGGTGACAACCGACAATCCGGCGGCAGAACGGCTGAATTTACGCGTGGCACAACGGCGGAAAGGATCGTGAATAATCACTTCGACCAGCAGGCGGTCGCCTGGCGATTGCAAATACTCCTCCAGTGATAAGGTTTCGCCATCGGCAAACAGCAATACGGTTTCCAGCACCAGTAAGATAGGGATGAGCACTGATTCAGCCTGACGGGCGGCAATTTCGCCGCCCAGCGTGGCCTGGTTACGCACATGGCGTGAATAGACAAAGCCGAGTGCATCGAACAGCGCTTGCGGGATAAAAATGGTATCGCGCAGGCGTTGCAAAGTGATCAGCGAACCTATGCGTAGCGTGCCGTTGTCCCAGTCCACTTCGTCGAGTGGCAAACCCTGCAAAGAAATCGCCACGCTGCATTCGGTGCGCGTCGGCGTAGCATTGAGTTTGCTGCCGCCCGCCATCCACACCGCGTTGCTTTTGTAGTGCTGCTTCAGTTCCATCGCTTGCTCAATGGTCGTGACACGGAAAAATTGCTTAATCATCTTTTCCTCTCTTCGGCCGGATGTGATATCCGGCGCGAGTGATTATTTTTTAGAGTCCATACGTCGCCACATTTTTGCCGCCACCTTTCTGGCTTCGGCATAAATTGGCTCGCAATCGAAGGCAAATTCACGGTCTTCATAAACCATCACGCCATCAATCATCACGCTATGAACGCTGGAGGAGCCAAGGCCGAATGCCAGATGGCCGCCGATATTTTCGGCCTGCAAAGGGGTTGGCGATAAGTAGTCACAGATGGTGAGGTCGGCTTTATAGCCTGCCGCCAGGCTGCCAAATTTCGCATTAAAGTTGCGAGCTAACAGCGGGTTACCGTTCCACAAATAGCGAGTGAAACTGTCTGGCCACAGAGGGCCGCCTGCGTCACGGTGCTTGAAGAAGGCGAACTTCAGCTCTTCGAACATATCGGAACCGATACCGTCAGTACCCAGTGCCAGATTGTGGTATTCGGCAAGCTGATGGTTGTAGCCAACGTGGTTATTCATGTTGGAGCGGGCGTTGTGAACGAGGAAGCCGTCTTTCTCATTGAGCAGACGAATATCTTCTTTAGACAGATACAGACCGTGGGCAACCAGGGTTTTGCTGTTCAGCAAGTCGAACTCTGCAAGGCGCACCAGCAGATCTTTGCCATATTTGTCATGGCTATGAGAAACATCGTAGCGGTCTTCAGCGGCGTGAATATGCAGGCCACGACCCGTTAATTTAATCGCACCTGAAAGCATCGCCAGCCCGGCATCCGGCACGGTAAACGGAGCGTGAGCACCAATATGCGCTTCGACCAGATAGCGCTCTTTTCCGGCGTTGCGGGCATTATCAATCAGCCGCGCAAAATTAACGTTTTCCTCAATACCCGCTTCTATTTCTTCCATGCCGCCGTTGCGATCGGTGGTTTCGAAACAGGTCATGCCGCGCAGTCCGGCTTTAAGGAAAGCGTTGCGTAAGGTACTGAGTGAACCGGCGATGTAGTGAGGTGAGGCGTGGTGGTCAATCACCGACGTACAGCCGCTTTTGATCGCTTCAAGCGCGCAAATCAGCCCGCTGTAATAGAGCGATTCTTCGTCGAGTGCGCGGTCGAGCCGCCACCACAGATTTTTGAGCGTTGAGATAAAATCGGGGCTGGGCGGGATTTGCGCCATGATGCCGCGCGATAACCCGGAGTAAAAATGGTTATGCGCGCAGACAATCCCTGGCATCACAATGCGCCCGTGCATCTCTTTCAACGTGGCCTGCGGATAATCTCCCGCAAGCCCGTGCCCGACGTTGACGATTTCGCTTCCTTCAATCGCAATATCAACGTTGTGTTGCACTTGTGCCGGAGAAAATTGTACGGCGGTGACATTCTTCAGAATCAACATAATCAGGCCTCCACTTTTCCTAACAGGTAACGATGATGTTTATGCACGTGGCTGATGATTTTGCAGATATCACCAAGCTCGTGCGGCGGTTGCTGGAATTGGCTGTCATCGTTGAGGGTTAAATTCCACACCTGTTGGTGCAGACGGATGCGGACGTCGTTGCCGTCAGCGTAAAAGCCTGGATTGCTGCTGTTGGCGAAGTCTTCTGGCAGGCTGAAGACCGTTAATTTGTCGGTATACGGTTTGCCCTGCCATGGACAGAACTGGGCGCAGTTGCCGCATTCATTACAGAAAGCATCAAGGTGCAGCGTCTGGAAGCGGTTCTGGAAGCCGGGAACGGCAATAGAAACGTTGGCGCGGTTCGGGCAGACATCGACGCATTTGCTACAGATGTAATTACACTCCAGGCAGCGTTCTGCTTCCTGTTTCACAAAGTTATTGCGATCGTTTTTATTGACCAGGTTGACGGCAATATTGCCTTTGCGTTGATAAACATGCTGCGGGTCGACGTTGTTCCAGTGTTTGTCACCGTGGCTTGTTTGAATGTTCTCGCGCCACAAAATGGCATCTGTCGCCCGTCGCGCGGTGCCGATAGCCGCCACAATCGAAGACGGACCGCTTTGCACATCGCCAATCAGGAACAGGCCTGGTTTGGTGGTTTCGCCGCTGGCGCAGGCGACCGCAGGCCAGCCTTGCTCATCCATGGGAACGCCAATCGCTGCTAACGCTTCGCAATCTTGCTGTTCGCCAATGGCGGTAATTAAGGCGGTGAAGGTCAGCGTTTCGGTGTGCTCAGAAGCCACAGGGCGGCGGCGGCCTGAACTGTCCGGCTCACCTAATTCCATCTTGCGTACCGTTAAGGTGCCGTCTGCGGCAAAGTGCTCTGGGTTGGTCAGGAACATAAATTTCACGCCATCCTCCAGCGCTTCTTCATACTCCTCGCGCCAGGCAGGCATTTCGCTGGCGGTGCGGCGATACAGCACGGTCACGTCGGTCACGCCCGGCACACGCAATGCGGCGCGCGCGCAGTCCATCGCCGTGTTGCCCGCGCCCACAACGGCAACGTGTTTACCAAGATTCAGCTTCTCGCCGCGATTGTAGTCACGCAGGAAGGGCAGCGATTTGTAGACGTTGCGGTTATCACCCGCCAGTTTCACACCGCTGTTTTTATCCGTGCCGATACCGACCAGCACATAGTGGAAACCGTCCTTTTGCAGCTGTTCAAAGGTCAGATCCGGCGAGCAGTTATATTCAAACTTCACGCCATGAGCGGCGATAAAATCGATGTCATGCTGGATAAGTTCAGCCGGAATACGGAACTGAGGGATGACGTTTTTCACCACGCCGCCCGCATTGGCTTCGCGTTCAAACAAAGTGACCTGGTGTCCGGCACGAGCCAGGAAGTAACCGGCGGAAAGCCCGGCAGGGCCTGCACCAATCACTGCTACCGGATGACGGTTGCCCGACCCCGCGGGCTTATGCCAGCGCTGTGTATAGCCTTCCCAGCCTTTTTCCAGCGCCACTTTTTTGAGTTCGCGAATGTTCAGGGCGCTGTCGTAATCCAGGCGCGTACAGTTGCTCTGGCACTGGTGATCGCAAATATGACCGGTGATGGCAGGGAGCGCGTTGCGTTGGTAAATCACCTCGAGCGCATCGGTATAACGCCCTTCGCCCATCAGGCGGATGTACTCAGGAATATCTTGCTTCACCGCGCAGGCCGTGACGCAGGGGGCGACGTAGCAATCGGTGAGCGGCAGCGGGCCGCCAGCATCAATTTGATCTTCCGACTTCCAGTGTTTCTGGGTGTATTCCATGCTGATGGCGCGTTTTGCCAGCGCTTCCAGGCGGTCAACGTCAACACGATCCAGCGCGGCGGCACTGGATTTTTCCAGCTCGCGCATGCAGTCGAGCATACGCAGATAGCCGCCAGGTTTGAGCAAATCCGTGGCCATGGTGATGGGGCGAATCCCGGTTTCAAAAATATCGCGAATCGTGAATTTGCTGGCACCACCGGAGTAGGAGATAGGCAGCAGGCCATCAAAGGCGCGGGACAGTACCGCCGCAACGTTGATCGACAGTGGGAACAGCGCGCGCCCCGACATATACATCTCTTCGCCTGGCAACGCGCCCTTGTTATTGATGGTGCCGAGGGTGTTGGTTAACTTAACGCCAAATCCGAGCTGTTTTTCTTTCGCCAGCGCCATTAACCGCTGCAACATTTCCAGGGCTTGCTGGAGTTTCAGGTCATGGCCGAACGACTCTTCTTTGAGGCCAATGTAGTCGAAGCCGCAGGTATCCAGAATTTCTCTGACGCGCGGATAACCAAGCAGTGTCGGGTTGAGTTTGACGAAGGTATTCAGATGCTTTTCTTCAAGCATGTAACGGCAAATGGCTTCGATTTCATCCGGTGGGCAGCCGTGCATGGTTGATAACGTCACGCCAGTTACCAGCGTGGCGGGGATGGATTCAGCCAGTCGCGCCAGCTCGGATTTGCGTTCTGCCAGCAAGGCAAAGCGGTTAATAAAGGCATCGTTTTGCAGCCATTGTTGCAACGTTTTGCGGTAGCGGGCGAAATCTGGATGCGCCGAAGAGTCCATCATGGAATGGATAAATTGCTGCATCGGCGGCTGGCGAATACCGTCGAGGTTGTATCCGACACTCATATTGAAGATAAATGACTTTTGCGCCAGGCCAGATTGCGGGGTAAAAACCTTTTCCAGCAAATGGAGAATAAACCAGGCTTTGAGATATTCGTCGTAGGCTTTCGGTAGCGTAAATTCGGTGGACCACTCGGTATTAAAGGCTTCGTCTTGCGCATCAATACACGGTTTTTCAAGTTCCAGACGGTCAAGGATCTGCACGGTTTTCAGTTCGATAAAACGACCACCCGTTAACCAGGATACGACAATATTCTGGGCTAATTGGGTATGAGGGCCAGCAGCAGGGCCAATCGGCGTTTCACAGGTTTCACCAAAAACATTAAATGTGGCAGAGGTGTTAGCCCGATAAAACTGTTGAGCCGGAATTCCAAAAATAGAATTGCTCTGTTGATACTCATCGAAAATCCGCGTCAAAAGTTCTTCAAACGGAACCGGACGCATAATATCTCCCATGACACTCTCCTTGCGACAAATTAAAGGGGGTAGCGTGTGTGGCCTGACCACAGAAATAATTAATTGGTTTGTGCAAATATCGAGCCAGAGAAATCAATTGACGTTATGGTGAATAATAAATGCGAGCCGCTTCTAATATTCATACTGCTTTGTGAAACACTTCACACTTGCCTTGTTGAGAATGCTTATTGTTAATAAATAACTGTTTCAAATGGAATTTATCTCAACATTCTGAATTCTCATAAATAGAGAGGAAATATCATTTTGATAATAAGTTACCGATATTCGACAGGGTTTCTTGAACGCAATCGATTAAACAAAAGAAGTCTGTGAAATGACGTTATTTTGCCACTGCTGGCGTGTAGATTATGCTGTGGTGTCGGTGCTTTTCTGAAACCACATGAGAATGTGAACAGATAAATAATCCGGACTAAGCAGCAGAATTATTAAAAGTGAGAGCGTTACGGTCAGAAATAACATTATTTGTTGATGGTGGGAAAATCATGTCTCATGCCAATATCCCTGCGCCCCTGAATTCACTTTGCAAAGATAATAATTTATTTAATCAGAAAACAGCCGTGATCAGCCTGGTGGGCGCCGGGGGAAAAACCAGCACCTTATTCTGGCTGGCCCACGAATTTATTCGCATGGGTAAACGCGTAATTGCCACCACCACCACGCAGATGTTTTTGCCGGAAGAAAATATTCCCGTTCTGTTGTGTCGCTCCCCGCACAAACTGCCTGCCGCAGCTTTTCCCGCGCCCGCCGTTGCCTGCTTTGCGGGCTGGGATCCAGAAAACGGAAAAGTCCGTGGGTTTTCGCCACCAGAAATTGATGCGCTGGCAAAACGCCATCTTGCCGATGTGTTGTTGGTTGAAGCTGACGGCGCTCACGGTTTTCCCTTTAAAGCCCCAGCCTTGCACGAACCTTGCATAGCTCAGGGCAGTGATTTCGTTATTGCCGTGATGGGCGGGCAGGCAATGAACCAGCCGCAAGGGCCGCACAATGTTCATCGCTGGCCCTTGTTTAGCGCTATTACGGGGCTGCGTCAGGATGACTGCCTGGATATTGCGGCCCTGAGGCGGTTTATTAACCATCCGCACGGCATGTTTAAACAGGCTCCACCGCAAGCCAAACGTATCTGGTTGATTAATCGATGTTCTCATATTGAGAATTTCAACGGCGGTCTGCCAGAGCTTCTCGCCCGTTGCGGGCTTGATGCCATCTGGCTGGGTGCGGTCAGAGAGTTTCCACCGATTACACACGTGTTGCTGCGCGATGAAGGCGTAGTGACGGATAAAAATCTGTAGAGGCAATCATGAAAATTTTCGCAGAAGCAGCAAAACTGGAGCAACAAAACAGCCCCTTTGCGCTAGCTCAGATTGTTGATAGTCGGGGCTCGACACCACGCCATTGTGCGCAAATGCTGGTGCGCAACGATGGCAGTGTGCTAGGGACGATTGGCGGTGGCATGATGGAACGTCGGGTGATTGAAGAGGCGTTATTGGCACTGGCCGAGCGCAAACCGCGTTTATTTCATGGCCGTATGGCGCGAAAAGGCGAAGATGCGGTCGGCTCCGACTGTGGTGGGGCGATGACTGTTTATATTGATGTGCATGGTCATAACCCGCGTCTGGTTCTGGTAGGGGCAGGGCATGTAAACCAGGCGATTGCCAAAGCGGCAGCGGCACTGGATTTTAATATTCAGGTGGCCGATGTGTACGCCGATAACCTGAATCCTGACTATTTTCCTCCTGCGACCCGCCTGCTACAGGCGGCAAGTTTTACCGAAGCCATTGAAGCCTTGCAAATCGACGCCGAGGATTACGTCGTAA
The DNA here is from genome assembly GCF_900446255.1 of Buttiauxella agrestis. Lineage (NCBI taxonomy): Bacteria > Pseudomonadati > Pseudomonadota > Gammaproteobacteria > Enterobacterales > Enterobacteriaceae > Buttiauxella > Buttiauxella agrestis. Next base: position 3,135,608 of record NZ_UIGI01000001.1, on the reverse strand, counting down.
TTGCCACCAATAGCCAGGACAAAGAGGCGCTCGATTGCCTGATTCATCGCCCGGTGAAATATCTGGGGCTGCTGGCCAGCCGCCGCAAGACTCAAACCTTCCTTCAGCAATTGCGTGGTGTCCGCGTTCCCGAAGCGAAACTTGCCCGTTTACATGCGCCAATTGGTTTTAATATCGGTGCGGAAACACCGCAAGAAATTGCCATCAGTATTCTGGCGGAAATTGTCCAGCACCGTCATCAGGCACCCGGTGGCCCAATGAAAGCGCAGGAAATGGCGGGGCGTCTGGTGGTGATCCGCGGTGCGGGGGATATCGCAACCGGCGTGGCATTGCGTCTGTGGCATTCGGGTTTCCGCGTGGTAATGCTGGAAATGGCAAAGCCGACGGTGATCCGCTGTTCGGTGGCTTTCGCTCAGGCCATGTTTGACGGGGAAGTGACGGTTGAAGGGGTTAAAGCGCGCTTTGTTGCGGATGTGGATGATGTCCCGGCGGTGCTACAAGCAGGGGTTATTCCGGTATTAGCCGATGAACATGCAAGTTTGCTGTCGGTGCTGCAACCGGATGGGGTGGTGGATGCCATTCTGGCAAAAGTTAATAAAGGCACCCATCGTGCAATGGCTCCCGTCACTATTGCCCTCGGCCCTGGATTTGAGGCCGGAAAAGATTGTGACGCGGTGATTGAAACCAATCGCGGGCATTACCTGGGGCGGGTAATTTACCAGGGGAAAGCGCAGGCCAACACCGGCATACCGGGCAATATCAAGGGCGAAACTACCCGTCGGGTGATGCGTGCCACGGTGGCCGGGAAAATACACTGTTGTGTGAAGCTCGGTGATGTGGTGAAAGAGGGGGACACGGTGGCCTGGATTGATGAGACGCCAGTGATTGCGCCGCTAAGTGGCATGGTGCGCGGGTTGCTCAACGAGGGTTTGAGTGTCACCGTCGGTTTTAAAATTGGTGATATTGACCCGCGTGGTCTGGCAGCCGATTTTACCACGGTGTCGGATAAAGCCCGCGCGATTGGCGGAGCGGTGCTGGAAGCGATGATGGCGTTACCGAAAAAACCGCAGCAGGTGCCGCAAGTGTCAATCCGGGAAGTGGAGCTGGTGGATTAGGTTTTTTGTCGGATGACGCTTCGCTTATTCGACCTACAAAACCCATTTGGCGGTTTGGTTTTGTAGGGGGGATAAGCCGAAGGCGTCATCCGCCATTGATTACTGGCAAATCACCGTACCTGTTTTTCCTTCGATACCTTCTTTGGCTTTTTCCAGCACGGTAATCAGCGTTTTACGACCGGGGCGGCTGGCGGCAAATGCCACCGCGGCTTCCACTTTCGGTAACATTGATCCTTTAGCAAAATGTCCCTCGGCAATAAAGCGCTCCGCATCGCTCAGACTAAGGTTATCCAGCCACTGCTCGCCAGGCTTGCCATAGTGAATGGCGACTTTTTCCACGGCGGTGAGAATAATCAGCATATCTGCGTTGATCATCTCAGCCAGTTTGGCGCTCGCCCAGTCTTTATCGATAACCGCATTCGCGCCACGCAGGTGGTTTCCTTCGCGCGTTACCGGAATGCCGCCGCCACCCACGGTGATCACCAGTTGCCCGGCGCAGAGCATCGCTTTCACGGTCTCTTTCTCGATAATATCAACCGGTTTCGGCGAAGCGACGACGCGCCGCCAGCCGCGCCCGGCGTCTTCCATCATCTGATGTCCGTTGGCCATCAGCACTTTGGCCTCTTCGTGGGTGAAGAACGAACCTATTGGTTTGGTCGGGGAGAGGAACGCCGGATCGTTTTTGTCGACTTCCACCTGGGTGATAATCGTCGCTACAGGGGTTGCCAGCCCGCGCAGATGAAGCTCTTCGCGCAGGGCGTTTTGCAGGTCATACCCGATATAACCCTGGCTTAATGCCACGCAGACGGACATCGGCAGCATGGGGGTATGGGCTTCGGTTTTGGCGGCGGCCTCAAATGCGCGATTGATCATGCCAACCTGCGGGCCGTTACCGTGAGTCAGAACCACTTTGTGTCCCTGTTCAATCAAATCAACAATGGCGCGAGCAGTGATTCTCACGGCAACCATTTGCTCGGCCAGGCCATCGCCTAAAGCGTTCCCGCCCAGGGCCAGTACAATTGTCTTTTTCATCATCCTTACCTTATTTGCAGATCTGTGACTCATGGTTGATTTAAATATCGGAATAATTAAACGGTTGGCGTTTCAGGAAACGTCCATCTCCTGCTACTCCGGTAAATTCTCCGTGACTGAAAACCTTTTTACCGCGCGACAAGGTGTGGCGTATTTGCCCCTGACAAACCATGCCTTCATACGGGCTGTAATCGGCATTGTCGTGCAGTTCACAGTGGCGGATTGTGGTGCTGGTTTTGGGGTCGATAATCACCACATCGGCGTCGAAACCCTGGGCAATACAGCCTTTTTGTGGCCACAGCCCGAACAACTGCGCGGGCCTGGCGCTGGTCAGTGAAACAAAGCGCTCTGGTGAAATGCGCCCGCTCATGACGCCGGCAGAAAACAGCAGCAACAGACGGTTTTCTACGCCCGGCAATCCGTTAGGACACTGGCTGAAATCGCCACCGGAGAGCGCGAGCCGTTGCTGGTAAGGGAAGGTGCAGTGGTCGGTTGCGACGACATCTATCGATCCGTCGCTTATCCCGCACCACAGCGCGTCTTGTTCGCGAATATCGCGCAGCGGCGGGCTGAGAATAAATTTCAGTGCGTCTTCACGCGAATACAAACGTTCATCCAGCATTAAATATTGCGGGCAGGTTTCCACCCACACTGGCTGATTGCGGACTTTTGCCAGCCGTAGGTAGTCAAGCCCGAGTCCATTGGACAGATGGACGATATACAGCGGCGCATTCCCCGAAAGCCGCGCCAGGTTAATCATTCGGGCGATAGCTTCGGCCTCACATTCAGGCGGACGACTGCGGGCGTGATACAGCGGGGCGGTAAGGCCTGCGGCGAGAAAATCAGCGCGCCGTTGGGCAATCACCGCATCATTTTCCGGGTGCACGGTGGTCAGCGCCCCGACTTCGTTAAGCCGCTGCAAAGCGCGTAACACATCGCTGTCGTTCAGTTTGTAGAGATAGGTCAGATAGAGTTTAAAGCTGCTGATACCCGCATCGACCATCGAGGGAAGCTCATCGATAATGGCGTCATTAATATGCTGGATTACGCCATGAAAGCTGTAGTCGATTACCGCTTTGCCACGCGCATAACCGTGATAAGCCTCAAGCTGGTGGTGCAGATTGCAACCTGCGGGGCCAAATCCCATATGGTCAATAATGGTTGTTGTACCACCACACGCAGCGGCGCGGGTGCCGGTAAAAAAATCATCACAGCTACGGGCCATTCCGACATCAATATTAAAATGCGTGTGAACATCGATTCCGCCCGGCATCACGTAGCAGCCCGTAGCATCAATGACTTCGACGTCGTCAGAAACAGAAATATCCGCAGCAATACGTTCGAACAGACCGTCGGCGATCAGCACGTCATGTTGTGCCTGACCGGTGGCATTCACCACGCAGCCGTTTTTAATCAGCACTTTCCTGGGATGGATTTGGGTAAGGTTCATGATGGAAACTCCGTCAACATCCGTCGACAACAGGCTCCGCTGGTCACCCAACGGAGCATCGCCAGAAAGATTATTTCTTCAGTTCAGACAAGTAGGCCAACGGAATCGAGGCATACAGGGCGGCACAGGTGACCAGATGGTCTTTCCAGGTTTTTTCGTTCGGCGCGTGGGCTTCAGGTTCTTTACCTGGGCCAAAGCCAATCACTGGAATACCGTGGCGGCCCATGATGGAAACGCCGTTGGTTGAGAACGTCCACTTATCCACCACCGGATCTTTGTGGAACAAGCCCTGGTAAGCTTTGCTGAGGGTTTTCACCGTGATGTGGTCTTCTTCCACTTTCCAGGTCGGGAAGTAACACTCCGTTGGATACACCAGGCCCGTCCACGATGGACGGTCATATTCGTACATCGATACGGTGGCGTTGACGGCTTTGACCGATTCCAGCGCGCGTATCTCTTCGAGCGCACCTTCCCAGGATTCGCCCCAGGTTAAGCGTCGGTCAATGGAGACGGCGCAACTGTCTGCTACTGCGCAGCGGCTGGGTGAAGTGAAGAAAATTTCAGAAACGGTAAGTGTGCCTTTGCCGAGGAATTCGTCATTGCCCAGGCGGGTTGCCAGTTGCTGTAACTCGTTGAGGATGGGGCCCATTTTGAAGATGGCATTGTCGCCGCGCTCTGGCGCGGAACCGTGGCAACTCACTCCCTGAACGTCGATGCGGATTTCCATGCGTCCACGTTGGCCGCGATAAATCTGGCAGTCTGTCGGTTCAGTGCTGACCACAAACTCCGGACGAATCCCTGATTGTTCAATGATGTACTGCCAGCACAGCCCGTCGCAGTCCTCTTCCTGAACGGTGCCAGTTACCAACAGGGTGTACTGATCTTCCAGCCCTAAATCTTTGATAATTTTACCGGCGTAAACCATTGAAGCCATTCCGCCTTCCTGGTCCGACGCGCCACGGCCACCAATCAGCTCTTCGGTTTCCATGCCCTGATACGGGTCGAATGACCAGTTTTTCATGTTACCGACGCCAACGGTATCAATGTGGGCATCCATCGCAATCAGGTGTGGGCCGTGGCCGATATAGCCGAGAATATTGCCCATCGGGTCGATGACGATTTTATCGAAGCCGACTTTTTCCATTTCTTCTTTAATGCGATGCACGACGCGTTTTTCGTCGCAGCTCTCGCTTGGAATGGCAATCATGTCGCGCAGGAAGCGCGTCATGTCGGCTTTGTAGTGTTCTGCTTTTTCTAAAACCAGTTTAAATGGAACCTGTTTAGTCATTTCTTTAACTCCCTTAATGAAACTCATCAGTGAACCGCCAGGCTCACGCAGTTGTAGGGTAAGCGCCTTCCCAGACCACTTCGCGGTAGTGCTTAACGTCGGTATCGCCTTCGGTGCTGATAACCAGTACGACGGAGTCGCGGTTAAGCCCCAGTTTCGCCATCAGCGTTTCGCGTTGCGGGTGGTAATGAACGGCGGCCAGCACACCGAGACCGACGGCTCCCGATTCACCAGAAATAATGCGCGGGTCTTTGCCGGTTGGGTTGCCCAGCACGCGCATTCCGAGAGCGGCAACCGAGTCCTGGCAGGAGATGAATTGCGTGGCGCAGTTTCGCAGCACCGTCCAGCCGAGCGGATTAGGTTCACCACAGGCAAGACCTGCCATGATGGTGGGCATATCACCGCTAACGTTGACGATGTCGCCTTTCACGCCGGAGCGGTAAATACAGTCGGCCAGTTCTGGCTCAACGATTACGGAGTGCAGGCGTTGCGCCCCGTACACATCGGCCATATATCCGAGCACGCCGCCAGCCATCGCCCCGACACCCGCTTGTAAAAAGACGTGAGTCGGGCGTTCGATGCCAAGCTGTTTCATCTGTTCGACGGCTTCGTCGGCAAGCGTCGAATAGCCTTGCATAATCCAGGTCGGGATTTTGGTGTAACCTTCCCAGGCGGTGTCCTGCACCACTTCCCAGCCCCGTTCTTTGGCGGTCTGCATGGTCATACGCACGGTGTCGTCGTAATTCATGTCGGTGACGATGCATTCCGCACCGAGATTGAGAATGTGGTCCACGCGTTCTTGCGCCGACCCTTTCGGCATATAGACCACCGCATGCTGCCCCAGTTGCCGGGCAGCCCAGGCCACGCCGCGCCCGTGGTTTCCGTCAGTGGTGGTGGCGAAGGTCATTTTTTCTTTGATGGTGTTTTTGATTTTCTCAAACGAGAAATCATTGATATCCATCTGGTATTTTTCGCACAGCAACTGTGCGATGGCGTAGGTGCCACCCAGCATTTTGAAGGCGTTCAGACCAAAGCGCTGGGACTCATCTTTAACCAGAATCTTGCCGACACCGAACAGGCTGGCAAGCTCGTTAAGTTCACACAACGGCGTCGGTTGGTAACCGGCAATCTTCTGGTGAAATGCTCGGGCTTTGCGGGTTTGTTCGCTGGTGAACAACGGGGATATTTCACCATTGAATAAACGGTTTTGTTCGATAGCTAACTTCAATGAGAAAACAGACATAACCCAACCTCAATTAGCAAAAGACGTTTTGCTGGAGGATGCTCTGGCCCGCAGGCCAGAGACCCTTTTATTTGACACGTTTCACGGCATCTTTAAGCAGTTTTTCAAGGATTTGACCCGGGTTCGCGTATTTGCGCGACAGGATCATTGCGGCGATGATGTAAGGCTTCCAGCTGGCTTCTTTGTAGGTTTCGATACGGTATTTTTCGAATACGCCTTCGGTGACTTCGCCTTCTTTACACGACACGCCGGAAATGTCCGCCGGCAGGCAGTGCATATACAGGGCTTCGCCGTCACGGGTCAGCTTCATCATCTCTTCGGTGCAGTGCCAATTTTTGTGGTTGGCGTTTTGCGCCAGGCACTGTTTTTCCAGCGCTTTAAGGCCGTCGTGATCGTTGGCGCGCAGCAGGGTGGTGCGCTCTTCCATGACTTTGTAAGGTGCCCAGGATTTTGGATAAACAATGTCGGCATCTTTGAAGGCTTCTTCCATTGAGTTGACCTGGCGGAAGCTGCCACCGGATGATTTGGCATTGTTTTTGGCTACTTCCACCACATCCGGGATCAGCTCATAGCCGTCTGGATGCGCAAGCGTGACGTCCATACCAAAGCGGGTCATCAGGCCGATGATGCCTTGTGGCACCGACAGCGGCTTGCCGTAACTTGGCGAGTAAGCCCAGGTCATGGCGATTTTTTTGCCTTTCAGATTTTCCAGCGAGCCGAAATGCTCGCGCAGCCAGGCCAAATCGGCCATCGCTTGCGTGGGATGGTCGATATCACATTGCAGATTGACCAGGGCAGGGCGTTGCGGCAGCACGCCTTCTTCGTAGCCTTCATCGAGTGCGGCACCCACTTCACGCATGTAAGCGTTGCCTGCACCAAGGAACATGTCATCGCGAATACCGATGGCGTCCGCACAGAAGGAGATCATGTTGGCGGTTTCACGGACCGTTTCGCCGTGGGCAATTTGCGATTTGCCTTCATCGAGATCTTGCTGCGCCAGGCCCAGCATATTCAGGGCGGAGGCGTAAGAGAAACGGGTACGGGTTGAGTTATCACGGAAAACGGAGATGCCCAAACCATTGGTAAAGACGTTGGTGGCAATGTTATCGGCACGCATGGATTTCAGTACGGCCGCGACGTCGAGGACTTGCTTGAGCTCATCCGGACTCTGTTCCCAGGTTAACAGGAAATCCTTTTCATGAAGATGAGAGTTAAGTTTGCTGAGATCTTTAATTAAATCATTAATCGTTTTCATCAAAACACCCTTTGTTATGACTGGTCACAGGACTGCTGTACTGTGCAGAATTAACCCAACAAATCTGTGTGAGCTATTTAGTGATTAACAATAACTATGCCAGGTGCGGGGAAATGGTCGATTGAATGGGAAAGGTGAATTAAATTTGTGAACGCAATCGATAAAGCACGCTTATTTTAATGAAAATGGTGCGGGTTGTTTTCAGTCAGGATAAATCAAAGAAAAATGCTATTTAGCAGGCTGGCGGTATAGGGTGGAATTATCACGGGTTCGTTCTCCAAATTGATAACGGCACAATTCCAATTATCAATTTGATAAATTAACCGTGAGCATTAAGATCTATTAAATGATGAGCAAATGTAATTAGTCAGGTTATTATCAATGTTTTCTCTTGCATAATTAGTATTATAAGATCTGTTTATTAGGTCGCCAGGCGTTCAGTAAGGGATTATTAGAAAGTCAATAATTGCTAAGGAAACTATCGATCATGATGGCTGTAAATACTCAGTCGGCGCTGATGCAGATCCAACCGACAATCATCCGTTTTGCGAAGATGCTGGCAAGTGTGTTGCAACTGGAAATTGAGATTGTTGATGTCAATCTGGTTCGAGTAGCAGGCACTGGCCCTTATGCTAAATCTTTGGGGCGAAAGCTAAATACCAATTCACGCTTGTTAAAGCATGTTATTGAATCAAAGAAAGAAAAAGTCGTCACGCAGTCTGGTATTGACCCCATTTGTGAAGGGTGTACCGATAAGCAAAATTGCCGGGAAAAAGCTTTCCTCGGTACCCCGGTGATTTTTCAGAACTGTTGCGTCGGGGTGATTAGCCTGGTAGCACTGAACTGCGAGCAGCAGGAGCGCATAAGAGACAATTTGCGCGAATTTTCAGATTATGTGCAGCATATTTCCAATATTTTTATTTCCAAACTCCTCGAAGACCAAAGCGGTGAGAGTAACGCCAGTGGGATACTGTTAAGCCTCATCGATAATATGGATCAGGGCGTGTTGATCCTGGATAAAAATAATCAGTTAAAATTTGCGAACCCTGTCGCATTAAAAATATTAAAATCCAACCATGAGCAGTTGATGGGGAAAACGATTTCAGCGCGTGCGCTGACTTTTCAGAACTCTTTTACCAGCGGCAATATGCAATATATTATTTCCCTCGACGAACGCAGCGAAATAATTATTGGTCAGTTACTTACGGTACAGGAAAACCAGATTTTTTTAATGGCGTTCCATCAATCGCACACGGCTATCAATACGGATGCCGTGAACGAAGCCCCACAGATCGAACATATTATTGGTGAATGCCAGCCGATGGTGGCGTTAAAGCGCTTGATTGGCCGGATTGCACCGGGTCCGTCGAGTGTGATGATTACGGGTGAAAGTGGTACCGGTAAAGAGGTGGTCGCCTGGGCAATTCATAAACTCAGTCAGCGTAATGATAAACCGTTTATCGCGATTAACTGTGCCGCCATCCCTGAGCAACTGCTGGAAAGTGAACTGTTTGGTTATGTTAAAGGCGCTTTCACCGGTGCGTCGACTAACGGTAAGCAAGGGTTAATGCAGGCCGCCGATCAGGGGTCGCTGTTCCTTGATGAAATTGGCGATATGCCGTTAGTGATTCAGGCCAAATTGCTGCGTGCCATTGAAGCACGCGAAGTTCAGCCTATTGGTTCAAGTCGCCCAATCCCGATTGATATTCGTATCATTTCTGCCACCAATCAGAATCTGGAGAAGTATGTTTCCGAAGGGAAGTTTCGCGAAGATCTCTATTACCGTTTGAATGTGATCCCGGTGGTCTTGCCGCCGCTGCGTGAGCGCAAAGAAGATTTATCTTTGCTGATTCACTATTTTCTTAATTTGCATACGAAGCGCATCGGACTGGTTTATCCGGGCATCGCGCCCGATGTCATGGCATTGCTGGCGGCCTATCAATGGCCGGGAAATTTGCGCGAGTTAAGCAACATGATGGAGTACCTGGTGAACGTGGTGCCTTCAGGCGAAGTGATTACCACGTCGCTGTTGCCACCGAACATTGTCAATCAGCGGCAGATCGTGGTGGATTTCACCCGGGTGCATGCCGCGAAAACTCACGACAGTAGCGATCATTCGGAGCATGGTGCCCATGCGCTGGAGGAGATGGAAAAGCAGCTTATTGCCGAAGCGCTGATGCGCCACGGCAATAAAAAACTGGCGGCGGATGAGTTGGGGATAGGGATCGCCACCCTGTATCGCAAAATAAAGAAGTATGGTACTGACGACAAACCTCTTTCGTAGGCGGTTTAGAGCGGCGACATCCGGCACAACAGCCGTCAATCGAAGTGTTGTCCGTTCTCACATTCCTGCACGGCATCGACAATCATCTGATACCCCGTGCAGCGGCATAAATTACCCGCCAGCCCCTGACGAATTTGTAACACTGTCATCGGCTGGCTGCGCGGTTTTGCCAGTAATGCGGTGGCGGCCATGATAAACCCTGGCGTGCAAAATCCACATTGCACCGCGCCGCTTTCCGCAAAGGCTTGCTGCACGGGCGATGGTTTACCGCTCACCACTTCCCCTTCACTGGTACGGATCGATTTATCGTGTGCCCAAACCGCCAGATAAAGGCAGCTATCAATGGCGGTGCCATCAATCAGCACCGTACAGGCTCCACATTCACCCACGCAGCAACCCTGTTTAATACTGAGAAAACCCTGGGCGCGCAGCACATCGGATAACGGCATCGCCGGGGATACGCTCAACTGATAGTTGCCGCCATTAATCCGGCAGTTGATGGTTTTGCTGTTCATTGAATGGCTCCTCCAGCCTGTTTCACCGCCTGTTCGATAACGCGTTTTGCCAGCGTGCTAATCAGGTGTAAACGGAATGATTTTTCAGCACGCCAGGAGGTTCTGGGTGACACATCTTGCGTGACTGCTTCTGCGATAGCCGCCAGGGTTTGGTGGGTTAACGGTTGCCCGACCGCGGCGTGTTCGGCATGCGCACAACGTACCGGCGTGGGCGCGGCAACCCCGAAGGCGAGTTTGATTTCCCGGAAACGGCCCGCCGCTATTTCACACAAAGCACTACAGCCAATAGTGGAAATGTCCATCGCGTCGCGCATCGCATATTTGAAACTTGCCGCCCCTTTGTTGCGGTAGTTTTCTGGCTTGAAATGGAAGGCCACCAGCACTTCTCCGGCGGCTAATGCCACTTTCCCAGGCCCGGTATGGAAACCGTTAATTGAGGCAAAACGGGTTCCTTGTGGGGTGGCAATCTCCAGTTCGGCTTCGTAAATCAGCGATGGGCAGGCAGAATCGGCACTGGTTGCGCCGTTGCAAATGTTACCGCCATAGGTGGCGACATTACGGATTTGCGGCCCTGCGATAACCGAGGCCGATGCAGCCAGCGCCGGAAGGTGTTGTTGCACCAAAGGATGTTCGATGAGTTCGCTAAAAGTGGTGCCGGAACCAATGCGAATAACGCCGTGGTCGTTACCTGTCACGCCGCGTAATTCGGGTAAATCATGAATATCGACGATATGGCGATAACGCGGGTTGAGATGGTGGAGTTGAATCAATACATCTGTTCCGCCCGCCAGTAAGCGGGCCTGCTCGTCTTCTGCCAGCAGAGCCACCGCGTGTGCGACGCTCTCGGCGTGGTGGTAACGTTCAATGTCATACATAGCATTATCCTTTTATCAGCCCGGCCTCGACAAACTCCTGAAACAGGCGTTTTGGCGTCAGGGGAAGCGTGTTGATGGCAACACCCGTCGCCATGCGCACTGCGTTACGAATCGCGGCGGCAGGGGAGATAATCGGCGGTTCGCCCAGTGCTTTATGGCCGTAAGCTGACTGCGGTTCGTCAGTTTCCACAAAGGCGCACTCCAGCGTCGGTAAATCGGGCATGGTCGGCATTTTGTAATCCAGCAGATTGGGGTTACGCACCACGCCGCTTTGCTCATCGACGATGATCTCTTCAAACAGCGCCCAGCCAATACCCATCCCCATACCGCCATGAACCTGTCCTTCAGCCAGCGTCGGGTTAAGTATTTGCCCGGAATCATGCAGGTTTAAGATGCGGTTGATGGTGACTTTGCACAGGGGAATATCGACGGTGACATCAACAAATGTGCAGCCGTAGGTCGGCGGATTCGTCTGGGTTTTAAAGGAGGATTCTGCCGAAAGTTGGCCGCCCAGTTCGGGATGATAAAAGGTGTGCATCGCCAGTTCAGCCACGCTGATCAGTGCCTGTTCCGGGCGCATCTCCAGCACAATATTGCCATTGATAATTGTCAGCTTCATTTCGGGCAGATGCAGCATTAACGCCGCGTGCTGGAGGATTTTTTGCCTTAAAATTTGTGCGGCTTCGCGCAAAGCGGGTGCGGTGACATAGCTTTGGCGCGAAGCAAATGCGCCAGGGTCAAAAGGCGTGATGTCCGTGTCCTGCGTGGAAATCGTGTGGACCATGTCGAAGGGCATGCCGATGGTTTGGGCGACCATTTGCGCAAAGACGGTATCGGCACCTTGCCCAACTTCCGTGGCTCCGCTTTGTAGATTGATGATTCCGTCCTGGTTGAGCACTAAGCGCACGCTGGCAATTTCGACGCCAACCGGCCAGGTGTTGGAGGTATAGCTAAAACAGGCCACGCCAACGCCACGGCGAACGTCGCCGTGAGTTTGCAGACACGCCGCTTTGCGCTCGTCCCAGCCGAAGCGTTCACGCCCTTGTTTAAGGCACTCAATCAAACCGGCGCTGTGTATCGGCCTGTTGTACAACGTATTGATATCGCCTTCGCGGGCGGCATTGAGTAAACGGATGTCTACCGGGTCGATGTTTAACGCGACGGCGGCATCATCCAGTAAGGACTCCACCGCGAAAACCACCTGCGGCGCGCCATAGCCACGCATGGCTCCGGCAGAGGGGAGATTGGTGTAGACGGTTGTTGCCTGGAAACCATAGGCGCTGCGGGGGTAGAGCCAGGAAATTTTGCTTCCTGCGGCGGCAGCAATGGAGTGCCCGTGCGAGGCATACGCACCGGTATTGGACAACACATCTAAACTGAAACCTTTTAGAACGCCATCAAATGTGACCCCCATTTTTGCATCAATCCGAAATGCATGGCGGGTACGCGAGGCAAAGAAACACTCTTCACGGCTGATCAACACTTTGACCGGAATGCCACCCAGTTTTAGCGTCAAAAAGGCGGCCATTGGCTCTTCCAGCACATCCTGTTTATTGCCAAACCCGCCGCCAATATAGGGTTTGATGACGCGTATTTTTGACCACGACATGTTGAGTGCCTGCGCGACAATGCGGCGCACGATATGCGGGATTTGCGTGCTGGAGATAATAGTGATGCGGTCGGGCTGTTCCATCCAGGCAAAGCAGGTGACGCCTTCCATATGGCAGTGTTGCACAATAGGCGTTTTAAAGCGGCCTGAGAACTGGTGATCCGCAGCCTGCATGGCGGCAGCAGGGTTGTTAGTTGCCGCTTCGCTGCGTTTGAGCAGATTGCCGCCTGCATGAATCGCGGGGGCATCGTCGGCCAGCGCCGCTTCGGGCGAGGTGATAACGGACAATTCTTCCCAACTGACCTCCACCGTTTCAGCGGCTTTTTCCGCCGTAAGTTCATCACGCGCCACGACAATTGCTACGGCATCGCCGAAATGCCGCACGTGTTGCGTTAGCAAGCAGCGATCGGCAACGTCCTGTTTGGCCGGGTCGAGTGTCCAGGCATGGCCCGCTGTGGCGAAAGCGATATCCGGCACATCTTCCCAGGTAAAGACGGCTACGACACCAGGAATTTCAAGCGTGGCGCGGTAGTCAATGGCACGGGCATATCCGTGTGCGATGGGGCTGCGAACGTATTTGGCATAGCACATGCCAGTCATTGGTATATCGTCGGTGTATCTGGCTTGCCCGGTGACTTTGGCAAGCGCATCAACTCGCAAGCAGGGCAATCCTAATGGTGTTTTACCCATTCTTTCTGACATGGTTTTGTCTCCATCCTCAGGAATAAGGTCACGCTTCGTTTAGCTCCTGAGTGAAGCAAGATGTACGCCAGTCATTGCTAACGGCCATTTCTTATGAAAAAACTGTGATGGTCATTGGAAAACAAGCTGTTGTTCAGGAAGGGAATGGTGTCAGGAGCAGGGGATGTTTTCTCACAATGATAGACGATGATCATTATGATAAATCGACGAGATGTTTAGTGAGGACTCGCCTTTAAGGCGGTCCCTCACTCGAATTTTGATGGCGCTAAATCGTTATTTTTTTATTGCCGCCACGACTCACCGTCGTCGCTTGCCCGTCAGCACCGTATAGATTCGGTTCCTGATGTGGCTTGAGCACTGCCAGCGCTTCTTCATTGCGCGCCAGCTGATCTTCTAATAGCCAACCGTTGTGCTGATTGATATCACGTAAATGCTGCGTTTTTTGCGTAATCGTCTGCCAACGCTGGCTGATATCCGTGCTGCTTGTGTTATGTGCATTCTGTTCGGCACGGCGAAGCTGCTCGAGATAATCAAGCGTTGCCAGCAACGAGCTTTTATCTTCGGTAATACGCTGTAATGTACTGCCATTTACATGGCCTGCGGATAATTGTTGCTGCTCGGCGTCCATCACCTCTTTGAGAGAGTTGAGCACCACAGTCATTTGATCCATCACTTCTAACAGACGATTCATGCAATTATTTACTCAATATATAGCTCTGAGCTTCCTGGATGAGTGCATCGGCGATTTTGCCGGTATCCATTTTTAGCTCACCATTGCGGATAGCAGTTTTGAGTGCTTCAACGCGTTCCATATTGATATCACCGCTGCCCGGCTGGACTAACTTCGCCTGCGCATCGCTGAGTGTCACATTGGTGCTGTTTGGTGTCGTGCTCTTTTCCAGACGGCTCTTTTGGAGCGGAGCTTCTGACGTTTCACGCGGTTGTACGGTGCTTACCGGTTTCAAAGGAGATGTGCGATCAATACTCATTATTCTATCCTCATCGAGGTGGCCCACTGCACGAGAGCCTGCCAATATCTATCATCTGTTAACACACTATCGGCAGTCGCCGCAGAACCTTTATAGCCTTCTTAATCGCCAGTGGAATATTATAGATTAATCAGAATATTCCCATCAGTGCCGACGACGCCGCTCACAATCTGACCAGAATCCATTCGTACTCGCGCATTCTGCGCCACCGCCGCATTATTCAGCGCTTTGCCTTCGCTGTTCACGCTAAAACCTTCCCCTGCGGCGACGACTTGCACTCGCTGTCCGGCTTTCACACGCCAGGACTGGCGTACCATGGACAACATAATGGGCTGATTGGGGGCGATATCACGCAGCGTTACAGCACTGCTGGCCTGGTTGATATCCAGCATTGCACGCGGAGGCAATTGGTCTAAACGCCCACGCTTGAGCTGCACCTGACTTTCATTGATCACCGTGCCACGCGGCAGTGCAAGCGCTGCCACCACGTAGTTCCCGGTAGCTTGCACTTCTGCCTGAATATAGCGCTTCTCGTTTCCGCATCGTGCCAGAACGCTCACATTGCCCCATAAACGACCATTGCCCGGCATCGAAAAATCGGGAAGTGGGCAGGGAGGCAATTGTGCATCCGGCGTTTTTACAATCACCGACACTTCATTGCTTATACCCACCAGACGTTGCTGAAAAAACTGGGTCAATGGTGCGTCCAGAATACTGGCGAAAGCCTGCGGGCAGGCCAGTAAAAGGGCAATTGTGCTCCAGGTTTTTAGTCCAGCCATCTCGCTTCTCCTTGTTCAGGTTGCAGTGATTTTAACCGCACACCGAATTGATCAAGGCGACAAATAGCGACCCATTTTGTGTCTATTCCAACGATAACGCACGCGTAAGGGGATTTAAGCTGTCGGACAAATCCTAATTATGCGGAGGGAACATGCTAGACAAACTGGATGCTTCACTGCGATTTCAGCAAGAAGCGATTAATTTGCGTGCCCAGCGTCAGGAAATTCTGGCCGCAAATATCGCCAATGCGGATACCCCGGGCTATCAGGCTCGCGATATTGATTTTGCCAGTGAAATGAAAAAAGTGATGGAAAGAGGCCGTGCCGAAGGCAGCGGTGTTGCGCTCGCGCTCACCTCCGCACGCCATATTCCGGCGGCGACACAAACAACACCTTCTCTTGATCTCCTCTACCGCGTTCCTGACCAGCCATCTATGGATGGCAACACCGTCGATATGGACCGCGAACGTACGCAATTTGCCGATAACAGCCTGAAATATCAATCCGATCTCACGGTCCTCGGCGGCCAAATCAAGGGCATGATGTCTGTGCTGCAACAGGGTGGCTAATAGATGGCATTACTGAATATTTTTGATATTGCCGGTTCGGCAATGACGGCGCAGTCCAAGCGGATGAACGTGGCGGCGAGTAACCTGGCTAACGCAGATAGCGCCACTGGCCCGGACGGCCAACCTTATCGCGCTAAGCAGGTTATTTTCCAGGTCGATGCCGCTCCGGGTGCTGAAACGGGTGGCGTAAAGGTGACGGGTATTCAGGAAAGCCAGGAGCAGGACAAACTGGTGTTCCAACCGGGGAACCCGCTGGCCGATGCCAAAGGTTATGTGCGGATGCCAAACGTGGACGTAGTGGGTGAGATGGTCAACAGCATGTCGGCGTCACGCAGCTATCAGGCCAACGTTGAAGTGCTCAACACCGTGAAAAGCATGATGTTGAAAACCCTGACTTTGGGTCAGTAAAGGAGTGACTGATGGGCATCGCCGTTAATATGAACGACACCACGACCAGTGGTGTTAATACTTTATCGGGTAATAGCAGCATTACCGGGAACAATGCAGCCGATCTACAGAGTAGCTTTTTGACGCTGCTCGTTGCGCAGTTGAAAAACCAGGACCCGACCAACCCTCTGCAAAACAACGAACTGACTACCCAGCTGGCGCAAATCAGCACCGTGAGCGGCATTGAAAAACTCAACACCACGCTCGGTTCTGTGTCTGGTCAGTTGACCAATAACCAGTCTGTGCAGGCCAGCGCTCTGATTGGCCATGGCGTGATGATCCCTGGTTCGAAAATTTTGGCGGGCAGTGAAGCGACCACGCCGTTTGGTGTTGAGTTGCAACAGGGGGCGGATAAAGTCACCGCAACCATCACCGATAACACCGGCAAAGTGGTTCGTACGCTCGATATTGGTGCGCTTAGTGCAGGGGTTCATACCTTCACGTGGGATGGCACCGCGACCGATGGGACGACAGTGCCGGACGGCGCTTATAACGTTGCCATCAATGCCAGTAATGGCGGGACACAACTGGTTGCTCAACCGCTGAATTTTGCGTTGGTCAACGGTGTCACGCTCAGTAACGGCAAGACCTTGCTCGACCTCGGTACTTACGGCACCTCAACCCTCGACGATATCAGGCAGATTATCTAAGCCTCCAACCCTTTGCAGGAGTAAAACATGGGCTTTTCTCAAGCGGTCAGCGGCCTGAATGCTGCGGCCACCAACCTGGATGTGATTGGTAACAACATTGCCAACTCCGCCACCTACGGTTTTAAGTCCGGCAGCGTTTCGTTTGCCGATATGTTTGCAGGCTCGAAAGTGGGCCTGGGCGTAAAAGTTGCGGGTATCACCCAGGACTTTAACGACGGTACTACAACCAATACCGGGCGCGGCCTGGATGTGGCTATCAGCCAGAATGGTTTCTTCCGCCTGGTCGATACCAACGGTTCTGTTTATTACAGCCGTAACGGCCAGTTCAAACTGGATGAAAACCGTAATCTGGTGAACATGCAGGGAATGCAACTGACGGGTTATCCGGCGACCGGTACTCCGCCAACCATTCAGGAAGGGGCGAACCCGGTGGGGCTGTCTGTTCCTAATACCCTGATGGCGGCGAAACTGACGACTCAGGCTTCGATGCAAATCAACCTGAACTCCTCAGACAAAGTGCCTGAAGTGAGTCCTTTTGATGCCACAAACTCAGCAACGTATAACAAAAAAGGCTCGATCACCGTTTTTGATTCACTGGGTAACACCCATGACATGAACGTGTTCTACGTGAAAACCGCTGACAACAAATGGGATATGTACACCCAGGACAGCAGCGTTGCCAAGTCTCCAGCGGTACGTGCGGGGGCGATTAACTTTAATGCCAATGGCACCATTGATAACGTCACCACGCCAGATCCAGCCAACCCGGGTCAGGTTCTCACCAGTACCACGCCGCAGTTCAACATCCAGACAGGCGCACTGAATGGTGCACCGGCGGTGAATTTCACCTTCAGCCTGTTGAACTCCATGCAGCAGAACACCGGCTCCAACAACATCGTGGCGGCAAACCAGGATGGCTATAAGCCAGGTGACCTGGTGAGCTATCAGATTAACGAAGACGGCAGCATTGTGGGTAATTACTCCAACGAGCAAACCCAGCTGTTAGGCCAGATTGTTCTGTCCAACTTTGCAAACCCGGAAGGTCTGTCTTCTGAAGGTAACAACGTGTGGTCTGCGTCCAATGCTTCAGGTGTTGCCCTGCTGGGGACGGCGGGTTCCGGTAACTTCGGCACGCTGACCAACGGTGCGCTGGAGTCCTCGAACGTCGATCTGAGTAAAGAACTGGTCAATATGATTGTCGCGCAGCGTAACTATCAGTCCAACGCACAGACCATCAAAACCCAGGACCAGATCCTCAACACCCTGGTTAACCTGCGCTAATCACTGACGGGATAGCTTAATGGATCACGCAATTTATACCGCCATGGGTGCGGCCAGTC